>NZ_JAQFVG010000248.1:214599-232086 GCF_029439455.1 Caballeronia sp. BR00000012568055 | reverse complement strand
AAAGCAAACAAACGATCATTCAGACCAAAACATGTTTACTCCGAAAGCCTGCACCGCGACCTGCGTTCTCGATGGCCATCCCGTCACGCTCACGTATTTCCCCGACACCACGGTCCTGCGCATCACGAACGCAAGCGGCCATTGCGTACGCGAAACGCGCTGGCCCGCGCCGTGGCGCACGCTGCTCGCGACGCTGCGTGAATTCAGCGAAGGCGACCAGCTCTCGACCCTGCTCGACGACATGCCCGAACACGCCGAAGCGCTCGCATAAATATAAAAACGCATCACCACCCACGAGGCATCGCCTCGATAACAAAGCAGCAAGAGGATAGAAAACGATGGCAACCGGCACTGTGAAATGGTTCAACGACACCAAGGGTTTTGGCTTTATCAAGCCGGATGACGGCACGCCCGATCTGTTCGCGCACTTCTCGGAAATTCGTATGGACGGCTACAAGTCGCTACAGGAAAACCAGAAGGTGATGTTCGAAGTGCGTCAGGGACCGAAGGGTTTGCAAGCTGCGAATATCGCCGCCGTAAGCTGAGTCGTTCACCGCGACGCATAAGCGTCGTCGCATGAAAAAAATGCCGTGACGTCGCTCAGGCGCACGGCATTTTCTTTGATCAGGAAACCCGCGCGGTTTCCACGCCAATTACAATGGTTCACCGACATCGCAACACGTCATCCGCACGTTCACCTTCTCGCGCCGACTGGCAGTATGGTCACTGAAACATCTTCTTCCGAATCGCTCGCCGTCGCGGAACGCGTGCGCGAGCTGATGAGTCGTCATGGCATCGGCAAGCGTCAGCAGACCGCTGAACTGTGCCGTATTCTCGATCTCAGTTTCTCGCAAGGGCACCGCAAGCTGCGCGGCAATAGTCCGTGGACGCTCGCGCAAATCCGCCGCGTGGCGGATGCCTTCGACGAACCCGCGCTCAAGCTGTTCGACACCATCAACACCCGCGCCGATGAAACCGAAGGCACGCCGCACGACGCCGTGCTCAAGCTCGGCAGCGTGGAGATTCCGTGCATGGCGTGGGTTGGCGCGGCGCTGGAAGCGGGCAGCCGGCCGGACTTCATCGCGCAGAAAATGAATAACCGATGGATCGTCAGCAAACACGAAGGCGTGTTGCTCTACGAAGCGTGCGACGTCCACAAGATCGAAATCCTGCCGCGCCGGGCCGATGTCGAAAAGCCTGTGATCGCTGTTGTCGATGACGACCACGCGTCCGCCGACAATCTGCACGATTATCTCGACGCCACCGGCTTCACCGCGATGGCCTTCTACAACCTCGACACGTTCTTCGACGCGCTGCAATCGCAAGTGTTCGACGCCGTGGTCATCGACTGGCTGTTCGGCTCGAACACGTCGGCAGGCGCGATCCGCGCGGTGCGCGAGTCCGACAATCCGGACGCGCCGATTTTCGTGCTCACGGGCGAACTGACGACGGGCAAGGCGAGCGAATCGGAAATCAGTCAGGTGATCCGCGATCACAACGTGACGTGTTTCGAAAAGCCCGCGCGTCTCGGCATTCTGGTGGCGGATCTGTCGAAACGTTTGCTCAGAACCTAAGCCTACGTCGCGAGGCGGCGTGCCCGAACGGCGCGCTGCACGGCGCTTTTCAGCACTTCGTAGCGCACGGGCTTCAACAAGTAATCGAAGAACAGCACGGCCGCGCGCGGATCGACCAGTTCGGGCGCGTACGCGCTCACCGCGATAATCGGCACGCTCGCGCCCGGCGCCGTGCGCGCGCGATACTCATTGGCGAACGAATAGCCGTCCTTGCCTGGCATATGGAGATCGGCGAGGATCACGTCGGCGTCGTTGGCGCGCAGCCAGGCGAGCGCGCTGTCTACATCGGGCATGGCGACGCTCGCGTAACCCAGATGCGTCAACATCTCGATCAGCGACTCGCGGATCGACTCGTGATCGTCGATCACCAGCACGCGTGAACGGCGCATCGCGGGCGCGCTGACATCTTCGTCCGGCGCAGGCAGCTTTTCCGCCGATACCGCCGGCAAGCTCACCCGAAACGCCGCGCCCTGTCCCACTTCGCTCGATACCTCGATGGTCCCGCCGAGCAAATCGACCAGTCCGCGCACCACGGCGAGTCCCATGCCCGCGCCATCGAATCGCCGCGTGCTGGACGAATCCAGTTGCGTGAACTCCTGAAAGATCAGCGGCAGTTGCTCGCGCGAAATGCCCGGTCCGGTATCGACCACGGAAATGTCCAGCCGCGTGGCTACGCGCTCGAAATGCACATCGACGGAACCGGTGTCGGTGTATTTGATGGCATTGGTCACGAGATTGGTTACGATCTGCCGCACGCGATGCGGGTCCGATTCGATCGGTCCACGCGCACCGATGAAATCGCCGCGCAGGACCAGATTTTTCACGTTGGCCGCGGGCGTATTGGCATCGACGATAGATTCGAGCATGTCGGCCGGCTCGAACACGCCCATGCGCAGTTCGAGCTTGCCCGCGCCGAGCCGCGCGTAATCGGTCAGATCGCGCATTTGCGCTTCGAGATGGCGCGCGCCCGCCTCCAGCCGCTCGATGATCTTGCGATCCGCCGCCGCATGAAGATTCAGCCCGAGCAATTCGACCGACGAGACAATCGCGTGCAGCGGCGTGCGCAGTTCGTGGCTGATCATGCCGAGGAACGTGTCTTTCGCGACGCCCGCCTCGCGCGCCGCCCGCGTCGCCTGATGCTCGGCGGCAAGCGCGGCGCGTTGCTGATCGATCAGACGCGTGCGGCGCAGGCCGTTGAGCAACAACATCAACGTCGCCACCGCCGATAACAGCCCGAGCAAAATGCCCGCGTAAATCAGATAGCGGCGGCGCGTTTCGAAGTCGCGCACGATCGCCTCGCGCTCGCCCACATCCATCAGACGGCGCGCGCTCGCCAGTTCCGAAACCAGCGGCGCGTTCTGCCGCACCACGCCGATGATATGCATCATGCGCTGACGTTCGGCGTTCAGGCCATCGACATCGGGTTGAATGGAATCGAGCGCGCTTTGCAACTGGCGGACGATCTCCAGTTGACGATTGCGCAAGGGTTGATTGCTTTCGGGATCCGACAGCGCGTTCAGGCGCAGGCGCATGTATGAATAACTCGCGCGCACCGCGTCGGCGTCTTCGTCAACACCCGCGCGGAACAACAGCGCCTGGCTTTCGAATCGCTCATAGGCAATCTGAAACTGCGCCGCGTCCCAATACAGACTGTCTGCGGGCACCACCAGCCGATGCGTCTCCCGCGCCAGCAGCCCCGAATACAGCATATAGCCGACCGCGCCGATCGGCGGCGCGACCGCGAGCGCGATCATGGCCGCGTACCACAGGCGGCGGAACCAGGGGCGCGATGCACGCGCGCGCACGGATGAGCCGAGCGTCGCCATGTGCGATTACAGCGTGTCCAGCGCGCGCGCCGCGCGTTCCGATGCGACCACGATCAACTTCATGGTCGCCCGCGTCGCGCCGACGAACAGCTTGCGCGCGGCCTGATCGTCGAGCGATTCGAAATCGACTTCGGTGAGCACCACGCACGGCGCGGATTGCCCCTTGAAGCGATAGATCGATTCCAGCAGCACATCGCCTTCGCGATACTCCGGGTTGCCGAACAGATCGTACGTGCCCGTGAACGCCCGCAACCGATGCGGCCCGAGATGATCGACCGCCGTCAGCGCCGACCCTTCGCGCCCGCGAAACGACAGCACGGCGATGTCCTGCTTGCGAAAGCCGAGCGACAGGGCTTGCGTGATCGCGCGCTTGGTGGCATCGACGACTTCTTCGGGGTTGCCCTCTTCATACGTCGATACAGTCACGTCCGAGCCATCGAACGGACTGCCCGCGTCCAGCCGCACCTCGGGACCGACGACCTTGCGGATAAAGCCGAGCAGATCGCGCGGACTGCGATAGTTGGTCGATTCGCGCAGAATGGTCCAGCCGGGAAGCGGAATCGGCTCGCGCAAATACAGGTTCTGCATCGGATCTTCGAGCCACCACCACGCGCCCTCCGGATTCAACAAGCGTTCGAGCGCTTCGACCCACGCCGCCTGAAAATCCTGACCTTCATCGACGATCAGGACATCCGTTTTCCAGTGCTCGGGCACCGGCACGGCGGCGAAGCGTTCTTCGAGTGTCGCGAAGATGTTCGGCTGGCTGAAGTCGGGCGGACTGCCCGCATCGCGCGCGACGGCGGCGCTCAATTGATGATAGTTGGCGATCTTCGCGTCTTTCGGCGCGATCGCTCGGATATGGTCGGCGAGCGGCCGGTTGAAGCACACGTACAGCACGCTCTTGCCGGCCGCGATGGCATCGCGCATGACGCGCACGGCGAGTTGCGTCTTGCCCGCGCCTGCGGTTGCGATCACGCGCAGACGGAACGGATCGAATTCGAGACGGCGCGCCCACGTCGCGAGTCCGCCCGACAGACGCGTGACAAGCGTATTCGCTGCGCCGACCAAGGCGTTGGTATCGGGCGTGAGCGAGAGTTCATCGGCAAGAAAATGATGGATGCGCGCCGCCGATTCGAAGCGCGGTTCGTCGGGCGGCAGAATTTCCAGCACCACGCGCGGCAGCGAGGCCTTGCGGCTTGCATCGACAATGCGCCCTGGCTGCACGCCCGCGATGGCCGCATCTTTCACGATGTAGTCCGGGCAATACAGCAGCGCCTCGATCCGATACGTCCCCGCCCCGAACGCCGCCGTAAACCGCCGATGCAGATTTTCCAGCGTCCGCGCCAGTTGCACGGCCACATTGCGCTCTTTCTGCAAATACACCTTGACCAGCCCCGCGCCGGTTTCGCGCAGAAAACCGGCTTTCATCTCGATCATCAGCACGCGGCCCGATGGCGCGACGACCACGAAATCCGCTTCCCCGAACACGGAAAAGCCTTCGTTGATACGCGTCCAGTGGACTCCGTGATAGACCGTGTAATCGTCGGGCAGCTTGTCGAGAAGCGCGAGCGTTTCGAGTTCGCGCGCGGCGGCGCCGGTCGCTTCGAGGTTCTTCCAGTCGTCAGGGACGATTCGAGCCATGAATAGCCTTTGGGCTGAGGTGGACGTCGCGAGTCATTGTACGCAACGGCGCGGCGGTCTCATGTCTCGGTCTTTCAGGCGTAGTCGTATTGCCCGCCTCGTTCCAATGCCCGCCGATACGCCGGCCGCTCGTGAATACGCCCGAGAAACGCGCGAATACGCGGCAATTCGCTTGCGCCTGCGCGCTGCGTGCCGGTTTCGAGCGGGAAGCTCATCTGCACATCGGCGGCGCTGAAGTCGTCGCCGACGAAATACGGCGCTTTCGTCAACTCGTCTTCGATATAACCGAAGTGCAGCTTCAATTGCGGATCGATGAAACCGGACTGCAAGCCATCGCCGATGCGCCGCGCGATCGGCTTGATAAAGAACGGCATCTTCGCCAGCTCGATGCGGATCGCCACGAGCTTGAGCAGCAGCGGCGGCATCGCGGAGCCTTCGGCGTAGTGCATCCAGTAGTCGTAGCGCACGCGCGCGGGCGTGATGCCGTGCGGCGGCGCGAATCGGCCATTGCCGTATTTTTCGACGAGATATTCGAGGATCGCGCCGGATTCGGCGAGCGTGAGATCGCCGTCCGTAATCACCGGCGATTTGCCGAGCGGATGGATCGCGCGCAATTCGGGCGGCGCGAGCATGGTTTTCGGATCGCGTTGATAGCGTTTGATGTCGTACTCGACGCCCAGTTCTTCGAGCATCCACAGCACGCGCTGCGAGCGGGAATTATTGAGGTGATGGACCGTGAGCATGTTCGATGAAATCAGGGCATGAGTCTTGCAATCAGCTTGTCGGATAATGCCCTAACTACAAACCGACTACAAACCGACGAACAAGGGAGAAAAACCTCATGACTCTGATCATCTACCTCGTGGGCTGGCTGATTTTTATCGGCGGCGTCTCGTGGGCGCTGGTCGCCATGCACGTTTCGCAGCACACCATCATGATCGTCGCCGTGATCATGCTCGGCATTGCCGTGATCACGGGCGCGACGCGGGCGCGCAATCGCGACCGCTCTTAGCACTTGATTGAGCCGCGCCGGGTCTGCAAAAACTCAGACCACGGCGCGCGCGTTCAACGCATCCTGTATCAACGAAACCAGCTCTTCCGGATGCGCGGGCTTGGTCATGAAATGCTGAAAGCCCTCGCCGATACTGCGTAATCGATACTCTTCGCCATCGTGTCCCGTCAACGCAATCGCGACCGACGGCGGCAAATTCCCGCGTATTTCGTGATCTCGCAAACGTTGAATCAGATAGAAACCATCCATTCCCGGAAGGTCCAGATCGCAGATCACCGCATCGGGAAGATGCGTGATCGCGGCCTCCGCGCCGTCTTCGGCGTCGGATACGGCGACCACTTCGGCACCTTCTTCTTCCAACAACATCTGTAGCGATGCCCTGCTTTCGGGATCGTCCTCGATCAGGACGATCCGCGCATGCCCCAGTCTTGCCACTTCGTTCATGATTTCTTTTCGACTGCAAAAAACGGAATTCTCGCGCAACGGTCTCCACGGCTCGCCGCTCATCACCATCGCACGTCGCGGTAGGTTGACAGCAGAACGCGGCAGGAATTCCGGACGCACCGTGTTTTAACACCCTCGCGTGCGCCGGTGCGTAACGTCGCGGGGTTTTGTGCCATCGCCGGCAGGGGGAATGTGCGCGGCTTGGGCGCTTGATATCGAGCAAGAAGCAGGCCGGGATGTGCTGACTCGGCTTGAGAGCCGCGCCGGGCGGTCCTCTGCGGTATTCGACAACCGACGGGATTTTCGCGGATTCGTACGGGCGTGTAATTCCGGGATTATGCGTACCCCGTTTTTCCGTCAGACATTTGCCGATGCCGCGAAATCGGGTCGCGTCACCGCCGACTGCAATACCGCGCGATATTCGGTCGGCGTGATGCCCACCGTCGCCTTGAACTGCCGCGTGAACGCGCTGTGATCCGTGTAGCCGCAGAGCGCGGCGACATCGGTGACCTTGTCGTGCGTGAGGAGCAAGGCGGTGGCGGCATCGAGCCGGGTTTTGAGCAAAACCTGTCGCGGCGTCAGATGGAAAACCTTGTGGAAATAGCGCTCCAGTTGCGCGATCGACATGTTCGCCATGTGCGCAAGTTCGCGCATGTTCAGCGGCTGCACGTAATTTTCCTGAATATGCTGCACGACCGCCGCCAGTCGGCTGTAAGCGGGATGCGTGCTTTCCGCCGCCTGCAAATCACGCGAAATCCCCGCCAATCCGACGATACTGCCCGCCGCATCCAACAATGGCTGTTTGCAGGTCATGCACCAACCCGGCTCGCGTCCGGGATACAAATGCAGTTCGAGTTGATCGATCAGTTGATTTCCCTGCGCGATCACCGCCTGATCCTGCGCCGTATAAATGCGCCCGAAGCGGCGCGGAAACACGTCTTCGGCGGTCCGGCCGAGCAACCGGGTTTTGTCGTCCTTATAGCCGCAACGGCGCGCGAGCGTGCGATTCACCATCGCGTAGCGGGCCTCGCGGTCTTTCACGAAGAAGACGATGTCGGGCATCGCATCGAACACGGGTTCGAGCAGCATGAAATGCGCGAGCATCTCGCGCAAGGACGAGGCGGCGGGCGTCGGCAGACGCGTCAGATCGATGGCATCGGTTGCTGCGCTCGTCATTTTTTGGGTCATGCGGGTCGGGGCCAAACCATTATAGGTTTGCATCGACGGGGAAAAAATTGGCGTCCGCCCGACTATTCGGCTTCGCTGGCGGCGATCAGCGTATCGACACGCACCGGCACGAATGGCTCGCGTGCCTTTGCTCGCGGCCAGCCGAAATACAGCGCCGCCGCTTCGCCGCAGATGCGCCCCTGACACGGTCCCATGCCGCAGCGCGTTTGCAGCTTGGCGTCGCGCCAATGCGCATGCGCCGCGATGTCGCCGATCGTCACGTCTTCGCAGCGGCACATCACCGTGTCGCCGGGCGGGATGGCGCGCGCGGCATCGCCGAGTGCGAAGGCGTGATCGACGCGTCCGGCGAATGCGCGCCATCGGCTGCGTGCTTGATGTTGCTGAGCACCGACGGGCAAACCGAGCGCCGCGCGCGCCGCGATCGCGCCTTCGATACGCGACAACTCCATGCCGCCGATGCCCGTGCACTCGCCCGCCGCATAGACATTTTCCAGCGACGTCCGCTGCGCATCGTCGATGCGGATGGCGGCATCGTTCATCTCGCAGCCGAGCGCCAGCGCGAGCGTCGTGTTCGGCACAAGCCCGTATCCGCACGCAATACGGTCCGTTTCGATCGTCTGCTGCGTTGCGCCGCGCCTGATCGTGACCGCTTCGACGCGCGTCTCGCCGTGCGCTTTCACGACCACGCTTCCCGTCCGATACCGCGCCGGCCTCAACGCAAACGCCTGCGCCAGCTTCCCCGGCGTCCGCACAAGCGATGCAACGAATCGCGCGACATCGCCGAACGAAGCTTGTTCGATCATCGCGCGCACATCCGCGCCGTGTTTGCGCGCCGTATCCGCGACGGCGAGCAGCAGCGGCCCGCTTCCCGCAATCACGATCCGCTCGCCGCGCACCGGCATGCCGCCTTTGATCATCGCCTGCAAGCCGCCCGCGCCGGTGACGCCGGGCAGCGTCCAGCCTTCGAACGGCAGCAATCGCTCGCGCGCGCCGGTACACAAAATCAGCTTCGTCCATCCGATGACACGCGCCACGCCTTCCTGCTCGATCAGCAGACTTTTGTCGCCGTGCGTGCCAATGACTTTTGCTCCGCTCATCACGACGAGATTCGGCCGCGCGCGTGCTTCGTCCAGCCAAACACGCAAGGGCGCAGCGAGCGCCGCTTGCGGTCCTTGCCGCCAGATTTGGCCGCCCGGACGCGGGTTATCGTCGATCAATGCAGTGCGTGCGCCCGTGCGCGCCGCTTCATCAGCCGCCGCCAAACCCGCCGGTCCCGCGCCAATAATTAATACATCGAAGCGATCCGTTTTCATCGCATCGTCTCGATGATCGCGCCGTCGCGGCACAGCGTCTGACAGCCGAGCACATGCGCGCGGCCATCGACGGTGACGCGGCATTCGTGGCACACGCCCATGCCGCAAAACGCCGTGCGCGGCTCGCCGCTGACGGAACGTCGCGCGGGTTTCAAGGCGAGCGCAGCGGCGATCGTGGTGAATTCGGGCACCGACACCCGTTCTCCGTCGATAAAAACCTTAGGCATAAGCAAAACGAAGTGGAGAGAAAGGCGCGGCATCGAG
Source organism: Caballeronia sp. BR00000012568055 (assembly GCF_029439455.1). Classification (GTDB taxonomy): domain Bacteria; phylum Pseudomonadota; class Gammaproteobacteria; order Burkholderiales; family Burkholderiaceae; genus Caballeronia. The sequence goes on along the minus strand of NZ_JAQFVG010000248.1, from coordinate 222,824 downwards.
CGGCGCGGGTTCATCGAACATAAGTGCGGCAAGCAGCTTCGCGGTGCCGAGCGATGTCGTCACGCCCAGCCCTTCGTGGCCCGCCGCGAGCCACACGCGGTCGTGTTCATGCCGCGCCGGGCCGATCAGCGGCAGGCCATCGGACGTGGCGGCGCGAAAGCCGGTCCACGCGCGGATCGCGTTCAGCGCGCCGATGCCGGGTAAATAGCGCGTGGCGCGCGCGAGCATCATCGCCAGCACGTTCATGTTGATGGCGGGATCGATCGTTCCGAACTGCCGCGACGAACCGATGAACACCTGCCCGGTTGGCCGCGCCTGCGCGTTGAACGCGACCGACGTGCCACGCGCGTGATGCGCGCTCTTGATATAGCCGAGTTCGAGCACCTGATGATGGATCGTGCCCGGATAGCGGTCCGTGATCAGCAAGTGGCCTTTTTTCGGCTCCAAAGGCACGCCGTCGATCAGATCGGAAACCGCGAGACCATTGGCGATCACGACATGACTCGCGCTGCGGCGTTCGCCGTTGGCCAGCGTGACTTCCGCGTGCGATTCGCCAGCGTGCACTCTCGTCACGCGGCAATCGAGCGTCACGCGAATGCGCGCCGACGACGACAACAGAAATTGCGCAGCGGAAGGCGCGTAGACCACGGCATCGTCTTCGATCAACAGGCCGCCGTGCATCGCATGACTGACGGCGGGTTCCGCCTCGCGCAACGCCTCGCTATCCAGAACATGCGATGCGACGCCGCCACGCGCGAGGCCATCGCGCATCTCGCGCGCCGCCGCGAGTTCTTCCTCGTCCTCCGCGATCCACAACGTGCCGCAACGCGAAAACGCATCGCGGCGGCGCAAGGCGGCCGCGAGATCGAGCCACAACGTGCGCGATAAATGCGACAACGCGAATTCCGCCGCCGAATCGTTCATCACCACGATATGGCCCATGCCCGCCGCCGTCGCACCAACGCCGACGCCATGCGCATCGATCACTTCGACCGACATCCCGCGCGCCGCCAGTTCCGCCGCGCACGCCGCCCCGACGATGCCCGCGCCGACCACGATCACATCGGCGTTCATGCGTTCGATTGCAGCGGAATGCCGAGGCGGAACGGATCGCGATCATCGAACACAAGGCGGCCTTCGGCCATCACATGCGCAAAACCTGTGATGGTCGGAATGAGCGCGTCGCCATCGAGCACATAACTGCCCTCGAACACGCTGCCGATGATGCTTTCCTGCCGCCACACCGCGCCCGGCGCGAGGTAATCGTCGGCGGCAAGACACGCGAGCTTGGCACTGGTGCCCGTGCCGCACGGCGAGCGATCGTACGCGCTGCCCGGACAGAGCACGAAATTGCGGCTGTCGATGCCCGCCACCGGCGAATCCGCAAACAATTCGATATGGTCGATATACGCGCCATCCGCGCCGGTGATGCCTTGCGCGTGGAGCGCGTCGCGGATCGAATCGGTCAGACGCGTGAGTTCGGCGATGCGCGTCGGCACGAGTTCATGCCCGTGATCGGCGACGAGGAAAAACCAATTGCCGCCCCACGCGACATCGCCGGTCACCGCGCCGTGGCCCGGCACCTCGACCTTCACCCGATGAAGATGCCGATACGCCGGCACATTGCGCACGCTGACGCTGCCATCGGCATTGAGCGTGGCATCGACGGAACCGACGGGTGTGTCGATCCGATGCCGCCCCGCCTCGATCCTTCCCGCATGCGCCAGCGACGCCACCAGCCCGATCGTGCCGTGCCCGCACATGCCGAGATAGCCGACGTTATTGAAGAAGATCACGCCCGCCGTCGCGTCGGCATGATCCGGCTCGCACAGCAGCGCGCCGACGATCACGTCCGAACCGCGCGGCTCGGTGACGATCGCTTGCCGCCAGTCGTCGAATTGCGTGCGGAACACGTCGAGGCGTTGCGCCAGCGTGCCGCCGCCGAGATCCGGGCCGTTCGCCATCACGAGGCGCGTCGGTTCGCCGCCCGTGTGCGAGTCGATAAAGTCGATGGTTTTCATGCGCCTATCGTAGAAATGCGCACGACGGGCGTCTTGTCGAAGCTCGACCATTTCGATGACGAAATCGGCACAATGCGCCGCCAGCGCGTACAAGCGTTCCGGCAACGTCCGCCACGCGTCGAAGCGGATTTCGGCACAGACGCCGGAAAGCAAAAATGCCGTCTCGCGACGGCATTTTTGTTCGACTCAGCGGGCCAAATTACGCGTACGCAGCGATCTGCTCCTCGCCATCCGCGCCGATATCTTCGCCTTCATCGTACAGATGCAGCAGGCGATAGCCGCTCTTGTACACCGGTTGCAGACGGAAGTGATTCACCGGCTCGATCTCCAGCGCCAGACGCAAACGCGACACGTGACTGTCGATGGTGCGGGTGGTTTCACGGAACTCGCGGCCCCAGACCATCGCGAAAATATGATCGCGCGACAGCACGCGGCCGATATTCGAGAAGAACAATTGAGCGAGACGGAACTGCGTGCCAGAGAGCGACACCGGCTTGCCGCGCACCGTGACGGTTTGCTGGCGCGAGTCGAAGCGGTAAGGACCGACTTCGAGAAACGCGTTCGACGTCGCCGGATACGCGCGGCGCAGCAGCGCTTCGACACGCGCGCCGAACTCGCCCGGACGGATGGGATAGGTGACGAAGTCGTCCGCGCCTGCCGTCAGTGCGCAGACGATATTGTGCTCAGCGCCGTCGGGCGTGGCGAACAGAACCGGCACACGTTCGCCGAAACTCGAACGCACGGATTTCAGCAGGTCGAGACCGCACAGGCCACTGGAATTCCAGTCGAGGATCAGCAGATCGACGGTGGAGCGCGAGAGCGCCTTGGAGAGCAGCAAACCATCACCGAATGTCACGCAGGTGTGACCGAGTCGTTTGACGACATCGCTGATGAGGTTGCGATAGCTGGGGTCGGTTTGCAAAACAGCGACGCGCATAAGAAAAGCCTGATCTATCAAAGGGACATACGTGCCTTGAAGTAGGCAACGCGGGGCGTCTCATGGTGGTGAGACGGTTATTTACAGGCCCGCATTTTCAAGAGCGCCACACTTCTTTCACATCGGAAACGTCCGAATGTGTCAACGCATGTGACGGCGCGCGAATTTTTCGACCGGAAACGAGACGTTGCTCTCCGCATACGAATTGTCCAAAACCGTCCTTTCATCCTGTAACATGCCGCCTTCGGCTTTCAGAATCCCGCTTCCGCCGTTTTTACCGAGACGGCGCGAAGATCGCTGCCAGCGCGACTGTCCGTCGCAGGGACGCAGCGCGGTGGACGGGCCGCGGCATCCGATTCCGCGTCCGTGCAGTTCCCGCTTCGCGCTCATCCGGCGCGTCTCTTCTCCCGCAGGGCAAACACTGGCCTCATTCGCGTATCGCAAATTGTTGCGATTCGTCGCCGCGCTTCATGTGCGGCTTGTCCACTTACGGGTTCCTTTTTCGATGCAGGCCACACCTTTGTCCGGCGGCGAACGCACCGCCGGCCGCGCCTTGACGCGCGCTGACTACAAGACCTTGACTCTTGCCGCACTCGGCGGCGCGCTGGAGTTTTACGACTTCATCATCTTCGTGTTCTTTGCACCGGTGATCGGCCAGTTGTTCTTTCCGGCGTCGATTCCTGACTGGCTGCGGCAATTGCAGACGTTCGGCATCTTCGCCGCGGGCTATCTCGCGCGGCCGCTCGGCGGCATCGTGATGGCGCATTTCGGCGATCTGCTCGGCCGCAAACGCATGTTCACGCTCTCCGTGCTGCTGATGTCCGTGCCAACTTTGCTGATGGGCCTGCTGCCCACGTACGCGTCGATCGGCATGATGGCGCCGGTGCTGTTGCTGCTGTTCCGCGTGATGCAGGGCGCGGCGGTCGGCGGCGAAGTGCCGGGCGCGTGGGTGTTCGTGTCGGAGCACGTGCCGGCACGCCATGTCGGCTATGCGTGCGGCACGCTGACGGCGGGTCTGACGGCAGGCATTCTGCTCGGCTCCATGATCGCGACCGGCATCAACAAGACCTTCGCGCCCGCGCAAGTCGCGGATTTCGCGTGGCGTCTGCCATTTCTGTTGGGCGGCGTGTTCGGTCTGTGCTCGGTGTATCTGCGTCGCTGGCTGTATGAAACGCCGGTTTTCGCCGAGTTGCAGAAGCGCAAGGCGATTGCCGCCGAGTTGCCGCTCAAGGCCGTGCTGCGCGACCACGGCCGCGCCGTCATCATTTCGATGCTGCTGACGTGGATGCTTTCCGCCGCCATCGTCGTCGTGATTCTGATGACGCCGACGCTCTTGCAGAAGCAATTCCAGATCGCTCCCGCAACGGTTTTGGTGGCGAATTGCGCGGCGACGCTGTGCCTGACCATCGGCTGCGTGCTGGCGGGCGCGATCGCGGGCAGGATCGGCGCGGGCCGCACAATCTTCGTCGGCGGACTGGCGCTGGCCGTGTCGTATTACCTGATGTTCCGGCAAGTCGCGCTCGATCCGTCCTCGCTGCTGCCGTGGTACGCGCTCGCGGGCTTCTTCGTCGGCGTGATCGGCGCGATTCCGTTCGTGATGGTCCGCTCGTTCCCGCCCGCCGTGCGCTTCTCGGGCATTTCGTTCTCGTACAACGTCGCGTATGCCGTGTTCGGCGGACTCACCCCCATCGTCGTCTCGTTGATGATGAAATCCAGCCCGCTCGCGCCCACGCTGTATGTCGGCGCGCTTTGCGTGGTCGGCGCGCTGACCACGCTGTTTATCAAGAAAGCGTGAAGCGGCGAAAAACATAGGCATGAAAATGGCGCGTTCGAGGCTTCGAGCGCGCCTTTTTTTCATCCGATGGAACACGCACGTTTCACCTCACGCCGAAACATCGAACGCGGCATGCGCGCAGGATGACAGGCATGAAACCGAACCTTTCCTCTTCCGAATCGCGTCTCACGGCGCGTCAGATGCTCACCGTCGCCGCGACCAGCGCGGGATTCGTGGTGTGCCAACTGGATGTATCGATCGTCAATGTGGCGCTGGCGAGTATCGGACACGATCTGCATGCGAGCGTGGCCAGCCTGCAATGGACGGTCGATAGTTACGCGCTCGCGTTCTCCGCGTTGATGCTGTCGGCCGGTTCGCTTGGCGATCGGATCGGCGCGCGGCGGCTGTTCGTCGGCGGGCTGGTGCTGTTTGCGCTGGCGTCGCTGGCGTGCGCGTTTTCGCGCGATGCCGCGCAGTTGATCGCGGCGCGCGCGGTGCAGGGCATCGGCGCTGCGGCGATGCTGCCGAACTCACTGGCCCTGCTCAATGCCGCCTGCGGCCACGATCCGAAACTGCGGGCGCGCGCGGTCGGCCTGTGGACGGCGGCCGGTTCGATCTCGATTGCATCCGGTCCGATCGTCGGCGGCGTGCTGATCGCGGCGTTTGGCTGGCGCAGCATTTTCTGGGTGAATCTGCCGATTTGCGCCGCTGGAATTCTAGCCACGCTCGTCTGGATCGATAAAACGCGCCCGCACGAATCCAGCGATAAAACTGGCGTCGATTTGCCCGGTCAGGCGCTTGCCATCCTTGCGCTGACGGCGTTTGTCGGCGCGGTGATCGAAATGCGGCCACTTGGCTTGCTGCATCCGCTCGTGCTGGGCGGGCTCGCGCTGGCGGTGGTATCGGCGGTGGGTTTCATCATGGTCGAGCGGCGCACGCGTGCGCCGATGCTGCCGCTAACGCTGTTCGCCGACCGCACATTCAGCGCCGCGACCGTGTTCGGAATCGGCGTGAATCTTACCTATTATGGGATGGTGTTCGTGCTGAGCCTTTACCTGCAACGCGTGCTCGGTCATTCGCCCTTGCAGACGGGTCTCGCGTTCCTGCCGCTGACGGGCGGCTTCCTGTTGTCGAATCTTGCAAGCGGTCCGGTCGTCGCGCGATTCGGCTCGCGCGCACCGATGATCGTGGGCGCTTTGCTCGATGCAGTCGGCTTCGCCGCGCTGATGTTCGTCGGCCCGTCCACGCCCACGATCGCGCTGCTGTTGCCGTTCCTGCTGATTCCGTCCGGCATGGGCGTTGCGGTCCCGGCCATGACGACCGCCCTGCTCGGCACCGTCGATAAACGTCGCGCGGGCACGGCGTCGGCGGTGCCGAATACGGCGCGTCAGGCGGCGGGCGCGATCGGCGTGGCGGCGTTCGGCGCGCTCGCGGGTCACGCGGAAGGCGCGGCGGCATCGGCTCATATTGTCGATGCGGTGCGCTGGTCGGCGGGCATCTCGGTGGCGCTGCTGGTTTGCGGCGCGTTTATCGCGCGCTTGGTGCGCAACACCGGCGAATCGGCGCAGTGCGAACGCCGGCGTGAAGCCATCGAATAAGTCAGGAACCCCCGTTGCACGTCCAAGACAGACGTCTTTCATTCACGGAGAAAGAATCATCATGTCGACCCTGCCACGCTCGCCCGAAGAACCGCTCGATCCCGATCCTGACAAGCTGCTCGATCCCGACGCCCCGCCCAATCCCGACGATCCGGATATGCCCGATGGCCCGGACTCCGCGACACCGCTTGTCCCCGCTGATCCGAAAAACGGCGAACCGCGCCTGTAGCACGTCTGTAGATTTGTGGCGCAAACGACAATGCCCGCGCGGCTGCATGAGCCGCGCGGGCATTTTTATCGATACGACGATTACAGGCTTGTGGTCTGCACTTCGCCGGTTTCGAGTGCACGCTCGATCAGCGCTTCCTGCTGCGCCTTGCGCACCGCATCGGCCACAAAGGAATCTGGCGCTTCGACTTCCGCCCGAATCGTGCCGATGATGCCGTCCGCCTCGACGATCACGAGCGACTTGGCCGTGTCCGCCTGACTGATGATGACGCGCTGCGGCCCGCCGCCTTCCGCGATACTCGCGCAGAACTGCATGGTCTGACCGCCGATTACTTGTTCGAATGTCTGGATCATCGTTGCCTTCCGCGTTGGTTGGACAAAAGACCGGTCGCAGGATACGTGCCGCATCGCGACCTTTTTGGTCAATTCTGTAAGCTTGGCGCTTCCGATGCAACTGAATTACGCAGGGCGTCGGCCGTGGCGGCGTCGGCGGGAAAGAACGCTTCGATCGCGAGTTCCGAAAGCGTGATATCCACCGGCGTGCCGAATACCGTCGTGGTGCTGAACAACGACAGAACGCCCTGCGAAGTGCGCAGTTTCAACGGAACCAGCACCGGATCGGGTTCGTGACTCGCGGCTGCGTCGGCACGCGTGGGATACGACGTCAGCTCGGCCAGTAAATCGATCAGCGTGGCGTCGCCGGAAACATCGATTTGCCGACGCACGCGCGCCAGCAAATGCGCTCGCCACTCGTGCCAGTTGACGATGGCATCGGCCAGGCCGCGCGGGTGCATCGACAGGCGCAGCACGTTGACCGGCGGCTTCAGCAATTCCGCATCGACCGATACAAGCAGCGGTGCGAGCGCCGCATTCGCCGCAATCATGGTCCAGTGCCGGTCCACCGCGAGCGCCGGATACGGCTCGTGCCCTTTCAGCACCAGTTCGACGGCGCGCATGGCGGCGGCAAGTTGAGGATCGGCAAGCCCGCGCTCTTTGTATAGCGGCGCATAGCCCGCCGCGATCAGCAGCGTATTGCGTTCGCGCAAGGGCACGTCAAGCTGCTCGGCCAGCCGCATCACCATTTCTCTGCTTGGCAACGCGCGCCCGGATTCGACGAAGCTCAAATGCCGCGTGGACACGTCCGCTCCGCCGGCAAGGTCGAGTTGGCTCATGCGGCGCTTCTGCCGCCACTCGCGCAGTAAAGCGCCCACGCTTGCGAGCGGCATCGAAGAAATAAAGGTCGTATTCATGCCGCCGATATTAGTCCCGACGGCGTTATCCGCACCATTACCTCGCACGTCAAGCAAACGGAAAAGCGCACGAGAGTATTTTTTACCGCGCAAACTTTTGCGCAGAAAAGTTTGCCCCTTACCCTAAATCTCCAAACGTTTTACGCCGTTAAAAGGCGGCAACAAGGCAACTTTTGCAGCGCAAGTTATCAGCGGAGAAATCATGTTTGTCATCATTGGTTGGGTACTGATCCTCGGTTGTGTGATCGGCAGCTTCGTGGCTGAAGGCGGTCATATTGCCGCCCTCATGCAGCCATTCGAATTGCTGTGTATTTTCGGTTCGGCCATCGGCGCGTTCGTCGTGTCGAATCCGACGGCGACGCTTAAGAAAACCCTTGGCGCGCTGCCTAAGATTTTCAAGAATGGCGCTTATACGAA
>NZ_JAQFVG010000248.1:197263-214579 GCF_029439455.1 Caballeronia sp. BR00000012568055 | reverse complement strand
GCTCTATGAGCTGCTGCAAAAGGCCCGCAAGGAAGGGATGATGGCGCTCGAAGCCGACGTCGATGCCCCGGAAAACAGCCCTGTGTTCCAGAAGTACGAACACGTGATGGCCGATCATCACCTGCTCGAATTTATCGTCGATTACCTGCGCATGATGTCCGCGGGCAATGTCAACGCGATGGAAATGCAGGACTTGATGGACGAAGAGCTGGACACGCATCACACCGAAAGCGCAATTGCCGCTAACGCGATTCAAAAAATGGCCGATGGCTTGCCCGCATTCGGTATTGTCGCGGCGGTGATGGGCGTGGTGCACACGATGGGTTCCGTCGGCGCCGCTCCCGCGATTCTCGGCGAGATGATCGCCGGTGCGCTGGTTGGTACGTTCCTCGGCATTTTGCTGGCGTATGGCTTTATCGGACCGCTTGCCGACTTGCTCAATGCAAAGGGCGCAGCCGAAGCCAAGCCGTTTCAGTGCGTCAAATCCGTATTGCTTGCTTCGATGAACGGCTATGCGCCGACCGTCGCGGTGGAATTCGGCCGCAAGGTGCTCTTTACCGCCGATCGCCCGAGCTTCAAGGAGTTGGATGAAGCCGTGCGCGCCACGAAAATGCCTAAGTCCGCTTAAGGATTTTCCTTAAGGCTTTCGCTTAAGGCTTTTAGCAAACCTCGCTTACCGCTCAAGAAAATGGCTGAGAAACCGTCACGCGAACCGATGCAATCCGTGCTTGCGCCGACCATCATCGTCAAGCGCAAGAAAAAAGGCCACGGTCATGGCCACCACGGCGGCGCATGGAAAATCGCTTACGCCGACTTCGTCACCGCGATGATGGCCTTCTTCCTGTTGATGTGGCTGCTTGGCTCCACATCGAAATACGATAAGGAAGGGATCGAGCAATACTTCAACACGCCTTTGTCCGCGCTGTTCGGCGATCAGGGCGGCGCGGCGCATCACACGAGCGTGGTGAATGGCGGCGGCGAAAGTATCGCGAGTTCGCGTCCGGGCGAAGCGCGCAAGACGCAATCGCAACCTACGCCGCCCACGCAACAGCCGCAGCGCGTAAGCATGCAGCAGGAAGATTTGCAGCGCTTACAAATGCTCAAGCAAAAGCTCTCGGCATTGATCGAAGCGACGCCCGCGCTTAAAGCCTTCAAGGATCAGATTCGTATTGCGATCACTAGCGAAGGCTTGCGCATCGAAATTGTCGATTCGCTCAAGCGGCCGATGTTTGCATCGGGCAGCTTCAAGATGGAAGGTTACGCGACGACGATTCTTACCAACATCGGCTCGACGCTCAACGACGTGAATAACCGCGTATCGATTGCGGGTCACACGGATGCCGTGCCCTACTCCGGCGGTCAGACGGGTTATTCGAACTGGGAATTGTCGAGCGAACGCGCGAACGCAGCGCGACGCGCGCTGGTCGCGGGCGGCATGAACGAAGGCAAGATCCTTCAGGTGCGCGGTCTTGCGGATGTTTTGCCGCTTAACAAAGATGTGGTCGATGAACCGACCAATCGCCGGATCAGTATTTTGGTGCTGAACAAGGCCGCAGAACAGGCGTTCTTTAAAGACGGCGGCCGCACGACGATGGATGATGTCTTGCCTAACGCAGTACCTAATGCAGCAAACAAGGAAGCGGCCGCGCCCGCGCCTGTTGCAGTCAAAACGGATGCGCCCGTTGCAGTAGTCAAATAAGCGCCTAGCTTTAATTAGAAGCCATGCAATTTAGTTTGCATGGCTTTTTTTATGCCAGCCAGTCCGCCACGGTCTGCACGACCAGCCAGATATTCGCCGCGCTGATCAACACGAACAGCAGCCACGCGAACAGCTTGATATAGGCCGCATTGGCGAATTCGCCCATCAAGGAACGATCGCTTGTCATGCGAATCAGCGGATAAAGCGCGAAAGGCAATTGCAGACTCAGCACGACCTGACTTGCGACCAGAAGTTTGCCGACCGCGCCGTTGCCCATTGCATAAACGCCGATCAAAGCGGGCACAAGCGCCAGCGCACGCGTGATAAAACGCCGCTGATAACACGGAATCTTGAGCTGCAAAAAGCCTTCCATAATCACCTGCCCCGCGATGGTGCCAGTGAATGTCGAGCTTTGTCCCGATGCAAACAAGGTGACCGCGAAAAGAATTGCGGCAAGTCCGCTGCCGACGATCGGCGCAAGCAGCTTGTATGCGTCTTCTATTTCGGTAACCTGAGTATGTCCCGTTGCATGAAAGGCGGATGCCGCGAGAATCAAAATCGCCGCGTTGATCAGCAGCGCGAGAATCAGCGATGCGATGGTATCGAGCCGTGAAAGACGGATGGCGGAGCCGAGACTCTTTGCATCGCGATTGACCACGCGCGTCTGCACGATCGACGAATGCAGATACAGGTTATGCGGCATCACCGTTGCGCCGAGAATACCGATGGCAAGATATAGCGGCTCGCGATCCGACAGCGCATGAATCGACGGCACCAGCCCCGCCGCCACCGAAGGCCAATGCGGTTTCACCAGCACAAGCTCAACCACATAACCGATGCCGATCGTCGCGATCAGCCCGAGCATGATCGCTTCGAGATCGCGGAAATTCATGCCCTTGAGACCGAGCACGATCAGCGTATCGAACGCGGTCAGAATCACGCCCCATATCAGCGATACTCCGAACAGCAAGTGAAACGCGAGCGCGCCACCGAGCACTTCGGCCAGATCGCACGCGATGATCGACAGTTCTGCGAGCGCCCATTGCGCATTCGCGACAGGCGTCGAATAACGCTCGCGCGAGAGTTGCGCAAGATCGCGTCCGGTGACGATGCCAAGTCGCATCGACAGACATTGCAACGCCATAGCCGCAAGACTCGACAGCACAACAACGAACAGCAAGTTATAGCCATAACGCGAACCGGCTTCGATATCCGTCGCCCAATTGCCGGGATCCATATAGCCGATCGAGATCAGCAGTCCCGGTCCCGCGAACTGAAGCAGCTTCTTCCATAGCGGCGCGCCGGGTGCAACGGCAACGGAGCCTTTGACTTCCGACGGACAAAACGGCGCGGTGGCGGTGGTCGGTAATTTGAACGGCAATTTACGATTCCGAGTGCGATGTAGGGCGATCGTTATTCGATTCCAGCTTTTGCTCTGCCGGCTTCTTACAGAAGGTGAAACGCTGGCGAGTCTATCACTGCCATTTACATGAAGCACCGCATGAAAACTGACGGACACGCCATGTCGATGCCAGCATGAGGCCACGGTCCGACAAATAGAATCGTCAGCATGGTTGTGGTGGTCGCGCGAACCTGCCCTCGACGCATCTCACCACAGCTTTCACCCGTCACTTCGAATGAGGAGTTCGTTATGAAACTCGCCGCACGCATCGCCATCATTGCAGTTTGCGCCGCACCGCTCGCCGCCTTCGCACAGAGCGATCAGGGCCTCACGCGTGCTCAGGTCAAGGCCGACCTGCAACGTGTCGAACAGGCGGGCTACAACCCGTCCGAACGCGACACCTTCTATCCGAACGATATCCAGGCAGCCGAAGCCAAGATCGGCGCGCAAAACTCGTATGGCGCATCGCCGGACGGCACCTCGTCTTCCGGCGCACCGACGATGTCCACGGTGCCAGTTGGTCAAACTCCGCAATAAGCGCGTTTTATGGGGACGTCGCGGCGTCCCCGTCTTAGCGTGTCCGCTTCATATACGCGTACAGGCAAGCTAATCGTCAGACGTTGAGTCATGCTTACAATGACCGGCGGCTGTCCGTCTGAGAAGTCATCGCGTCACCGGCCGCGTTCCCATCATCCGCATGTGGAGTTCGCCATGAAGCTTGTTACGCGCATCGCCATCGTTGCACTCTCCGTCACGCCGCTTTATGCGTTCGCGCAAAGCGCCGGCATGACCCGTCAGCAAGTCAAGGAAGATCTGGTCCGCTGGGAGCGCGACGGTTATCGCCCGTCCGAACATGATGCGCAATATCCCGGCAGTTTTCTCGATGCGCGCGAAGGCATCATCACCAGCAACAGCACGCCGTGGCGTTACGCGAAGGGCCCCAATCTCGCACCCAACGCAGAAAGCTACCTGAAATAAGGCTGATTCGATGCAAGCGCGTCCGCGCGACGCGCTTGCCTTGCTGATCGCTTACGTCAATCTTCCTCCGCATGAACGTTCGCTTGCACGCGACGTAATCTGACAGACGCGCCATATTCGCGTCATTTTCTCGTTGGTGCTTCGCCACTACCATTACTCCATAGCCGCCCTCCGGCCTCGGCTGTGAAAAACGTCTCGTGCGCCGGACGCTTCAGCGCCGCCGTGCCCTATTCCCGCATTCTTCGAACGACTTTCAATGTGGATCGTCAACGTTGCGCTCAAGCGGCCCTACACGTTTATCGTGATGGCCATCATGATTTTGCTGGCGACACCGTTCGTGCTGCTCACGACGCCGGTGGACGTGTTGCCCGAGATCAACATCCCCGTGGTCAGCATTATTTGGAACTACACCGGTCTGTCTTCCGAAGACATGGCCAACCGCATTACTTCGGTCAACGAGCGCAGTCTCACGACCACGGTCAATAACATCGAGCATATCGAGTCGCAATCGCTGCCGGGCATCGCGATCATCAAGCTGTTTTTGCAGCCGACCGCGAATATTCAGAGCGCGATTGCGCAAACGGTGGCTGTCGAACAGGCGCAGTTGAAGCAGATGCCGCCGGGCGCTACGCCGCCGCTCGTGATCAGCTATTCGGCATCGAGTATTCCGGTGATTCAACTTGGACTTTCAAGTCAGCGGGAGTCCGAACAATCTCTGAACGACACCGCGTTGAACTTTCTGCGCCCGCAACTCGTGACCATTCCCGGCGCGGCGGTGCCTTATCCCTACGGCGGCAAAACGCGCCTGATTTCCGTCGATCTCGATACACGCGCGTTGCTTGCCAAAGGCCTCACGCCCACCGATGTCGTGCAGGCCGTCAACGCGCAAAACCTGATTCTGCCGACCGGCACCGCGAAGATCGGCCCGAAGGAATACACGATCAACATGAACGGTTCGCCCGCGACCGTTGCTGGTCTGAACGATATTCCCGTGCGCACGCTCAACGGCGCAACGACGTATCTGCGTGAAGTGGCGCACGTGCGCGACGGCTTTTCGCCGCAGACCAACATCGTGCGGCAGGACGGTCAGCGCGGCGTGCTTATATCGGTGTTGAAGAATGGCGACGCGTCCACGCTTTCCATCGTCAATACGTTGAAGGACCTCTTGCCTCAGGCGCGTGCGCAGTTATCGCAGGACATCAAGATCACGGCACTGTTCGATCAATCCGTGTTCGTCAAAGCAGCCGTTCAGGGCGTGGTGCGTGAAGCGCTGATCGCTGCCGCGCTGACGGCCGCGATGATCCTCTTGTTCCTTGGCAACTGGCGCAGCACGTGCATCATCGCCATATCGATTCCGCTGTCGATTCTCTCGTCGCTGATCGCGTTGCACGCGTTGGGTCAAACCATCAACATCATGACGCTCGGTGGTTTAGCGCTCGCCGTCGGCATTCTCGTTGATGACGCCACGGTGACCATCGAGAATATCGAGCGGCATCTGCATATGGGCACGGACCTGCACGAAGCCATTCTCGAAGGCGCGGGCGAAATCGCGGTGCCTGCGCTGGTCTCGACGCTGTGTATCTGTATCGTATTCGTGCCGATGTTCTTTCTCACCGGCGTTGCCAAGTTTCTGTTCGTGCCGCTTGCCGAAGCCGTGGTGTTCGCCATGCTCGCGTCCTACGTGCTTTCGCGCACGCTGGTGCCGACGCTTGCCATGCTGCTGATGGGCCACGCTCACGCGCCCGATGCGAAATCGAAGCCGAATCTCTTCATGCGCCTGCATCGCCGTTTCGATCATGGATTCGAGCGCATGCGTGCCGCGTATATCGTGATTCTGAGCACGCTGCTGGTAAAGCGTCGCTTGTATGCGAGCATTTTTCTGGGCTTCTGCGCGATATCCGCGGGTCTCGTGTTCATACTCGGCGAAGACTTCTTCCCGAGCGTCGATGCCGGTGATATCCGCCTGCATATGCGTGCGCCCACGGGTACGCGTATCGAAGAAACTGCGCGTCTTGCCGATGAAGTCGAAAAAGTCGTGCGGCAAGTCGTGCCGCAAGATCAGCTCGAAACCATTCTCGATAATCTCGGTTTGCCGTATAGCGGCATCAATTTGTCGTATAGCAATGCGGGCACCATTGGCACGTTGGATGGTGAAATACAGGTCGCGCTGAAGGAAGATCACAAGCCGACGCAAACGTATATCGACGAATTGCGCTCGTTATTGCCGCGCCTTTTTCCCGGCACCGAGTTCTTTTTTCAGCCTGCGGATATCGTCACGCAGATTCTGAATTTCGGTTTGCCTGCCGCAATCGATGTGCAGATTCAGGGCCAAAATCAGCAAGCGAATTTTCAGGTTGCCAGCAACCTGATGAAGAAGATTCGCATGATCCCCGGCAATGTGGACACACACATTCAGCAGAAGCTCGACGAGCCGGTCATCAATCTGCAAATGGACCGCACGCGTTTGCAGCAACTCAACCTGAATGCGAACAATGTCGCGCAAAACGTGCTTGTTTCGTTGTCCGGAAGTTCGCAGACCGCGCCGGGATTCTGGTTCAATCCGCGTAATGGCGTGGAGTACAACCTCGCGGTGCAAACGCCGCAGTATCAAATCTCCTCGATCGATGAATTGCTGCGCACGCCTGTCTCCGCATCGAACAGCGGACCGACTCAATTGCTTGGCAATCTCGTGCGTTTGTCGCCGCAGAATCAGTTCGCGGTGGTCACGCACTACAACATCCGTCCGGTGATCGATATCTTCGTCAGCGTCGAAGGGCGCGATCTCGGCAGCGTCGCGCGGCAAGTGAATCATCTCGTCGATGGTGCCCGCAAGTCGCTTCCGCGCGGCAGTCAGATCGTCGTGCGTGGTCAGGTCGAAACCATGCGTACGTCGTTCTTCGGTTTGGGTGTCGGCGTGGCAATGGCGATTGTGCTGGTGTACTTACTAATCGTCGTGAACTTTCAGTCGTGGGTGGACCCGCTCATTATCGTCAGCGCGTTGCCTGCGGCGCTTGCGGGCATCATCTGGATGCTGTTTCTCACGGGCACGCATTTGAGCGTGCCTGCATTGACAGGCGCGATCATGACGATGGGCGTCGCCACTGCAAACTCCATTCTGATGGTCTCGTTCGCGAGACAACGCCTGAGCGCGGGCGCACCGCCGTTGACCGCTGCGCTCGAAGCAGGCGCAAGCCGTATCCGCCCCGTATTGATGACGGCCTTCGCGATGATCATCGGCATGATTCCGATGGCGCTGGGTCTCGGCGAAGGCGCGGAACAGAACGCGCCGCTGGGGCGCGCCGTGATCGGCGGACTGCTTTTTGCCACGGTTTCCACGCTATTTTTCGTGCCGCTGGTGTTTGCGGGCATTCATTCGCGCCTGGCGCGCCGTGCCGAACGCAAAGGTCAGAACACCGCTCATTGAATGCTCATTGGACGATTTGAACTCCGAACTAACATGACTGAAAAGAACCACGCCTCGCTTGCCATACCCGCACGCGACCCGAACGAAGGACCGGCGCTGCCGCCGCGTCATGTCGAATGGAAGCGCGCGAAGATTGCGGTCGTGATCGTGCTGGCGCTGCTTGCCATCGGCGCGGCGCGCACGGTCGTGACCGATATGGTCCACAGCCGCTCGATCAACGACCGCACGCAGCAAAACGCGCAGCAATACGTGAATGTCGTCACGCCGACGCAAACCGATGGCGGCGGCGAAACCACTCTGCCGGGCACCTTGCGCGGTTTCGTCGAATCGCCGATCTATGCGCGTGCGGCGGGCTATCTGCTGCACTGGTATGTCGATATCGGCGCGCAGGTAAAGCAAGGCCAACTGCTTGCCGACCTCGATACACCCGAGATCGATCAGGAGCTTGCGCAAGCAGTTGCACAGCGCGATCAAAGCGCATCGAGCCTGGGCCTCGCGAAAAGCTCGTTCCAGCGCTGGCAACAACTCCGTCAGCGCGATGCAGTCTCGCAACAGGAACTCGATGAACGTCAAAGCACCTATAACCAGGACGTCGCCAATCTCGCCGCCGCCGATGCCAACGTCAAGCGTCTGCGTCAGCTCGAATCGTTCAAGCGAATCGTAGCGCCATTCGCGGGCGTGGTCACGCAACGCAACGTGGATGTAGGCGATCTGATCGATGCAGGCAGCGGCACGAGCCGCGCGTTATTCGCATTGGCTCAATCCGATCCGCTGCGCGTGTTCGTGCAATTGCCGCAGGCGTACGCGCAAAACGTATCGGTCGGGCAGCAGGTTGTCGTCACGCAGGCCGAACTCGCCGGACAGCAATTCCACGGCAAAATCACGCATATTTCAGGCGCTATCGATGTGCCGACGCGTTCCTTGCAGATTGAAGTGACGCTGCCGAATCCGGACGCGCGTTTGCGTCCCGGTGCTTATGTGCAGGTCGCCGTGCCATCCACCGCGCACGCGCGTTTGATGGTGCCCGGCAACGCGCTGTTGTTCCGCGCCGAAGGTCCGCGTCTCGCGGTCGTCGATCAAAACGGCCACGTTCATCTGCACAAGGTCGTGATTGCGCAGGATTTGGGGCAATCGCTTGAAATCGAAAGTGGTATCGAGGAAGGCGACAAGGTCATCATCAACCCAAGCGATTCGGTGGCCGACGGCGATCATGTGCAAATCGCGCCGCAGAAGAAGCAACCACAAGCGCCCGCTTCCGGCGCGCATGCAACATCATGAAAAAGGCCTTGTTTCTAGGGCTTTTGCCGATACTCGCCGCGTGCACGGTGGGACCGGACTACAAGCGCCCCGTCGCTGAAACGCCGCCGACGTGGAAGACCGATTCATACTGGCGCGTGGCCGAGCCATCGCACGCGCCGCTTGCGCTCGACTGGTGGCAAGCCTTCAACGACGCCACGCTCGACAGTCTCGAAACGCAGGCACTCGCACAGAATCAAACGCTGGCCGCAGCAAGCGCGCACTATGCACAGGCACGCGCGACGCTCGCTCAAACGTCCGCATTCGCGCTACCCGAAGTCGATCTGGGCGCTGGAGCGCAGCGCTTGCGCATCTCGAAGAATCGCCCGGTCACGAACTATGCAACGCCCAATTCGGAAACCGTACAAAACGATCTCAAGCTTGCACCGACCGTCAATTACGATGTCGATCTCTTCGGCCGCATTCGCCGCGAAGTAGAAAGCGCGCACGCCGCAGCCGATGAATCGCGCGACGATCTTGCCAACGCGCGCCTCGTGCTTACCACGGATCTCGCCAGCGCGTACTTTTCCATGCGCGAACTCGATGCCGAAATCGACGTGCTGAATCGTTCAGTCGTACTGCAGAAGAAGGCGCTCGATTACGTCACCGCGCAACATGACCTCGGCGCGGTCTCCGGACTCGATGTCCTGCAACAGCAATCGCTGCTCGATTCCACGCGCGTGCAAGCGCAGTTGCTGCTGAATCAGCGCGCGCAATTCGAGCATGCGATTGCCGCGCTGGTCGGCACGCCCGCACCGCAATTTGCCATTGCACCCGCGCTGGATCAGAACGCCCTTCCGTCGATACCCCTCGGCGTGCCCAGCGATGTGCTGCAACGCCGTCCTGACGTCGCTTCCGCCGAACGCGCGATGGCCGCGGCCAATGCGCAGATCGGCGTAGCGAAGGCCGCGTTCTTTCCGAGCCTCACGCTCAACGGCACGGTCGGATGGGAAAGCACCGCATTTTCCAGCCTGATTTCAGCGCCGAGCCTGTTGTGGACCATCGGCACGATGGCGAGTCAGGTCGTGTTCGATGGCGGCCGTCGCGCGGCTGCGGTGGACTTTGCGAATCAGGGTTACGTGGCAACCGAAGCGTCGTATCGGCAGACGGTGTTGACGGCGTTTCAGCAGGTGCAGGACGGTATCGTCGGATTGTCGGTGCTGGACGGCGCGGCGAAGCAATCGCATGCGGCGGTGGAAGATGCGCAGCATCTGCTTTCGCTCGCGAACGATCGCTATTCAGGCGGTTTGGTCGCATATCTCGATGTGATTACCGCGCAGCAGCAATTGCTGACCAGCGAGCGTCAGGACGTGCAGATTCGCGGACAGCAGCGCACGACATCGGTGGCGCTCGTCAAGGCTTTGGGCGGTGGCTGGAATGCGGATGCTGTCGAAGAATCGGCACGTTAAGCAAAGATTCGTAAGCGAGATATCGATGCGCGCCGTATAGTAGAAAAATAGTCCTTAAACACACACTGAACAAGCACAGGGTGGAGGCATGAAAGTCCTCATAGTGGAAGACGAACTCAAGGTGGTCGATTACCTGCGTTCGGGTCTGACCGAGCAAGGCTGGGTCGTGGATGTTGCGATGGACGGTGAAGAAGGCACGCACTTGGCCATCGAATACGATTACGACGTGATCGTGCTCGATGTGATGCTGCCGCGCCGCGATGGTTTCGCGGTACTCAAAGCCCTGCGTTTGCAGAAATCGACGCCGGTCATCATGCTGACCGCGCGCGATCACATCAACGATCGCGTGCGCGGTTTGCGCGAAGGCGCGGACGACTATCTCACCAAGCCGTTTTCGTTCCTCGAACTCGTCGAACGATTACACGCGCTGGCGCGCCGTACACGCGCGCAGGAATCCACGCTGATTTCCGTGGGCGATTTGTATGTCGATCTGATCGGACGACGCGCCACGCGCGACGGCGTGCGACTCGATCTCACCGCGAAAGAGTTTCAGTTGCTGAGCGTGCTGGCACGACGGCACGGCGATATCCTGTCGAAGACCGCCATCACCGAACTCGTCTGGGAAGTGGATTTCGAAAGTCATACGAACGTGGTCGAAACCGCCATCAAGCGTTTGCGCGCGAAACTCGATGGCCCGTTCCGCACCAAGCTGCTGCATACCGTGCGCGGCATGGGCTATGTGCTCGAAGTACGCGAAGCGCGCGATCTGCGGGAAATCAGGGAAGACGCGAGGCAATCATGAACGTGTCGCCGGCTGCATCGTCCTTGCCCGAAGGTGCTACGCGCGCGCAACGCTCGATTGCGCGGCGTCTTGCGCTCATGTTTGCGTTGGTGGCATTGCTCGTGTTTGCGCTCGTCGGCTCGGGGTTGTTTCTTGTGCTGCGCGTGCAACTCGAACAGCATTTGCGCGACTCGCTCGATAACCGCGCGGAGATTGCCCGGCTGATCGTGGCGCATGTATCCACGCCGGATAAATGGAAGATCGCCAAGGAAAAGCTCGCGGACATCACGCCGCGCGATGGCTCAACATTGTTCGCAGTCACAAGCAATGACAATCGCTACAACTACGGCGACTCGCCTTCGGGACATATCACGCGGCAAGTGATGGGCGGATACGTGCGCTTCAGACCGCAAGATCGCGCGTACGACATGCTGATGACCACGCTCACCATTCCGCCCAACGGTGATCGCCCGCCGCTGCAATTGTTCGTTGCAATAGATTGTTCTCCGAACGTTCATACGATGCGCGCCTTCGGTCTCGCGCTCGCCTCGCTGATGGCGCTGGCAACGGTCGCTGTCCTGCTGCTGAGTTATTCGGTCGCGCGTCTGGGCCTCGCGCCGTTGGTACGCCTCACGCGCGATGCGCAGAACGTCAGCCCCAATAATCGATCACAACGCCTGAATACGCGCTCCTTGCCGCTGGAACTGGAAGACCTTGCCAAGGCATTCAACGGCGCGCTGGAACGGCTGGATCATGCTTATGGCAGGCTCGAATCGTTCAATGCGGATGTTGCACATGAACTGCGCACGCCGGTGACTATTCTGATCGGTCAGACGGAAGTGGCGTTGACGCGTGATCGTTCGATCGATGAACTGCGTCATACGTTGCAGTCGAATCTCGAAGAATTCGAACGCGTACGCGCGATCATCAACGACATGTTGTTCCTTGCGCGCGCCGATCAGGGCGAACGTGCAACGGGACTGGTGGAAGTATCGCTGGCGGCGGAAGTGAATCGCACGCTGGAATTTCTGGAGATTCCGCTCGAAGAAGCGCAAGTGCGCGCGGTCGCCACCGGCGATGCGCGCGCCTTCGTCAATACGTCTTTATTTGGCCGCGCGCTGTCGAATCTGGTGATGAACGCCATTCAGCATTGCACGCCGGGCGCGACCATCTCCGTTTCGATTGCGCGCGAACATGGGCGCATAAGAATTGCGGTGGCGAATCCCGGCAAGCAGATCGCGCCCAATGTGATGGAGCATCTGTTCGACCGTTTCTATCGTGCGGAAAGCTCACGCACGAACAGCCGCGAGAATCATGGGCTGGGACTTGCCATCGTCAAGGCGGTGGCGGAAATGCACCGCGGTACGGTGTTCGCGAGAAGCGAGAACGGCGTCAACACGTTCGCATTTTCCGTGGCACGTTTCGGCAACGAGCATCGTCCGATCAATGAAGCGGCTATGCCAAACGCAAACGCTGCGCCAATTGCCGGACCCGCGCCGAGCAATGCCTCTTAAGCATCACTGACAAATATATTCGTCCGATGCAGCCTGCGGCGCGTCAGGCGTCGCCGGCTTGAAATGACTGTATTTGCGATACGTCTTGCCGTTCGCCGTCACGCTCACGCTGGATTCGGACTCGCCGCTCGCGAGCGCCTGCACATGCGTGTTGGTCCACGTGCTGCTCTTCTGATCCGCCATCTGACGCGTAACGATGCTGCCCGACGCGTCCGCGTGATAACCCCACTTCGACGTGACCGTATCCATATCCACGGTCTGCGGCTTCCATCCAATCACCTTCGCGCCATCTGTCATCGGCGTCAACTCGACGGCAACAATCTGCGTGCCGCGCCGCGCAACCAGCAGACATTTGCCGCTCGCGGTCCTCAAAGGCACATATCCATTCGATGGCAACAGCGTGATGGACGGCGCGTTGGGCACGGATTGCGTGCCCACGGGATTTGCCGCCCACATCGCCGTTTCAGCGCTCGCGTGCTGTGTGATTAACACAGTCAACGCGCTTGCAACACAAGCCGCTGCCTTCATTCGATTCTTCATATCAAGCCTCGGCAGGAAAAAGAGAGTTGGCCCTCCGGGGACCATCACAATCATGAGCCAACTCTCGAAAGTTCGAGACGCCCGGGTTAGAACGTCTCTACGTTCCAGTGCATCGCGAGCCCTGGAATTCCTGCATGCTTACTGAATCATCGAGACAACGATCTTGTCGTGGCCGATCGGCGTGGCGGCGACTTCGACATCGCTGGCCTCTTGCTTGATCGCGGCGACCGGCGTTGTGACCGTCTTCGCAGGCGCGGCTTCCTGCTTCGCTTGCGGTGCCGCTTGTTGCGTGTTTTGCGCTTTCAGATCGACTTGCGGATCGTTCGCCGACGTGACCGACAGACCAAGGCGCGCACGCACGATCGGATCGCGATACTTTTCGTCATCCGAAATAACTGCGTCTTCTCCGGTCTTGGCGAGCGGCTTCGTGGTGCCCGGGCACAGATGGCCGGTGGATTCCACGGCGCGGCGGTTGGCCTCGCTTTGGCACAGCAGCGCGAGCGCGACATCGGTCAGGCCCATGGCGCGGAATTCACGTGCATCGAGACGGCGTACGCAGGCCTGATCGACCATGGTGGTGCCGCCCGTCGCGCCGAAGCCGGTGATCGACAGACCGAAGCTGGCCGAGCCCATGCAGGTGTCGGAGAGCGTGGTCGTCAGTGCGGGCGCGGCGATGGCCGGCGTGGTGCGCACCGAGTACGAGCTTTGGTTGTAATCGACCGTGGCGCGCGTGTCATAGGCGCTCGAGCCGGGCGTGGTCGCGGCGCGGTTGGTGGAGTCGGCGGCGCCCGACGTGGAAGCCGGCACACCCGAACCCGACGAACCGCTGTTCGACGACGCCGACGAATTCGAGTTCGTCAGCGAAGGCATCGTCAGCGAGATATTGACGTTGGACGAACCGCCCGTTGCCGACGAACGGCCGCCCGTTGCGTTCGACATGCCGATGCCGCCGACCGACGAGGAATTCGAATTCGTGCTCGACGTCGCCGACGTGCCGATATTGTTCAGGCTCGAACCGCCGCCCTGGCCGATGCCGGTGGACGTCGATCCCGAAACCGCGCCCGAATTGGACGTAGATGAGGTTTCAGCGTGAGCGAGGGAGGCTGCGCAGAACAGAACCGCACAAGCCAGTTGCAAAGTGGTCTTCTTCATGATGGTTCTCCGGAAAGAATCGGGAGCGCCCGTCGCACGTGACAATCCCGTAGCATTACTTATGTTTTTATGAGTCTTCGATGAGGCGAGGTCTTTCTCGACATCGCCTCTCGTGTATGCGTCGGCTTATTTAACCAATTAACGCCAGCCGCCGCCCAGCTTGCTCCATGCGTTCGCTGCTGCGTCCGCACCCGAGGTGCCACCGGCGCTCGACGTGCCGTGACCGAAGCCACCGGCGTTCGACGTGTTGACGTGGCTGGTCGTGGCGTTGGTGATGTTGCCCGTCACGCCGTATGCGCCGCCTGCCAGCGATTGCGCGTTGCCGTTGGCCATGCCGTAGTCGGATGCCGTGAAGTGGCCGAAACCCGACACCGACGCCGAGGTCGATCCGCCCGAGGTCGAGCTGGAGGCCGATTGCGTCGTGGTGGTCGCGAATGCGGCGGCCGATGCGAAGGAGAGCACTGCTGCAACGATAAGAGCGCGTTTCATGATTCGGTTTCCTTAATGACTGTATGAAATTGGTATCGTTTATTTGCGGGTAAATCGATTAACGCCAGCCGCCGCCGAGCTTGCTCCATGCATTCGCCGAAGCATCCGCACCGGAAAGACCCGAAGCCGACGAACCGCCGAAGCCCTTGCCCGCTGCCGACGACGTATCGATATGGCCGGTCGTGGCGTTCGTTGCATTGCCGGTCGTGCCGAAGCCCGAACCTGCCATCGACGAAGCGTTGCCGTTGGCGATGCCTGCGTTGGTGGCCGTGAAGGCGCCGTAGCCGTACACGGCCGCCGACGTCGTGCCGCCCGAAGTCGAGCTGCTGCTGGAGCTGGTGCCCGTTGCGAATGCCGTAACGGAAGCCAGCGAGAGAACGGCTGCTGCGATCAGTTTGCGTTGCATGTTGAGTCTCCGAGTGTGTGGCGCACGTTCTTATCCCCTACATCGACGCCGGAATGTAGTAGGCTGCTGCGAGTTAGTTAGGTATCCTTCTTCTGTAGCGCGTTCGAATGCGCGGACAGAGATTCACCGAAGAATCAGTGTCGTTTCAGAAAGCGTTCGAATGTCGGGTTGATGTGCGCGGTTGCGCGGACGGCGGCGCTGTGGCCGGTCGCGTGAATGCTCTCTCGTTTATTGTTCATCGCTTACCCCGTATCACCGTTTTTATGAAGCTGTTATCAGGCGTTTGGTCTTTGCTTGAGTGCCTGTGTTTTGTGGTGACTGTACGGAAGATGCGGTAAGGGATGCGTGGGAGATCCAACATTCGCGCTTATTCGTGTGAATGTTTGGTGGTGCAGCGCTCATTTGTGGTGCGCGATCGCAATTTCCGAGGGTTTTCACGGACCGTCGCGGCCCGCAAACCCTTGTCAGACGGTGCTCAGACGCGCCATTTCGGTTTCAACGATCAGTTTCTTCAATTCCGGCACGCATGATCCGCAATTGCCGCCCGCCTTCACGCACGCCGTCACTTCGGCCGCTGTTTTCAGGCCTTTTTCGCGGATGGCGTTGCAGATCGTATTGCGGCCCACGCCGAAGCACGAGCATACGGTTGGTCCCGTGTCCTCGCCCTTTCCGATTGCCTGACCGAGCAACAGGCTCGCGCGGTCTTCATCGTCGAGACGGTCTTTTTCGAAGAGACTCGCAAGCCATGCGCGCGCGGGCAGATCCGCACGTTCGGAGATGAACACGCAACTTTCGATGCGATCGTCGATCACATGCGCGGCGCGATACACGCCCGCACTCTTGTCCTCGTACTCGATCCAGTCCGCGTGTGGATCGTCGATATGAAACAGCGCGCGCGCCCAGTCGTGATGATCGTCGTGCGCGGCATCGAAACGATTGCGGCCTGCGAGTTCGTAGCGCACAAAACGCGAGCCATGAATGCGCGTCCAATGCGTGACGGCATCGAGTTCAGGCACATCGCGCGACAAGGAAAAGCCATGCCACGTGACGTGAAATTTTTCGATGGAAACCGGCGTATGCTTGAATTCCGGCTCGCCAGACACGGGATCGACCACAGGATTCACGACTGCGCCAATACGCGCATCGGACGCAACCTGATCGTTCCAGTGGATCGGCACGAATACACTGCCGCGCGGCATGCCGCCGCCGTGTTGCACGCGTGCGATCATCGAACCCCAGCGGCTCGATACGCGCGCCAGTTCGCCTTCACGTACGCCACACGCGAGCGCATCTTGCGGATGCATATCGATGAACGATTCGCTGATATGGCCCGCGAGTTTGGCGGAGCGGCCCGTGCGCGTCATGGTGTGCCACTGATCGCGTACGCGGCCTGTATTGAGGATCAGCGGGTATTCATCGTCGGGCGCATTCACCGGATCGCGCGGCGCGGTGGCGATGAAACGCGCGCGGCCATCGGCATGACTGAAGCGGCGCGTTTCGAATAGCCTTGCTACGCCCGCTTCATGCTGTGCAGAGAAAGGCCATTGCATAGGCTTTAAGGCGTCGTAACGCGTTCGATCGAGGCCAACCAACCCACCGATATTGAACGCACGATAAACGCCGTTCTCCGAATCATTATTGCGGTACGCACTCAGCCGCGCGTGTTCATCGAAAATTTCGTGTGGGGCTGCAAAGTCGAAGCCTTCGAAACCCATGCGTTTCGCCACGTCACAGATGATTCGCCAGTCTGCGCGCGCGTTGCCCGGCGCAGGAATAAATGCACGTTGACGCGAAATGCGCCGCTCCGAGTTGGTCACCGTGCCATCCTTCTCACCCCAGCCGAGCGCGGGCAACATTACATGCGCAAACGCATTCGTATCCGTCTTTTCGATGATGTCCGATGTCACCACGAGTTCGCACTTTGACAGCGCCTGTTTTACGCGATCACCATCGGGCAAACTCACAACCGGATTCGTGCCCATGATCCAGACAGCCTTCACGCGGCCCGCTTCGATTGCATCGAATAATTCGACGGCTTTAAGGCCCGCGCGTTGCGCAATCGCAGGCGAAGACCAGAACGTCTGCACGATCTCAGCATGCAGCGGATTGCCGAATTCCAGATGCGCCGCAAGCGTGTTCGACAGTCCGCCGACCTCGCGCCCACCCATTGCATTCGGTTGGCCCGTGAACGAAAAAGGCCCCATTCCCGGCTTGCCGATTCGCCCC
>NZ_JAQFVG010000248.1:36476-197243 GCF_029439455.1 Caballeronia sp. BR00000012568055 | reverse complement strand
TTGCAGTCTTTGGCAGTCTGCGCAAGATTCGAAGGACCGGCCGCGCTCAATGCTGCATCGAAACCGTTGGTGTGTTGATCGATGAAAGCCGCGTCGGTTGCGCCGTGTTCGGCGAGAAAAGAAAGCAAGCCATTGAACAAGCGCACGTCGCTGCCGGGCTTCAGAGGCAAATGCAAATCGGCCATTTCGCATGTTGCGGTATAGCGCGGATCGATTACGACGATCTTCACATCCGGCCGCTTTTCCTTCATCTTCACAATGCGCTGAAACAGAATCGGATGGCACCACGCCGTGTTCGATCCAACCAGCACGACGAGATCGGCCAGTTCCAGATCTTCGTAATTCGTCGGCACGAGGTCTTCGCCGAACGCGCGTTTGTGTCCTGCGACCGAAGACGACATGCACAGCCGCGAATTCGTATCGATATTCGCGCTGCCGATATAGCCCTTCATCAGTTTGTTAGCGACGTAGTAGTCTTCGGTGAGCAATTGTCCCGAGACATAGAACGCCACCGCGTCCGCCCCGTGTTCCGCGATGATGCGAGAAAACCCGCTTGCTACCGTTCCTATCGCATCACTCCACGATACTTCGGATATCGAACCAGTTTTCGCATCGCGCAGTTTTGGCGAAAGCAGACGGCCTTCGAGTCCTACTGTATCGCCCAAAGCGGAGCCTTTCACGCACAGACGGCCAAAGTTCGATGGATGCGATTCATCGCCTGCAATCGAAACTTCGGTTGCGCTTTTCGGCGTCGCGTTGACACCACAGCCGACGCCGCAATAAGGGCACGTTGTCTTGACGGAAGCCAGAGCCGAAACTGGAACGATGGGGATATTCAATTGGAAGTCTCGCTTTCGCACAGCGTCTTGCCGAACAACAAGCGGTTTCGCAGATGCGATACATCGGTGCGGCTTTGAATCAGATCGAAGTACCAGCCGCCGTCTTTCACATCGCCATACAGCACCGCGCCGATAATGCGTCCGCCCTGCAACACGAGCCGCTTATAAATGCCGCGACGCGGATCGCGCAGCACGAGGTCTTCCGTATCGTCACCGCCGATAAAGTCGCCCGCAGAATACAGGTCGAGACCGGTCACTTTCAACTTCGTCGCGGTCGCGCGCTGCACATATCGCCGATGCCCCGCGCCCGAGAGATGCGCGCCCGCCACGCGCGCCTGATCCCAGATTGGCGCAACGAGACCAAACGTGGCCGAACGATGCTGCACGCATTCGCCGACTGCATACACGCGTGGATCGAAAGTCTGCAAGGTATCGTCAACGATGATGGCGCGTTCGCAATGCAGACCTGCCTCTTGCGCCAACGCGATGTTCGGACGCACGCCCGCCGTCATCACAACGAGGTCCGCATCGATCTGCTTGCCATCCGCGAAACGCACGGCTTTTACGCGATCTTCACCAATGATCTCCGTGGTCTTCGCGGCCATCGCGAAGCGCAGACCCTTCGCTTCGAGCGCACGCTTGAGCAGCGTCGATGCGCTTTTATCGAGCTGACGATCCATCAGACTTTCGCTCGAATGCACGACCGTCACCGACATACCCTGACGCTGCAAACCATTCGCCGCTTCCAGCCCAAGCAAACCGCCGCCGATCACCACCGCATGTCGATGATCGCGCGCCGCATCGAGCATCTTTTCGACATCCTGAATATCTCTGAACGCGATCACGCCAGGCAGATCGCACCCCGGCACGGGAATGATGAACGGCTTCGAACCCGTCGCGATCAACAGCCGGTCATAATGCGCTTCGACGCCCTTCTCCGAACGCACAATACGCCGCGCCCGATCGATCCCGACCACTGCATCGCCTGCATGCAGCGTAATGCCGTTCGCGTCATACCATTCGCGCGTATTGAGAATAATGTCGTCGATACGCTTTTCGCCGGCCAGCACCGGCGACAACATAATGCGGTTGTAGTTGAGATGCGGCTCCGCGCCGAACACGGTAATGTCGTAAAGTTCGGGCGCAATCTTGAGCAATTCTTCGACTGTGCGCATGCCCGCCATGCCGTTTCCAATCACGACGAGACGCTGACGCTTCACGCTTTCATCGAGCGATGCAACCGCCGCAACCGCATATTCCGTCTTCATGCGGCGATCCACACCTTGCCCCCCGCCACCTTCACGCGATACGCATTCACCGACTGTTCCGGCGCTTCCACGCATTCGCCGGTGCGCAGATCGAAGTGCTGCTTGTAGATTGGCGATGCAACGACGATTCGTTCTCCGATGCTTCCCACGATCCCACGCGACAACACCGCGGCCTGCGAATGCGGATCGAAATTATCGATGGCATAGACGGTTTCGGCATCGCCCGGTACGTGAAACACGGCGACTTGCGCGCCTTTGATCAGCGCGCACACGCCCGTGTCCGGCACGATATCGTCAAGCTCACACACCGCCGTCCAGTTCTCTTCGATACGATTGTTCATGTCATTACGCTCCTTGAATCAAACGGTTTCGACAACGACAGGGATATCGTTCAGCTTCGTCTTGC
The DNA here is from genome assembly GCF_029439455.1 of Caballeronia sp. BR00000012568055. Lineage (GTDB taxonomy): Bacteria > Pseudomonadota > Gammaproteobacteria > Burkholderiales > Burkholderiaceae > Caballeronia. Next base: position 194,730 of record NZ_JAQFVG010000248.1, on the reverse strand, counting down.
GCTCATCCGGTGTAGCCGGACGAATCTGTCCACGCTCTTCAACAAAGGTCACATGCGCATCGCCTTCGTCGCTGTTGACGAAGTGGCGGAAGCGCTTGCGCGTTTGCGGATCGGTAACGGCTTTCTTCCATTCGTCTTCGTAGGTATCGACTACGTGCTGCATTTCCGTTTCGAGTTCAGCGGCGATGTCCAGCTTGTCATTGATGACCACGTCGATCAGATAATCCAGACCGCCTTCGAGGTTGTCGCGCCAGACGCTCGTTCGTTGCAGACGGTCCGCCGTACGCACGTAGAACATCAGGAAACGGTCGATGTAGCGGATCAACGTATCGTGATCGAGATCGCTGGCGATGAGTTCGGCATGACGAGGCTTCATGCCGCCGTTGCCGCAGACATATAAATTCCAGCCCTTTTCCGTTGCGATTACGCCGACGTCTTTGCCTTGCGCTTCGGCACATTCGCGCGTGCAGCCCGATACGCCGAACTTGATCTTGTGCGGCGCGCGCAAGCCCTTGTAGCGGTTTTCCAGTTCGATAGCGAGGCCCACGGAATCGCCGACACCGTAACGGCACCACGTCGAACCGACACACGACTTCACCGTGCGCAGCGCCTTGCCATATGCATGTCCCGACTCAAAGCCCGCTGCAATGAGTTCTTCCCAGATGAACGGCAATTGCTCGACGCGCGCGCCGAACATATCGACACGTTGCCCGCCGGTGATCTTCGTATAGAGGCCGTATTTCTTGGCGACCATGCCGACCGCGATCAAACCATCCGGCGTGACTTCGCCGCCTGCCATGCGCGGCACCACCGAATACGTGCCATCGCGCTGAATGTTGGCGAGGTAATAATCGTTGGAGTCCTGAAGGCTTGCATGTTCGGTCTTCAGCACGAACTCGTTCCAGCACGAAGCGAGAATGCTCGCGACCACCGGCTTGCAGATATCACATCCGCGACCTTTGCCATGCTTGGCAAGCAGCGAGCCAAACGTGCGATGCCCTTCCACACGCGCAATGTGATAAAGCTCCTGACGCGAATAGGCGAAGTGCTCGCAGATGTGATTGTTGACCGCGAGACCCTGACGCTTCATCTCCGACTTCATCACTTGCGTAACGAGCGGCACGCATCCGCCGCACGTCGCACCCGCTTTGCACGACGTCTTGATTGCGCCGATACTGGTCGCGCCCGCGCATACCGCCGCGCAGATTTCCGCTTTGCTTACGTTGTTGCATGAGCAGATTTGCGCGCCATCGGGTAAGGCTTCAACGCCGAGCGCGGGTTTGGCTTTGCCATCGCTTGATGGAAGAATCAGGAATTCGGGCGCTTCGGGCAATTCGATTCGGTTCAGCATCATCTGCAAAAGCGTGCCGTACTCCGAAGCATCTCCGACCATCACGCCGCCGAGGAGGAACTTGCCGCAATCGGAAACGACCAGCTTTTTATAGACCTGTTTGCGTTCGTCGCTGTATTGATACGTGCGGCTGCCCGGCGTCTTGCCGTGCGCATCGCCGATACTCGCGACGTCCACGCCCATCAGCTTGAGCTTGGTGCTCATGTCCGCGCCCGCGAACGCGGCCTCTTCGCCGATGATCTGCTTCGCGACGATGCGCGCCATGTCGTAACCCGGCGCAACCAGCCCGAACACCTGCCCCTTCCACAGCGCGCATTCGCCGATGGCGAAGATATCGGCATCACTGGTGCGGCAGGCATCGTCGATCACGATACCGCCGCGCGCGCCGATCTCCAGTCCCGCCGCCCGCGCGATATCGTCACGCGGGCGAATGCCTGCGGAAAACACGATCATGTCGGTATCGAGATGCGTATCGTCGGCGAAATTCATGCGATTAGCGGTGCGCTCGCCCGCGACAATCGCCTGCGTATTCTTGCCCGTATGCACGGTCACGCCGAGTTCTTCGATCTTACCGCGCAACATGCGGCCACCGCCTTCGTCCACTTGCACCGCCATCAGACGCGGCGCGAATTCGACCACATGAGTTTCGAGTCCGAGATCACGCAGCGCTTTGGCGGCTTCGAGGCCGAGCAGACCGCCGCCCACGACCGTTCCTACTTTCGAATGCGCGCCGAAGGTCTGCATCGCTTCGAGATCTTCAATCGTTCGATATACGAAGCATCCATCGCGCTCACGTCCTTCGACTGGCGGCACGAAAGGATACGAACCCGTCGCGAGAATCAGCTTGTCGTACGCAAGCACATCGCCGGTCGAAGCGGTCACGGTATGCGCTTCGCGATCGATCGACACGGCGCGTGCGTTCAGCTTCAGCGCGTAGCCCGAACGTTCGAAGAAGCCGCCTTCGACCATCGACAGATCCTCGGCGGACTTGCCGGAGAAATACTCCGTGAGATGCACGCGATCATAGGCAGCACGCGGTTCTTCGCAGAGCACGGTGACGTTGAACGAATGCAGCGGGCTTTCCGCAAGCGATTCGAGAAACTTGTGGCCGACCATGCCGTGGCCGATGACGACGATTTTCATGACGGGGACCTTATCTATGCTCGTTTGCTTAGTTGGCGACGCCGTTGTTCACGGCCAGCGCGCTTTCGCGCAACGCGGCTTCGCGCGCTTTGTGTTCGGGTGAGAAGCGCACGGCGAGCGCGCACAACGCGGTGCCCGCGACGACTACGCCAAGCATCGACAAGGTGGCTTGCGCATCGCCGAGGCCTTTCATCAGAAAGCCCGCTGCGACTGCGCCGACATTGCCGCCCGCGCCGATCACGCCCGCCACGCCGCCGAGCGCTTTGCGATCGATGAAGGGCACCAGCGCATACGTCGCGCCGCACGCCATATGCGTGAAGAGACCAAAGGTGAGCATCGACACGATGGCAAAGCCCACGCCCGGTGCATGCGCGAACGCATACAGTCCGATGCCTTCGCCCGCGATCAGCGCGAACAGCAGCGTCGAACGGATATCGAGGCCTTTCTTTGCAGCGGCTTTATCCGAGAGCCAGCCGCCGAGTGCGCGTGCGAACAGTGCGAGCAAACCGAAGCTGCCTGCTGCGAGTCCTGCTTCACCGAGCGAAAGCTTGAAGTGATCGACGTAATACACGGCGGCCATGTTGTGAATGAACACTTCCACGCCGAAGCACGCGCCGTACGTCACGAACAACATCCACACACGATAGTTCGAACACGCGGTGAGAAAGCTCTGCCAGCCACCCTTCTTGCCGCCATCGATGGCGATGCCTGCGCGACGCAGCGTCGTGAAATCGCCTTGCGGGCAGTCCTGCGTATAGCGCCAGTAGAAGAACGCCATCACCGGCATGACGATGCCCGGCACGATCAGCGCCACGCGCCACGCCGACGACTCACCAAAGCCGATCGCAATCGCCGCTGCCACGAGCAACGGAACGAGCGCCTGTGCCGCGCCCGCGCCGGCATTGCCCCAGCCTGCGGTCGTCGCGTTCGCGGTGCCGACCACGTTCGGCGCGAACATCACCGATGTGTGGTACTGCGTAATAACGAAACTCGCGCCGATCGCACCGATCGCAAGACGGCACCACAGGAAGCTCTCATAGCCCGTGGAAAGCGCCGCACCGATCACCGGCACCGCGCCTGCGAGCAGTAGCGCGCTATAGACCTTTCGGGGTCCGAATCGGTCGCACATCGGACCGACGACAAGACGCACGAGAATGGTCACGGCAACCGCCGCGATATTGATGTTGGCAACCTGATCGGCCGTGAGTCCGTATTCGCGCTTGATAAGCGGCATCAGCGGCGCGCAGGCGAACCACGCGAAGAAGCACACGAAGAACGCCATCCACGTGAGATGGAACGCGCGCATGGGCGCGGTACGCATGCTGAAGAGATCGATTCGCGTCGCTTTAATCGCTTTAATCATTACGTTCCGCCAAATAAAAAAGGCGTCCCGCGCAGCAGCCTTCGAGCCGATGCGGGGGACGCCATTGTCCGATTGCCCGCAAGTCTCGAACGTAGCCGGGCGCTGTATTCAGTTAAGGACGGATCGCCGTTGATCCGATGCGAAGCTATAAGGCAAGCCCTATGCCATGCGCGTGGTATCGGCTGGGAAGGCTTGCTGCGTATGGCTTTGCAGGATGCGTGCACCGTGCTTGCGCATGCGCTTCATGCCGCGTTGCGATGCAGAGCAGCACAGCGCTGGTGCGGCGCAGCACTGATGACGTGCTTGCCGTGCACGCGTGTGTACGGTCTGGTTAGCTCGCTTGATGGGCTCGGAAGCAGCATGGATAAGCGGTTAAAGCGAAGCACGCGTGCGCCACGAAACAATGGCCCGCAACTTGCATTGATATCGACGTCAGCGGCAATGGCGTCGATGGCAACCAACACTGCAAATGAAAGCGCAAAGGACAAAGGCGTCCCCTCGTGTATCGACACGAGCGGACGCTTTTTTATTTGCCGCGCAACCATCAACCCGAGGACCCGACGATGAACACAGTTGGCAAAGTCACACTGCTCAGCGCCGGCCCCGGCGATCTCGACCTGCTCACGCTGCGCGCAGCCAAAGCGCTCGCCGCCGCCGATATCCTGCTCGTCGATGATCTCGCCAACGCCGATATCGCCACGCTCGCCCCGGCCGCGCGCGTGATTCGCGTGGGAAAACGCGGCGGATGCCGGTCTACACCGCAGGCGTTCATCGAACGATTGATGATCCGTTATGCACGACGCGGCCTGCGTGTGGTCCGCGCCAAAGGCGGCGATGCGCTGTTGTTCGGACGCGCGGGCGAAGAGATCAGCGCGCTGCGCAACGCGGGCATTGCGGTCGATATCGTCAATGGCGTGTCGTCGGGATTCGCGGCGGCGGCGGGACTCGGCATTTCGCTCACGCATCGCGATCACTGTCAGGGCGTGACCTTCGTCACCGCGCACAAGCAGGATCATGGCGAGCCGGACTGGAACGCGCTCGCGGCCACCGGCACCACGCTTGCGATTTATATGGGCATGAGCCGAATCGCCAACATCACCGAATCGTTGATGCAGACGCTGCCCGCGACGACGCCCGCAGCGGTCGTCCAGCACGCGGGGTCATCGAACGAAAAACCTGTGGTGTCCACGCTCGCCCATATCGCCGACGATGCGCGCGCCGCTGGTCTCGGCAGTCCTGCGGTCATTCTGATTGGCGGGGCGATTGGTGAGGCGGCGGCGTTTGCATCTAATGCGCTTGCTGCACGGGCTGCGTGAGCATTCCGTCCTTTTTGCCTATGCCATTCGGCCAGGTTTCCCCGCCGCGCTTGCCGCGCTAGAGTTTCCTCTCGCGTTCAAACCGCTGTCTGCCTTGACTTCGCGCGCTGAATCGAGAGAATGACGCCCGCCGTCGATTGCCGCTGAGCGCCGTTTTTCGGCTCGGCGCGCAACATCATGGACAATATCGGGATACGGTGTATCCGGCGATGCGCGCAACGGCAGATAAACGCGCCGCAATCGTCCGACAACACCGCATCGCCCAGCCGACACGGCACCCACACCGGCCACCCGCGCCGCCCGAGGATGGTCATCCCGCGCGGCCAACAGGAGCATGACATGACCGATATGAATCCGTCCTTTTTCGGCAGGATTTCCATTGCCTTTGGCGCCTTTTTCGGCTGCCTGGGCAACGCCGCCTTCGCCGGACGCGTCGCGCGGCTAAAGAAAGCGCCCGTGGCGCCTGAAGCGCCGAAGCCTGCCGCCGCGCCCGTGGCGACGCCCGCGCCATCGCCTTTGAAAGAAGCCAGCCCGACCGCCGCGCTTCAGCTTCTCGGCCTGCTTCAGCGCGACGCGCGTTTCATCGATTTCGTCGAAGAAGACATCGCCAATTACAACGACGCCGATATCGGCGCGGCCGCGCGTCTGGTGCACGACGGCTGCCGCGCGGTGCTGCGCGAGCATTTCACCATTCAGCCGGTGCGCCGCGAAGCCGAAGGCAGCCGTCTTACGCTTCAGGAAGGTTTCGATGCGGGCGCGGTGCGTCTGACCGGCAATGTGGTCGGCAAGCCGCCGTTTACGGGCACCATCAGCCATCGCGGCTGGAAGGTGGAAGAGGCGCGTCTGCCGAAGCTCGCGCCTTCGCATGATGCGAGCATCGTCGCGCCTGCGGAGGTGGAACTGTGAGCGATACCACCGCACGTTATTCGATCGGCGTCGATCTCGGCACCACGCACTGCGCGCTCTCGTACGTCGATATGAGCGCCAGCGATGGCGAAAAGACCGTGCAAGGCGTGCTGCCCATCGCGCAACTGACCGCGCCGGGTGCCGCCGAAGAGCGCGAACTGCTGCCATCGTTTCTTTATCTGCCGCACGAAAACGAACTCGCGCCGGGCGATCTCACGTTGCCGTGGACGGCTGAGCGCACCTTTATCGTCGGGGAACTTGCGCGCAGTCGCGGCGCGGGCACGCCCATTCGCCTCGTGTCGAGCGCGAAAAGCTGGCTGTGCCATCCGGGCGTGGATCGCCGCGCCGCCATTCTTCCCGCCGATGCCCCCGAAGAAGTCCAGCGCGTCTCGCCGCTGGAAACCTCGGTGCGCTATCTGACGCATATGCGTGAAGCGTGGAATCAGGCGCATCCCGACGCGCCTTTCGATCAGCAGGACGTCACTGTGACGATTCCCGCCTCCTTCGATCCCGCCGCCCGCGAACTCACCGCCGAGGCCGCCGCGACCGCCGGTTACACGCGCATGACGCTGCTGGAAGAACCGCAGGCCGCGCTGTATAGCTGGATTCAGAAGAGCAACGGCGCGTGGCGCAAGCAGGTGCAGGTCGGCGACGTGATTCTCGTCGTCGATGTCGGCGGCGGCACGACCGACCTATCGCTGATCGCCGTGGTGGAGCGCGAAGGCAATCTGGAACTGCATCGCGTGGCGGTGGGCGAGCACATTCTGCTCGGCGGCGACAATATGGATCTCGCGCTGGCGCATATCGTCGCGCGCAAGCTGGCGGCGTCCGGCACGCAGGCCGATCCGTGGCAACTGCGCGCACTCACCTACGCGTGTCGTTCGGCGAAGGAAACCCTGCTCTCCGATCCAACCGTCGAAACCGTGCCGCTCGTCGTGCCGAGTCGCGGATCGAAGCTGATCGGCGGTTCTATCCGCACCGAACTCACGCGTGCGGAACTCACGCAAATCCTGCTCGACGGCTTCTTCCCTCAGGTCGATCAAAACGCGCGCCCGGTCAGCCGTGCACGCGCCGGTCTGACGCAACTTGGTCTGCCGTACGCGCAAGACGCCGCCGTGACGCGCCATCTGGCCGCGTTCCTCGGCCGTCAGGTGAACGCGCTTGCCGAAGTCGAAGGCTTGCAGCGCGAAAACCCGCAAGGCGCGACGCTGTTGCATCCCACCGCCGTGCTGTTCAACGGCGGCGTCTTCAAATCGACGCTGCTGGTCGAGCGCGTAATGAACACGCTCAACGCCTGGCTCGGCGCTGAAAACGCGCCCGCCGCGCGGCTGATCGAAGGTGCGGATCTCGATCTCGCGGTGGCGCGCGGTGCGGCCTATTACGGCTACGTGCGTCACGGCAAGGGCGTGCGGATTCGCGGCGGCACGGCGCGGGCGTACTACGTCGCGGTTGAATCGGCGATGCCGGCGGTGCCGGGGCTGGAGCCGCCGGTTTCGGCGTTGTGTGTCGCGCCGTTCGGCATGGAAGAAGGCACGGATGCCGAATTGCCCGCGCAGGAATTCGGGCTGGTGGTCGGCGAACCGGTGCATTTCCGCTTCTTCGGCTCGTCAGTGCGTCGTCAGGATACGGTCGGCACCATGCTCGATTACTGGCAGCCGGACGAATTGCAGGAACTCGAAGCAATCGAAGCCTCGCTGCCGTCTGAAGGCCGCACACCCGGCGAAGTGGTGCCGGTCAAGCTGCACGCGCGTGTGACCGAAGCGGGCACGCTGGAACTCGAAGCCATTCCGCGCGGCACGTCCGAGCGCTGGAAAGTCGAGTTCGATGTGCGCGGTGGTGTCAGCGCAGATCAGGGCATGGGCCTGTAAGTGGCGACACGCAAGAAGCACGCGTCCGGCGCGAAGTATCGCGTCGGTATCGATCTGGGGACGAGCAACACGGTGGTCGCGTATGCCGAACCCGGATCGGATGAGATTCGCGTGTTCGATGTGGATCAGTTGGTCGGCGCGGGCGAAGTGGCGGCGTTGCCGCTGCTGCCTTCGCTGCGCTATCACTTCGCGCCGGGCGAACTGAAATCCGAGGATCTGCAATTGCCGTGGGGCGAGATGGAAGCGCCTGCGGTCATCGGCAGATTTGCGCGGGTGCTCGGCGCGCAGGTGCCGGGGCGGCTGGTATCGAGTGCGAAAAGCTGGTTGTCGCATGCCGCCGTCGATCGGCTCGCGGCCATTTTGCCGTGGGGCGCGGGCGACGATATCGAAAAGATTTCGCCGGTGATCGCCAGTGCGAGCTATCTGGCGCACGTTCACGCGGCGTGGAACGAGCGCTTTCCGAAAGCGCCATTGGACCAGCAAGACGTCGTGCTCACCGTCCCCGCTTCCTTCGATGAAGGCGCGCGGGCGCTCACGCTCGAAGCCGCACGCATGGCCGGCCTCGAAACGCTGCGTCTGCTGGAAGAACCGCAGGCCGCGTTCTACGACTGGCTGTTTCATCACCGCGCCACGCTCGCGGACGAATTGCAGAAGACGCGTCTGGTGCTGATCGTCGATGTCGGTGGCGGCACGACCGACCTCACGCTGATTCAGGTCGCGATGGAAAACGGCGAGCCGGTGCTGACGCGTATCGGCGTCGGCAACCATCTGATGCTCGGCGGCGACAATATGGACCTGGCGCTGGCGCATCTGGTCGAGCGGCGGCTCGCGCCCGAAGGTGAGCGCTTATCGGCGGGCAGGCTGTCGCAACTGGTCGAACGCAGCCGCGCCGCCAAAGAGCAATTGCTCGATGCCAACGCGCCCGCCTCAACCTCCATCACCCTGCTCGGCGCGGGCGCGAAGCTGATCGGCGGTGCGCGATCGACCGAGGTCCGGCGCGAGGAAATCGAGCGGATTATCGTCGAAGGGTTTTTTCCGAAGGTGTCGGCGGGCGAGCGGCCGGCGCGCACGCGGGGCGGCATCGTCGAGTTCGGTTTGCCTTATGCCAGCGATCCGGCCATCACGCGGCACGTCGCGGCGTTTCTCGGCGCGCACGCTGCGCCTTCGCGCGCGGCGCTCGGCCAAGAAGATGAATCCGCGATTCCCGATACGCTGCTGCTGAACGGCGGCGTGTTCCGTGCCGAACCGCTGGCGCGACGTATCGCAGAAACCTTGGGCGATTGGCGCGGGCAGCCGGTAAAAGTGCTCGCCAACGGCAATCCCGATGTGGCCGTCGCGCGCGGCGCAGTCGCGTATGCGCTGGCTCGTTCGGGCGCTGCGCCCAAGATCGGCGGCGGCTCGGCGCGCAGCTATTTCCTGATGCTCGACGATAAAGATGGCGTCTGCCTGCTGCCACGCGGCACCGAAGAAGCCCAGCCGATCCATCTCGCCGACCGCACTTTCGCGCTGCGGCTCGGCGCGCCGGTGCGCTTTCACCTCGTCTCCACCACGGCGGATACCGCGTACCAACCGGGCGAACTCGCGGATATCGGCGCGTCGGCGAACGATTTCGTGCGCCTGCCGCCGATCGCGACCGTGGTCGATCCGCGCGGAAACGCATCGTCGAAACCGAGTGAAATTGCGGTGCAGTTGACGACGTCGCTGACCGAAGTCGGCACGCTGGAAATGCACTGCATCGCCGTCGATGATCCTTCGAAACGCTGGCTGCTCGAATTCCAGTTGCGGCAGGAAGCGGCATCGACGGAAACCGGTGCGCCGGAAACCCACCCGGCGCTGCCCAAAGCGCTCGAACTCATCGACCGGACTTTCGGCGCACGTTCCCACGATGTCGGCCCGAAGGAAGTCAAACGCCTGCGCCAGCAACTAGAACACACGCTCGGCCCACGCGATTCATGGGATATCGCGCTGCTGCGCGAACTGTTCGGCGCGCTGCTGGACCGCGCGAAACGGCGGCGGCGCTCCGCCGATCACGAACGAAGCTGGCTCAATCTGATGGGCTACTGCATTCGGCCGGGCTTCGGGCATCCGCTGGACGAGTGGCGCGTCGAGCAGTTGTGGACGCTGTTCGATCAGGGCATTCAGTACGTGAACGAAAGCCAGATCTGGTCGGAATGGTGGACGCTGTGGCGTCGCGCGGCAGGCGGTCTGGACGAAGCCGCCCAACTACGCCTGCTCGACGATATGGCCTTCGTGCTTCAACCACCCGGCACCAGCCGCTATCGAAAAGCGGCGGGCGCGGCACGTTCGGGCTATGAGGATATGGTGCGGCTGGCGGCATCGCTGGAGCGGTTGCCGGTCGAGCGTAAGGTGGAAGTCGGCGAATGGCCGCTAACGCGGCTGAAGAAGCCATCGGAGAACGTGCAGAGTTGGTGGGCGGTCGGGCGGATCGGCGCGCGCCAGCCGTTTTATGGCAGCGCGCATGGCGTAATGCCGGCGGAGACTGCATCGGCGTGGCTCGAAACGATACTCGCGCTCGACTGGAAGAAGATCGAACCGGCTGCTTTTGCCGCTGTGCAGATCGCCCGCATGACCGGCGACCGCTCCCGCGATCTCCCCGACGCCATCCGCATCGCCGTGATCGAAAAGCTCGAAAGCATCGGCGCGGCGCAAGCCTGGGTGGCGATGGTGCGCGAGGTCATCGCGCTGGATCGTGCGGACGAAGGACGCGTCTTTGGTGAAGCGCTGCCTGCGGGCCTCAAGCTGATCGGCTGAAATACTTCGCTCTCACAACTTATCCATACCGCATGTCTTGAATAGCAAGCGCGCGCATCCTATGGTTATCAATGTGTCGCTCCTGACACGACAATCTGGAGGTCGCCATGCCATCCCCACGTAAAGCGCAGGCCAGCAATCCCGCTGAAATGGAAATGTCGAGCCGCAAGAAAACGGCTAGCCCGAAGGCATCGCCCGCGAAGGCCGCAGGCGCGAAGGAAATGCAGGTCGCCAAGCGCAGCACCAAGGCCAAACCCAAAAGCTGAGCAATCGGCGTTCATTTGTCGTGGCTGTCCTTCGATACGGCGAGCGAAGCAATTCACTCTAAAGTCATTAAAGTCACTCGCCGTTCGACGCGTCATCAAGAAAGTCCCCTTCCTGCGCTATAAACCCTTTCCGCCCATCCATTCACCCGGCACAATGCGTGACTCGCATTTCGCGTGTCCCTGCAAGCCGAACGTCGCGCATCCTCCTCGAAAAACTGCACTTTTTTCCGCTTTTAACGGCTGATGTCTAGAAAAAGGCGTATTGGTATGACCGAGGTGGCCTAAAGTAGTTAATCCCGCATTCCAGAAGCGAGTTTTGACGATGGCCGTACCGCAACGCGCCGCCAGCGCGCACTCCTCAGGGCCGATCGCCGCCGCCGCACGCGAAGCGGTGGCCAGCCTCGTGCGCAATCTGACGATGCCCAAGGCATTTCCCGACCCGGCGCTGGAATCGCAATTTCTCGAAGATCACAGCGAGCGCTTCTGCGCTTTCCGCCGTGCATCGACCATGCTGGCGGTGGTGATCTGGACGTGTTTCCTGTGGTGGGACGTGAGCTTCGCGCGTGGCAACAAGACGCTCAACGTGCGGCTAGATCAGATTCTGCTGCTGCGTTTCGTCGGGATCGTGCTGCTTCTCATTCTGGCGCTGATGGTGCTGCGGCCATCGTTTCGGACGCACAAGATTTCGCAGCGGATCATTCTGGTCGGCGTCTATGGTTTGCTGTGCCTGATTCTCGCGCTGTTCGCCATTACGCCCGCGCCCTATAACTACACGCAGCATTTCAATGGCCTGTGTCTCGCGCTGTTCGTGCAGTTCAGCTTCTTTTATCTGCGCGCGCGCATCGTGCTGATTGCCGGGATCGTGACGATGGCATCCGTCGTCGTGTTGCAGCTCGGCGCGCATTTGCTGCACACCGAGGACTTCTTCGCGGGCATGTTCTATATGTTCAACGTGATCGTCGTCGGTCACGGGGTCTGCGTGCACGCCGAGCGCGTGTCGCGTGAACGCTTCGTGTCGGAGCGGGCGCTGGCATCGCTCAATCAGGAATTGCGGGGCGCGAATGTCTCGCTGGAAAGAAAGAACAGCGAACTGCTGGTGTCAAAGAAGGATCAGGAAAACAAGACCAACGCGCTGCTCGCGCTGCGCGAACAGCAGATGATCGCCGCGCAGACCGCGAGCCGCGAGAAATCCAACTTCCTCGCCGCCGCGACGCACGATCTTCGTCAGCCGATGCACGCGCTCAACCTGTTCCTGCAAGCCGCAGCCGAAGCCATCCGCAACGGCGATTTCGATGAAGCCGAACGCCTGATCGACGATTGCGGGCGCTCGTCGGTGATTCTGGCGCGCTTGCTGAATGCCGTGCTCGATCTGTCGCGGCTGGAGTCGGGCCGCGTGGTGCCGCGCTATCACGTGTTCGATGTGCGGCAGATCGTCGAAGAAGCCGCCGCGCAGTTGCGTCCGTTCGCGATGAGCCGTGGCGTTGAATTGCGGCTGCGCTTGCCGAAGGACGAAGTCGTCTGCGTGCGCAGCGATTCGCACTGGCTGGGCCGCGCGGTCGCCAATCTGGTGTCAAACGGCATCAAGTATGCGGACAAGACCAAGGGCACCAAGCCGACCGTGATCGTCGGTGTGGTGCGCTCGGCCACGCGCGCGCGGATCGACGTGCTGGATAACGGCATCGGCATTCCCGGCGATTATTTCGATGCCATCTTCCAGCCCTTCTTTCAGGTCGATAACCCCGAGCAGGATCGCGACAAGGGATTGGGACTCGGACTGTCGATCGTCAATGCGGTGGTGTCGATGCTGGATCAGCACCGTATCGAACTGAAATCGACGGAAACGCGCGGTTCGCGCTTCTCGCTTGAAATGCCGCTGTGCGGACCGACGCCCGACAAACCTTCGACACGCGCGCCGCTTCGTTCGGAAGCCGATGAAACCGCGCAGCTCAGCGGGCGCTATGTGTTGCTGGTCGAGGACGACGGGCTGGTGCGGGCATCGACGGAAGCCTTGTTGTCGCAATGGGGCGTGCTGTACGACTCGGCGGCGACCTTCGAAGAGTTCGAGGAGATTCTCGGCTCGGTGGAGCGTTTTCCCGATCTCATCATCACCGACTTCCGCCTGCGCGACACCAAGACCGCGCGCGAAGTCGCAATGGCCAGCGCCGCGAAACTCGGGCGCGCGTGCCCGTGCCTCGTGGTGACGGGCGAACCAGCGGCGAGCATCGTGCCGCTCGCGTGCGAACAGGACGTGCTCAGCAAACCCGTCAGTCCGATGGATTTGCGGCGCGGCATGCTCGCGCTGATCGCGCCGGAATGCGAGGCAGTTACCGCATGACGCTGCACAAGCTTATTTACGATACCGATCCGGGTATCGATGACGCCATCGCGCTGGTGTTTCAGGCGCGGCATCCGCAGATCGAATTGCTTGGCATTACGAGCGTGTTCGGCAACGCGGATATCGATACGACCACAACGAACGCGCGTTATCTCGCATCGCGGTTTGCGCCGGACGTGCCGGTGGCGCGCGGCGCGTCGGCTCCGCTTGAAAGCGCGCCGCCCGCGCCGATTCCGCATATTCACGGCGATGACGCGCTCGGCAATATCGAACGCACGGGCGACGTGACCGTGCAGGAAGATGGACGCGCGGCGCATCGCTTCATCATCGATACGGTGCGGGCGCATCCCGGCGAAGTGACGCTGCTCGCGGTCGGACCGCTGACCAATCTTGCCTTGGCCTTGCGCGACGATCCGGAGATTGCGTCGCTCGTGCGCGAAGTCGTGGTGATGGGCGGCGCGTTCGGCATCAACGGCGTGTTGGGCAATGTATCGCCGGCGGCGGAGGCGAATATGCGCGGCGATCCGCACGCGGCGGATATCGTGTTCAGCGCGCCGTGGAAAGTGTCGATCGTCGGTCTCGACGTCACGCAAGTGACAATCATGACGAACGCCTTTCTCGCCGATGTGCGCGATTCAGCAGGCGATGCGGGCCGCTTCGTGTGGGACGTGTCGCGTTTCTACGCGCGCTTTCATGTAGAAGAAGGCGTCACGGACGGCATCTACGCGCACGATTATTCGGCGGCGGCTTACGTCGTGGCGCGTGAACTTTTCACCACGCGCCAGGGGCCGGTGCGCGTGCTGACCGAGGGCATCGCGGCGGCGCTGACCATTCAGAAGCCGCTTGCGATGCCCGTGCCCGCGCCGGAATGGGACACGCGGCCATCGTGCGATGTCTGCATCGGCGTGAATGCGGATGCGGTGCTCGATCTGTTCGCGAAGACCTTACGTTAAGCGCGCGCCGAGCCACGCACGCAGCGCTTCGACCTCTTCCATGCACACGGAATGCGGCATCGGATAGGTGTTCCATTCGACCGGATTGCCCTGCTCGCGCGCGAATTCCGCCGCTTCTTCGCCTAGCTGCACCTTCAGCACATCGTCGAAACTGCCGTGCGCGGCAAAAATGGGCGTGCTGCGATTTGCTTCGCTGATCGATGCATCGATCAAACCTTTCGCCGGGATATAGCCCGACAGCACGATCAATCCCGCCAGCTTGTCCGGATGCGTGAGACCCGCGCTATACGTCATCGCGCCGCCCTGCGAAAAGCCCGCCAGAAAGATGCGCTCAGTGGGAATGCCGCGCGCATTCTGCTCCGCGATCAGCTTGCGCACCCGCGCGCACGATGCCTCGATGCCCGATTCGTCCACGCGCCGGTTGATGCCTTCGAACGACAAAATGTCGTACCACGCGCGCATCACGTAGCCGTTGTTGGCGGTCACGGCCATTTCGGGTGCGTTGGGGAACACGAAGCGGATGCCGGGCGCATCGGCGAGACGCAGTTCGGGGACGAGCGGCACGAAGTCGTTGGCATCCGCGCCGAGGCCGTGCATGAGGATGATCGCGTGCGTCGGATTCGGCGCGGTTTCGACTTCGATGGTGGAAGGCTGGTCGGTCATTCGGTACTCCCTAATCCTAGATAATTGGCACAAGAATCTGCACGATGCCCACGATCGAAATCAGCCACACGAGCGAGCGCACGAACGGCACGCCCAGCACGTAAAGCGGCACATAGCACAGCCGCGCGACGAAATACGCCAGCGCGCCGTAATGGGTGAGCGCGTTCTCACGGCCCGTCACATGGACGATCAGCACCGCGATCGCGAAAATCGGTAGCGTTTCGAAGAGGTTGCTTTGCGCGCGCATCAGCCGCCCGGCGATGCGCGTGGGCGGCGCGGTGGCATTGTCGCGCGGTCCCATCTGATATTTGAGGCCGACTTCGCGGTTGCGCACGAACGCGGGCAACAGGACTTGCACCAGCGCGAGGACGAGGGTCCAGGCGAGCATCGTCAATTCGAAACTCATGGCATCTCCCTTATTAACGTGCGTTCGATCATGCCATCATGGTCGCTTTCATGTGAGCCTTCGACACATGCACGCGACCACCGTTCGTCTTTCTCCCGGCGATGACCTGCGCATCGCGCTCGATCACGCGTTCCGTTCCGGCCCGTGTGCGGCTTTCGTGCTGCAAGGCATCGGCTCGCTCTCGGTGGCGATGCTGCGCTACGCGGGCCGCGACGCATCGACTGAACATCGCGGCGACCTCGAAATCCTGACGCTCGCGGGCTCGTTATCGGCAAACGGTCCGCATCTGCACATAAGCATCGCCGATGCAGACGGTCGCGTATTCGGCGGCCACGTCACGGCGGGCTGCATCGTGCGGACGACGGCGGAAATCGTGATCGCATCGATTCCCGGCGAACGCTACACCCGCGAGCACGACGCCGCCACGGGCTTCGCGGAACTCGTCATCCGGCGGACGTGACGGCGCTCTTCTGCACCGTGCCGTCGAGCGCCAGATCATGCACCGCAATCTGTTCGAAGCGTTCGCTGCGTTCGGCGTAGTCCCATCGTTCGACGGTCGTGCGGCGCGCGCCCGTATCGCTCGAATAACGAATCACGTTCACCGAATTGTCGATCGTCCCGCGCACCCGATGCGACAGTGCCGTGCCCGCCTGCACCGCCCACAATTTGCGCGGCAAACCGGCAAAGCTATCGTGCAGCGGCAACACGTAAGGCAGATGAATATGCCCGCCGACGATCAGATCCGCGCCCGCGCGCGCCCATTCGCGCACGGCTTCATCGCGTCCGCGCAAGAGATTCTTTTCGTCCTGCGTGCGCGTGACCGCGACCGGCTGATGTGTGATGACCACGCGCAACTGCGCCGTCTTCGCCTTCTCCAGCCGCGATGCCACGCGCTTGACCTGCTGCATCGACACTTCGCCATCCGTATGCCGATACGCCCGCGTCGTGTTCACGCCCAACACCAGCAATTCATTCGATTCGAACGATGGCTCCAGCTCCGCACCAAACGCGCGCTGATGATTCGCGTACGGATAAAACAAGCGCGCGAACGGATCGAATAGCGGGATATCGTGATTGCCGGGAACGACGACCATCGGCGTGCTGCCGAGCGTGTCGAAGAAAGCGCGCGCGGCGGCGAACTGCTGACGGCGCGCGCGCTGCGTGATGTCGCCGGAAACGATCACGAGATCGGGCGCGCAGGCATCGATCAGACGCAGCAGCGCGGCCACGACGAGCGGGCGTTCGGTGCCGAAATGCGGATCGGATATTTGCAGCAGCACACTCATGAGCGATTAGGAGCGGTTGGCTTCGGCCACCGCCGGTTCGGGTTTGAGCAACAGCAGCGGCTGGTCGGAAACGCGAAACTCCAGCGGCATATCGAGCCACGCGACTTCGCCATCGGTCGCGATCTTCACGCGGCGGCGTTTGCGCGACGCGCGCGTCACGGTAATGTGGTCGAACGTGATGCACTGGACGTGCTCCGAGTCCGCGAGTCGTCCCGCCGCGCCGCGCAGCATCAAAAACAGATGCGCGAGCCGTCCGATCGGACGCGGCGCGATTGCGGCGGGCAAGCCCTGTTCCAGTCCGCGCGTGGCTTCGGGCATGCCGATTTGTTCCATCTGCAACCGATTATTGCCGACGAACAATGTCGATGAACGAATCTCGTGCGTCTGTCCCTCATGTCCGATATGCAGCCGCAAATGCCGATGCGGCCGCAACAGCGTGAACAGCGCCGACCACAACGCAACGATCCGGCTGCGTCCGAATTGCCGCTTATACGTCTCGCGATCTTCCAGCAACTTCGGATAAAGACCGAGACTCGCGTTGACGAGAAACATGCGGCCGTTCACGAAGCCCGTCGAAACGGGATAAGCACGCGCGTGCGTCAGCAGTCGCGTGGATTCGACGAGATCGGCGGAAATGCCGTGATCGCGGCTGAAGTAATTGAAGGTGCCGCGCGGCAGCACCGCGAACGGCACGCCTGCTTCGAGCGCGGCCTGCGCCACCGCGCAAAGCGTGCCGTCGCCGCCCGCGCCGACCAGCACGCCGTGTTGCGCGCGTGCCTGCTCCGCCGTCTCGCGGGCGATCGACGCCAGACGGCGCGGATCATCGACAATACGCAGTTCGAAACGCCGCCCCGCCGCGCCGAGTTCGCGCTCCAGCACGGTGCGCGTTTCGTCGGCTTGTTTGCGGCCGGAACCGGCGTTCATCACGATAAAAAACGGCGCATCGCGCGCAATCTCGCGGCTGGCAGATTCGGCGCGCGTATCAAGAGTCGCGGTGGTGGTCATCGGCATATGCTCCTTGTCGCGTAAAAGTACGCGAACGCGCCGGACGCCGTGCATCGGGATGCGCACGTGACGTCCGGCGAGCCTCTGCCGAGTATAACGAAAGGCTTACGAAAGGTTTGAGCGCGTGCTTACGTGTGCTCGCCGCCGCGAATGTACAACTCGAGTTGCTGAATGGTGAACTGCTGCTCCGAGATGATGTTCTTCACCAGGTCACCAATCGAAATCATGCCGATCAGCTTGCCGTTGTCGATCACCGGCAAGTGGCGCATGCGCTTTTCGGTCATCAGCGCCATGCAGTCGTCGGTGGTCTGATCGGGCCGCACGTAGCGCACGTGCGAGGTCATGATGTCGCTGACCGGCGTCTGTTTCGACGCGCGATCCATCAGCACGACTTTGCGCGCGTAATCGCGCTCGGTCACGATCCCGACGATCTCTTCGCCATGCGTGACGATCACCGCGCCGATATGCTTTTCGGCCATCATTTTGATCGCGTCGTAGACCGAGCTTTCGGCGGGAATGGTGAAAACCACCTGATCGGGTTTCGTGCTCAAAACCTGTGCGACTGTTGCCATCGAGCGCCTCCGTCTGGCTTTGCCGCATTCGTCGGCCTGCTTTTTTGCTCGGTGGCCGACGAGTGCTGATTTGTTGTCTGCGGAAAACGTACCTTGCGCATGGCTTCGGGCGATGCCTGCCGCGCCATCCAGACTAAGGCTTTGCGCGCGACGCCTTCATCGGCATTAACCCGACCATTCGAAAAAAGTATAGGCGACGCCGTATGCAGTCCATACCTGGTGTTTCGTCTTCAGTTTTGCCAATCGATGCCGCTATTCAAGGATCGGGCGGTCGCGTGACAGCACCGCGACGCTCATCGACATCATCGACAAAACAAGCCGACGGAGAATCAGGGACGTGAGTCAATCACAACAAGACATCGAGCAGCGAGTTCGGCTGGCGGGCAGCAATATGTTCGAACTGCTGTTGTTCCGCCTCGGCGAAGCGCCGGGTTCGGAAGATCGCGAATTGTTCGGCATCAACGTATTCAAGGTGCGCGAAATCCTGGCGATGCCCGCCATCACGGCGGTCGCGGGCGCGAAGCCGGAAATTCTCGGCGTCGCGGATATTCGCGGTCAGATCATTCCGGTGATCGATCTGGCGCGCATCACCGGTTGCCGGCCGAAAAACGGTCCGAAGATTCTGCTCGTCACGGAATTCGCGCGCACCACGCAGGGTTTCGCGGTCGAAGAAGTGGACGATATCGTGCGGCTGGAGTGGAACCAGGTTTTATCGGCGGAATCGCATTCGGGCGGACGCACGGTGACGAGCTTCGCGCGTATCGACGGCAATGTGGATGGCTCGCGGCTGGCGCAGGTGCTGGATGTCGAGCGCATCGTGCGCGATACGCTGCCGGGACAAACCACCGAAATCAGCGAGGAAGCGACCGGCCGTATCAAGCTGAAGCCGGGCGCACGCGTGCTCGCAGCGGACGATTCAGGCGTGGCGCGCGCGCTGATCGAACAAAGTCTGACGGCGATGGGCGTGCCCTTCGTCATGACCAAGACCGGACAGGAAGCGTGGAAAGTGCTGGAAGACCTGCTCGCGCGCACGAGAAAAGACGGCACCGAAGTGGCCGATCACATCGCGCTGGTGCTGACGGATCTGGAAATGCCGGAGATGGACGGGTTCACGCTCACGCGCCGGATCAAATCCGATGCGGGCCTGCGGCATATTCCGGTGGTGATTCACTCGTCGCTGTCGGGATCGGCGAATGAGCAGCATGTGCGAAAGGTTGGCGCGAATGCTTATGTATCGAAATTCGAGCCGACGGAACTGGCCAATGTGATGCGCGGGGCGTTGCGCGCGGCCTGAACGTTTTTGCTGCTGCTGAAAAACAGCTGAAAAACGAAGCGCCCGGTGAACGCAGACCTTTTGAGTCTGCGTCACCGGGCGCTTTTTACTGCTTTTTGCTACGTGCTACGTTCGGCTTAGTGACCGAAGAAAACCGATTGCGCGTTGTTGCTGTTCGATGCTTGCGCGCGGCTGCCCGACTGCGCCAGCGATTCACGCGAACCACCGAAAGCCGTTGCGTTCACGCCGTTCAATTGCTCTTCAGCAGCGATGGCTTGTGCGCTCGGGCCTTGTTGCGACGTCGGTGCGCCAACAGCGGGCTTGTAGAACGGTGCCGGGCCGTAGCCGCTGGCGAAAGCCGGAGCAGCGATGGTGGCGGAAGCAGCGATCAGCAGGGTAGCGAGAAGATTGCGTTTCATGATGTAGGCTCCAAAGACGGTTTGACGTTCAATCAGAAAGCGCCGCAGCGGATTTGCGAGAAACTGTCTGCTACGTCGATGGAATGCAGTGTATACCCCTACTATCAAATTTTTATCTCAATATATTTCAATTCAGTTTCGTCCGATACCAACAATCGCTGGCCGCATGAACGTGCTTTTCGGGCGCAGAGGCTTGACTGGCAAGGCGCAGCGCGCGTGCCACCAACATGTGAACAGAACGATCGTTCTGCGGGGACGGAACAATTATTTATTGCACGAACGTGCTTTTACGGCGCGTTTTCTGGTCGAAACGGACGTTATCTGTCAGTGGACGCGCACGAGACCTTGAATGAGTTGGACGAGCGCATCGGGCGAATTGCCTTTCTGGCAGTAGCCGTCGAAACCGGCGCTAAGTCCCTGCTTTCTGACAAGCTCCTCGCCCAGCGCCGTGAACGCGATAATCCCCGCGTCGCGCGTCGGCGCGATCCGCCGCAATACGCGCGCCGTGGCGAAGCCGTCGTGTTCCGGCATCGTGATATCGAGAATGATGATGTGCGGCGACCAGTGATCGACTGCGTGGAGCGCATCGACGCCGGATAGCGCGACGCGCGTGTCGTAGCCGTCCGATGTCAGCGCCGCCGAAAGCGCTTCGGCGCTGTGTGCGTGGTCATCGACGACGAGAATCCGCCATTGCTGGCGATCGACATCGACGCTGCGGTTCGTCCAGAGTGCGCAGGGATGGGAATGCGTGAACAGAGACATGGGCGATGGACGAATTCGTGTGCCGATTGCCACAGCACGATTCACGCCTGAGCTTGCCTATTCCTGTTCGTCTTTCTTTTTGCGTGGCTTGGGCGCGGGCGTTTCGGCATCGCGCAGACGGGCGTTGGCTTCGACCAGCAAGGCGGCATCGCGCTGGCGCAAGGCGAGATCGAACTCGCCGATGGCGGCGAACAGCGCATCCTGCTCCGCCTCGTTCAGCGGCCCGGGACCGCGATCCACCATACGCCGCGCCTCCTTTTCCAGCCGCCTGAGCAGCTTGCCGCCGAAGCGCGTATCGATCGCGCCTTCGCGCACCATGCCCGCCATCACCGATGCCAGACGAATCAATCCCGCCTGCGTGGTTTGCGTCGCGCCATCCAGATCGTCCCGCTCTTCCACTGCCTTCTCCCCGTGAGGTTTGGTTCAGACAGCGGCGAAACTTACACCGCTTTTGCGCCCTTCTTGCATCGCGCTATGTTACGACGCCAATATGTCAGCCATATTTGCCATTAGAGCGATGACGTCCGGCATCGTTTCATCGCCCGAGGCGCGCAAACAGTCCCGAACCGATCGCATCAAATGGCACACTACCGGCTGAATCGCACGTTCTAACGCAATCAAAGCCCGCATGAATCCCGCTACCCTGCAAAGACCACCTTACGGCTCCGATTTCTCCGGCCTCGTCTGCGGCTTTCGCTTTCATGTCGATCAGCCCGGCGAGCCGGTCGATTCAGAAGCCGCCAGCGAATGGCTCGCGCGCGACGACACCACCCGCGAATTCCTCTGGCTGCACTTCGATCTCGCCAACAGCGCCTGCGAACGATGGATGCGCTCGCGCTTAGGGCTCCCGGACGCGTTCTTCGACACCATGCACGACGGCTCGCACTCCACGCGCCTCGAGCATCAGGAAGGCGCGCTGATCGCCGTCATCAACGACGTGATGTTCAATTTCGAGCTGACGCCCGCCGAAATCGCCACGCTGTTCGTCTACACGCATCAAAAAGTGATTGTCACGGCGCGCATGAAGCCGCTGCGTTCGGTCGATTCCTTGCGTGAATCCGTGCGGCGCGGCGAAGTGTTCCGCTCGCCCGCCGAACTGCTCGCGCATTTGCTGCGCGATCAGGCCGATTTACTCGTGCAGATCGTGCGGCGTACGAGCGTGGAAGTGGATGGAATCGAAGATCGTTTCCTTTCGATGCGCGCGCCCGCCAGCCGTTCCGATCTCGGCGCGCTGCGACGCGTGCTGGTGCGTCTGCAACGACTGCTCGCGCCCGAACCCGGCTCGGTATTTCGACTGCTGGCGCGGCCGCCGCGCTGGCTGCATTCGCACGATATTCAGGACTTACGCGACGCGACCGAAGAGTTTTCGCTCGTGCTCAACGATCTCGCCGGACTCGTCGAACGGATCAAGCTGTTGCAGGAAGAAGTCGCCACGCGCATGGACGAACAAAGCAATCGCACGCTGTTTACGCTGACGCTGGTGACCGTGCTTGCGTTGCCAATCAATATCGTCGCGGGCTTTTTCGGCATGAACGTGGGCGGGATTCCGCTCGCGGAAAATCACCACGGCTTCTGGCTGCTGGTGGTGATCGTCGCGAGCTTTACCGCGCTGGCCGGTTGGTGGGCATTCAGGCGCAGCCGCAATCTGTAGTTCAGAGCCCGAGGTCGCTGAGTCCCGGATGATCGTCGGGACGGCGGCCCAGCGGCCAATGATATTTGCGATCCGCCTCTTTGATCGGCAAATCATTGATCGACGCATGGCGATGCACCATCAGCCCTGCTTCGTTGAAATGCCAGTTCTCGTTGCCATAGCTGCGGAACCAGTTATTCGAATCGTCGTGCCATTCGTAGGCAAAGCGCACGGCAATGCGATCGCCCGTGAACGCCCACAATTCCTTGATCAACCGATAGTCGATTTCGCGGATCCACTTGCGCGTCAGAAACGCTTCCACTTCCGCGCGGCCGTTGACGAATTCCGATCGATTGCGCCAGTGCGTGTCTTCGCTGTACGCCAACGCGACGCGCTTTGGATCGCGCGTATTCCAGCCGTCTTCGGCAAGACGCACTTTCTGCGCGGCGGTTTCGGCATCGAACGGCGGGAACGGCGGTTTGCTTTCCATGCTTTCGGCTCCTGTTCTTAGCTGGGTAGACAGGTCTGTCTACCTTGATCGAACTCTAGCGCAGGTAGACAGACCTGTCTACAACCGATTGCATGAATACCTTAGATGCCTCTGCCGACGAGTCCGCGCCCGACGCGCGCATTCTCAAAACGGCGCACGATCTCTTCTATCGCGATGGCATACGCGCGACCGGTATCGATCGTGTGATTGCGGAATCCGGTGTCGCGAAGAAGACGTTTTATCGCTACTTTCCGAGCAAGGACGATCTGATCGTCGCGTTTCTCGACTATCGGCACGACAACTGGATTACGTGGTTTCGCGATGCGCTCGCGCGGCACGGCGGCACGCTGAATGCGCTCGTGCCCGCGCTGGCCGAATGGTTCGGCACCGACGTGTATCGCGGATGCGCGTTTATCAATTCGGTGGTGGAAGTCGGTGGAACGCTACCGCAAGCGGTCGATATTTCACGTCGCCATAAACGCGATATGACGCTGGCGATTCGCGCGCTGATGCCGGGCCAGCGCACGGCGAAAGCGGATGCACAAGCGCTCGCACTCGCCGTCGATGGCGCGATTGTCGCCGCGCAATTCGCCGACTCGCCCGCCGATTCGCTCAAGGCGCTAGCGCGTGTGGTGCGTGCTGTTCAGAAAGGCCAGCGCGAAGCTTAGCATCGCTCAGCAAAGCGTTGGCCTGCTGAATATCTTCCCAATCGAGCGATGCCGCGTCCGCCTTCAATTGCAGCAGCGCGACGATGGCTTCGTAGCGTGAGCGCGTGAGATCGCGGCGCGTGGTATCGACCATGTCGATGGCGCGCAACACGTCCACCTGTGTGCGGCTGCCGACGATCAAACCTTGCTGAGTCGCGGCAAGCGCATCGCGCGATGTGCCGAGCAGACGCGCCAGCGAATCCGCACGCACGCGCGCTTTGAAGTACTGCGCGTAGTTCTCGCGCGCGCTCGCTTCGGCCTTCATCGACGCGGCTTCCACGCTCTGTTGCGCGCTGTCTTCGAGCGCGAGCGTCTGCTTGAGACGCGCCTGCACCTCGCCGCCCGAATAGAGCGGGATCGTGATCTGAAGCATGGCCGTGGTCGTGGTGGTCGGACGCGCATATCCCGATGCCGCGCCCGCCGGCGTATAACTGCCCGTCAACGCGACGACCGGATAATGCGCCGCGCGCGCTTTCTTCGATTCCATCCGCGCGATTTCCAGTTCCAGTTGCTTCGCCTGAACGTCGTAGCCACTTGCGCGCGCCTGATCGCTCCACGCGTCCGGATTGTCGGGATTCAGGCGCGGCAACGGCATGACGGCGGGCAAGGAAGCGAGCGTCGCGAAGGCCGTGCCGCTGATCTGCTCGACCATTCGACGTTTGAGCGCCAAGTCCTGCTGTGCATCGGCTTGCTGAATCTGCGCCTGCTCGCGCGTAACTTCGACATCGCGCTGATCGATCAGCGTCGCTTCACCGGCTGCGCGCTTTCGGCGTACTTGTTCGCGCTGATTGTCGATGGCGGCGAGATAGTCAGTAGTACGCGTGAGTTCGTCTTCGGCGGCGAGTTCATCGAAATAGGCGCGCACGGCTTTCAGCATGGCCGATTGTCGTGCGCGTGCCAGCGCAACCGTGCCTTGTGCGGCGATGTAATCTGCTTGCTGATAAGCCGTCCATTTGCTCCAGTCGAACAGCGGTTGCGTGGCCTGCACGGTCCAGCCGCTTTGCCAGTAATGTTGGTTCGGAAAGCCGTCCGTTTTGATTTCGTTATAGCCGCGCCCCCAACCGCCCGAGACTTGCGGTAACAATGCCGCCCGCGCGATGGGAATGGCCTGACGCGCAGCGACGTCGGCGGCGCGTGCCTGCGCGAGTTCCGCATCGCGATCGAGCGCGCGGGCGACAATGGTCGTCAGATCGTCTGCCTGTGAATAGGCGGAATACGACAGGCACATCAGGGTCACGCAGCACATCAAAAACCGATCAGACATGCTCGGCTTCCACGGCGTGCGCACGCTTGAGTGCGCCATCCACAAACTCATATCGATGCTCAAACGCCGCCGCCAGCGACATATCATGTGTAATCACCACGACCGTGCGATCCAACCCGCGCAGCAACGCGGCGATCCGCTGCACGGACGCTGGATCGAGATTCGACGTCGGTTCGTCGAGCATCAATATTTCGCGATCCTGATATAAGGCGCGCGCCAACAGCAAGCGCTGCCGCTGCCCCGCCGAAATATTCGCGATGGTGTCGCTGATGACCGTGCGCGTTCGCATCGGCAAACGCATGATGTCGTCCAGCAAGCCCACATCGCCGAGCAGACGGTGAATGCGCTCGTCGTCCTGCCGCCCGGCGAAAAGCGTGATGTTGTCGGCGATCGAACCATGCAGGATGATGTCGCCCTGCCGCATATGCGCGGCATGCCGGCGGATTTCATCGACCGTCAGATTGCTCCATGCAATGCCGTTGAGCGTGATCTGTCCGTGCTGTAAAGGCTCGGCAGCCGACAGCAATTTGAACATGGTCGATTTGCCGCTTCCCGAAGGTCCGGTGATCACGATCTTGTCGCCCCGGCGAAGGTCGAAGTCGAGATGCCTGAGCACCGGCTGATCCGAAACGCCGTAACTGAAGCTCACGTCACGCACTTCGATACGCTCGAACTGCCGGACTTCGCTCGCGCGCTGCGTGTCGGCCAGCGGCGTATAAGGCTCGTTCTCTGCCGTGGCGATATCGTCCACGCGCGCGACCGGCACGCTCAGCATGAAGTATTGAAACGCCGCGTCGATTACATGGGCGAATCGTTCGGACATCAAAGATTTGTAGATCAGAAACGAATAGAACACGCCGACGGAAACGACGCCGCCGAGCATCAGCCGCGCCGCCATCCACGTAATGACGATAGTGTCCGCATATTCGACCAGCTTGAGCAGCGCGCGGCGTCGGCTATCCAGACGATGGCTCGCCAACATGGCCGCTGCGCGTTCCTTGAACGTCACCATAAACAGCGCGGTCCGCCGAAGCTCGCCCTGCGCCAGCTTGATCAGCGATGCGGCGCGAATAGTTTCGATCAGCGAGTCGTCGCAACGGGTCGAGGTTTCGAGCACGAGCGCGTGGGTGTCGCGCATTGATCTGAACATGCCCAGCGCAAGCGCGATATACAGCCCAAAAATGAGCAACGCGATGGCGGTAAGGCGCGGGCTTTGCACGAGCATCAGCGCGAGCGCCAGCGTGCCGACCGCGAGATCGACGTAGAAGGAAACCGTGGTGCGCGTGGCGAATACGCTGATTTCCTCTTGCGCCCGCACGCGCGCGAAGACATCGCCGACGTGGCGCTTTTCGAACCACGACACCGGATTGCGCAGCATATGCGCGAACAGCCCTTCCGTTGCGCGATTCTGAACCAGCGTGAACAAGAGTTCGGTCAGATAACGCCGCGCGTATTCGCTCGCCGCGCCGAGCACGAAAATGCTTGCGAAGGTGATGACGAGCAGGTTCAGCAGATTCGGATTATCTGCGGCGACCACGTAGTCCAAAGTCAGGTTGCCGAAATAAGGCGCGGCGAGCACGGCGAACTCGCAACCGAGCGCAACGAACAGCACCTTCGCCATTTGCGCGCCGAGCATCGGATAAGCGGCTTTCACGCGCTTAAGCGCCGCAGGCACGCGCGATTTCGCGCGAATGCGCGGCATCGCGGCGGTCGGTGCGAATTCGAGCAGAAAGCCCGATACGGCGGTCATGAACGTATCGATGGAAATGCGGCGGCGTCCCGTCGCGGGGTCGATCACGCGTACATAACCGCGCCCCTGCGACTCGAACACGACGAAATGCGCGCCGCCGAAATGAAGAATGGAGCCTTTCTTGACTGATGAGAGGTCCGAAGGATCGAATCGATATGCTTGCACGGCCAAGCCGAAATCGACGGCGACATCATAAAGGTCCATCAAGGTAAGACCGTTCGCGGATATCGGCTTGTAGCCGGACAGTTCGCGGACTTCCGTGGCGCGTCCGAGATGCGACAGCACCATCGCCAGACAGGCATAGCCGCATTCCGCGACCTCGTTCTGATAAATCACTCGCATATCAACTTCTCAACGCGCTGAATAAAGGCGCCAGCACCCATTCCGCAATGGTTCTCCGCTCCACAACAATGCTCGCCGTCGCGCGCATGCCGGGCAAAATGGCGAAGTCGCGGCCTTCGGAATGGAAAGCGTGACCGGGCAAACTTGCCCATGCCAGATACGTGTCCCCCTCGTTCGATGCCTTTTTATCCGGGCCGGGCGGTGTTTCCGCAGCGCCGATCGTGGTGTCGGAAATCGACTCGATGCGCGCGGCGTAGGTGCCGAACCGGGCGTAGGGATAAGCATCGAATTTGAGTCTGACGGTCTGGCCTTCTCTCACGAAGCCACGACGCCGCGAAGGAATACGCAGCGCCGCTTTGAGCGCGCCGGTTCCGGGCGTGGCGATGACGAGCGCGACATCGGCGGGATCGAGCGTGCGTCCCGCGACGAGATTGGAGAACGTGACGACACCCGCTTTCGGCGCGGACACCGTGGTATCGCGCCGCGCTTGTTCGTAGCGATTGCGGATATCCTGCGCATCGCTGTCGTGGCGCGCTTCAATTTCGCGTAACTGCGCGTCGAGTTGCGTTTGCGTACTCGCAGCAACGCCGATTTCACCATCGAGCTGGCGTTGTCGCGCCATGCCCTGAGATACGGTGGCCTGGGCTTGCAGCGTGTCCACGCGCGCCTGTTCGATTTTATCGGCGGTGACGTAGTCGGACACGGCATCGAGACGTGCGGAGCGCCGTTGCGTCTCGGTAACGATCTGCCGGTTCTCGGCGATCTGCGCCTGAAGCGCATCACGCTCTGCGCGGCGGCTGGATTCCGTGGCACGCATGGCATCGCGCTGCGCAAGAAGCTGCGCGCGACGTTCGCGATACGCTTCGTCATTGGCGCGGAGTTGATCGTCGCGCATGGTTTCATCGAAGAGTTGACGGCGACGGCCATCCGCCGATAACGATAAGTCGTGTTGCAACTGGAACAATGGCGTTCCCGGCTCGACATGATCCGACGGATGCACCAGCACGGACGCGACCAGCCCGCTCATGCCGCGAATCTTTACTTCGGATGGCGAAACGATTTCACACGGCACGTCCTGCTTGAGTTCGACTTCACGCACGAACGCGAATACGAGCGCCGCCAGCACGAACAGCGAGGCGATATAGCCGATCCAGCGCCAGTGGATATCCTTGAATTCGGGAATGGGTGAAGCTTGCATTTAGCGGGAAGGCGCAAAGGAGTACATGGCGGGATGCCCTGCCGGAAGCCAGCTGTGATAGTTATCGCGCAGCGCCGATTCGATACAACCGGCAAGCATCTGCGGAGCGTTCTCTTCTGCCAGCGCGATGCTGTCGAAAATATGCATGCCGAAACGACCACGCGAGAAGCGCAGATAAAACGGCACCAGCCACGCATTCGATCGTGCGCCGATGCGAAACACGCCGCGATGAATACGCGCGTCGCGCCCAAACCTGGTGACCTGCGCGGTCTCCATGGGATAGCGGTGCATGGTGAACGGCGGGACATCGGCGAACAGCGCGGCGATATGGTTCTGCCTGAGCGATCGCGAAAGACGCACGCCCAGACCGCCGCGATTCGCGTCGCCGTAGGTATAGAGAATATTGAGGCGGCGAACCAGCGCGTGGTCATCGCCATATGTGTTTCGCGGCACGCCTGAAACGACGGCCAATGCGTCCAGGCCCAGCCGCTCCGCGAGCTTATCGACGATATAGATATTGGCGTACTGCGAAACGTAGTGGAACGGCGAGATAAAGATGGGCCGATCCGGCGCGTACGCCCGAAGTTCTGCGATGCGAATCATCAGCGCGTCAACGATGGCGTCGAGGTCGGGCAAGCTTTCGCTCGGCTCGAGCGCACGGCCAAAATAAATGCGTTGGTCGATCAGCGATTCAAGCGCGCGCGTGATCCGTGCGGAACGCACAAACGCATTGCTGTCGCCCGACACCGCGTAGCCCAGTTCGACGCGGATGCTCGCGTCGTGCCGCGATCGTGTGCTGAACACGCAGCGCACCGTCGAAATGAGGTGCGCAAGCGGTTCGATCTGCCGCATCGGCAAGCGGCCTATGAATGCTCGCTTCATGCAAAACAAGCAACTCATCAAGAAGCGCTTAAGCAACAAGTACGGCTTTGACTTCATCATCGCAGATCATCAATGAAACAAGGCCAGGAGTTGATCCTGGCCTCATGGCAAAGAGCGAATCGCCTGAACGTACGGCGATTCGACTTTCGCGCTTTTCTGTTACTTCTTGCCGCCGCCTACAACCGGCGGTCCGGGCGGCGTCACCGGCGTCTTGCACGAACACTTGCAGCAACCACCCGCGACTTGCGTTTGCGCAAGCTCTTTACGATCGATTTTTTCCATCGCTCACCTCGTTAAAAAAATATTGCGGAGATTCACAAGAATATTACTTAGCAATCCTCTTGTTACGCCTCCATTAACCTGCCTCGCTTTCGGCAATCAAATCGAGAACAGGCCACGAATATAACTGATCATCTTGACATTTATCATAGTAAAAACTCCTAAATATAGCTGCCTGATATCAGTCAAAACCAACAGGAACTGCGATGGCTCAGTTATAGGTGAAATTGACCGTAGCCGTTGAGCCAACCGTGCCCGCGGTCATCGTTCCCAGCCGATAGTACTGAGCCACCATCGGGATGGTCAGCGCGTTAGTCGCGCCCACGGTTCCCATATCGATCGATCCGCTGTTAAGCGTGATGGCGTTGCCGGTCGTTCCGCCCGAAGCGCTCGCCAGCAACAGTTGAATACCGACCTGCGTGGCGCTTCCCGTTGTGTTCTTGAGCACGCTGGCCACAGTGTCCGACGTTCCGCTCACGGCCATCGTCACATGAACACCATTGGTGCAGTTCGTAAGATGAAGATCGAACGCCTTGGGGTTCTGCGTCGTGCCGACAGATGGGAAACTGGTGACGACAGCGGGGTCGAGCGTAATGGTTCGCGTAACGCTGTCCGGGTCCACCGTGCAGGACGCAGCCAGGATATTCCCGTTGAAATAGAGCGTGGCATCCGGCGCGGCAAATGCACTGTGAGTGGCAGACATCGCCAGCATGGCCAAAGCAAGCTTTACGATTTTTTTCATCATTTAGTTAACCTTCCTATTTTCAAACTTGAAACTTATTGCTTGTTACTGGTATTTGACGGTGAGCGTCATGACGCCATTCGCGGGACCCGGTGTGACCGTGCCCGTCCGGTAATAACGCGCGGTGAATGGAATCAAGTAGTCTCCGCCACTCGTGCCGTTGAACGTGCTCAACGATTGCAGCGTGGAAAGCGGAAATACCGCGCCCGACGACGTAAAGAGTTGAATGCCGACGCCGCCTGCCGGCGACGTTCCGCCGAGCTTGGCAACGTTCGTTATGACCGTTCCGTTACTCGGGTCGATCTGATATTGGACCGCGTGAATAATGCCCGCCTGCGTACCGGACACAGCAACGCCCGCCGGACAATTCAGGAGCGAGACGTTGAATGAAGCCGGCCGTGGCGACAGAGAACCCACGGTCGGGAAATCGGCAGCGACGAAGTTGCCCATCGGTACGGTTACGTCCGGCGTGTTGCACGTCATGGGAACGATTGTGACCGGCGTCATCTGATACGCGACGGCTTGCCCGGTCAGCGTACTCGTCGTGGTTCCATAAACCGGAGCCGTTTGCGCCACCATTCCCGAGATGGTGCCACCCGTCGAGACGGTTCCCGTTTTGATCAACGCCATCACGGCTTGCGAGCCGAAGCTACCCGTGTACGCAGTCGGGGAGTAAGGGCACACTTGTCCGAACCATGTGGCCGGCGCCGAGCCCCAAGGGCTCCAACCGGTAAATCCGGTGCTGCAGGTGCCGATAGAGCCGACGTAAAAGCGCATTCCGACTGCAACGCCGACGCCCGCGACATTGGTGTTGTAGACGGTATACGTGCCGTTTCCGTCGCTGATGGTCGTGCCCGAACTGCTGTTGAACGTCCCGATCTGATCGCGCACACCCGCGGCAGTCGTATTCACTGGAACCGTGCAGTTGAAGTAGTTCGTGGTCGCAGGCGACGACACCCAACTCGTCAACAACGTCCCCACTGGCGCATCTCGCGCCACGGAAACCGTCGAGGGCAGCGTCAGCATGACTGTCGATGGACCACCCGTACACTCCGCCCACGCGCCGCCCGCGCCAATCGCCATCCACGCCAAAACAATCAGGCGTACCAATTTTAATATTGTGGTCATTCGAAAAAACTTCCTCTATGTAATCAGGTCGCGTTGGTGCGTCGGATTCGTCACTTGCAAACGGCGTCCGTGTAAATCGGGCTGCCGCGCCTGGCAGGATCCTGAGCCGGCAGTTCGTATTGCACCTTGCAGTTCTGCTGTCTATCGGCACCCCAGCTCGCCGTCAGTTCGCCCGCCTCGTATTTGCCGAAGAACATCGCGCGGCTGCCCTGACTGACTGTGCCGACCGTATTTCCGTGCTCATCCAGCAGATCCGTACCGAATGGCACCGGCTCGCCGTTGAGGCGTCGCAGGCGCATCACCACTGCCTGACCGCGGTTTTCCGTATCGAACTTCACGCGCACCACCGAACCCGCCGTCGGTGCAAAGCGCTGTTCGGTGCTCTTGAGCTGCACGCCCAGCGGCAGACCCTTGGTGTCGATATCCACCTGGTTCTGCGAATACGGCTCCATGCCGCCGATCAGCGCATGCCCGAAATAGTCGATACGCACGCCCGGCGCCGATGCCACTCGCGCGCCGACCGCATCCTTCGCTTCGACGATGGCCAGCGTGTCGCCGGTCTGCGGTGAGAAGACCACGCCATCGCCGTATCCGACGACGGAACCCGACAATCCGCCGCCCACCTGCGTGTAGCCGTTTGCGTTGCCGGCATTGACGCGCAGTTGCGTGAACGGCGACAGGTAGCCCGCGTTAGCGCTGATGTCGTTGCCACTCTGATCGCCCCACTGATGCCCCGCCGTGACGCCATAGCTGATCTGGTGATCCTGTCCTGCCGAGCCGGAGAAGCTTTGCTGGATGAGATTGCTATTCGTGCTCGAATCGTGCGTGTAGTTCGTGATCGCGCTGGCTGTGCCCGCCGCGCCCAGATCGAGCGGAATGTTGAGGGTAAGCATCACGCGGGTGTCCCAGCGGCCGGTGTCGTTGGCAATTTCACGAGATACCGAAACGCCCGTACCCACGCGCCCGATATTGGTGTTGTAGCCGACCTGAAACGATGTGTCGTTGCCCGAGCGATTCCAGTAGTTTTGCGTATAACCCGACGCATAAACGCTGCCGTACTGCCTGAGATTCTGATTGAGCGTGAGCTGCAATCGACCTTTCTGAATGCTCGTATTCGTCCACGAACCGCCTCGGCTGGCGTCGCGGATCGACATGGCGTCCTGCAGCGAAAGATAGCCGCTGGTCGAGTAACGGTAAGCCGCGAGCGTGACGTCGGTTTCGGTCGGCGTGAACGTTCTTGAATACGACAAGCGATAGCTCTGCCCTTCTCGGCTTGGCAGCCCGGTGATCGTCGTATTCGCCTGCGTGACGTCGAAACCGAATGCGCCGATCTTCGTATTCAGCGCGATACCACCTGCCACGGCGACGTAGTCATTGGCGAAAAGCGTGCCGCCGTACAGCGTGACGAGATTGTTCAGGCCATGCGACAGGCCCGCTTCGAATACGTAAGGCGTGTCGTTCAGATTCGTGCTGCGGTACTGGCCGCCCGCCAGCGTGTAACGCCAGCGGCCTTCGCGCAACGCGTTGACCGGCGATGCATACGGCAGCACTGACGTATGCTGGCTGCCGTCTGCTTCGGCCACGACCAACTGAAGGTCGCCGCCGTAGCCGGTCGGATACAGATCGTCGATCTGAAACGGACCGGGCGCGACGGTCGTTTCGTAAATGATGTTGCCGTTCTGCCGGACCTGAACCTTCGCGTTCGTATTCGCCGTGCCGCGTACGGTCGGTGCATAGCCGCGCTGCGATTCGGGATACATGCGGTCATCGGTCGTGATTTGCATCCCGCGCACGCCGAACGAGTCGAAGATCGAGCCATCGGTGTAGGAGTCGCCGAAGGTGAATTCGCTCTTGATCGGGGCAAAGGAGCGTTGCAGATAAGTCTGCATGCTCTGCACGTGCGTGCCATTGCTCGAACCGGTGCCCGACGTATTGGTCACGTTGCCGTTGTAACGGAAGCGCCATGCGCCGATATTCACCCCGGTGTTCATGCCGAGGTAGCTCTGCGTGGTCGATGCGCCATTGCCGCTTGAGTGATACACGTTCGCGTTGTACTGGAACACGGCGGCGTTGATGCCTTCGTCCCAGAACTTCGGATCGACCCAGCCGCGTGCACTGTGGCTCATTACCGCCTGTGGCACGCTCACATTAAGGCGCTGTTCACCCATGTCGAAGCTGGCCGTCGCCGCCGGAACCAGTTCGGATAACAGAACATTTCCGCCTTTGTCTGCTTCGTCGAGCTTTGCGCGGGCCGCGTCGGGCAGGCGCATCGGATCGATGCCGATGCGCGAAACCAGGTCACTGTTCATGACTGGCTGGGCGGGACGACCGGGGCCGAATACGTCGCGTAGCGTCACATCGCTCACACCAACCCAGATATTGTTCACATACAGGGCCGCGCGATACTGGCCGGGCGCGGCGAAATTGCCCTTGTTGAAGCGGCTGATATCGACCGCGCCAGCGCCGGAGCCGCTGAGGAACTGAGAGTCGAACTGCACTTCCGCAGGTGGAGGCGGCGTGGCTTGCGCGAGATTCAATGTCAGCGGAACAGGTTGAGGCGGCGCCGTGTCTGCCAAAGCGTCGGGTCCAGACGGCTGCGCCGCTGCCGGATGCTGGTCGCCGCCCGGTAATGCCGATCCACTCCGCGTAGCAGTGTCCGCGTGCTTTGTGTCATCGGCGCATACGTGCGCCGTGGAAAATGCGAGCAAAACCGCGATACTGACCTGGCTGAGCGAGAGGAGAACGGCGTTGCGTGTCTTGTGATTGGTTTCAGAGTAGCGCGTATTCATGATGAGCCGGAATCGAGGCGTGAGCCAGCCCTTGCCGATGCGAGAACGCATTGGCATCAAGATCTGCACACTTTCGACGATCTGGTGGAGTTACCTGAATGGCACCGGACGCTCGAAGCCGCGCCCGTCCTTACCCGACGGGACTACGGAGGACTCGGGCGCTCAGCGCCGCTTTGGCAGGCGTGTGTCAGTTAGGGGAGTGAGATGCGGCCATGGCGATTACTGAAGCTTCGCTTCGTGTTTCATCGCGCCACCGTAATCGTTGAGCGTGGCGAATGAAATCGTGCCGTCGGCTGAGGGCGTGCCGGAAAGCGGAAGCGCGAGTTGACCGCCAGGCTCGACCATGCCGCCTTCATCGAACTTCGGTGCTTTATCGCCAGCGCCGACTTTCGCTTCGATGATCGTGACGTGATAAGGCGTCGGATTCGAAACTTGCAGCGCGGGTTTGCCGTTGTCGGTCACAAGACGCCATGTGAGTTTGCCTGGGGCGTCGTCCGCATTGCCCGGCAAGCCGGACGGCCGGAAGAAGAACTTGATCCGCGACCGAAACGCCAGCTGCACGTAGTTCGCGCCCGTTTCAGCCTGGAGCGGCTTGGGCGGCACTTCCAGCATATTGAACCAGAACAGCGTTTCACGATCCTGCGGCAGGGCCTCGCCCGTATAGGCAATGCGCACCGTCTGCGACTTGTCCGGATCGATCCGGGCAAGCGCGGGCGTCAGCAGAAACGGCAGGTCCAGCTTGGTTGGATCTTCCGCCGCGTTGCCCTTGTCGAGCCACACCTGAGTCAGGGCGGGATGCTTCCCTGCATTGGTCAGCTTGAGCGTGACTTCACTGTCGGCTGCGTTGTAGACCACACGGGTTCCGGCAATCACGACGGCCGCGCGGCTCGACGAAGACAATAGCGCGCCTGCGATCGCCACGACGGCCATCAACAAACTTATAAAGACTTTCCTGGTACTCATGGACTCGGCCGAAAACAGTTCGAAATTACGGTTCACTAAACGATTTCTGCAGAAAGGCAACGCCCGCAGGCGCTGCCCTTCCGCGCGAAAGCTTCTCGCGACCGATTGCTTACTGGTAGACGATCGAGTAAGTCACGGTGGTGGCCACCGTACCTGCACCTGCACCACCCAACGGCGAGAAGTACTGAGCCGCGTACTTCAGATTGGCCGCGCCGCTGGCAAGCGCCACGCTATGCGCGCCCTGAGCACCGTCAGCCTTGCTCAGGTCAAGCAACTGTCCTGCGCCGTTGTAATCGCTGAGCTGAACTTCCACTGCCGTTGCGGTGCCGTTGTTCTTCAGCGCGCCGTCGCTCAGCGTATTCGCGCCGTATTCCCAGAACGTGTGGACATTACCGGTGTTCGGCACGCAGTTCGTCAGCGCGATGGTGAAGCCCGTGGAACCAGCGGTCGAGCCTGCAGCAGACAGCTCCGAAGCTGCAAGCGTCGGCAGCGTCACCGTGAAGTTGTTGCCCTGACCTTCACCGCTGACGTCACAGGTGTTCGCGACCAACTGGCCGTTAATGGTCAGCACGCCACCATTGCTGGTCGGTGCAGCGTGGGCCGTCACGCCTGCGAGCGCCATCGAAGCCGCGATCAACGACATTGCAATTTTTTTCATGATTCGTTTTCCTAAGTAATAGTAATTGAGACTCTTTCGTTGAAGAGTCGTCTTTCAGGATGCCCCTAGCCTCAGACTTGCACGTAAGCGCGCCTCCGCGTTACGCGACGCAAGTCAAATCGGGAATTGCATTTTATTGAGGGAAATCATTGTTCGCACCACGGAAATTCCTAATTTCATGCCTTACTTAGTTTTATATAAGACTTGCAAGGTGTTTTTGCGAACATCGGGAAACTACTGAGGCAGATTAGATGCGAGTAATCAGGCTTGTTGCCGAATTCTCTGCTTAGGAGCAGTCAATTCGCGTTCGATCACCTCCGCCAGCTTCGAAAAGTTCGGCGCGATCTGCTCATTGGGCACGCATGCGTAACCGAGCATCAGTCCGCGTCGCGCATCGGCTTCCTTCATGTAGTAGTTAACCAGCGGCCGGGTGACCACGCCTGCGCCCAATGCTTGCGCGGTCACGGCGCGATCATCGGCTTCGCCGGGTAATTCGAGCACGAAGTGCAGACCCGCTTCGTCGCCGCGCACCGCGAGTGTGTCGCCGAAGCGCGCGCGGATCGCGTTGATCAGAATCTCGCGCCGCTCGCCGTACAGTCCGCGCATGCGCCGCACGTGCGAAGTGAGGTGGCCATCCAGAATGAATTCCGTGAGGATGGCCTGCTGCATCAACTGCCCTTCGCGATACAACTCCGCCACGCCGACACGAAATGTCTCCACGAGATGCTCGGGCACAACCATATAGCCCATCCGCAATCCGGGATACAGCATCTTGCCGAGACTGCCGACGTAGATGACCTGCCCTGCATCGTCGAGTCCTTGCAGCGAGGAAAGCGGCCGGCTGCCATAGCGGAACTCGCTGTCGTAATCGTCTTCGATAATCCACACGCTGTGCTGCCGCGCGAACTCCAGCAACGCGCGCCGCCGCGCGAGGCTCATCACCATGCCCAGCGGATACTGATGCGACGGCGTCACCAGCGCCACGCGCGGTGGCTTTTCCATGTCGCGCGCGGACGGGTTGAGGCCCTCGTCATCGACGGGAATGGGCGCGAGCG
Organism: Caballeronia sp. BR00000012568055; assembly: GCF_029439455.1. Classification (GTDB taxonomy): domain Bacteria; phylum Pseudomonadota; class Gammaproteobacteria; order Burkholderiales; family Burkholderiaceae; genus Caballeronia. Next base: position 158,194 of record NZ_JAQFVG010000248.1, on the reverse strand, counting down.
TCAATCCCGATGCTTCCAGTACGCTGCGTGCGCCCCAGTAGCATGGATCTTCGACCCACGCGCGATCACCGACATCGGTAAGCAGACGCACGGAGAGATCGATCGACTGATGAATCCCCGTGGTGACAATGATCTGATCCGGCGCGCACTTCACCGACCGCGCCACGCGCAGGTAATCCGCGAGCGCGCGCCGCAATGGCCGATATCCGCCGCCCGGCGCATAGGTCAGCAATTCGGGATTGGGCTTCTTCCACAAGCGCGCCTGCAAGCGGCTCCACGTGCGCGCCGGAAATTCGGCGACATCCGGTACGCCCGGCATAAACGCGCCCCACTGTTTCGGCGATACCCCCGCGTGCCCGACCAGCCGCTCGCCGCGCCGCGAAATCATGCACGGCTTCCTCGGCGTATCCGGTTCCGCTCGGGTGATGGCCGCTTCGCGCGGCGCGGTATCGGCGACATAGGTGCCGCTGCCGGTGGTCGTCGTCACATAGCCTTCGGCGGTGAGCTGATCGTAGACGTGCAGCACGGTGTTGCGCGCGATCCCGAGGTCGAGCGCGAGCGTACGCGAACTCGGCAGCTTCATGCCCGGCGGCAGTTCGCCCGACAGAATGGCCTGCTGCATATGTTCCAGCACTTGCCGATACATCGGTTCGCCGCGCGAGCGGTCCAGCCGCGTGCTGAGGTAATCCGCGAGGATGATCGTGTCCATTGGCTAGCTTCCGACGCGTAGAACCACCAGCTTGACGGCACCAAGTGGTTCCATTTTGAATATTGAAATGGCTCCACATTGTAGAACCGTCCAAGGATATAGTTATCGCAGGCAGTGGAAATTTTTTCCGGGTATCGCCTGACTGCAAAACGCAGAAGGCAAGACAACCGCACAGCAGCTTTCCGAAGGAGACACCGAAGATGAAATCGGATCAGGTGATCGTCAGCTTTCGCGGCGTCCGCAAGACGTATGACGGCGAGACGCTCGTAGTCAAATCGCTGGATCTGGATATCTATCAGGGCGAGTTCCTTACGCTGCTCGGGCCGTCCGGCTCGGGCAAGACCACCTGCCTGATGATGCTCGCCGGTTTCGAATTCCCGACCGGCGGCGAAATCTGGCTCGATGGCAAGCTGCTCAACAAGGTGCCACCGCACAAACGCGACATCGGCATGGTGTTTCAGAATTACGCGCTGTTTCCGCATCTGTCGGTGCAGCAGAACGTGGAATATCCGCTGACCGTGCGCAAGCTGTCGGCGGAGGAGCGCGCGCATCGCGTGAACAATGCGTTGAAGATGGTGCGCATGGAGAGTTTCGCCAAGCGCTATCCGGCGCAATTGTCGGGCGGTCAGCAGCAGCGGATCGCGCTGGCGCGTGCGCTGGTGTTCGAACCGAAGCTCGTGCTGATGGACGAACCGCTCGGCGCGCTCGACAAACAATTGCGCGAGCATATGCAGTACGAACTCAAGTCGCTGCATGAAAAGCTCGGCGTGACCTTTGTCTATGTGACGCACGATCAGGGCGAAGCGCTGACCATGTCGGACCGTGTCGCCGTGTTCGATAAAGGCATCGTCCAGCAACTCGATACCGTCGATCATCTCTACGAAGCGCCGTGCAACGAGTTCGTCGCGAACTTTATCGGCGACAGTAACCGGTTGCGCGGCACCATCGAGCAGACGGAAGGCGAATACTGCGCCATTCGTCTGGCGGACGGCACGCGTCTGTCCGGTCTGAATGTCGCCAAAGCGAAGGCCGGCGCGCCCGCCGTCGCGTGTATTCGTCCGGAGCGCATGAAGCTTTCCGCCGCAGCCAATGGCGCCGCCCGCAACGCGCTGGCCGGCGAAGCACGCAGTCTGATCTATTTCGGCGATCACGTACGCATGCGCTGCGGCGTGCGCGAGCAGGACGAGTGCTTCGTCAAGGTGCCGCTCGGCACCGCCGCACTCGACTCATTTACACCCGGCGCGCCCATCGCGCTCGAATTCGCGCCCGAGCATCTTCGCGTGTTTGCGTAAGCCAAGGCTTCGCGTTCTCCACCGGCAGTTCCATCAATAAAACCAGGCAGACAAGGGAAACCATCATGAAGAAGTTCGCACTGTGCTCCATGGCGGCGGCGGCCGCGCTTCTCGGCACGTCGGTCGCGCAGGCGGCGGAGCTGACCGTCGTCAATTTCGGCGGCGCCAACGGCGATGCGCAGAAAGTCGCGTTCAATCAGCCGTTCGGAGCATCGACCAAGAACAAGGTCACCGCCGTCGAGTACAACGGCGAGCAGGCCAAGGTCAAGGCGATGGTCGAAGCCAAGCATGTGAACTGGGATGTCGTGGAAGTCGAATCGGGCGATCTGGGACGCGGCTGCGACGAAGGTCTGTATGAAAAGCTCGACTGGTCGAAGATCGCGAAGAAATCGGAACTCGTGCCGGAATCGCCCGCGACGTGCGGCGCAGGCTTTTTCGTGTGGTCCACGGCGCTCGCCTATAACGCGGACAAGCTGAAGGGCGCGCCCGCCGGCTGGGCGGACTTCTGGGATACGAAGAAATTCCCCGGCAAGCGCGGCATGCGCAAGGGTGCGCGCTACAACCTCGAATTCGCGTTGATGGCCGATGGCGTCGCGCCAAAGGACGTGTACAAGGTACTCGGCACCAAGGCCGGTGCGGATCGCGCGTTCAAGAAGCTGGACGAACTGAAGCCGAATATTCAATGGTGGGAAGCCGGCGCTCAGCCGCCGCTATTCCTCGTCGCGGGCGATGTCGTGATGTCCACCGCCTATAACGGCCGGATCGACGCGGCGCGCAAGGAAGGCAAGAACCTGAAGGTCGTGTGGAACGGCAGTATCTATGACCTCGACTACTGGGCCATTCCGAAGGGCTCGCCGAACAAGGACGTGGCGACGCAGTTCATCGCGTATTCGTTGTCGCAGAAGCCGCAGCAGGTTTATGCGCAGAACATCGCCTACGGTCCGGTGAACAAGGCGGCGATCACTTCGCTCGACGCCAAGACGCAGGCCGATATGCCGAACTCGCCCGCGAACGCGAAGAACGCGGTGTTGCAGGACATGGCGTTCTGGACCGATCACGGCGATGAACTGGAGCAACGCTTCACGGCGTGGGCAACGAAGTAAGTGTGTGCGGCGGTGGCGTCTTTATCCGATGCCACCGCACCGAAGGAGACTCGAAGCGTGAACACCATGACGATCCCCGCCGAGGAATCGCGCGAATCAAGTGCGCGTCTGAAGCGCGAACTGAAGCTCGCCGATGCCAAGAAGCGCGCGATGGCGCTCACGCTCATCGCGCCGCTGGCCATCTTTCTGTTTCTGATTTTCGTGGTGCCGATCGGCGCGCTGCTGACGCGTGCGGTCGAAAACCCCGAGATTGCGAATGCGCTGCCGCACACGGGCGCGGCGCTGGCGAAGTGGGACCGCAAAGCGCCGCCATCGGATGAAGCGTATGCGGCGCTCGCGGCCGACCTCACCACGATTCAGGATGGCGAAGCAATGGGCGCACTCGCCCGCCGCCTGAATACCGAAATTCCCGGCTATCGCTCGCTGGTTGCAAAAACCGCCCGCGCGATGCCGCTGACCGGCGACGACGGCAAGCCGCTCGCCTCGCCGCAGATCAAAGCGAAGATTATCGAACTGGACGAGCGCTGGAACGATCCAGTCTACTGGCAGGCCATCGCGAAGAATGCGAGCCGTTACTCGCCGTTCTATTTCCTCGCGTCGCTCGATCACAAACAGGACGGCTTCGGCAATATCGTCCATGCGGATCCTGACCAGTCCATCTATCTGAATGTGTTCGGGCGAACGTTCGTGATCGGCGTGGCCGTGACGTTTTTCGCGCTGCTGCTTGGCTATCCGTTGTCCTACTGGATTTCGACGCTGCCCGTGCGCCGCGCCAACCTTGTGATGGTGCTGGTGCTGATTCCGTTCTGGACGTCGATTTTGGTGCGCGTGGCCGCGTGGATCGTGCTGTTGCAAAGCGAAGGGCTGGTGAATAAAGCGCTGATCGGTGCAGGCTTGATCGGCTCGCCGCTCGGCCTGTTGTTCAACCGCGTCGGCGTGTATATCTCGATGACGCATATCCTGCTGCCCTTCATGATTTTGCCGCTCTACAGCGTCATGAAGTCGGTGCCACCTACGTATCAGCGCGCGGCGGTATCGCTCGGCAGTCATCCGTTCGCGGCGTTCTGGCGCGTGTATGTGCCGCAGACGTATCCGGGTATCGGCGCGGGCGTGCTGCTGGTGTTCATTCTGGCGATCGGCTACTACATCACGCCTGCGCTGCTCGGCGGTCCGGACGATCAGATGGTGAGTTACTACATCGCCTATTTCACCAACGTGACGATCAACTGGGGCATGGCGTGCGCGCTTGGTGCGCTGCTGCTTGCGGCCACGCTGCTGCTGTACGTGGTCTACGGACGCTTCACGCGCGCCAATGTCAGCCTGGGATAAGCAATGAAACTCGCCAAACCGATGTTCGCGCCGCATACATCCGCCATCGAGCGCGTCTGGTACTTCGCGCTGCGCATCATCTGCGTGCTGACGCTGCTATATCTGATCCTGCCCGTACTGGCAATCGTGCCGCTGTCGTTTTCATCGAGCACCTTCCTCGTCTACCCGATTCCCGGTTGGTCGATGCGCTGGTATCACAACCTCGTCATGTCCACCGAATGGCGTATGGCGGCGAAGAACAGCTTTATCGTTGCGCCGTCTGCAACCATCGTCGCGACTATTCTCGGCACGCTCGCAGCGGTCGGATTGACCAAGGCCAACTTCGCGGGCAAAAGTCTGCTGATGGCCGTGCTTATTTCGCCGATGATCGTGCCGGTGATCGTCGTGGGCGTCGGCATGTATTTGTTTTTTGCGCCGCTCGGCATCGCGAATACGTATTTCGGGCTGATTCTGGCGCACGCGGCACTCGGCGTGCCCTTCGTCGTCACGACGGTCGGCGCGACCTTGCAGAACTTCAATCACAACCTCGTGCGCGCGAGTCAGTCGCTCGGTGCCAGTCCGCTGACCACGTTCTTCCGCGTAACGCTGCCGGTGATCGCGCCGGGCGTGATCTCGGGCGCGCTGTTCGCCTTCGCGACATCGTTCGATGAAGTCGTCGTCACGCTCTTCCTCGCAGGCGCGGATCAAACGACGCTGCCCCGGCAGATGTTCACCGGCATCCGCGAAAATATCAGCCCGACTATTGCGGCGCTGGCGACCATTCTGATCGTGTTTTCGACGAGTCTGCTGCTGGCGCTCGAATGGTTGCGCGGTCGTGCGGCGGCGCGGGCGGTGGCAAGCTGATCGAAGTTTATTCAGCTCAGACAAACAATAGCCTTACGCGGGGAATGGAGTTCAACGGACTCTTTTGCAGGTTTCGATGCCAGTCCGCAAGAACCTTTCAAAGAAGCGGAAACCCGCGTGTGGCGGGCGTGCGCGTGGGTTTCGCGCATCATCGACGCAGCTTACAGACGCATTCGGCAGCTTTCGCCCGAATGCGTTATCGTTTGCACGCTTCCGAGCGGTCCTCCACCGCACACACGGACCGGCGCAAACCCTCGCCAGTGAAGGCTCCACGTGGCTTCATCGGTAGGACAAAAGCGGGAATGACAGCCACCTGAGCGGCACTTCAAACCGCAGCATCCGCCGCAAACCCAAGCCCCGCAGGCCGCCGCCGATTATTCGTGACAACGGGACAGTGTTTTCACCGATGCACTATTTATCGGAATATGCCTAATGACGTAATTTCTAGGTCGAGTCGAAGCCTGGAAAAATGCCATGACAGCTTTAGCAAAAAGAGCGGACCCGTGGTCACAAACGGTTCACCTGCTCGAGGCCGTTCCCAAGGACGCGGTCCGTGTCGCTCCCTCGCAAAAAACGGCGCGCGCCGAGAGCGAGTTCATCGATCGATTAACGCGTGACTGGAATCGCGCGCATCCGCATCCGCGTCCGTCGAATGATCAGTTGCCGTTTCCGGAAGCCATCGTGCGCGTGATCGAGCGCCCGAGCAGCGCGACCGCGCTCGTGTATTGGTCCGATCCGGGCACTTGCCATTACGGCTATCAAGGCTGGCGCGCGACCACGGCGACGTCCGAAGGCGTCTGCTCGCTGTCGGGGATGCCGGTGCATCGCGGGGATCAGGTGTATCGCCCGTCGCAGCGCGATCCGAAGCCGCAGAACGCATCGGCCATGATCCTCGCCGCCGCGATGCCCAAGAACAGCGAGGAAGTGGAAGTGGACTGCCAGGACTGCTGAAACAGCGTCAAACAGCGCATCAATATCCGACCGTGATGCGCTGTTTGATATGTGCGCCGCTTTCGAATTCGTCGAGGAAGGCGATCGCGTAGTCCTCGAAGGTGATCCAGCTTCGGCCGTTCGAATCGACCAGCAATTCGTCTACGCCGACGCGGAATTTTTGCGTGCGCGCGCCCGCCACGAATTCCGCCGACGGCGATACGAACGTCCAGTCCACGCCCCGCTCGCGACGCAGCGCATCCAGAAACGCCGCGCCTGCAGTGGCCTCGGGCTTGTACGCGTCCGGAAAGCCGGGCATATCCAGCACACGCTGGCCCGGCGCGACATACAAGCTGGCCGCGCCGCCGACCACCAACAAGCGCAACACGCCCGCCTGCTTCATCGGCTCGACAATCGCGTTTTCCGGGACCACCTGAAATCTGGCCGCGCTGAAAACCGCATCCTGACCGGCGATCGCTTCGGCAAACGCGTTCGCATCGAGCACATCGACGTTCATGGCCGTCACGCCTTCGCGCGATTCGACCTTCGACGCATCGCGTGCGAGCGCCGTGACAGTGTGTCCGCGCCGCAACGATTCTCCTAGCAAGCGGCTCCCGACATTGCCCGTTGCCCCAACGATTGCGATTTTGCTCATACCTCACGTCTCCATTGCTGATACGGCTGGCGCGGCGATTCAGCGCCGCGTGCCGAAATCGGCCAAAAACATCATATAAGGAAATAACGTCTGCATTTTTCGCCGATTCATCACAATAAATTTCCTAATAGGAAGAATTAGGCGAATTGGATTGCCGGCATACAATTAATCCAGCGCACTCATAAAGAGCAATAGTATGCAAGTTTCGAGCCGATAAACCGCTCGCCAGACAATATCGACATGGCTTCGTCATAATCGAAAAGTGCGTATGGTGCTGTTTGACGACATTAAACTGGAGGGCCGCGCGCTCTTTCGAAACGCGCGTGCGTGGCGAACATCGGCGCGCCGCGCGCGATAGTTTCGAAACGAGTCCATCCATGCGAGTCGTCAATTTGTCATGACGTTGTTCTATATTGCAGTTCCTCGCCGCTCCATTTCCGGAAGGAGTTAATCGTGAAGAATCCGCAATTGCAGGGTGCCATCGAAGGACGCGACAATCCGGCAGGCGAAAACGCCTTCGAACCGATCCCGGTTACCGCCGCGCCACTCGAGCCAGCAGAAGAAGAGTTCGGGTATTCGGACTCGCTGGACATCCCGCTCGATTACGGCATCGTGATGGACGCCGTCAGGGACGCAGTCCGCGCCAACCTGTAAGCGTCAACGCATAGACCATCAAGCGCCCCGCAATCGGGGCGCTTTTTTTTCGCCCGCGCGCGGCGTGCCGGCTGAGTCGAACAAGCTGCCTTCGGTCCAAATTACCGATCTCATCGACCATTAATTTCATCTGATTAAAACGCAATAATCCGATGAATTAGCGGACAAACAGCAATTTGATTAAGTTGCCGAGCGCGCCTGCCATTAAGAAAATGTCAATCCGTAAGAATAAGGCGACATTCCGCATTTCATATCATTAACGAAATGGTACACTGCGCCCTCGCTGGATATGCGGCGGCAAGGTACTACGCACTGCTTGTCGATGGTTCGTCCAGCCCGGCCTGTTTCATCCATCGATTTGGGCCTTCCATTAGTTCTTTTTGTTCGTTTCGTTAAAAAAATCGGCTGCTAACCTTTACTGGTGAAAAAAATCGCAATGAAGTAAGTTCAGACGTGTTGACTGCGAATGAAACTCGCTTGCGATTCAGCAGACTTAATGATCGAATGAAGTAGAAAATACCGATTAACCGCGCCACGGGCCTCGCGCCGTGCTGACAGATCATGGCCGCTATTTTCGATTACCTGTTCGAGAACCAGATGTCCCGGCAATGGCGCGGCCTGCTTGCCGCGCTGGCGGATGAATTCGAAGCGCAGATCGGGCGCACGGAACTCCGCCAGCTGATGCATCGCGTTGGCGGCCGATTCGCCGATGCCCACGCCATGCCGCCCTGCCGCTCCACCGCCGAACTCGCCGATGCGCTCAACACGCTCTGGCGCGATACCGATTGGGGCTTCGTCGAGCTATCGGACGAGCGGGACTATATGCGGATCGTGCATTTCTGCGCGCCCTTGCCCGCATTCGGCGAAAGTGCGCTTGCCTGGACGCCCGCGTTTCTCGAAGGCGCGTACGAGCGTTGGCTGAGCACGCTCGGCGCGAAAGGCTTGTCGCTCAAACAAGAAGGCGAATTCGGCGATGACGCCGCAATCGAATTCCGGCTTGCGCGCGGCGCAGGCTGAACCCAGCGTCAGAAGTCCGCCGCGTTTATTTGACGTGGCAAACGTTTGGCTCGCGCGATACACAGGCGGCCAACGATAAAAATCAAGAAAGCCGTATTGGCCAAGCTAGAACACTAGTCTTTCGAGGACGCAGCACGATGAATACTTCCCGCGATATCGAGAAGTTGTTCGACCATTTCGGCGGTAACGCCGGGGACTATCAGGAGATTGGGCGCGAGAACGAGGCGAAAACCGCCCGCACGCGCTGGCCGCTGCTCGCCACGCTTGATCTCGCGCAGCCGGCGATTCCGGAAATCGCTCAGCGGCGGGAAACGCAGGCGCCGCGCGTCGCAGAACCGGTGCCCGCACCAACGACCGAAGCCACGCCGATCAATCGCGGCAAACCCCCGTTGTTTGCGCGACCCCATCGCCGGACGATTCCGGTGGTGGACACGAGCGCCAAACGCGATTCGCTGAGCGCATCGCGCTTCGGGCCGCTGACGACGGAAACGGAGCCGGAGATCGTGGTGTCCGTGGCTGCGGTCACGCCCGCGCCCGTGCCTGCTCCTGTTCCAGCCGCCGCTGCGCCAAAGAAAGTCGAACCGCAGCCGTCGATCCTCGGCCAGCTTTTCAAGCCGCAGCACGCCGAACCCGCACCGGTTGCCAAAGACAACGCGCTGAACGCCATGTTCGATCGCCTGCGCGGCGCAAACACCGCGACGCAAGCGCCAACGACAACGCAAGCCGAAGCCACGCGCCCGCGCCGCACCTGGGGACCACGCTCATGAAAGTGATCACGGTCGTGTCCGCCAAAGGCGGCGTCGGCAAGACGACACTCGCCGCCAATCTCGCTTCCGTGCTCGCCGCGCGCAACCGTCGCGTGATCGTACTCGATCTCGATCCGCAGAACGCGCTGCGCCTGCACTTCGGCATTCCGCTCGACAGCATCGACGGAATTTCGCGCGCCACGCTCAGCCGCGACGCCTGGCAAACCGTGATGTTCGATGGCGTCGATGGCGTGACCGTGCTGCCCTACGGCGCGGTCGTGGAAGACGATCGCCGCCGCTTCGAAGCGCTGGTCGATGCCGATCCGTCGTGGCTCGCGCGCTCGCTCGAATCGCTGGCGCTGGACGCGAACGACATCGTCATCGTCGATACCCCGCCCGGCTCGTCGGTCTACACGCGCACCGCACTGACCGCCGCGAACTTCGCGCTGAACGTCGTGCTTGCGGATGCCGCATCCTACGCCGCGATTCCCGGCATGGAGCGCATGATCGACGCCTACGCCACGCCGCGCGCCAATTTCGCCGGACAAGGCTATGTGGTGAATCAGGTCGATCAGTCGCGCCAGTTGAGCAAGGATGTGCTGAAAGTGCTGCGCAATATGCTCGGCACGAAGCTGTTTCCGGGCGTGATTCATCAGGACGAAGGCATCGCGGAATCGCTGGCGTGCGACACCACGCTGATCCACTACGATCCGCTCTCGCAAGCCGCCGCCGATCTGCGCGCGTGCGGCGACTGGCTGCTCGCCGCGATCGATGCGATAGCCGCTTCATCGAGGAAACTTGCATGAGCGCGCCGAAAATCCCATCGCCCGAAACCGAAGTGAGCATGGCGCAATCGCGGCTGGAGCGTTTCGTCGATGCACGCGTCTGGGGCAGCAAAATCCTCGTCGTGCTGATGACGGTTTTCGCGCTGTTCGCGTTCTACTTCGTGGTCACCGTGCCGCTGGCATTCGGCCAGCAACTCGCGTTCGCGACTATCTGCTTTGCGTGCGCGCTCGGCTTTCGACGTCTGCAAGGCCAGTACGCGACGCTGGTGATGATTCTGCTCTCGGTGGTCGCATCGAGCCGCTATATGTACTGGCGTCTGACGGAAACGACCTACTGGGAACATCCGCTCGATGCCGCGTGGGGGCTGCTGCTGGTCGCCGCCGAAGTCTATGCAACTTTGGTGCTGCTGCTCGGCTATTTCCAGACTTCGTGGCCGCCCAAGCGCAAACCTTTGCCCCTTCCCGCCGACCGCCGCGACTGGCCGACCGTCGATGTCTTTATTCCGACGTACAACGAACCATTGTCCGTGGTGAAGCCGACCATTTACGCCGCGCTCGCCCTCGATTATCCGAGCGACAAACTCGCCATCCACGTACTCGACGATGGCCGTCGTCCCGAGTTCAAAGCCTTCTGCGAAGAGATCGGCGTCAACTGGACGATCCGCACGCACAATCGACACGCGAAGGCGGGCAACATCAACGAAGCGCTGAAGATCACCAAGGGCGAATACCTCGCCATCTTCGATTGCGATCACATTCCCACGCGCTCGTTTCTGCAAATCTGCCTCGGCTGGTTTCTGCGCGACAAGCTGTTGTCGATGCTTCAGACGCCGCACCATTTCTTTTCGCCCGATCCGTTCGAACGCAATCTCGGCACGTTCCGCAAGGTGCCGAACGAAGGTGAGTTGTTCTACGGACTCGTGCAGGACGGCAACGATCTGTGGAACGCCACCTTCTTCTGCGGCTCGTGCGCCGTGCTGCGCCGCTCGATGGTCGAAGAGATCGGCGGCATCGCGGTGGAGACGGTGACGGAAGATGCGCATACGGCGCTGAAGCTGCATCGGCTGGGCTATACGACGGCTTATCTGGCGATTCCGCAAGCCGCAGGATTGGCGACGGAAAGTCTCTCCGGCCACATCGGTCAGCGGATTCGATGGGCGCGCGGCATGACGCAGATTTTCCGGATCGATAATCCGTTGACGGGCAAAGGGCTGAAAATCGGCCAGCGCCTCTGCTATCTCAACGCGATGATGCACTTCTTCTACGGCGTGCCGCGTCTGGTGTTTCTGACCGCGCCGCTGTCGTATCTGTTCTTCGGCGCGCATGTGATCGAAGCGGCGGCGAGCAGTATCGCTATTTTCGCGCTGCCGCATATGTTCCACGCCAGCATCACCAATTCGCGGATGCAGCGCTCGTTCCGGCATTCGTTCTGGGCGGAAGTGTATGAGTCGGTGCTGGCCTCGTATATCACCGCGCCGACGCTGCTGGCGGTCATCAACCCGAAGCTCGGCAAGTTCAACGTGACGGCCAAGGGCGGACAGATCGCGAAGGATTACTTCGACTGGTATATCTCGCGGCCCTACCTCTTTTTGCTGCTGCTGAATCTGCTCGGGTTTATCGCGGGGATCGTGCATATCGTTTTGTATTGGCATGTGCGCAGCGAAGTGCAGACGACCGTGCTCAACCTCTGCTGGACCGTCTACAACATGCTGATTCTGGGCGCATCGGTGGCGGCGGCGAGTGAGCGCAAGCAGGTTCGTTCGACGCATCGCGTGACCATGACCATGCCGGTGATGCTCAAGTTCTCGACGGGGCGGACGCTTGCGTGCGAGACCATCGACTATTCGGAAGGCGGCGTGGGCGTGAAGCTGCCGAATATGATCGAAGTGCCGATGCACGAGCGCGTGACCGTATCGCTATTCCGTGGCGACGAGGAATATGCGTTCCCCGCTACCGTCGGTTTCACCGAACCGGGGCGCGTCGGATTGCGCTTCTCGCAACTCACGCGCGAACAGGAATACGACTTCGTCAAAACCACCTTCGCGCGCGCGGACGCGTGGACCGGCTGGTCCGAAGGACGCCGCCCGGATACGCCGCTCACCGGTCTGTCGCATGTGCTGCTGGTGGGCACGCGGGGTATCGCCGGATTGTTCGAACATCTCTACAGCGACCTTCGGACCTGGACGACCAAGCGCCCGGTCGATGTGAAGAAACTCAAAACCAAAGACCAATGATGGGCGATGCCATGACGAAGACGCGCGTGAAACACGGGCAGGCGGCGCGCGCGCCGCGTTTTTGCAAGCGGTTAGTGGCGGTCTGTATGGCAGTGCAGACCGCGTTGTGCGCCCCGCTCGCTTATGCGGTTGATGCCGCGGCGAGTGGGGCCGTACAACAAGTTCAACAGGCAACGGGCGTCGGAAATGTGCCCGCGCCCGGTCCTTCGGCTGTCTTCAACCCAATGACCATCGCGCAACCCGCGCAGGCGATGCCCGTGCCCGCCTTCTCCGGCAAGCCGGAAAAGCCGCTGACATCGCGCGTGCCGACGACTGCCGATCCGGGCACGCTCGTGCCGGGCGGACGTCGCCAGACTTTGAGCTTCGCCGATTACGGCGCGCGCGATCCGCTGCAGTTGCGCGGTACGGACGGCCAGAACGGCATCGCGTTTTCGGTGCGTGGCGATGAAGTGGTGACGGCGGCGGTGCTGCATCTGATCTACAGCTATTCGCCGTCGCTGCTGCCGTCGATATCGCAATTGAAAGTGCTGGTGAACGGCGAAGTCGCGGCGACGCTGCCCGTGCCGCGCGATCAGGCCGGCGTGCTGGTCGCGCGCGATGTGGCGATCGATCCGCGCTTCATCACCGAGTTCAATCACCTCAACGTGCAGTTGATCGGCCATTACACGCAGCAGTGCGAAGATCCGTCGAACTCGACTCTGTGGGCGACGGTGAGCAATGCGAGTTCGCTCGATCTGACCTACGCATCGATTGCGAGCAAGCCCGATCTCGCCGCGCTTCCGCAGCCCTTTTTCGATCGACGCGATGTGCGCCGCCTCGAATTGCCCTTCGTGTTCGCGGGCAAACCTTCCTTGCCGACGCTCGAAGCGGCGGGCATGGTGGCATCGTATTTCGGCTCGCTGGCGGGTTATCGCGGCGCGATCTTTCCGGCGCAAACCGGCAACGTGCCGCTGTCCGGCAACGCCGTGATCTTCGCCACCGGCGACACCAAAATCCCCGGCGTCGATATCCCGCCCGTGTCCGGCCCGACCATCGCGGTCATCGAACGCGATGCAGCCGCGCGCGGCCGTTTGCTGCTCGTGCTGGGCCGCGACGACAACGAACTGAAGACGGCGGCAAAGGCGCTGGGCGTCGGCCAGAACACATTGAGCGGCACCAGCGCGACCATCACGCGATTCACCGATCTGCAACCGCGCCGTCCCTACGACGCCCCGAACTGGCTCTCGACCGATCGCCCCGTGCGCTTCGGCGAACTCGCGGAAGCGCGCGATCTCAGCGCCCACGGCTACGACGCCGATGCCGTGCGCGTGAATCTGCGCGTGCCGCCCGATCTGTTTATGTGGCAGACCAAGGGCGTGCCGATCGATCTGGCTTATCGATACACCGTGCGGCCCGCGCCCGATCGCTCGTCGCTGAATATCAGCGTGAACGATGGCTTCGTGCAGTCGCTGCGCATTCCGGCGGTATCGACATCGACGTTCGATCTCGGCCAGTATTTCACGCGCGTGATGCCCGACAAGACCGTGGCCGCGCGGCGCGAAATCTACATTCCGCCGCTGCTCATCACGCCGCGCGCGCAGTTGCGTCTGCACTTTTATTACGATATCCCGAAGACCGGCGAGTGTACGGGCCGCGTGCTGGACAACGTGGTCGGTTCCATCGATCCGAATTCAACCATCGATCTGTCCGGTTTCCCGCATTACATGGCGCTGCCCGATCTGGCCGCGTTCGCCAACGGCGGCTTCCCGTTCACGCGCATGGCGGATTTGTCGCAGACGGCGGTGGTGTTCCCGAACGAGCAGAACAACGCCGATTACAGCCTTTTCCTGCTTGAAATGGGCCGCATGGGCGCATCGACGGGTTATCCGGTGACGGGCGTAACCGTGACCAGCGCCAACGACGTCGATCGTTTCGCCGATAAAGACCTGCTGATTCTCGGCTCGCCGGGACGTCAGCCTTTGCTGCAACGCTGGGCGAAGAACATGCCCTTTTCCGGCGATGGCGACGCCCGCACCTTCCAGCTCAGCGATGTCGGCTTCAAGCTGGTCGATTGGTGGCACGGCGAGCAAGGTCCGGAACGCTCGCCCGCGCGCGCGGATTTATCGCTCGTCAGTTCGAATGGCGATGCCTTGCTCACCGGTTTCGAATCGCCGCTGAAGAACGGGCGCAGCGCGGTCGCGCTCATCAGCGCGGCAGGCCAGTCGGATGCCGATCTCTCCGCCGCCCTGCTCGACAACGACCTGCTGCCATCCATTCAAGGCGCGATGGCCGTGATCCACGGCCGCACGGTGACGGTGACGAGCAACGGCGAAGCGTACTTCGTCGGCCATCTCTCGCCGATGCACTACATGCGCTGGGCGCTCTCCGCGCATCCGCTGCTGCTGGTGCTTTCCGCCGTGATCGCCGCGCTGATTTTCGCGGCCGTCTTCTACCGCGCGTTGCGTTCGATCGCAGCGCGGCGTCTGAGGAATTGATATGCGGGCATCGACCGCCATGATGTTTTCCGGAGCCGTTCTCGCCGCCACCGCGGTCAGTCTGAATGTGCAGGCCGCGCAATGCGACTGGCCTGCTTACCGCTTGTTTATCGAACGCGTGGTACAAGCCGATGGCCGCGTGGTCGATCGTTCCACCGAGGCGCAGCAGACCACGTCCGAAGGCCAGTCCTACGGCATGTTCTTCGCATTGGTGGCAAACGATCGCGCGAGTTTCGACCGTATGCTGAACTGGTCGCGCGCGAATCTCTCCGCCAATCAGTTCGATTCGACCAACCTGCGTTTGCCCGCATGGCAATGGGGCAAAAAGCCGGATGGATCGTTTGGCGTGATGGATGCGAATTCGGCATCGGATGCAGACCTTTGGATTGCTTACGATCTGTTTCAGGCGGGACGTTTGTGGAAAGAGCCGTCGTACACGAAGCTCGCGTATGCGCTGGCGACGCAGATCATCAAACAGGAAATGGTCGATCTTCCCGGACTCGGCCCGATGTTGCTGCCCGGTCCGCAAGGCTTCCGCATCGGCGACGTCACGCGTCTGAATCCGAGCTATTTGCCGCTGCCGTTGCTGCGCGCACTCGCGCATGAAATGCCCGATGGTCCGTGGGCGAAGCTCGCGCAAAGCGCCGAACGCATGGTGAAAATCACCGCGCCGCGCGGCTATTCGCCGGATTGGGTCGCGTATAAAGGCGGCCAGTTTGTGGTCGATCCGAAGAACGGCGATATCGGCAGCTACGATGCAATCCGTGTCTATCTCTGGGCCGGCATGACCTCGATGAACGATCCGCTCGCACGCGGCTGGCTTGATGCGCTCGGCGGCATGCGCCAGAGCGTCGCGCAGAATGGCTATCCGCCCGAAAAGGTATCGACGATATCCGGCGCGGTCAGCGGCGAAGGCCCGATTTCGTATTGGGCCGCGCTTGCACCCTACTTCAAGTCGCTGAACGATGAACGCGGACTCGGCCTCGCCCGCACGCATCTCGATGCGCTGAACACGCCGAACGCCGCGCGCGAACCGGTCTATTACGACCGCGTGCTCGGACTGTTCGGCGGCGGTTTTATCGAAGGAAAATTCAGATTCGACGATAACGGCCGGCTCGTGCCGAACTGGAGAAGCGCATGCTGATCCGGACTCGAATGCGCGTGATCGCGGCGTTGATTTCGCTCGCGCCGATGGTGGCCTTGGCACAAACCCCGAGCGCCGATCCGCTGCAAGTGCTGATCGATCAGGGCAAATACTGGCAGGCGCACAAGCGCGGCGGTCTTGCTGAGCAAGCGTGGCAGAAAGTACTCCGTATCAATCCGAAGCAGCCGGATGCGCTGTATGGCATGGGCATGGTGCTCGCGGATCGCAAAGACGGCAGCGGCGCGCAGCAGTATCTCGCGCAATTGCGGCAGGTCGCGCCGAACTATCCGAATATCGATGAACTCGGCCGCAGGCTCGGCGAAACCAGCGCGCGCGATCAAACCGTGAACGACGCGCGCCGTCTCGCCCAAAGCGGACAAAGCGCATCGGCGGTGCAGGAATACAAGCGTGCGATCGATGGCAAGCCTTCGACACCGGAATTGCAGCTCGAGTATTACCAGGCGCTCGCCGCCACGCCGCAAGGCTGGGACGAAGCGCGTCGCGGTCTCGAACAACTCGCGCGTCAGAATCCGGACGATCCGCGTTACGCACTCGCCTACGCGCAACATCTTACGTATCGCGATACCACGCGCCGCGACGGTATCGACCGATTGGCGAAGCTGGCGAACGACAACACCGTCGGCGCTGCGGCCAAGAAAAGCTGGCGGCAGGCGTTGTTGTGGCTCGGCGCGCGCGCATCGGATGCGCCGTTATATCAGGCGTACTTACAAACATCGCCCGACGATGCCGCTGTCAAAGCCCGCTTCGATTCGATGGTGCAGCAAGACAAATCCGCCCGCGAACGCTCGCAAGCCGACGCCGCCGTCGATGCGCGCGGCCGCACCGTCGCGGAAGGTTTCAACGCTGTGGATCGCGGCGATCTGGTGGCGGCACAGGCGCGCTTCTCATCCGTACTCGCCAGCAATCCTAACGATGCCGATGCGCTCGGCGGTCTCGGCGTCGTCGCACTGAAACAGGAACGCTTTTCGGAAGCGCGTAACTATCTCGAACGCGCATCGCGTGCGGGCAATCCGGCGCGCTGGAAAGACGCGCTGACGAGCGCGACCTACTGGACCTATACGAGCGATGCCATCGGCGCACGCAGCAACGGGCAGATCGCGCAGGCGAAGGCGCTGTTCGAGCGCGCCATCGCCGTCAATCCATCCGATGTCACCGCGCAGACGCTGCTCGGCGAGATGCTGCTCGCAAATCACGATCCGCGCGGCGCGGAGCAGGCGTATCGGATGGCGCTGCGTCGGCAGGCCGATAATCCCGATGCCATTCGCGGTCTCGTCGGCGCGCTGGCCGCGCAAGGACGCGGCGACGAAGCGCTCGAATTCGCCAATCGGCTGAACGCGGAGCAGCAGGCGAAGGCCGGCGGCATCAACAAGTTGCGTGGCGAGGCTCAGGCGGCGCAGGCCCGCGCTGCCGAGGCTCGTGGCGATCTCGGCGCGGCGCGCAGTCTCTTCGAAGACGCGCTGCTCAACAATCCCGACGATCCGTGGCTGCGGCTCGATCTCGCGCGCATTTATGTGCGCCAGGGCGCGGTCGGCAATGCGCGCAGCATGATGGACGGCCTGCTCGCCACGCATCCCGATATGACCGATGCGCTTTATGCAAGCGCGCTGCTTTCCGCTGAAACGAAGGACTGGTCGGCGGGTCTTGCGCAACTCGATCGCATTCCGGCCGCGCAGCGCACGCCTGCCATGACGGCACTTCAGCATCGCTTATGGGTGCAGCAGCAAGCGGAACTGGCGACGCGTACTGCCGCTTCCGGACAAACTCAGCAGGCCTACGCAATTTTGCGTCGCGCGGAGCCGGTCGCGGCGGGTAACGCGGAACTCACGGGCGCGGTGGCATCGGCGTATGTGAAGGCGGGCGATCCGGCGCGGGCGTTGGCGCTGGTGCGCGGTGCAATCGCGCAGGCACCGAACGATACCGGACTGATGCTGCAATACGCGGGCATTCTGTCGGCGACGAATCAGAACGCCGAATTGGGCTCGGTGATGCGCCGCTTGTCGGCCACGCAAATGACCACGCAGCAGCGCGCGGACTTCGACAATCTGAATATCGGAATCGTGATCCGTCAGGCCGATGCGGTGCGTCAGCGAGGCGATCTCGCGGGCGCGTACGACGTGATCTCGCCGTGGCTCGCCGCGATGCCCGATAACGCCGATCTGCAAGCCGCACTGGGCCGCATGTACACATCGGCGGGCGATGATCGCAATGCTTTGTCGTGCTACAAAACCGCGCTCAATCGCCGTCCCGATGATGTCGCGTTGCAGACAGCCGCGATGTCCGCCGCCACCGGCGTGCGCGATTTCAAATACGCGGAGTCGCTGGCTAATCAGGCCTACGAAACATCGCCGAACGATCCGGGCGTGCTCGCCGCGATCGGGCGGATGTATCGCGCGGAAGGAAAGCTCGATCTCGCCGCGCAGTTTTTGCAACGCTCGCTGCTCGCGGCGAACACGCCTGCGCCGAGCGCCGCGATGGCGCAGCAAAACAGCAAGGTGCCGCGCGACTGGCAAAGCGCGATGAACCGTATCGGTTCGATGCCGCTGCCCGGCACCAATCCGTTTGAAGGCAAGACCGCCGTCGATACGGCCACCTCGCCGCTTGCGTCCGGCTCCGTCGGTTTGCCGGGAACGCGCCCGGCTTCTTCACAGAACTACTCGCAACCCGTGCCGAATTATCTGCCGCCTGCTCAGCCTTCTTCCTACGTCGCGCCTTATGTGGTGCCTTACGTCGCGCCGTCTGCGCCCGTTTCCCTGCCGTATGTCGCGCCGCAATCGGCGGGCGGTGGCGGATATGGCGGCGATGCTTATGGGTCGGCGCAGTCGGGCGCGCCTTTGCAGCCGTATCCGGGACAGGATGCGAATTCGACTATGTACGCGCCGCAGGACGCCTATCCGCAACAGGCGTATCCGCAGCAGCCCGCACCTTATCCAACCGCTCAGGATCCCTACAATAGCTCGCCCTGGCCGATGTCGCCCGCCGCGCGCGATGCGCAATCGAATGCGTATGCGCCTGCTCCGGTAGCGCCTTCGAAGGCGAAGCGGACGGCGTCTGCATCGCGAGGGAATGTGCCTGCTGCGAATCCGTATGCTCAGCAGCCTGCTTATCCGGCCTATCCGCCGCAACAGCAGCAGTACGCGCAATACCAACAGCCGCAATATCAACAGTACGCGCCGCAGCCCTACGTGCCGCAACCGCCCCAAGGCTACGCGCAGCCCTACTATCCCGCGCAGCAAACCGGCGTTCAACGCGCCGCCACGGCCGCGTCGATCGGCGCTGCGGGCATGCCCGCGCCCATCGCCAATTCGCAAACCGCAGGCGTCGCCGAAGAACTCGCGGCGATCAATCGCGAGCAGTCGAGCACGATCTCGGGCGGCGTGATCTTCCGCAGCCGCGACGGCGAAGACGGCCTCTCGAATCTCACCGATATCGAAGCGCCGATCGAAGGCCGCATCAAGGCGGGCAACGGCCATATCATCGTGCGCGCCACGCCCGTTACGCTCGATGCGGGCACCGCCAGTTCCGACCCGAACGCGCAGGCGCGCTTTGGCGCGGGCCTCGGCGCGCCCGCTGCCCGGCTTGGCCTGAGCTACGGCTCGCAGACCGCGACCGGCGTCGGCCTTGCGGTCGGCTACGAAAACCGCAACTTCAAGGGCGATGTCGGCAGCACGCCGTTGGGATTCCGCGAAACCAACGTCGTCGGCGGCTTGCAGTATCAGAACGCCATCACCGATAAGGTGTCGTACTCGCTTGCGATCGCCCGCCGCGCGGTCACCGATAGCCTGTTGTCGTATGCCGGCGCGCGCGACGGCACCGTCGGCCTCGAGTGGGGCGGCGTCACATCGAGCGGCGCACGTGCCGATCTCGGCTGGGACGACGGCACGAGCGGCGTTTATGTGAACGCGTCCTACCAGTTCCTCGACGGCAAAAACGTCGCAACGAACAATGCCGTCAAGGGCGGCGGCGGCATCTATACGCGCATTCTCAAGGACGCCGATCAGACGCTCACCGTCGGCGCGAATACCACGCTGATGCACTACGACAAGAACCTGTCCTATTTCACGTACGGACAAGGCGGCTATTTCAGCCCGCAACAGTACGTGATCCTGAACTTTCCGGTCGAGTATGCGGGACGGACGGGACTGTTCACGTACGACCTCAAAGGTTCGATCGGCGTGCAGCATTACCGCCAGGACGCGTCAAACTACTTTCCGACGGAGTCCGGTTACCAACAGTTTTACGCCAGCCTGAATCTCGCGCCGGACGCGAAAGCGGTGTATCCGTCGCAGAGCAAGACCGGCGTGTCGTATTCGCTCAGCGCGACGGGCGAGTATCAACTCGCGCCGCAACTCGCGTTCGGCGCAACGGCTTCGTTTGGCAACGCGTACCAGTATCGCGAATGGCTGGCCGCCGTTTATGTTCGATACAGCTTTACGCGCTCCGCCGGCGCGCAGCCGATTTTCCCGCCGCAGGCTTTTAGCTCGCCGTATTTATCGTTGTCAAATTGACAACATTTAGCCGTGAGCGCGCGTCGAATTAAACGCGCGCCACTTAGCAAAATATTACGAAAACCAATCAAATAATTACACTTAGGTTTCGCGCATAAAGTCGATCCGCCACTTTTTGTCTGCAGTGCGTTCGCATTCAATCCGCTGCAAAGTCCCGCCCACATTGAGGTTCCGCTGAATCGCTCAGATTCGGAATCGAATCCGTCAATAACACCTTTCGCACGAATCCGCATCTTTTACTCATTTTTGCGTTGCGTCCACGTCACGCGAAAGGCAAAAGCCCCCGAATTTTGAAATGTCTATTTCAAATTATTACTTTCACGTGTAATGATACTGCTTCGCATTTAGTTCATCGTTTCGATAGCCCGCTCCTATGCGCGCGCCCGCGATGAACATGCGCCTCCCGGACGACGCCGCAAGAATTTCCGCCGGCATCGTCCGCTTTATTCGGCAGACGAAAACCCGTTTCTCTGCCTGTGGCATCCACTAACAAGTACCGGGGAATGACGACATGTTGAGGAAAACGCCGCTTGCTGCGGCATTGGTCACGATTGCCGCAGTGCCGATGGCCGCACCGCTGTATGCCCAGACCGCACCGCAAGCCGCATCGCCAACCTCTGCAGCACCCGCATCATCGGCATCTGCGCCTGACGCGGCCACGCTGCCCGCCGTCAAGGTGACGGGCACCGCCGAATCGCAAGACTTCCAGGCCGATACCACCAGCGTCACCAAAGTGCCCGCTCAACTGCGCGACATTCCGCAGGCCGTGGTCGTGGTGCCGAAAGCGCTGATCCAATCGCAAGGCGTCAGCTCCTTCTCGGACGCGCTGCGCAACGTGCCGGGCGTGACGCTCGGCGCGGCCGAAGGCGGTCAGATCGGCAACAACATCAACCTGCGCGGCTTCACGGCGCGTACGGACATTTATCTCGATAGCTTCCGCGACCGCGGCCAGTACTATCGCGATACCTTCAATCTCGAATCGATCGACGTGCTGTATGGCCCGTCGTCGCTGTATTTCGGGCGCGGATCGACGGGCGGCGTGATCAATCAGGTCAGCAAGCAGCCGACGCTCAAGCCGCGCGCCGATCTCTCCTTGCAGGCCGGCACGCACGACCGATACCGCACCACGGTCGATATCGATCAGCCGATGACGGATACCTCCGCGTTCCGTATCAACGCGTTCGGCCAGTCGATGGGCTCGACGCGCGACGAGATGGTCAACAAGGACTACGGCGTCGCGCCGGAAGTGAAGTTCGGCATCGGCACGCCGACGCAGGTCACGCTGTCCGCGCTGATCCAGCACAACCGCGACATGGTCAATTACGGCATTCCGCCGCTCAACGGCCACCCCGCTCCCGTCGATACAAAAACGTTCTACGGCTTCACCGACGACCGCACGATTCAGGACGTGCAGACGGTGAACGCGCGCATCGAACATCGTTTCGACGATATGTTCACGCTGCGCAATCAGACGCAGTTCAGCCACTACAGCACCGAAGCGCGCGAAACCAACGCAGCGGCCGTGCTGACCGGGCCGCTGGGTTCGTCGCCTGCGCTGTCGAACGGCAATTACACGACGTTGCCGCTGTCTTCGCTGTTCGTGCGGCTGCAAGGCAAGGATCGCAATATCAACGATCATTCGGTGTACAACACAACCGAAGTGACCGGCAAGTTCGCGACCGGCATCCTCAAGCATGACATGCTTGCGGGCGTCGATCTGAGCCACGAGACGTACAGCAACCAGAGCTTCACCGCGACCACGCCGGGGCTGCCGTCGAACACGCTGGCGATCGTGCCGCTGGTGAATCCGTCCTATGTGCCGCGCCCGGCGAATTATCGTGAGGTGGCGACCAATCTGGCGGAGTCGAGCGCCAATGGCGTCGGTCTCTATTTGAACGATACGATCTCGCTCGGCGAGCATTGGAAGTGGATCGGCGGCGTGCGCTGGGATCGCTATGAAGCGGCGATTCATAACTCGATCAACGTGCCGGGTTACGCCACGCAGACCAATTACTTCACCAGCGTGCGTACGGGCGTGGTGTGGGAGCCGACCGATTGGCAGTCGTACTACGTATCGTATGGCACGTCGTTCAATCCGTCGCTGGAAGCGCTCACGCTCACCAACGGCCAGCAGAATCTGCCGCCGGAACATAACAAGTCGTATGAAATCGGATCGAAGTGGGATCTGCTGAACGGCGGGCTTTCGGTGACGCAATCGCTCTTTAACATCGAAAAGACGAACGCGCGCACGCAGACTTCCACCGGCGATTACGTGCTCGATGGCGACGTGCGCGTGCGCGGTTATCAGTTGGGCGTGGCGGGCCACATCACCAAACAATGGCAGATGTTCGGCGGCTATACGTACATGGACAGCACGATTCTGAACGCACGTGACGGCACGCAGGGCAATCAGCTTGCGAACACGCCGCATCATATGTTCACGCTTTGGACTACGTACGACTTCACGCCCGAATGGCAGCTTGGCGGCGGGCCGTCGTATGTGTCCTCGCGTTATGCGGCAAACAATAATCTGGTCTCGGTCGGCGGTTACGTGCGCTGGGACGCGATGGCCGCGTATCATCAGAAGCGCTACGATATCCAGTTCAATATCCAGAATCTGACGGACAAGAAGTACTACGACGCCCTGATTCCGTCCGATGGCGGACGCGCGGTGCCGGGTCTTGGCCGCACGTTCCTGGCAACCCTGAACTACCGCTTCCGTTGATGCCGTGAAGCACGCGCGCCGCGTGTTTCTTGCGGCGCGCGGCAGGTCTCACTCGATAAAAATCATGATCCTCTCGATACCGAACGTGCTGAGCCCCGAAGACGCCGCCACCATGCGCGCGCGCCTGGAATCGAGCGACGCATGGGTCGATGGCCGCGCCACCGCCGGCTATCAGGGCGCGCCGGTCAAGCGCAATATGCAGATCGCGGAAGGCTCGCCGATCGCGCACGAATTCGGCGATATGATCGTCGGCGCGCTGGAGCGGCATCCGCTGTTTATCAGCGCGGTGCTGCCGAATCGGGTCTATCCGCCGCTGTTCAATCGCTATGAAGGCGGCATGCACTTCGGCAGTCATGTCGATGGCGCGATTCGTATCGTGCCCGGTCACGGCGCGCGCGTGCGCACGGACGTGTCCGTTACGCTGTTTTTGTCGCCGCCCGAAACTTACGATGGCGGCGAACTCGTGATCGAAGATACCTACGGCGTGCAGGAAGTAAAGCTGCCTGCGGGCCATGCAATCGTGTATCCGGCGATGAGTCTGCATCAGGTGAAACCGGTGACGCGCGGCGCGCGCATAGCGAGTTTCTTCTGGGCGCAAAGCCTCGTTCGCGACGATGCCCAACGCGCCCTGCTCTTCGATCTCGACAATTCCATCCAGCGCCTGAACGCTACCAATGGCGATGAAGCCGCCAAGCGCACGCTCGTTGGCTGCTATCACAACCTTCTGCGCATGTGGAGCGAAACCTAAGTCATCCGATGCCGCGATGCAGCATCGCGGCATGTGTTTCGAACGCGAAAACTAGGGTCTGTTCACATATAAACGGCCATGCGAACGCCCGAAATCGGCCGCCCCCCAAGGGGGTTTCCTACGGGGCACAGGGCAAGGAGTAAGGAGCGCCGTTTGGCTAGCCAAACAAGCGACGCGCGACGCCGCCATGCGGCCGAGTTCGGGTGTTCCCGAAGGGTTGCCCTGCAAAGGGGCAACGCATGGCCGTTTATATGTGAACAGACCCTACGCGTTTCCACGAAGTTTAGATGCCGGAATTGAGCGCACAATATCGGGTGCGCGCGCCTCGGTTGACGCGCCAAGGAGGAGCGTCATGACCGCCATCACCTGGGTTCTCGCCGCCGACGGCAGCCGCGCGCGGATCTTCGAGACACATGGGTTGAAGGTCGATCTGCAGCAGGTCGAGGATCTCAAGAATCCGCTGGCACGTATGCCGCAAGAGAGTGATACCTTCGCGCAATCCGTCGCGGATTTTCTGGAGCGCAGCCGTGTGCAGCATCGGTTCGATCGATTGCGGCTGGCGGTGGAACCGAAGTTTCTGCGCGTGTTGCGCGAACATCTCAGCAGCGAAACCAGCAAGCTCGTCTATGACGAAGCACGCGACGATGTGCCACGGTATCGGCTGGATCGCAGTTAATTAGTTCGGATGGCTGATTGATCAA
The DNA here is from genome assembly GCF_029439455.1 of Caballeronia sp. BR00000012568055. Lineage (GTDB taxonomy): Bacteria > Pseudomonadota > Gammaproteobacteria > Burkholderiales > Burkholderiaceae > Caballeronia. The sequence goes on along the minus strand of NZ_JAQFVG010000248.1, from coordinate 133,579 downwards.
ACCGGTTTGATCAATTGACTGGCAAATCTGGCACTTAGTGTTGAACATGCTTACATCGCCATGTCGGCGGTCAACTGTGCCTGATGGGCAACGTTGTCGGAGTGTCGCGAGCCAAATCGGCTTGCACGTTTCTGACAAGGATTGCCATCATGAAAATCAAGTTTCTCGCCGCGCTGTTCATTGCCTGCCTGTCGGCGAGCGCATTCGCCGATTCGCATCACGAAGGCGACAAGCATCATCACAAGCATGAGAACGAACAGCATCATGATGAGTACAAGCATCATGAGCACGGCTATGACAAGCATGCGCGCAACGACCACGAGCATGGTCATCAAAACGAGCAACATGCTCAGCAGGAAAGCAGCCATCAGGCGTACGAGCATTACCACGGCGATGTCGCCAACCAGAACGGCTATACGCACTAATTGAGCGCTAATTAAGCGTAGTCGAACGAATCCTGGCTCTGTCCGACAAGCGCACGAGTTCCGCGAACGAGTGCGCTTCCATCTTCTCCATCACGCGCGCGCGATGCACCTTGATGGTCTTCTCGACCGTGCCGAGTTCATCCGCGACTTGCTTGTTGAGCAGGCCGCTGACCACCAACACCATGACTTCGCGTTCACGCGGCGTCAGACGATCGAGGCGGCGCTGGATCGAGTCGAATTCGCTGCGGCTGGCTAGCGCGTGTGACGAACGTTCCAAAGCCGCGCCGATAGCTCGAAGCAGCGCGGTATCGTTCACGGGTTTGGCGAGAAAGTCGGTTGCGCCCGCTTTCATCGCGCTCACGGTCATTGGAATATCGCCGTGTCCGGTAATGAAGATGATCGGCAAGGTCTCGTGTGTATCGTTCAATGCGCGCTGTAATTCGAGGCCGCTTAAGTCGGGCATCATCACATCGAGTACTAAGCATGCCGGAATATTCGGCATATCGATGGAAGCATCGAGAAACGCCTGCGCCGACACGAACACTTCCACGCGATACCCCGCCGCGCCGATCAGCCGCGCCAGCGCGCGCCGCACGCCGTGGTCATCGTCGATGATAAAAACGCTGGGACTCACGATGCAGTCTCCATCGGCAAAGTGAAGCTGAAGGTTGCGCCGCGCTCCGCGTTGTTCTGTGCCCAGATGCGCCCGCCGTGCATCTCCACAATCGTGCGGCTGATCGATAAACCGAGGCCCAGGCCATCGCGTTTTGATGTGCAGAACGGCCGGAAAAGCTGATCCGCGAGCGCGGGCGGCAAACCGTGTCCTTCGTCGCGCACCGAGACGCGAACCATATCCGTACCCTCTTCACGCATGGCCGATACAACCGCCACGCGCGCCGTGCTGTCGTTCATCGCGTCGAAGGCATTGAGCAGCAGATTCAGCAGCACTTGCTGCAACTGAATCTTGTCGCCACGCACGAACGGCAACTGCGGATCGACGTCGAGCACCACGCGAATGCCGCGCACGATGGCATCGCTATGCACGAGCAGCGCGACGTCGCCGATTACGCTTGCAATCGACACCGGCGCACGTTCCAGTTCGCCCTTCTTCACCAACGCGCGAATGCGCCGCAAAATCTCGCTCGCGCGATTGTTGTCCGCCACGAGATCGCCGAGAATTTCGCGCACTTCGTCGAGATCGATCGGATCGCGATTCATGAAACGTTGCGCGGCCTGCGCGTTGCTGAGAATGGCGGTCAGCGGCTGATTCAACTCATGCGCAAGCGATGCCGCCAGTTCCCCGAGCATCGACACACGCGTGAGATGCGCAAGTTCCTGACGATTGCGCTGAAGCTCGTCGCGCTCCGTTCTGTCGATCACGACGGCCAGCGTCGCGGGACCGTCGATCGTGTTTAGCGTGACATCGGCGAGAAAGCGTGATCGATCTTTGCGGCACGCATAGAGCGTCGCTTTCTCGGACGCCGCGCGCACGCCGGGCACGACCATATCCGCCGATGCCCCGAGCAATTCATGACGCGCATAACCAAACAAGCGTCCAGCCGACGCATTGGCAAAACCGATAATTCCATTCGCTTCGATTGTCAACATCGCGAGTGGCAGACGCTCCAGCGTCTCGCGCAAGGAAGCGCGGTCCTCGTTGACTTCGTTTATGGACGATACTGGCGCGCGGCCGCGCATATGCCGCCACGAATCGAGCACGATGGAACGCACGGATGGTAAGGACGGTTCGGCCAGCATGCCTTCGCCGCGCGCGGCCTGCGCGCGTTTGCGCCGTCCGAAGGGCGCGAGCGTCAACCCGATCAGCACGGCCCCGAAGGCCGCAGTGGCATGCACGATAGCCATGACCCCGTGCTCCTGTCAGTCTCTCGCGCGGCGCGAACCCACGAGAGCATGTGCCGTTCAAGGAATCGCGGGGCGATGATGTCAACGCACACCGTTGACGCGTTCGCCGCGAGTTCCGTATTTGCCATCGTTGTTAGATCGACATGACGCTCAAGCAGCGGAAATCGCTTAGCCCTATGACGAAATTACGCACACATCAGGCGATAAAAAGCGAACCCGGTCGAATCGACTGATACGCCGAGTGAGCGAAATGGTATGCGGTGCAGAACACTTTGTAAACCGAATGCGCGTGCACAATCGCCTGCGGATTGCGGCACATTCGAACGCATGACATGCGGGTGACAACGAGCATTCGTGCACGCTTTTGGCGTTTCGATTCATGCAACGAACGACGGTTTATTTTTGCAGAACGAAGCAGTCAGGCACACGTTCTGCGTCCGTCCTTGCAACGCTCAATCGCACGAAAAGGCTCGAAATGAAAAATCCCTGGACCAAGAAAAACCCGTTCCTCAGCATGTGGCTGTCGGGCGCGAACGCGATAGCAGGATCGGCGCGCGGCCATGCAACGGCTGCGGCGAAGAGACAGGCATCGACGGCGGTCAAGCGCAGTCAGAAGCAGGCCGTCGACTTCTGGACGGCTGCCCTGACTCCGCCGAAGCCGACGACCACGCGTAGAAAGAAACGCCGCTAAGCGCGTTCGAGAGCCGCCATTTCACGCACCACGACGAGCAACATCGACAGACTCGCGCCGCCGCTTGCACGCAGTTCAGTAAGCAGGCGGGTGTAACGTTCGATCGCCTCGGCGTGTTTCGCGCGCCAGCTTTCGACGATCACATCCGGTGCATCGATGCCCCGCGATTGTTCGAGCGCGCTCACCGTCAACGCACGTTTCAGGCGCGCGAATTCTTCCATCGCGGCGGCGCGCGCGAGCAAGTCCCAGTGCGTGGAAATGGGCAGCGCCATCGCCCGTTCGGCGATGCCGCCATAATCCAGCTCCGTGCCGATACCGAAGTACACGCTCGCGACAAGCTCCAGACTGCGCTCCGAGCACGCTGCCACTTCGGCGCTATCCAGCACGGCCGTGGCGATATCCCCGCTGGCGACACGCGCCGCCAGCGTGCTTTCCACGCCCGCTTCTTCCAACTCACGCCGACGCCCGTACCACGCATCCAATTGCGCGGAGGGCAACAACGCCGGCAATTGTGGCGCGAGCCGTTGCGCCGCTTCGCGGCATCGCGCGAGCAGGCCCTTCGCGTCCTGCTTGTTGTGCTTGAGATGGCCCAGGAACCACAGCGCCGTATCGTCGAGCAGACGCACGACATCGACGAACATGCGCGCCTGCACTTCATCGGCGACGAGGTTGTCGAGTGCATCGATATTGCGCCAGAGATCGTCGAGATCGAACACATCGCGCGACATCAGCGAGGCGCGCACGATCTCGCTCGGACGCGCATCCGTCTCTTCCATCAGACGATGCACGAAGGTCGTGCCCGTGCGATTCACCAGCGCATTAGTCAGATGCGTGGCGAGAATTTCGCGCTTCAGCGGATGTCGCTGCATGGTCGCACCATAACGGCTTTGCAATGGCTTCGGAAAGTAATCGGGCAACATGTCGGCGACGAGCGGATCTTCCGGCACATCGGATTCGAGCAGTTCGTCGTACAGCCACATCTTGCCGTAGGCCAGCAGCACCGCGCGTTCCGGCGACGTCAGCCCTTGCTTCGCGGCGGCGCGCTCGGCGATTTCATCGTCCGAAGGCAGGAATTCGATGCGGCGCTTCAGCCGTCCCGCGCGTTCGAGATAGCGCATCATGCGCGCTTCGGCATCGAGCGTTTCGGCGACATTGCGCTTGGCGATCGACAGCGCCTGCGTCTGCGCGTAGTTGTCCTTCAGCACGAGCAGGCCCACTTCATCGGTCATTTCGGCGAGCAGCGCGTTGCGTTGCTTCTCGGTCATCTCGCCATCCGCGACCACGAGGCCGAGCAGAATCTTGATATTGACCTCGTGATCCGAACAATCGACGCCCGCCGAATTATCGATTGCATCCGTATTGATGCGCCCGCCATGCTGCGAAAACTCGATGCGCCCCAATTGCGTGCACCCGAGATTGCCGCCCTCACCGACCACTTTTACGCGCAATTCCGCGCCGTTCACGCGCAGGGAATCATTGGTCTTGTCGCCCACTTGCGCATGCGTTTCGCTGGTCGCCTTCACATACGTGCCGATGCCGCCGTTATAAAGCAGATCGGCTTCGGCCAGCAAAATCGCGCGCACCAGTTCGTTCGGCGCAAGAATCGATGATGTGATTCCCAGCGCTTTCTGCACTTGCGGCGAGATCGGAATGGTCTTGGCTGTGCGCGGATACACGCCGCCGCCTTCCGAAATCAGCGATAAATCGTAGTCGGCCCAACTCGAACGCGGCAGCGCGAACATGCGCTCGCGTTCGGCAAAACTGCTTGCGGTATCCGGCGTCGGATCGAGAAAGATATGACGATGATCGAACGCGGCCAGCAGTTTGATATGACGCGATAACAGCATGCCGTTGCCGAACACATCGCCGGACATATCGCCTACGCCGACCACGGTAAAGTCGGTCGTTTGCGTATCGATATTCATCTCGCGAAAATGCCGCTTGACGGACTCCCACGCGCCGCGCGCGGTGATGCCCATTTTCTTGTGGTCGTAGCCGACCGAGCCGCCGGACGCGAAGGCATCGTCGAGCCAGAAGCCGTAGTCCTGCGAAATGGCGTTGGCGTAATCGGAGAACGTGGCCGTGCCTTTGTCGGCGGCGACGACGAGATAAGGATCGTCGTTATCGTGACGCACTACGTCGGGCGGCGGCACGATGCCGTTCGGCGTGCGGTTGTCGGTGACATCGAGCAAGCCGCGCAGGAACATCTGATAACACGCGACGCCTTCGGTCAGAAACGCTTCGCGATCCGTAATCGGCGGCGGATTCTTCACAACGAAACCGCCCTTCGATCCAACCGGCACGATCACCGTGTTCTTCACCATCTGCGCTTTCATCAGGCCAAGCACTTCGGTGCGGAAATCTTCGCGCCGATCCGACCAGCGCAAACCGCCGCGCGCCACCCGTCCGCCGCGCAAATGCACGCCTTCCACGCGCGGCGCGTAGACCCAGATTTCGAACAGCGGTTTCGGCTCGGGCAAACCCGGCACTTTCGACGGATCGAGCTTGAACGACAGATACGGACGCGGCTGGCCGTTGGCATCGCGCCGGAAATGGTTGGTGCGCAGCGTCGCCATGATGACGCCGAGAAACTGCCGCAAAATGCGGTCTTCGTCGAGATTCGGCACTTGATCGAGCGCGCCTTCGATATCCGCCAGCACGCGTTCCGCCGCCTTCTCGCGGTCTTCGATCGACGCACCGCGCGCCGGATCGAAACGCACCATAAATAGTTCGACGAACTTTTTCGCGATCTTCGGATTGCCCGTCAGCGCGCGTTCGATATACGCATCGCTGAACGTGGAACCGACTTGGCGCAGATACTTCGCGTAGGCGCGCATGATCGTCACATCGCGCGCGCCGAATTGTGCGCGCAGCACGAGGCGATTGAAGTCGTCGTTCTCCGTTTCACCCGCCCAGACGCTGGCGAACGCGTTCTCGAACAGCGGCTTCACGCGATCGACATCGAACTCCACGTCGTCCTGCAATTCCAGGCCGAAATCGTGAATCCACGCGTTCGGCGCGCCGGTCGGTTCGATCAGATACGGCCGCTCCTCGTCCACGCGGACGCCGAGATGCTCCAGCATCGGCAAACTGTGCGAGAGCGCAATCGGATCGCCCACGCGATACACCTTGAAGCGAAACGCGCGCTTCTTCGTATCGATGCCCGCTTCGATCGGACGATACAGACTCATCGCGATGCCGCCCGCGCCCGTATGCGTGGCCTCGATCAGTTCGATATCGCGCACCGCGGTTCGCGCCGGATAGTCCTCGCGATAGCCCGCGGGAAACGAATCCGCATAACGCTGAAGCAGGCGATTGCCTTCTTCCTCGCCGTGACTGTCGATCAGCGCATCGGCGAGATCGTCTTGCCAGCGGCGCGCGACCTGCACCACGCGCGTTTCGAGTTCGCGCGTATCGACGTCCGGCATAGTGCCGCGATCCGCCCGCACGACAATATGAATGCGCGCCAGCGGCGACTCCGACAACAGCGGCGTGAACTCGATGCTCTTGCCGTTGAACGCCTCCATCAGCACTTTGGAAATGCGGCGGCGCAGATCGGTATTGAACTTGTCGCGCGGCACGAACACGAGACACGACACGAAGCGGTCGAACTGATCGCGTCTGACGAAAAGCCGCGTGCGCTGATGTTCCTGCAAACGCAGCACGCCCAGCGCGATATCGAACAGCACGTCTTCATCGGCCTGAAAAAGCTCGTCGCGCGGATACTGCTCCAGCACCGTAATCAGCGATTTCGACAGATGCCCTTTTTCCAGAAAGCCCGCGCGCCGCACGATATTCGCGCACTTGCGGCGCACCATCGGAATTTCGGACGTGGGCACGAGATACGCGGTAGACGTATAAAGCCCCAGAAAGCGCCGCTCGCCGATCACCTTGCCTTCCGGCGAAAGACGCTTCACGCCCACGTAGTCCAGATAACCCGGCCGATGCACCGTCGCGCGTGAATTTGCCTTGGTCAAAAAGATCGGCGCGCTGCCTTCGATGATCGCGGCCGCGCCGGGCGGCAGCGGCGTCACATCGTTGGCGGTCGGCAGACGCAGGCTTTCGCGCATGATGCCCGCGCCCGAACCCGGCACGCCGCGCAATGCGGGTTGTCCTTCGTGCTCGACGAGATCGAAATCGCGACAGCCGAGGAAGGTGAAATGGTCATTCACCATCCATTCGAGAAACGCGCGCGCTTCGATACCGTCCGGGCTGGTATCGCGCGCCTTCATTTCGCCGATCACCACGCGCGCGGAATCCAGCAACTTCGGCCAGTCTTCGACGGCGGCGCGCACATCGCCGAGAATGCGTTCGATATTCGCGCGCACTTCTTCGAGCTTGTCGCCTTCGCTGCATCGATCCACTTCGAAATGGATAAACGATTCGAGCGCCGATTGTTTATCGCCCGCTTCGGCGTGGCCCTGGCAGACGCGTTGGATATCGCCGGAATGCGCGCCTGCGCGCCACACGCGAAACACCGGATGAATCACGGAATGCAGCGCCAAACCCAGCCGGTTTAGTTCCATCGACACGGAATCGACGAGAAACGGCATATCGTTGTTCACGATCTCGACGACCGTGTGGTCCGAATGCCAGCCGTGCTGCTCGAGATTCGGGTTGTAGACCCGCAGCACCGCGCGCCCGCCCGCGAATTTCTGCGCGGTCTGCCAGTGCGCCATCGCCGCGCCGTAGAGATCGGCTATGTCGCGGCTGGCAATATCTTCGACATCGACCTGATCGTAGTAATGCCGCAGCAAGGGTTCGACCAGATTGAAGGACGGCTCAGGCAAACGCTGCCGCGCGAATTCGAGAAGATCGTTGATGAGATGTTCGACCCGCGCTTCGTTCTTGACCAGCATGGTGTCCTCCGCGTCTCCGGCGTTCTCTTGGTTTGTCGATGATTATGCGCCGCGTTGCCGCTTCGCCGCCGCGAAGCCACGGTGCAATGCACAATCGTAGTGCAATCTATCAAACCTTAAACGATCGCGATGAACCTCGCGCGACAACGGGTTTTAGTAGCCGAGTGCGCCGGCCCCGCCCGGAAAGTCGATCACGCCGGAGCCAGAGAACCGCGCGCCGCCAAATGTGCCACCCGCGAGCTTGCCGCGTACCGCGTAGGAGACTTTGCTGACCGAATCGCCGCTGGCGTAGCCGAGCGCCTGACGCGCCACGGAAAGCGCGGAAATGGTCACCGGCACGGAAATGAGCGTTTCGCCGTAACGCGGCACGCTGCCGCGCTGGTCGCTGACGCCGCTGGCGAAGGCGCGTCCATTGAGGTCGAGATCGAGCGCGACACCGTCATAGTCGATGGGCGCGTCGTTTGGATTCTGTACACGAAGCTTGACCGCGAAACGCATTTCGAGCCCTTGCCCTTCCAATGGCTCAATGCCCGCCACGTTCACGCGCATGTCTTCGCGATTGAACAGACCGGCGCAACCATCGAGCGTGAGAAGTGCAACGCATGCGCACAGCAGGAAGACGAAACGCCTGAGCGGGTGGTTCAATGGCCTCTCCGGTTTGATGAAATGACAGTGCTTATTCTATGTTCAGGCGTGCAGAGTCCGCAGCGCATTCATCAGCATATGGCCATATGCATGATGAAACCAGATATCGTCCGCGACGAAAAACGCCGCGATCCACGATGCGCCGACTACGATCAGATCGCAATGGCCGCTGGTCCAGAGGTTGAGCGAATGACGCGCGTGTATCCACGGCACGCCCAGCGGATTAGGCCAATCGGCCAGCAGGTGTATCAGCCCGCCGCAGGCGAAACCGAACGCAAACGCCGCGCCCGCTCCGTAGTCTCCGCCACGGCCGAGAAAGTGCCACGATACCGCTAACATCGCGGCCCAGCCGACGCCCCAGTGCGTCAACGTGCGATGCGTGATCCACAAGCGCCGCGCGCGGCTCCACCACGCCACTTCGAGCCAGTCCGGCGCGGTTGCACCCGCGATGGCCGCGACCATCGCCAGACCGCACGCCAGATGATTACCGCCCGTTCCACTGACGAGCGCCGCCGCGATGATCCCTGCCGCAAATCCGGTTGCGTGATGCGCCTTGCCCGATGCCATGAAGTCCTGCCTGCAAACACATTGAAGAAAGAAGGCGCGAATGTTCGCACGCGGCTTGCCGCATCGCGCAGGCGGAAACATAAACTTACGGAAATGCGAGAGTGGAAACACGGCGTAGTGGCCAATCATCGGCGAGCCGGCGCGGCGTTGACTAAAATGGTTCGAAGATCGTTGCGCGCGAAACCGGTTCTTGCGCCGGGATTCGCGCATATCGTGCAATGGAACACACTTCGAATACCGCCGTCATGCAACAACTGAAATACCTCAGCGCTTACCCCAACGCGTTGCAGGACAAAGTACGCCGTCTGATCGCTCAACAGCAGTTGGGTTCGTATCTCGATGCGCGTTATCCCAACAAGCACGCGGTGCAATCCGATCGCGCGCTGTATTCGTATTGCTCGGATCTGAAGAACGAGTTCCTGCGCGTGGCGCCTTCCATCGACAAGGTGATTTACGACAGCAAGCTCGATGTGCTGAGGCACGCGCTCGGCCTGCATACCGCGATTTCACGCGTGCAGGGCGGGCGGCTGAAGGCGAAGAAAGAGATACGTATCGCGTCGTTGTTCAAGGACACGGCGCCGGAGTTTCTACGGATGATCGTCGTGCATGAACTCGCACATTTGAAGGAAAGCGATCACAACAAAGCGTTCTATCGGCTGTGCGAGTTGATGCAGCCTGGGTACCATCAGATCGAATTCGACTTAAGGCTTTATTTGACGCACCGGGATTTGGCGAAGATTGAGGCGCTTTGAGACCATGAAAGTGCGGCCGCGTAATTCATGGGTGCTTTGAGCACGGCCACTTCATAAGCGCCTGCTTCTTTTGATAACGCGTGACGCTCGCCATCGCGCGGCAGCACGGAAAACGCGTCCATGCGGATCGCGCCTGCACCAATGCCGGTGCCGTGCGCCTTGAGCACGGCTTCCTTTGCGGTCCAGCAATCGAAGAACGCGTTACGTTGCGCGTTTTCGTGCAGGACTTCGATGGCGCGTGTGTCGGCATCCGCGAATACGACGGATGTGAGTTCGCGCCAGTTCAGGTTTGCACGTGCTTCTTCGATATCGATTCCCACGGCACGTTTCCTCGACAACGCAATCGCGCCGAACGCGCCCGAATGCGATACGTTGAAGTCCGGCGCGTGGTTCAACGCAAGCGCGGGACGCCCATTCGCATCCGTTTCGATGACGAGACTCGCCGCGTCCTCGTCCACTTCGGCGGCGAGCACGCGACGCAAGGCTGCGCGCACGGCGGCGAAACGCGTGGCATCGACCGGACGAAGATAGCGGCGCGCACGGGCGATTTCCGCTTCGTTCAGCACGGCGCAATCCATCGGCGCAGTGAAATCGATTTCTACGAGCCACACGCGCACATCGTCGGGCGCGTGTGACGGAAGCTGCATGGGCGTGACGTGGTTCAGAATGAAACTCCGGCGTTATTGAGGCGCGTATTGTGCCTCGCCGTTGCCGAACGACCAGTTTTCCTTCTTCACTTCCACCAGATTGATGAACACGTCTTCGCGCCGCAGCTTCAGCCGTTCGTGCAGGCCATCGGCGACGGCTTTGTAGAACGCTTTCTTCTTCGCGACATCGCGGCCTTCGTTGAGCGTGATCTGAATCACGACGCAATCGTCCGTCCGCTCGATGCCCATATACGTGCGATCGACAATGAAATCCGACGCGCCCCGCTCCGCGATCACCTGAAAGCGATCGTTCTCCGGCACGTCGAGCGTGCGGCGCATCGCCTCGTAGACAACATCGCCGATAGTCGTGCGATACGTCGCGTCCTTGCCAAGCATCAAATCGATTCGAACGAACGGCATATGAGGCTCCTTGTGCTGCTGTTCATCTATAGATCGGATGAAGCAGCAGTTCGGGCACGCCGCGTTCATCCACGAGTACCACCGCATTCTGCTCGAACTTTTGCATCAACGCACAAGCGGCCTCGCGCGATACGTTCAACGCGAAAATGCTCGCTTCCGAATGCGGCGGGTTTTCGTTCGGATCGAATCCGATGCCTTTTAACGCGGGCACGTTCAGAAGATCGTTGGCCAGCGACTGTTGGCGGGCTTCGTTCGTTGCCTCATCGAACAAGACACCGAACGGGTTGTACGCGGTCACGAATACAGCGCTCGTCGCGTGATAGCGCTTTAGCAGCGCAATAACCGCTTCGTTCGGTTCGTCGATACGCATATCGATACGCGCTTCGCCTTCTAAAAAGATGCGATATACCGCGCCGCGATACGCCTCGAGCGTCGCGTCCGAAAGCGAGCGCCGAAGCTCGATCGGCTGACCATGCGGCGTACGATGCGCCGCCTCATCCCACTCGATACGCCGTTGCCTGAGCCTTTCCTCGCTCGTGCAGCCCTTTTCCGTGCTGATGCGCTCCAACGCGCTCAGCCAGTGCGCGTAATACGTATCGCCGTGATCGGGATCGCCTGCGGCCTGCGCGTCGCGGATGGCTTCGCTCAAGGCGTGCGCCCATTCCTGCCACGTGAAGACGCCGCGCTCGTACAACGCGAGCGTCATGGCGAAGGCTTGCGCTTCCCACGGCGCGTGAAAAACGGGACCGTCCTCATCGAATGGAAGGTTGGGAAGGGCTTCGCGGAGTTCGTGCAAATGCGTTGTCATGCCTGATCGGCCGCCTCCAGATACGGCTCCCAGCAATCCACATAAACCGCTGATGCGCTCGTGTCCGCGCCCCACAGTTCGGTGGCATCGAAACGGACGGTGTAGAGCCAGCGCGGGTCTTCGCCCTGCGCCAGCGCGTTGGTATCGGGGAACACGTGCGCGCCGCGCACCGCGACCATGCTGCCCGTTTTGCCACGGCAATAACGCGGCAGACGCGTGTGCGTCGGCGGATTCATCTCTTTGGCACGCACGCGACCGTTCACGTTGAAGCGCGCGGGCGCTTCTAACACGCGCTCAGTCGGCGATCCGCGCAGCAACGCGGCGCTCACATCGGCGGCGCGCAGGACGCGTACATTGGGCAATGGCGCATCGATCGAACGGCCCGATGCGATTTCCGCCTCGCTTGCCAGTCCCTTCGCCACGATCAGCTTCTTCAATCCCTCGAACCAGATTTCGTAATACGTACTGCCGAGATATTGCGCGGGCGGCAAACTTTCGCGCGCCGCGCGTGATGTGTCGATATTCCATCGCCCGGTCGCGCCCATCGCGAGCGTCACGGCGAGGACGAGGCGTTCCCATTCGGCGTGAAAGGGCGACGCGCCGGGTGCATCGCAGGCATCGGCCACGACGGGACCGAACGCCTGCATGCCGCCCATATCGTGCGCGGCGTTCATGATGCGGCTCCTTCCGGCGATGTTGCAGGCGAAAGCGCGAGGCCTGTACCGATCATCGAATCGCGCGTGACGAGTTCGGCGAGCGCGGCTTCATCGAGATGATCGGTGTTGGCGGGACGCATCGGCAAGACGAGATAGCGGATTTCGGCGGTGGAATCGAAGACACGCAGTTCGACATGCTCGGGCAAGCTCACGCCGAAGTCCTTCAACACGCCACGCGGATCGATCACCGCGCGCGAGCGATACGGCGCCGACTTGTACCACACCGGCGGCAATCCCAGCACCGACCACGGATAACACGAACACAGCGTACACACGACCATGTGATGCACCTGCTCCGTATTCTCGAGCGCGACCATATGCTCGCCCTGCCGTCCGCTATATCCGAGCGATGCAATCGCCGCCGTCGCATCCTCCAGCAACCATTTTCGATACGCCGCATCGCTCCACGCCTTCGCGACGACGCGCGCGCCATTGCGCGGCCCGACGCGATGCTCGTACGTTTCGATAAACACATCGAGCGCTTGCGGATCGATATAGCCTTTTTCGACGAGCAAGGATTCGAGCGCGCGCACGCGCAAATCCATCTCGGACAAGTGGGAATGATCGTGGTCGTGGTCGTGGCTCATGGGCGTGGGAACGTGAGTGGACGCGCGATACACGTTACCGGAGTGCGCCTGCGCGTGCAAACAGCGTGCAAACCGAGCGCATTCACCCAAGTTCGAAGCTCGTCACGCCGAAGATATTGGCAAGCGGCATAACGGGCGCAGCGTGCGTGAACATACGCGCCGTTTCGAACACGCTCGTCATCTCATGCTCGACCGCGAGCGCGACGGCGGCGGGATTGCATTCGGGCACATCGAGCACGACTTTGCCGCCTTCATCCGATGTCGCCACCAGCGCGCGGAACAAGGCACGCGCCACGCGCCGGTCTTGCGCGAAAAGCGGTCCGATCTTGCGGCCTTCGCGACATCGGCGGATGACGCCATAACCGCGCAGCGTGTCGCCATCGACGGCGGCGAGTGCGTTGGCATGGGGCGCATCGAGCCATGCGCGCAGGAAGGTTTCGCGCGGCGCGGCGAAGTGATGCGTGTCAAATTGGAGCAGTCGGTCGAAGGGAACGCGGCGTGCATCGACTAAATCGCCGTCATGCTCGCCCGTCACGAAACCCTCATAGCGCACATTCCGATGCGCGAGCACGAACCCCGACTTGCGATAGTTCGCCTGCTGCGCCAGCACGCCGTCCAGCGCGATATTGCGCGTGCCCAGATACGCCATGCCCGCGCGCCACAACTGCATGCCATAGCCCTTGCCACGCCATTCCGGCCGCACGATATACAAGCCGATGAAACCGAGCGACTCGCCGTACGCGACGGCAGACATGCAGCCGATCGGCTCGTCATCGAACGTGGCGATGAAGAAGCCTTCGGGATCAGCGGCGTGGAAGGTGGAAGCATCGTCTAGGCCGGGATTCCAGCCTTCCGCCGCGGCCCAGTCGATCGCGAGTTGAGGCTCGCCTGGGCGCATGCGGCGGACGATAAAGTGCGGGGAGTCGGAAGAAGTCGGCATGCGCGTCTCTGATGGACGAAACGACGACGAATGCCTGCAGTGTAGAACGCGGCGAAAAAAATGCTCAGGAATAGTCGCGACGACGCTCTGCGCGGCTGAAGCTCTGACGCGAACGCCAGTCTTCCGAGCGCAGCACGTACTCGCCGTCCTCGCGCGCTTCTTCCTCGGAGTCGAAGCCTTCGTCGCTATACGCGACGACCTTCATTCCGCCACCCGAGGTGCGTTCGACTGTGATGCCCCAATGCCACCCGCCTTCCTGATGGAAGACATGCAGCACGGGATGAGTCGATGTAATCAGGTCCATAAGCTACGGCTCCCTCAAGCTGACGTTCGTAAGGCGGACTGCCTTGCCCGACGAACGCCCTTGATCTTCGGGCGTTTCTCTTTTACGTCGATGCCATCCGGAACGATTCGATATCGTTGGTTGAAATGGGTGGAATATTTGCGGCCTTTCCGCTTGTTCCAAACAGCATACGCAATGCGATGCTGCGTTGCAACACGGGGTTACCCGATGCATGGGGTCATGCACACGCCAATGAAGCGTCAATCACGTTCATCATTGAAGAACATGCAGCGAACGCACGGGTAATAGCGCGTTATTTCCGCGAGTGGAACGCGTGATGCGCTTGCTTCGCATCGTGTTCGCTGATGGCATGAGTCGCATGCATCGCGTGCATATCAGCGAGCCAAGTGGCGATGGCTTCGCAGGTCCACGCGGCATCGTCGTGCGGGAGATCGTGGCCGGACCACGGATGAATCGCGTGCTTCGCGCGCCATTGCTTCGCGATACGCTCAGAGCATGCGTTATCCACGAGCCTGTCCGATCGCGACGACAAAATCAGCGTCGGACATGGCGGCGCGAATGGCTGCGCACGGAATCGCGCGGCGGCGTAAAGCTGGCGAAGCGCGTTGCCCGCACTTACGCCGTGCGTGCGTCTCAATGCGGCCCATTCGCTTATATCCGTATCGATTGTGTCGATGCGATGACAGGTCAACGCGTGAATCAACCGCTCGCATCGCTCGGGATGATTCCATTGCGTCGCGATACGCAAGAGCGTCGGCCACGCGGACACGCGCAAACGTTCATCCACACGCGCGAATGGCCGCATGCTCGTGTTGATCAGCACCAGCCGTTCGATCTCACCGGGATGCTGCTGCGCCCACGCGGTCGCGACCATCGCGCCGAGCGACATCGCGAGCACGCGGCACGACATCGTGACGCCGAGCGCGACGGCGCGGGCGCGCACATCGTTCATCATCGCGTGGACGGAAAGCGGAACGTGCATCGCGCGTTCGTCGCCGTTGCCAGGAAGATCGATGAACACCGCGCGATCATCGTCACGCAACACGCCATGCGCGCGCATCGACGATTCGAACGCGCCCCAGTGACGCGTTTCGCGCGTGAGCCCACGCAGCAAAATCCAATCGCTCATGAGGTCGATACCGCGCTGGCAGGCTGCCAGTGTTCGCGCGCGCGACGCATGACCTGATCGCGGAAATCGCCGTTCGGCAGCCAGCGGCGCGACGAAAACGCCGCGCGCGTCAAAAAGTCGAAGAAGCTCGGATGCCGCCGCAACACGCGCCGCGTCCGATGCGCCTTGATCGGATTAAAGATGCCCATGCGCGTGAACATCTGCATCGGGTTCTTGCGAATCCAGCGCCACGAGCCGAGTTCCAGCGTCATCGGCAAAAAAATATTGGGCGCGCGCGTGCGATCGTATGCGCAATCCCACAGATCGCCATGCAGCAAATATTGATGGCTTTGCGGCTCGAACGCGTACCCGTGATGCGGATACGACTCCTCGAACATGGTCTTCAGCAGAAACATTTCCGGCAGATGCGCCATTTCGCGTTCGGTGCGCGCGTAGGGAAACCAGATGCTGTCGTCCCAGCCGAAACCCGAATGACAGTCGAGCGCAAAGCTCAGCGGACGCGACATCAGTTCTTCTTCGACCACTGAGAGCAAGGCCGCGCTTTCCACTTCCAGTTGCGCCCCGCTCGGCCCGCGATACCACGGCAGCCACGGCCCGATGCGCTGCCCGCCCGCGAGAAACGGCACGCGCCCTTCGGCATTTTGCGGCGCATTGCGCATCAGATCGACGCCATTCGGATTCGAGCGACGCCGCGCCGCCATACCACCGGGATTAACAATCGGCATGAAGATAAGGCGAATGGTCCGCAATTGCTCGCGCAACAGTTCGTCCCATTCGAGCCGCCGCAGCAACGCGCGCATGTACTCGAGCACGAGTTGCGTGCCGATACATTCCAGCCCGTGCACGCCGCCAAAGAAACCGACCGCAGGCGCATTGCGATCCGTCGAACCAATCGATGCCGTGATCAGCGGAAACTTGAATTCCTGCACCTGCACTTCGCCGATGGTGCGCCGCTCGAACCACGTGCCGCCCGCGACGAGAATCGCCTTGAGTTCGTCCATCTCGGGAAAGCTGTCGCTGGCAACGCGCAAAGTGCTCATGAATTACGGCCTTTCTTGTGTGGTCGTTCTTGATTTCGGCTTTGATCGCAAGCTCTGCGCCGCAAAACGCCGAGTATAGGTCGGATTGTCTGACAACAATATGCGGCGTGCGCGCTTCGCGGCTTCAGCAGCTTTCTGCACGGTCACCTAGAATGGATTTACCGCGCGATGCGGTAAGAGGCAATCATCATGACATCCCTATCCCGCTTGATTCTCGGCGCGCTGGCTTTGTGCTGCGCGGCGTCCGCTTTTGCGCAGCCTTCCGGCGCATATGATCCCAACGCGCCCAAGACGCGCGCGCAAGTACGTCAGGAGTTTCTCGACTGGCGTGCCGCCGGCTACGATCCCAACGACTGGCTCGGTTATCCCGACAACGCCATCAAGGCCGGACGTATCGTGGCGCAACGCCGCGCGCAAGGGATGAATATCGCGCACTGATTTAGTCGTCGCGATACTCGGAGTATTTGCGCGCATCGCCCCGCACTTTGTCGGCCGGATATTTCGCACGATTGAGCGCCATCTTCTCGATCAGCGCGCGATGCAGATCGACGTCGAGCGAGTCCGCGAGCATCACGAGATAGGCGAGCACGTCGGCCATTTCGTGGCGGATCGCGGTGAGCTTGGCGTCGTCGAGTTCGGTCTTGTCGCCGGTGGCGAGCCACGTGAAGGGTTCGAGCAACTCGCTCGCCTCCACGCTCAACGCGCTGGCGAGATTCTTGGGCGTATGAAAGCGCCGCCAGTCGCGCTCGTGGACAAACTCGCGCAGCATGTCGCGCATTTGCGTCAATTCATTTGACGCGTTCGGTTGATCGTTCATTTCGGATACAGATTCAGCGTGCGTGCATGAAGACGCGCGAGGCCGAGCAGCGCGTCCGTGTAAGGCGTGGGCACTTCGGTCATCACACCGAGTTCTTTTACCGATGCCACCAGCGCATCCAGCTCCACCGATTTACGCGCTTCGACATCCTGAAGCATGGACGTTTTCATCGCGCCGAGTTTGAGCGTGACGGCGTGCCGATCTTCCGGCGCTTGTTCGATCGGAATGCCAAAGCGCGCGCCGATTTCCTTCGCTTCCAGCATGATGCGCGTGACGAAATCGCGCACGAGATCGTCGGAGAGAATGCGGTCCGTAGTTGCGCCTGTGATTGCGCTGATGGGGTTCATCGTCATGTTGCCCCAGAGTTTGAACCAGACGTCGCGCTGAATTTGCGGCGAGTGCGTCGCGTCGAAACCGGCCTTCGAGAACAGCGAAACCAGTTCTTCGACGCGCGCATTCGGCTTGCCATCCGCCGCGCCGAGAATCAATCCCATGCCCTGCCGATGCCGAATCACGCCCGGCGATTCGACGAAACAACTCGCATGCACCACGCAGCCGACCGTTTGCGATGAAGGAATCGCAGCGGCGATCGCGCCGTGCGGATCGACAGACGAAAGGCGCTTGCCGGCGAAGGCATCGCCGAGTCCGTCGCAGAACCACCACGGCACGCCGTTCATCGCGGTCAGCACGATGGTGTTCGCATCGATCAATGGCGCGATATGCGCGGCCACGTCTTCCATGGCGGGCGCTTTCACCGCGACCACCACGAGATCCTGCGGCCCGAGCGCTTCCGGCGATGCACTCGCCGCGACCTTCACCGTATGCGTCGCATCTTTCTCGATAAGTTGCAGGCCGTGCGCGTCAAGCGCTTCGAGCGTCGCGCCGCGTGCGATCACGCTGACATCGCAACCCGCCTGCGCGAGCTTGACACCAATCCATCCGCCGATTGCGCCTGCGCCGTATATGCATACTTTCATCGTCCGGTCCTCGTCTGATCTGATGCGCTTTATTGTAAAGCGAGGCCGCGTTGCCTCGCCGTGGAAGGTTCCTCGGACACGTCCTCGTCCGCGGATCGACCGGCATCGGAACGGCCTGCTAAGCTGGACGATCTCTACCGCTTCGACATAGAAAATTGGCTTTCCGATGAATCTGACTTTCTCACCCACTACGCATTCTGACGCTGATCTGCTGGTGAGCATTCGCATCGCGGCGATGCGCGAGAGCCTGGAGCGTCTCGGACGTTTCGACGCACAACGCGCGCGGGAACGTTTCCTGGCATCGTTTGAACCGGCGCTGTGCCGCTTCATCGAAATCGATCATGTCCGGGCGGGCTTTTACCTGATTCGCCCTTATTCGGACCACTGGCTGCTGGACCATTTGTACATCTTGCCGGAACATCAGGCACGGGGAATCGGGTCCGCAGTGCTGCGAAAGATCATTGCGGATGCCGATTCACAACGTATGCCTGTCCGCCTGGGCGCTTTGCGTGGCAGCGAATCGAACCGTTTCTACCAACAACACGGTTTCGAGCAGACGGACGAAGCGGAGTGGGATATTTATTACACGCGCCAGCCAGATTCCGCAAAGTCATAGCGCCCTGCTCTGGTGATGCTCAGACGGATTTCAAGAGCTTCTCGATCGAATAAAAACCGCGTTTTGCGCTATTGAAACCATAGCGCCCGAACCTATTTTGGATTCAGAGGCAGCGAAACATCTCGCTGTCGAATCAACCGATTTGTTATTTCTGCTAGCCGGCGTTCGCCGCGCATTATCGGAGACTGGACCATGAGTGACTTGTATTTCAGCGGCGATCTTTTCTCGGATCTCGACCGTGTGCAGCGCCAATTATTCGGCAATTTTCCTTCGAGCATGCGTTCGAGCCGTGCAGATGCTTTCCCGCGTCTGAATATTGGCAGTACCGAAGAAGCGATTCAGATTGTCGCGTTTGCACCGGGCATCGATCCGGCATCGCTCGATGTGACGGTCGATAAAGGCACCCTCACTATCAGCGGTGAACGCAAGGCACAAGCGCCGACCGATGGCGCGCGTACTTATGCTCGCGAACGCTTTAATGGCAGCTTCCGCCGCGTGATCGAATTGCCGCGTAATGCGGACGCCGAACGAGTCGAAGCGCGTTATGAAAACGGTCTGCTTTCCATTACGGTCGGCAAGCGCGAAGCATCGAAGCCGCGCGCCATCGCTATTCAATAACTCTGCTTGCTTGCGAGGAAAATATGAACGACACCACTCAAATCACTCAGCGTCAGGCAGCCACGATTACGCCTGCGGTCGATATTGTCGAGAATAGCGAAGGCATTACGCTGTGGGCCGATTTGCCCGGCGTGCCGCGCGATAAGTTGGACGTGAAAGTGCATGATGCGCGCTTGTATATCGAAGCAGAAGCCGTCGTGCCCGTGCAGCCGGATTTGCGCGTGCATCATGCGGAAATTCGCGCGCCGCGTTTTGCGCGTGCCTTTACCGTTAGCGAAGACTTCGACACCACAAAGATCGATGCGAATCTGACCAATGGCGTGCTTAAGCTCAGCATTCCGCGCCGTGAGACTGCGCGTCCGCGAAAGGTGGAAGTCAGCGTGAATTAATCGCTAAGATTTCTTTAGCGTTTTAGCAAAGGCCGCAAGCGATTGCGGCCTTTTTTGTTTGTGCGTCAAGCCGCGCCTCTATAATTCCTTAGCGGTTCCCATCCGATTTAACCTAAGAGACGCAAGGAAAATAACGTGAACAGGCTGTTGACGGTGTTGTTGGGTTCGATGCTCGCCGTATCGATCGGTGCGCACGCTAAAGAATGGTCGACGATTCGCTTTGGCGTGGATGCCAGCTATCCGCCGTTCGAATCGAAAGCGGCGGACGGTTCGCTGGTCGGCTTCGATATCGATGTCGGCAATGAATTGTGCCGTCGTCTGAACGCGAAGTGCGTGTGGGTCGAAAACGCATTCGACGGCATGATTCCAGGCCTCAAATCGCGCAAATTCGACGGCGTGCTTTCCACCATGTCGATGACGCCCGCGCGCGTCAAACAGATCGCCTTCTCCAGCAAACTCTTTCACGTGCCCACGCGTTTAGTCGCTAAACGTGACTCCAAAATTCAGCCGACAGCCGAAGCGCTCGCCGGTAAATCGGTTGGCGTCGAACAAGGTTCGATGCAGGAAACGTATGCCAAAGCGCATTGGGGCAGCAAGGGCGTGACGGTCGTATCGTATGCGGATCAGGATCAGGTGTATGCGGATTTGCTTTCCGGCCGACTCGATGCATCGCTGCAAAACGCCGTGCAAGCCGAGCGTGGCTTTCTCGATACGGCTCGCGGCAAGCCCTACGCTTTTGCGGGCGGCGCGCTCGAAGATCCCGCGATTTTCGGACCGGGGACCGCAATCGGCTTGCGCAAGGAAGACACGGACCTGAAGGAGAAACTCGATGGCGCGATTGCCGCGATGATTAAAGACGGCACGTATAAGCGCATCGAACAGAAGTATTTCGACTTCGATATCTACGGCGAGTAATCACCATGACTCAGGCAGGCGATGTGCATCGCGCGGCGGCGGATGGTTATACGGCAAACGCGGATGGTTATGTACGCGGACGTCCCGGTTATTCGCCGGAACTCGCGGACTGGCTCGCGAATGTGCTGGGATTAAACGCGGATAAAACCGTTGTCGATCTCGGCGCGGGCACGGGCAAATTCACGCCTTGGCTCGTAAAAACAGGCGCGCGCGTGATCGCCGTCGAACCTGTCGATACCATGCGCGCCAAGCTCGCACATGCCTTGCCGAATGTCGAAGCATTGAAAGGCACCGCGCAATCCATTCCGCTTCTAGACGCATCCGTCGATGCAATCGTCTGCGCGCAATCCTTCCACTGGTTTGCGCATAAGGAAGCGCTAAGCCAGATTCATCGCGTATTGAAGCCTGGCGGCAAGCTCGGGCTCGTATGGAACACGCGCGATAAACGCGTGCCGTGGATCGCGAAGCTGGATGCCATCGTCGATCAGTATGAAGGCGGCAGTCCGCGCTTTTACACCGGCGCGTGGCGCAAGGTATTCCCACATACTGGATTCGGCGCGCTGCATGAAACGCGCTTTTCGATCGGACATAGCGGGTCGCCTGAGCACGTGATTCTGGATCGCGTGCGTTCGACGAGTTTTATCGCCGCGTTGCCTGAAGACGAACGCGCGCGTATCGACGAACAAGTACGCGCGTTGATCGATTCAGAATCCGAGTTGCGCGGCAAGGAAACCGTTACGGTGCCTTATGAAACTGCCGCGTTCGTCATCGTAAAAGAAAACAAATAAGCCTTTGGCAAAGGCTCCATTGCGTCATTGCAAAATTTAGCAAGGCGCAATGTGTTGCATGAGCCGTGCGCCATGATGGCTTCGGTATCGGCATGGTGTTTGCATAAGCTCACGCACCAGTCGAGTCTGTCGAGGACCATCATGCATCATTCGATCGAGCCGCACGAGTTGACCAAGATCGATCTCGCCCGCTTTCAGATCGTGCAGGTTTCGGATGGCACGTATAGCGTCGTGCTTTGGGAAGCGCCGGATAATTCGCGCGCCGAAGTAGCGACGTTGACGATTCGTCTGTGCGATCCGCTCAATCCCGTGCGCAGGAAAGACGTGTGCGAGCGCTTGCAGGCGTATCGCGTCAGCCGATTTCCTGCTGCAAGAACGACCACAACGCATCGTCCACGGAATACGGCACGTTGAAGCGAAAACTCGCGCTCGGGGCACCGCCGGGGCGGAAGTAGGAACCTGGCGCGAGCCAGATGCCGTGATTCAAGGCGCGCGTGGCGAAATCGCTGGCGTGGTCCGGATCGATCGGCAGCGTACCCCATACGAAAAGCCCTGCGCGCGGGCGTCGAAATAGCTCGATGTTGAGCGCATCCATTCGTTCTTCGACGAGCGCGTGCGCGTCCTTCAATTTTTCGATAACGACTTCGACGTGCCGTGTATAGCGCCCTTCCGTCAGCACTTTTTCGACAATGCGCTCCGTCGCCTCCGATGTAGTCAACCCCACCGCCATCTTCGTGCGCGCCATTTCGCGCAGCACTTCGCGCTCGGCGACGACATAACCGCATCGCAAAGCGGGCGTGATGGTTTTCGCAAAACCGCCGACGTAAAGCACGCGGCTCAGGCCTTCCATCGCGGCGAGCAACGGCGCGCCGGGCGGCGCGAGTTCGCGGTTCACATCGTCTTCCACGACCCACAAGCCATGTCGCTCGGCAATCTGCATCAATCGAAATGCCGATGCCATGCCAAACGTCGCGCCGGTCGGATTCTGCAGCGTCGTGTTGAGAAACACCGCTTTCGGCCGATGTTCAATCACGATGCGCTCGAACACGTCCGTATTGATACCCGCCGCCGTGCGCGGCACGCCATGCACGGTCAGCCCCGCGAGTTGCAGGATTTGCAGCAGATTGCAGTAACCGGGATCTTCGACGACGACCGCATCGCCGGGGCGCAGCAGCGTGCGCACGATCAGGTCCAGCGCCTGCGTCGCGCCTGCGGTGAGCAGCACGTTCGATGCGGCATCGACTGGCAATCCATGCCGATCCAATTGCTCCGCGATGCGTTCACGCAATGGCGCAAACCCATACGGATGCCCATAGTCCGCAATCCGCGCCGACGGCACGCGTCCGACCGAACGCAGCGCGTGCTGCAAACCGCTTTCGTTGATCCATTCGTTCGGCAGCCAGCCGCAGCCGGACTTGATCGGCACGGAATGATCGGCGAACACATCCGACAATAACCACGTGGCCGTGAGACTCGGCGGCTGCCATTCGACCGCGCGCGCCCGCTCGCTATGCCCGCGCACCGCTACGCGATAGCCGGAACCGCGCCGCGCGGTGACGAGTCCCATCGACACGAGACGGCCATACGCCTCCGTCACCGTGAACGTGCTCAGCGCATGCGCCTCCGCCAGACGCCGCACGGACGGCAGCAACGCACCCGCGCGCAGCGTCTGCTCCTCGATAGCCGAGGAAAACGCGCGCACCAGTTGTTCGACGAGCGTCGGCGCTTGCCGCGAGCCACGCTCCAGCTTGAGTTCGATCATCCATCGAGAATAACGCGCAACCGGAGAACGCGCCAATACAGTTTGCGGCATTTGACCAACACAGTTGGCAGCGCAGTCACACAACTGTCTATGCCGCGCAAATTTGTCGAGGAATAGAGTGGCCGTACTTCCACAGGAGACTTCTTCATGAACGCGCGCCCCGTCATCGACGACCTTTCATCGTTCTGGATGCCCTTCACCGCCAACCGCCAGTTCAAGGCCGCGCCGCGCCTGCTGGAGAGCGCCAAG
This sequence comes from Caballeronia sp. BR00000012568055, assembly GCF_029439455.1. Classification (GTDB taxonomy): domain Bacteria; phylum Pseudomonadota; class Gammaproteobacteria; order Burkholderiales; family Burkholderiaceae; genus Caballeronia. The sequence continues at coordinate 110,055 of NZ_JAQFVG010000248.1, read as the reverse complement.
GGCATGTATTACCGTTCGACCGATGGTCGCGACGTGCTCGATGGCTGCGCCGGTCTCTGGTGCGTGAACGCGGGCCACTGCCGCGATGAAATTGTCGAAGCGGTGCAGAAGTCGCTTTCGACGCTGGATTTCGCGCCGACTTTCCAGATGGGCCACCCGCTCGCGTTCGAAGCGGCAACGAAAGTGGCGAGCATCATGCCGGAAGGACTCGACCGCATTTTCTTCACGAATTCCGGTTCCGAATCCGTCGATACGGCGTTGAAAATCGCGCTCGCCTATCACCGGGCGCGCGGCGAAGGCCAGCGTACGCGGCTGATCGGGCGCGAACGCGGTTATCACGGCGTGGGCTTCGGCGGAATTTCGGTCGGAGGGATCGCGCCGAATCGCAAGACGTTTTCGGGCGCGCTGCTGCCTTCGGTCGATCATCTGCCGCATACGCACGATCTCGCGCGCAACGCGTTTTCGAAGGGCCAGCCGGAGCATGGCGAGCATCTCGCGGAAGAGCTGGAGCGCATCGTCGCGCTTCACGATGCATCGACGATTGCGGCGGTGATTGTCGAGCCGGTCGCAGGTTCCACCGGCGTGCTGATTCCGCCGAAGGGCTATCTGCAAAAGCTGCGCGACATCTGCACCAAGCACGGCATTTTGCTGATTTTCGATGAAGTCATCACCGGCTTCGGACGTCTCGGCAAGGCGACGGCGAGCGAGTATTTCGGCGTAACGCCCGACCTCATCACGATGGCCAAAGCCATCAACAACGCCGCCATTCCGATGGGCGCGGTCGCAGCGCAACGCTTTGTGCACGACGCCATCGTCAATGCAGGCGCGGCGAACGCGACCGAACTGTTCCACGGTTATACGTACTCGGCGCATCCGGCCGCGACCGCTGCCGCAATCGCCACGCTCGATCTTTATCAGCGCGACAAGCTGTTCGATCGTGCCGCGTCGAAGTCCGAGAAATTCGAAAGCGCCGCACACGCGCTGCGCGATGCGCCCTACGTGAAGGACGTTCGCAATCTCGGACTGGTTGCGGGTATCGAACTGGAATCGCGTGAAGGCGCGCCGGGCGCGCGTACGTATGAAGTGTTCGTGAAGTGCTTCGAAGCGGGCGTGCTGGTGCGTTATACGGGCGATATCCTGGCGTTCTCGCCGCCGCTGATTATCGAAGACAATCAGATCGATCAGATCTTCAGCACGGTGCGAAAGGCGCTGGAAAGCGTGAAATAAATGATGTTTTCGGTTCCTTCGTTGGCCGAAGGAACCGAACTTGTCTTATCGTTCCATCACCAGCAGCGTGGAAGTTGCCGACGCGTATAAGCGGCCGTTGGCATCCTTCAAATTGGCTTCTGCAAAAGCCGCACGTCGTCCGATCGACAACACGCGCCCTTCCGCCCGCAGCAAACCCGTGTCACGCGTGATTGCCTTGTGATACGCGACCTTCAGTTCGAACGTCGTATAAGCCTGCGTCGCGGTCAGACATGAATGCACCGCGCATCCGCAAGCGGAATCCAACAGTGCCGCCGCATAGCCGCCGTGTACCGTGCCGATCGGGTTATACGCATGATCGCCCGCCACGCCCGCGAACACCGCGCGCCCCGCTTCCACTTCGATAAAGTCGAAGTCCAGCGACACCATGATGCCTGGCTTGCGCCCGCTCGCGATCAATCTGCGCAATTGCGCGAGTCCATCCAGTCCCGCTGCGGTCTCTTCGATCAGACTCATTTCGTCTCCTTGCTTTGCGTGCTTGCTGTCTTGATGGAATCGTCGGTCGTGCTCCATCCGCCACCGAGCGATCGATACAGCGCCACTGCCGCCAGCGCATGTTCGCGCTTCGATTGATTGAGAGAGTCGGCATCGCGCAGATAGGCTTGTTGCGCGTCGAGCACGTCAAGGAAGCTGGCTGCGCCGCCTTTGTATAGCTGCGTCGAAAGCTTCAGCGATTGATCGGACGCGGCGAGTGCATCGGTTAAACGCTTGGTCTGATCGCTCGTGCTGACCAGATCGCTGCGCGTGTCTTCGACATCCTTCAGCGCTTCGAGCATGGTCTGCCGCAAATGCAGTTCTGACTCGCGCATCTTGCTTTCGTTCTGCTCGATATCAGCGGTAATGCGGCCAGCGTTGAAGATCGGACTGGTCGCGTTCAATGCTGCGGAGAACAGATTATCGGTCAACGTCGGCAAGCCGAGATAGGACGATGCAAGCAAGCCATCGGTCAGACGCAACGAGAACTTCGGATAGCGCTCTGCACGCGCGACGCCCACTTCCGCTGCGCGTTGCTGCACGCCTGCGTAAGCGACGAGCACGTCCGGACGACGCAGCAGTGCATCGGATGGCAGCGTGGTCGGCGCGCCGTTTGCAGGCACCGGAATTACGGGCGATGGCCCTGCATCCGCGAGCATCAGCTTATCGACGGACTCGGGCGTGCGGCCCGAATACACCGCGATCAGGCTGAGCTGATGCTGAATAGTGGCTTGCGTGCGCGGAATGCGTGATTGCAGATCGCTTAGTTGATTCTGCGCGCGTGCAACATCGAGTTGAGTCGATAAGCCGTATTGAAGCCGGCGTTGCGTGAGTTTCAGCGCACGGTCACGAATTGCTTCGTTATCTTGAAGAATCTTCAGTTCCGCCTGCGCCCAACGCAGATCGACATAAGCCGATGCGGTATCCGCTGCCAGCGCCAGACGCACCTGATCGGCGGCATGTTCGCGGCCCACGAGCTGCGCCTGCGATGCGAGCAATTCCAGCCGCTCGCCGCCAAACACATCCGGCGTCCAGCTCAGCGTCAATCCGATACCCGCCTGCCTCACGTAGCCCAAGGGCGGCGGCGTGTTCTGGCGCGTGTCCGATGCGCCCGCGTTGGCGTCGAGTTGCGGCAGCAATGCTGCGCGTCGTTGCACGGTCAGCGCTTGCGCCTGCTTTACGCGTTCTACTGCGGCCTGCACATCCAGATTGCTGTTCAGCACCGATGCAACGAGTTCGTGCATCACCGGATCGTTGAACTGATTCCACCACGCGGTGGGATCGGCATCGGCTGGCGGGGTATCGACACTCCATGTGGCGGGCGCGGTCGTGTGCACGGTGTCGGGCAAATCGGCGTGCGTTTCCGGCTGCACGGCACACGCGGCGAGCGCGAATGTCGTCAGTATGGCGAAATATAATTTCTTCATGATCGTAATCCGTTCAATGCGCTTCGGACGAAGGCGGCGCGCTGGTGATCGGCTTGGCAAACAGCATCGCCACGATACCGACGACGAAGCACAGCGCGAGCACGTAGAAGCAATCGGCAAAGGTCAGCACGAGCGCTTCACGGAACACCAGGGCATGCAGCGATGCGAGACCGGCTTGCGAAGCATCGAGCGCATCGCCAGCAACGGAGGCGAGATGCGCCGTGCTGCGCGAGAGCATGTCTTCGATCACCGGACGGCCGACCGTTACGCTTTCGTTGAGCCGCAAATAATGCAGATTGAGCCGGTCGTTGAGCATGGTCGCGCTCACCGCAATACCAATCGCACCGCCCAAATTACGCATCAGATTGAACAAACCGCTTGCCGATTTCAGACGTGATTGCGGCAGCGAACCGAGCGCCATCGTCACGATGGGCGGCACTGCGAATTGCTGACCGATACCACGCAATGCTTGCGGCAAGAGGAATTGTTGCCAACCCCATTCGTGCGTCAACGGCGTGTAGAAATAGCAACCGAGGCCGAAGCACACGAGACCGAACACCAGCAAAATCCGCATATCGATAAAGCGTGAAGCCGTGCTGTACACGCCGATGGAAAGCAACTGGAACACGCCTACGGACAGCAAGGCCAAACCGGTATGCAGCGAATCGAAACCACGCACGCGAGCCAGAAAAACCGGCGACAAAAACACAGAAGTAAAGATGCCGATCCCGATCACAAACGACAGCAAGCTACCGATACCGAAGTTCCGCACCGCCAGCGCACGCAGATCGACAATCGGTTCCTTCGCTGTCAACGCGTGCACGATAAACAAGAAGCCGCAAATCGCCGATATCCACGCGCAGAACACGATAATGTCGTCACCGAACCAGTTCTTGCGCGGCCCTTCTTCGAGCACGTATTCGAGGCATCCAAGGAATCCCGACATCAGCACCATGCCAAGATAATCGCCTTTTTTAAGCAGCGAAAGATCAGCTTTGTCGATGTGAACATACTTCGGCACGAGCACGGCCACGACCAGACCCGGCACGAGGTTCAGATAAAACAGCCAGTGCCACGACCATTGATCCGTGATCCATCCGCCGATCACCGGACCGATGGCAGGTGCAAGCGAGGCCAGCGCGCCGATCGTCGTCGATGCAATCAAACGTTGTTTGCCGGGGAATAAAACGAAGGCCGTGGTAAAGACCGTCGGTATCATCGCTGCGCCGAGCGCGCCTTGCAAACCGCGGAACAGGATCATCGAATTGATATCCCACGCAAGACCGCACAGCATGCTCGTAATCGTGAATCCGACAGCGGACGCCGCGAACAGCCATCGCGTGGAAAATACTTTGGATAACCAACCAGACATCGGAATGACGAGAATTTCCGCGATCAGATACGACGTCTGTACCCACGACAATTCGTCCTGACTCGCCGACAATCCGCCGCCGATATCCTTCAGCGACGATGCCACGATCTGAATATCCAGCGTCGCCATAAAGAAGCCGAGGCACATCAGCGCGAAGGCGAACGCGCGCTGTTTGACGGGTGCGCTGGCGGGATCGAGAGGGTCCATGATCGCGCCTCGCTCAGCCGTTGTTATTCGTCAGATGCACTTTCACCGTCGCCGAGAGACCCGGGCGCAACACGGCTTCCGCGCCCTTCGGCACATCGAGGCGAATACGCACGGGCACGCGCTGCACGATCTTCGTGAAGTTGCCGGTCGCGTTCTCGGCGGGCAGGACGCTGAACGTCGCGCCGGTTGCAGGCGCAAGACTTTCGACGTGTCCCGTGAACGGAATGTTCGATGCATCGAGTTCGACATCGGCGCGATCGCCGGCGTGCATTTTCTTGAGCTGATCTTCCTTGAAGTTGGCATCGACCCAAAGGCCGGTTGCGGGCACGATCGTCAGCAGCGATGTGCCGACGTTCGCCAGCACGCCCACACGCGCCGTACGATTGCCCACGTAGCCATCCACGGGCGAGCGGATCGTCGTATATTCGACGTTTAGTTCTGCCACGCGCCGCGCGGCTTCCGCCGTGTTGACGCGCGCTTGTGCATCCGCGATTTGCGCTTCGATCACCGCGAGTTGGCGCTTCGCCGCCACCAAAGACGCGCCACTCCGATCCACCGAAGCCTGCGCTTTCGTGTAATCCGCATCCGCCCGTTCGACGATCTGATTCGACACCGCATCGTCCTTCACGAGTTCGCGATAGCGCACGCGATCCTGCGCGCTGCGCGTCAGTTCCGCCGACGACGCATGCACTTCCGCCTGCTGCTGATTGATCACCGCCGCCTGCAACTCATCCTTCGCCTTCAGTTCGACGACCGCCGCTCGCGCGCTATCGACTTCGGCATTGGCTTGTGCGAGACGCGCGTTGTAATCGCGAGAATCGAGGCGGATCAGCACTTGTCCCGCTTTGACGCGCTGGTTGTCCTGCACCAGTACATCGGTGACGAAGCCGTTGACCTTCGGCGCGAGCACGGTCACGTCGCCACCGACGTAGGCATCGTCGGTTGTCTGGACAAAGCGCAGCACCAGCGCCCAATAAGTCGCCGCCGCAATCAGCGCGATACCGACCAAGCCAAGCGCGATCATCATCCAGGGAATGCGGCGCGGCGGGCGCGCGAGTGCGGGCGCGGCCGTGGAGGGAAGATTTGTCGTAGGAGTCGTCATATTGACTTTGTGTGCATATGCACCGATCAGATGGAGAAAAGGGCAACTTTCGCTGCCCGTCATAGTCCGGAAGAGTAGTTGCGCCGATGCACCAGGTCAACGCGTGCTGAAGACACGAGACAATAACGCTGGCGACAAGAATCGCCGGGGCGTTGCGTTCAGGCGTGGCAAGAATCAGTTTTGCGGCAGCGGCGCGCGGATGGATTCGCCCAGCACATAAGGCTGTTCGGCGCAAAAACGCACCGCATGTTCGACGAACGCGCGCACTTTCGCGGGCAAGAGCGCGCGCGTGCTGTAGGCGAGACGGATATCGGTGACGGCACCGATCAGCTCGTAGGCATCGAGCAATCTGACCAGCCGCGCCGCTTCCACTTCGCGCTCGATCAGCGCACTCGGCAATACGCCGATACCGAAGCCCTGCACCACCATCTCGCGATTGAACACGGCGCTGTTCGACGAGATATCGTAATTCAGCGGCACCAGCACCTCTTCCCCGCCGATGCGAAACGTCAGCGACGGTTTGCGTATCGACGAAGAAATGGCGACGAAGGCGTGATCGACCAGTTCGGACGGATGGCGCGGCGCGGGATGGGTTTCCAGATACGCGGGACTTGCTACCAGCACCTGCGGAATGATTTCGAGTTGACGCGTGACGACCGTGTCCGTCGTCAACATGAACGGCAGCACGATCGCCAGATCGTAACCTTCGCCGACGAGATCGACGGGCCGTTCGGTCAACGTCACATCGAGCCGCACATGCGGATGCGCGCGGCGGAAATCCGCGATCAAGGGCGCGTACCGATTCATCATGACCGTGGTGTGCGCGACCAGACGCAACAAGCCCGTCGCCTCGCTCGAACGATTCCCGGCGCGCTCTTCCATTGCCTGAAGTTCGTCGAGCAGGCGCGAGCAGTCCGAGAAAAAGCGCTCGGCGGTTTCCGTCAGCGAGATTTGCCGCGTGGTCCGATTGAACAATCGGCTGCCCAGTCGCTGTTCCAGTCCGGCGATGGCGCGCGATACCACCGGCGGCGACAGCCCGAGGATATCGGCGGCACGGGCGAAGCTCTTGGCTTCGACGACCGTGCAGAACACGCGAAGGCTGGTGAGATAGTCCATGGATCGACACTCTACAGCGATTGAGACGATTGCGCGGTTTTGCGAGCCTCCCGCGCATTCACGCCGGAGCGGTGTGCGCCTAAAGTTCACTCACGCCATCCGATGGCACCCACTGAACCAAGGAGCACACCATGTCACGTCTTTCCCAAATCAACGTCAACGAAGCCACGGGCGTCACCGCCGATCTGTTTGCCGCCATCAAGAAAGCCGCCGGACGCGTGCCGAACGCTTACGCGGCGATCGGCTCGCATAGCCCCGCTGCGCTCGGCGCCACGCTTTCCGGCGATGCCATTCTCGCCAAAAGCAGCCTGGAAAAAGCCGATGTCGAAGCGATCAAATTGGCCGTCAGCGAAATTGCGGGTTGTGATTACTGTGCCGCCGCGCACACGGTCGTCGGCAAGATGGTCGGTCTGACGCAGGCGCAAACGCAGCAAATCCGCGCGGGCGAAGCGACCGGCAACGCCAAGCGTGATGCGCTCGTGCGCTTCGTGCGGACCGTGGCGAATACGAGCGGCACCGTCGATCAAGAAGTGTTGAACGCGGTGCGCGAAGCCGGTTACACGGAACAGCAAGTCATCGAAGCGCTGTTCGCGATGAGCGTGATCAACTTCACCAACCTCGTGAACCGCGTCAACGATACGACGCTGGACTTTCCCGCTCTCGTTTAAGGCTTGCTGAACCGGTCGATCACGGCGCTGACGAGATCGACCGGCACCGGAAACACGATCGTCGAATTCTTGTCACCGGCGATCGTCGTCAAGGTTTGCAGATAGCGCAGTTGCATCGCTTGCGGTGCCTGCGCGAGCATCTGCGCCGCCTGCAACAGCTTCTCCGATGCCTGCAATTCGCCTTCCGCATGAATGATCTTCGCGCGCCGCTCGCGCTCCGCTTCGGCCTGCCGGGCAATGGCGCGAATCATCGTCTCGTTGATATCGACATCCTTGATTTCCACGTTCGATACCTTGATGCCCCACGCATCCGTTTGTGCATCGAGCACGCGCTGGATATCGGCGTTCAGGCGCTCGCGCTCGGAAAGCAACTCGTCGAGTTCGTGCTTGCCGAGAATCGCGCGTAAGGTGGTTTGCGCGAGTTGACTGGTCGCTTCGAGAAAGCGCGCCACCTGAATCACGGCCTTTTCCGGATCGACGACGCGAAAATACACCACCGCATTCACCTTCACCGATACGTTGTCGCGCGTAATCACGTCTTGCGGCGGGACATCGAACACGACGGTGCGCAGGTCCATGCGCACCACTTGCTGCACAGCTGGCACGATCAACACCAGCCCCGGCCCTTTCACCTTCCAGAAGCGCCCGAGCATAAACACCACGCCACGCTCGTACTCCCGAAAAATTTTCACCGCCGACAGCACCACGATCATCACGAGCGCCAGAATGATGCCGCTGAATCCGAAGGTCATGCCCATTTAGTCGCCTCTCATTGGTTCGACGCTCAGCGTGAGTCCGTGACGCGCCGTCACGCGCACGCGATCGCCTTTTTCCGGCTGCTTATCCGATGCCGCGCTTTCCACGCGCCAGCGTTCCCCATGCACTTGCGCCCAGCCATCGTCGAGCATCACGCCGATGCTGCCGAGCATCGCCTCGCCGCCGCTCACCACAGGCCGCCTGCGCGCCTTCAGCGCCAGCCCGGACACGGTGAACACGAACAGCGCCGTCACCAACGCCACACCGATGATCACGCCAATCGGAATGCCGAAGCCGGGCACGTCGGTATCGATCAGCATCAACGCGCCTATCCCGAACGCCACGATTCCGCCGATGCCGAGCGTGCCAAACGTCGGCAGGAACATCTCCGCGACCAGACAGCCGAGGCCGAACACGATCAGCCCGAGCCCGACGAAACTGATCGGCAACAGTTGCAACGCGAACGCGCCGACCAGCAGACAGATCGCGCCCGCGACGCCCGGCAGCACGAAACCCGGATTGGCGAATTCGAAGAACAGGCCGTAGAGGCCGATCATCATCAGAATCAGCGCGATACTCGGGTCGGTAATGGTCGCGAGAAAGCGGCTGCGCCAATCGGGATTCAGCACGATGCGGGCCGCGTCTTTGGTGTTGAGCGTGACATCGCCGGCGGTCGTGCGGACGTGTTTGCCGTCGAGCTTGTTGAGCAAGTCGTTCACGTCAGAAGCAGTCAGATCGATGACCTTCTGTTCCAGCGCTTCGCTCGCCGATAACGCAACCGCCTCGCGCACCGCGCGTTCCGCCCATTGCACGTTGCGGTCGCGCAGTTGCGCCAGTCCGCGGATATAGGCGGCGGCGTCCTGAATCTGCTTGCGCGTTTCCGTCGATTCACTCGCGGCCTTGTCCGATCCAAGCTGGATAGGCGTGGCCGCGCCGAGATTGGTGCCGGGCGCCATGGCGGCGATGTGGCTGGCGTACAGAATGTAAGTGCTCGCGCTCGCCGCCCGCGCCCCGCTCGGCGCGATAAACGTCGCCACCGGCACGGGCGACGCGAGAATCGCCTGGATGATCGCGCGCATGGACTGATCGAGGCCGCCGGGTGTGTCGAGCTGGAGCACGGCGAGTTGCGCGTGCTCATCGGCGGCGCGGGCGAGCGAGCGCACGACGAAATCGGCGCTTGCTGGTCCGATCGCGCCCGACAGCGGAATCACCACGACGGGCGCGGCGGCATTCGCCTTCTGCGCTGCACATCCGATAACGAACGCGAGCAGCGCGCATCTGAGGAAACGACACAGTCTCTTGCTCATGCTTCCAGCTTAGGCCAAATCTCACGGATGGATCGTGGTGCGATCGATCACGCGTTCGACATCGGCGGTTTCGCCCAGCGCGGAGACGAAATGCGCGCGGTCGAAATCGCGCGCGACGCAGCCATCGACATAAATGAAGCGGCGCTGGATGGTGAGCCAGAGGCTGGTTTTATCGCGCCATTGCAGCGATGCGTTCAGCGAGTTCAGCCGCCGCGTCACGCTTTCCGCAATTTCCTTGTCATAGAGATAGCCGTTCGACAGGCGGCATCGACCGGCAATCCAGCAGCTATTGCCGCGTTCGATGCGGTAATGCGCTTCGTCCAGCCATTCCTGATCGGTTTCGAACGGACCGCGCGGCGTGGCGCAGTTTGGAATCGCGTTCGATACGTGGATGAAAGGATCGTCGCCGTGGTTGAGGCGTGCGGCGTCGCCAGCGATGGCCGGGAGTGCGATCGCGAGTGCGCCGAATAGAAAATAGCCTTTCATCCTCGCCACCTTTCGACAAACCGTTGACCCGCCAAGCCGATACACTGTCCGATGTATCATTCATTTCCGAACCAAGACCGACATGAAACAGGCACTCCACCACCTGACGCTCGCGACAGGCTCGCGCGGCCTGCACGAAGTCACCCGCGAGATCGAAAACTGGATCGATCTTCAGGATATCCGCACCGGCCTGCTGACACTGTTCTGCCGACACACCTCGGCGTCGCTGCTGATTCAGGAAAACGCCGATCCCGACGTGCGCACCGACCTCGAACGCTATTTCGAAGCGGTCGCGCCGGAATCGCCGGGCCGCTACGTACACGACGCCGAAGGCCCCGACGATATGCCCGCGCATCTGCGCACCGCCCTCACCACCGTTCAGCTTTCGATTCCCGTCGAAGCCGGGCGCATGGTGCTCGGCGTGTGGCAGGGCATTTACGTGTTCGAGCATCGCACGGAGCAGCATCAGCGCGAACTCGTCTTGCATCTGATCGGCGAGTGACCTAATATACGCTCCGCGTACATACCGGAGCGTTCCATGAGCCAACAACAAACCGTCCTTCGCGACGCCATGCGGCGTCTGAACATGACCCGCGATGCGTTCGCTTCTCGCATCGGCGTAACGCGGCGTGCGCTCGACACGTGGCTCTTGCCGGACGATTCGCCCGAATCCCGCGCGATGCCGGAAATCGCGGCGCGGTATGTCGGCGAAATCCTCAACGGCATGCCCGCTGGCGAAGGCGCTACGCAGAGCGTATATCATCCGATCGAATTCGAAGGCCGGCCGCAACTGATCTCCATCGACCAGTTCTCGCGTGATTCCGCCGAAGCGCTGTTCCGCACCGCAGACATGATGCAACCCATCGCGCGTCGCCGGAAAATTACGCGCGTGCTCGAAGGCGCGGTGCTCGCCAATCTCTTTTTCGAAGCGAGTACGCGTACGCGCGTGAGCTTCGGCTCCGCGTTCTGCCGCCTCGGCGGTTCGGTCTGCGACACAACCGGCTTCACCTTCTCGTCGATGGCAAAAGGCGAATCCATCTACGACACCAGCCGCGTAATCAGCGGTTATGCGGACGCCATTGTCGTGCGGCATCCCGAGCAAGGTTCGCTAGCCGAATTCGCGCGCGCGACCAACATTCCCGTGATCAACGCGGGAGATGGTCCCGGCGAACACCCGAGTCAGGCGCTGCTCGATCTCTACACCATTCAGCGCGAGTTTTCGCGGCTCGGCAAGATCGTCGATGGCGCGCATATCGCGATGGTCGGTGATCTGAAATACGGTCGCACGGTGCATTCGCTCGCCAAGTTGCTGTCGCTATACAAGGGCCTCAAATTCACGCTCGTGTCGCCGCGCTCGCTGGAAATGCCGTCGTACATTATCGATCGCCTCGCACATGGCGATCACGTGATCGAACAAACCACCGACCTGCGTGCAGGACTCGCGGGCGCCGATGTGGTCTACGCCACGCGCATCCAGAAAGAGCGATTCGCCGACGAGTCGATCGAAGGCTATACGCCGGACTTCCAGATCAATCAGGCGCTCGTTGACGAAGTCTGCGGACGCGATACCATGATCATGCACCCGCTGCCACGCGACAGCCGCCCCGGCGCGAACGATCTCGCCACCGACCTCAACCACGACTCGCGCCTCGCAATCTTTCGGCAAACCGACAACGGCATTGCAGTTCGCATGGCAATCTTCGCGACACTGCTGGGCGTCGAGCATCAGGTCGGCCATTCGATGCGCGATGCAACGTGGAAATCGCCTGCGTCGATCGGTCCGGACGATGCGGTTTTTCCGGGGTTCGATTGACACTGCGTGTCACGCCAGGATTAACGCGTTTTTTATACGCGTGACGCCAGTCTTAGCGGGGCCTTGATTCGGCGCGGCTTATGCTTTCCTTCAGAACAACGAGAAGGAGCACGATCATGGATATGTCACTCGCCTGGGCTGCAGGTCATCATCACGGCGCTTGTCAGCGCGTGCGCATGCTCGCCCGCGCCCAATTCGCCGACGACGATATCTTGCAAGAACGCATGCGCCAATTGTTCCACTCGCCACTCGGTCTATATGTCAGCGCGGCGCAGCGCGAAGCTTGCGCGCTGCGCCTCGAATTCGACGTTGCAACGGAGGACGTGGCTTTTACGTTACGCACGTTGAGGCGCGTGCTGCCCGAGGCACACGTCGATTGTGTGATGCCTCGGGTGTTTCCGCACCGGACGGCGGTACGTGCCGCGTCCTAACTCGTTTCGGGAAACACGTCGAAAGCCTCACTCGGTCGAATCCGGAATGGCCTTAGTTGCTGGAACTCCTCGTCGGTAAGGACGTAGGTTGTCGGGTCCATGTCGATTCCCCGTTGGATTCGGGCTTCTTCCTCGGGCGAGTTGGGCTGAATGTTTTTCCAGATTTCGTGCATAGCGATTTTTCTCTCTGTCGTTCGCGCGACGCAAGCTGATAATGCGCAGCGCGGTATGTCTACGCGTGAATACCACGCAAAAAATAGTGTCCAGAAACGGCACGTAGCCGACTTCCCGGACCTCACCATAATCGCGACGTTCATCCACCCAATACATGAGTTCATTCCACTTGATCTCGCGGGCGAGATCAAGTGGGAAGCCATGCTGGATACGATTCATCGCGTCTTTAACCGGATCAAACGTTATCTCGATGTGCATTCATTGTGGTCGCCGAAGAATGAATTGAAGACGCCGAATTAATCGAATAACCTTCGTCATCCGAAATATTTCCGCCACTTCATTCTTCAGCAAACCACTCTGTTTTACACCTAGACCGAATGGCTAATGCGCGAGTTTCAGCCTCCCTCTTCGACCTCGCAGCCCGGTAGATCAGTCCTCCACCGGCGGAAGGGTTTTAGCACGATGTTCGGATCGGAAAGGTCGTATGTGTCGGGGTCCATCGCTATGCCGCGTTGGATCGCCGCTTCTTCCTCCGGCGAGCCCGGTTCGTAGTTCCACCATGCTTCGTTCATATTGATTCTTCTCCCTGTCATTCGCGCGACGCAAACTGATAATGCGCAGCGCATCATTCCTGCGCGTGAAAACCACGCAAAAAGTCCGGCCCTGAAGTGGGCCCAAACCCACTTCTCGAACCTCGCCATAATCTTGACGCTCATCGTCCCAACAGACGGCGTCGTCCCATGCGATCTCGCGCGCAACGCCTAGCGATATGCCATGCTGAGCGCGATTCACCGCGTCCTTCACCGGATCAAACGTGATGTAGATGTGCATTCATTGTGGTCGCCAAAAAGTGAAGTGACAAGTTCCGAAAACTCTGAAATTCGAATGTTTTTTCATCCGAACTCCGAACCGTTCGTGTCATTTCATTCTTCAACAAGCCACGAGATTTATCACCTCGGCCGTTCGGCCAATGCGCAGGTGTGATCCTGCAACTCTTCCGATGACGCCCAGTCTCCCGGCTGAACGTGATCGTTGAGCAAATAGAACGCGGGCGCGCCATCGCTTCGGTATGCGCCGACGAGCATCAAGGTCTGCGCGCCCATCGTTTCGCCGCGTTGCGCGGCATACGGTGCGACGAGTTTGAACGGATCGGTATGGTCGAGGTCGGCGTCGTCGATACGCATGGCGCTGTAGATATGCCCGCGCAATCGCACCGGCAGCGGCTTCCATTCTGTGCCGATCGTCGGTCCGACTTCACGCAGCGTGCGCGCCACGTCCGCGGCCAGACAATCGATATGAATATGCAGTTGATTCTGCGTGCGTCCGCTGGCCGAGTTGATCGCGAGCGAGACTTCATCGCGCGGCAGCGTGCGCTTGAGTTTCGCATCGACATAAGTGCGTGATTGCCACGCCGCGCGCCAGTAGTTCGGCACGTTCGCATCCAGCAACAAAGGACTTTCGATGCCGCTCACGCGCGCGGTCGGAATCAACAGATATTGCGCGATGCCTACGAGGTCTTTGAGCACCGCATAACCGTCCGCGAGATTCACGTCGGCGCACTTCTGCTGAACCGCTTCGCCTTCGGCGGCCGGCTCGCAATAGTCGTGGACGATCTGCCAGAGCGCGTTGGGATTCGCGGCACTCGCGGCGGATGAAACGAAGAGGAGCGCGGCAAGCGCGAGAGTGTTTCGCATGCGCGCCATTATGCTTGCAGGCGCGCAAATGTGCCGATACCCCGCGCATGTCGGCATGCAAGGGGCATCGTGTCGATCATGTTCAACGCTCGATCGGATGCGGCTCCTTCAGCTTGTTCATCACACGCGCCGCTTCGAAGTACGACGCGTTCGGTGGACGCTTCAAATATTGCCCTGCGCCGCGTACTGCGCGCAGATCGCCATCAGTCCAGGCGAGCGCGCCGCGTGTGAGCGTGTGCATTGCCACGCCTTGCACCGTCATGCCTTCGAAGACATTGAAATCCACTTTCTGATGATGCGTGTTCACCGAAATCGTGCGCGTCGCGTTTGGATCCCACACGACGAGATCCGCATCCGCGCCGACCTGCACCGCACCTTTACGCGGATACAAATTGAAAATCTGCGCCGCATTCGTCGATGTCACGCGCACGAATTCGTTCGGCGTGAGACGCCCCATATTGACACCGTGATGCCACAGCACCGACATACGATCTTCCACACCGCCGCATCCGTTAGGAATCCGAGTGAAGTCTTCGCGGCCCATCGCTTTCTGCGATGCGCAGAACACGCAATGATCCGTTGCCGTCGTATGAAGCTGGCCCGATTGCAGCCCGCGCCACAGCGCCTCGCGATGCTCGCTCGTACGGAACGGCGGGCTCATCACATGCGCAGCGGCACGCGTCCAGTCCTTATCGCTATAGACCGATTCGTCGATAACCAAATGCCCCGGCAGCACTTCGCCGAACACACGCTGACCTTCGTTACGCGCGCGCGCAATCACATCGACCGCATCTTTCGCCGATACATGCACGATGTAGATCGGCACGCCCAGCACTTGCGCGATGCGTATCGCGCGATTCGCCGCTTCGCCCTCCACTTCCGGCGGCCGCGACAACGGATGCGCTTCCGGCCCGCGAAAACCCTTCGCCAGCAATTGCTTCTGAAGCTGGAACACGAGTTCGCCGTTTTCCGCATGCACGGTCGGCAATGCGCCGAGTTCGAGCGAACGCGTAAAGCTATTCACCAGCACTTCATCATCGGCCATGATCGCGTTTTTATAGGCCATGAAATGCTTGAAACTGGATACACCGTGTTCATGCACCAGCAAACCCATATCGCGATGAACGGACTCATCCCACCACGTCACCGCCACATGAAAGCCGTAATCCGACGACGCCTTCTCTGCCCATCCGCGCCACTCCTTGAACGCAGCCATCAGCGGTTGCTTAGGACTCGGAATGACAAAGTCGATGATACTCGTCGTGCCGCCCGACAAGCCCGCTGCGGTGCCGGTATAGAAGTCGTCGCTTGCGGTCGTGCCCATGAAGGGCAGTTCCATATGCGTGTGCGGATCGATGCCGCCAGGCATCACGTACTGGCCGCCTGCATCGATAATCTGCGTATCGGCCGGGGCGTCGATGTTCTCGCCGATCGCCAGAATCGTGCCGCCCGCTTGCGGGTCGGCGCACAGCACGTCGGCGCGATACGTGCGGTCTGCATCGATTATGGTGCCGCCGCGAATTAAGGTTGGCATGTCTCGGTTCCTCCCCTGTTTAAACACCCAGCATTCCGGTACGTGGGCTTCCACGTAATTTCATCCAGCATCCATATACGAGCGCTGCGAGCACGAGTCCGACGAACCAGGCATAGGTATAGATCGTGTTGAAAAACGCGGGCACGCCGGGGAACGATGCCGGAAACGCCGTATGCAGAAAGCCCGGCAAATTAGGCAGCACGCCGATCACCAGCGCCACGATCGCCGCCACATTCCAGCCGCCGCTATACGAGTATTCGCCGTCTTCCTCGAACAACTCGCGCTGATCCAATTCCGTGCCGCGAATAAAGAAGTAATCGACCATCATGATGCCCGCGACCGGGCCGAGCAGCGCAGAGTAACCGACCAGCCACGTGAAGATATAACCCTGCGTGGTGGCGAGAATCTTCCACGGCATCATCACAATGGCGATGGTCGCGGTAATCATGCCGCCCGCGCGATACGAAATACCCTTCGGCCACAGACTCGAAAAATCATAAGCAGGACCGACTAGATTCGCCGCGAGATTGCAGCACATCGTATCCAGCGTCAGGATGATGAGTGCAATCCCCACGCCGATGCCCGTCATGCGGCTGGTCAGATCGATCGGGTCCCAGATAGCCTTGCCGTAGATCACGACGGTTGCCGATGTCACCACGACGGAGATCACAGAGAGCAAAGCCATTGGCGCGGGCAAACCGATCGACTGACCAATCACCTGATCGCGTTGCGAGCGTGCGAATCGCGTGAAGTCGGGAATATTGAGCGCGAGCGTCGCCCAGAAACCGACCATCGCGGTAAGGCCCGGCCAGAATGTGGCCCAAAACAAGCCCTCTTTCTTGCCGCCCGCCACGAACTGCGAAGGCGCAGAAAGCATCGAGCCGATACCGCCCGCCTTGCTCGTCGCCCACCACACCAACGCGATACACATCACCACTTTGATCGGCGCGGACCAGCTTTCGAGCCAACGAATCGAATCCGTACCGTGCACGATGAAGTAAATCTGCAAGGCCCAGAACACAAGGAAACACGCAAGCTGGCCGATGGAGATATCGAGAAACGGCAACGCCCCGCCGTGCAATGCGTTGCCGGTGAGAATATTCGCCAGCGTATAGATCGCGCTTCCGCCCAACCAAGTTTGGATTCCATACCATCCGCACGCGACGATCGCGCGCAGCAACGCTGGCAACTTCGCCCCTTGCGTGCCGAACGACGAGCGCACCAGCACCGCGTAAGGAATGCCGTGCTTCGCGCCCGCGTGACCGATCAACAGCATCGGCACAAGCACGATTACGTTGCCGAGCAACACGGTTACGACCGCCTGCCACGGCGACATGCCCTGCTCCGTCAATCCGGCCGCCAGCATGTACGACGCGATATTCATCACCATGCCGACCCACAGCGCCGCGAAGTGATACCACTTCCAGGTGCGCTGCGCGGGGCCGGTCGGTGCAAGATCGTCGTTATATAAGCTGCTCGCCTCGACGTCATGCGCTGTCTGCTTCATCGGATGCACTCCAGTTCCAGTAGTGGGTTCGAATGACGAGCGCTTCGTTTTTTATGCTGCTGCTTTTGCTTTGTTTGCAGTTTCTTCCGCGTCTACGCGCGCGGGATTGTTCGGATGCGTGGTCCAGTTGGCATATTCGCCGGCATCGACACGTTCCATGGTGATGCATTGTTCGACCGGACATACGTGCATGCACAGATTGCAGCCCACGCATTCCGAATCGACCACTTCGAAATGACGCTTGCCGTCCTTTTCTTTGAGAATGGCCTGATGCGATGTGTCTTCGCAAGCGATATGACACAGTCCACACTGAATGCACTTGTCCTGATCGATGCGCGCCTTGATGTCGTATTTGAGGTTGAGATATTTCCAGTCGGTGACGTTCGGCACGGCGCGGCCGCAAATATCGTCGAGCGTGGCGTAGCCTTTTTCGTCCATCCAGTTCGAGAGGCCATCTGCAAAATCGGAAACGATTCGGAATCCGTAGTGCATGGCGGCGGTACACACTTGAACGCTGCCTGCACCGAGCACCATGAATTCGGCTGCATCGCGCCACGACGAGATTCCGCCTATACCCGATATCGGCAGGCCCGGCGTTTCGGGATCGCGCGCGATTTCGGCCACCATATTCAGCGCAATCGGCTTGACTGCAGGGCCGCAATAACCGCCGTGCGTGCCTTTGCCATCGACGGTTGGCATCGGCGCCATCTGATCGAGATCGACCGCGACGATCGAATTGATCGTGTTGATGAGCGACACACCGTCCGCGCCACCCTTGAAGGCCGCGCGCGAACTCATGCGAATATCGCTGATATTCGGCGTGAGCTTCACGAGGCACGGCATTTTCGTGCTCTCCTTGACCCAGCGCGTGACCATCTCGACATACTCGGGCACTTGGCCCACCGCTGAACCCATGCCACGCTCGCTCATGCCATGCGGACAGCCAAAATTCAGTTCGACCGCATCCGCGCCGGTGTCTTCCACTTGCGCGAGAATCCATTTCCAGTCTTGCTCGTTGCACGGCACCATCAACGAGACGATCATTGCGCGATCGGGCCAGTCGCGTTTAACCTGTTCTATTTCGCGCAGATTCACATCGAGCGGACGATCCGTAATCAGCTCGATATTATTCAGTCCTGCGATACGTTGTCCGTTCCATTGCACCGCGCCGTAACGCGAACTCACATTCACCACATGCGGATCGAGTCCGAGCGTTTTCCATACGACGCCGCCCCAGCCCGCTTCGAATGCGCGATTGACGTTGTAGGCTTTATCGGTCGGCGGCGCAGACGCAAGCCAGAACGGATTCGGTGAGGTAATGCCAGCGATATTGCAGCGAAGATCGGCCATGTTCGTGGTCTCCTTTTATCAGGCGGCTTTGATGGCCGTCAGTTCGAACGATGCATCGATGGACGCCGCCGCGAGCTTGCCGTCCTGCACGGCTTGCACGGTGAGATCGAGTCCTTCGTGCGTGGCGCAATCGCCCCCGGCCCAGACTTTCGCGAGCGTGGTCTGACGGTTTTCATCGGTGACAATGCGGCTGCCGTCGAGCGTCAGCAATTCTTTATCGACACCAATCGGAACGAGCGTTTGTCCGATCGCTTTCAGCACCATATCGGCTTCAATCACGAAGCGTTCGTTATCGCGTTCGAATTCCACGCCCTGAATCAAGCCCTTTTCGCCGATCAATCGCACCGGCTTCGCATGCGTGACGATGGTCACGCCATTGGTCTGCGCGAACTCCTGTTCGGCCCATGTCGCGCCCATATTCTTCACGCCACGCCGATACACCATCGTCACCGAAGTCGCGCCAAGTTTGCGGCTCTGCACGGCGGCATCGACGGCTGTATTGCCGCCGCCGATCACGACCACGCGACGTCCGACCGGCACGCGCTCGAGATCATCCGCCTGACGCACTTGTTCGATGAAATCGACCGCGTTCATCACGCCTTGCAATGACTCGCCATCCAGTGCGAGTTCACGCACGCCGCCCAAACCGAACGCGATGAACACCGCGTCATACTGCTTGCGCAATTCATCGAGCGTAAAGTCGCGGCCGAGCGCAAGCCCCGTTTTTATTTCGATGCCGCCCATCGAATAAAGCCATTCGATCTCGCGCTGCGCAAAGTCTTCGACCACTTTATAAGCCGCGATACCGTATTCGTTGAGACCACCGGGTTTGGCGCGCGCATCGAAAATAATGGCTTGATGGCCTGCCAAAGCGAGTTTCGATGCACACGCGAGTCCCGCCGGACCTGCACCGATAATCGCTATACGTCGCCCCGTTTCAGGCGCACGCCTGAACAGCGGTTCGCCGCGCGCCATCGCCCAATCGGCTGCATGCCGCTGCAATTTGCCGATACTCACCGCCTCGTCGCCCTCATGATTGCGCACGCAACTACCTTCGCACAGAATCTCGGTCGGGCATACGCGCGCGCACGCGCCGCCAAGCGGATTCGCCGAAAGAATATCGACAGCTGCGCCTTTTAAATTGCCGTTGCCGATCTTGCGGATAAAACCGGGAATATCGATTTGCGTGGGACATGCCTGAATGCAGGGCGCGTCGTAGCAATAGTGACAGCGGCTTGCTGCGGCAGCGGCGGCGCTTGCATCGAGCAAAGGCGCGACGTCCGCGAATTCGCAGGCGATGGTTTTGTGGGTCATACGCGTTCCTTTTTTAAGGACGTATTCGTGCTCTCCGTCCGCACTAAAGCGTGCGGACGGTTCGATCAATCGATAAAACAGAAGCGCTTAAGAAGCCCGTTCGAGCATGGCGTAAAGCAGCACGTTCGCGCCAGCTTCGATCCATTCCTGCGATGCGTCTTCGATTTCGTTATGACTGATGCCATCGACGCAAGGCACGAACACCATCGATGTCGGCGCGACTTTCGAGAGATAACACGCATCGTGTCCTGCGCCTGAAACCATATCGCGATGCGAATAGCCGAAGCGCTGCGCCGCCGCGCGCACGGACGCAACACACGCGGCATCGAACTTGATCGGCTCGTAGTAGAAAATTTGCTCTAGTTCGGTATCCAAACCAATTTCACCAGCGATACGCTGAACGCCTTCTCGCAACGCGGCATCCATGCGTGCGAGCACGGCATCATCAGGATGGCGAAAATCGACGGTGAAGAATACGCGGCCCGGAATCACGTTGCGTGAATTCGGATGCACCTGCATCATGCCGACCGTCGCGCAGGCAAGCGGCGCGTTATCCAATCCAATGCGATTCACCAGATCCACCACGCGCGCCGCGCCAAGCAAGGCGTCTTTGCGACGCGGCATCGGCGTAGGACCGGCGTGCGCCTCCTGTCCCGTCAGCGTGATTTCATACCAGCGCTGGCCTTGCGCATCCGTGACGACGCCAATCGTCTTGTCTTCCGCTTCGAGAATCGGCCCTTGTTCAATATGCAGTTCGAACGCCGCATGCAGCTTGCGCCCGCCACACGGCACATCGCCCGCATAGCCGATTCGCTTCAATTCCTCGCCGATAGTCTTGCCATCGACATCTTTACGCGACAGGCCGTAATCGAGCGAAAACACGCCCGCGAATACGCCCGATGCGACCATGGCAGGCGCGAAACGCGATCCTTCCTCGTTGGTCCATATCACGACTTCGACCGGATGCTCGGTTTCGATCGACAGATCGTTCAGAGTCCGAATCACTTCGAGACCGCCGAGCACGCCGTAAATGCCATCGAAACGTCCGCCCGTCGGCTGCGAATCCGCATGCGGACCGGTCATGACCGGCAGCGCGTCCGGATTGCGGCCCGCGCGGCGCATAAAGACGTTGCCCATTTGATCGACGCTTACCGTGCAGCCGGCTTCCTTCGCCCAACTAACGATAAGATCGCGCCCTTCCTTATCCAGATCGGTCAATGCGAGACGGCAGACGCCGCCCTTCGGGGTCGCGCCGATCTTCGCCATCGTCATCAGGCTGTCCCACAGCCGCTGACCGTTGACCTTGATGGACGTATCGAGACCAGCCTCTCTGATTGCATCCGAAACCACGTTCATTCGCCTCGCTCCTTACGACAGGACTTCGACTGTGAGGGAACCTGCTTTCGCGCACGCGTCGTGGCGCATGCTTTTTTCTCTGCAAAACTTGTCCGACTGGACAGGTTTTAGCCGATTAAAATAAGCAACGCAATGTCTTTTCAAAAGTCCGTGGGAGCGGGCGCACAGAGCGAGGCGCACGCCATTGCGTTGCAGCATCGCGATGCACCACACTGGATCAGCGCTGCAATGCGGCGTGCATTACCGCTGCGAATGAGGCACGATGCGGCTCACCAAGCATTCGGACATGACGATGAAACACGACGAAGCGCCTGCAAATATCACCGAAAGCGAAGCGCCGACGCCACCATTGCGGCGGCGCAAGGCGCAGATACGCGAGACCAACGAAGCGCAACTGCTGCTGTGCGCGGAAGCCGTATTTGCTGAAAAAGGCCTCGAAGGCGCGAGTACCGCGATGATCGCCGAGCGCGCCGGACTGCCGAAAGCCAATCTGCATTACTACTTTCCGACCAAGCTCGCGCTGTATCGGCGGGTGCTGGAAGACTTGTTCGAGGACTGGCATCGCGCGGCAGATACCTTCGAATGCAGCGACGATCCGGTCGAAGCGATCGGCGGATATGTGCGCGCAAAAATGGAGTTATCGCGCCGCCGGCCGCTTGGTTCGAAAGTGTGGGCGAGCGAGATCATTCACGGCGCGCATCATATGCAGGACATTCTCAACGAGCGCGTGAAGCCGTGGCTCGACACACGCGTCACCGTGATTCAAAACTGGATCGAGCGCGGCCTGCTTGCGCCGGTCGATCCGCAAACGTTCATGTTCATGATCTGGGCCATCACGCAGCATTACGCGGATTTCGACGCGCAGATTCGCGCGCTCAAAGGCAAACGCGCGCTAACAAGCAAGGGTTTTGATGAGCAGACCGAAGAAGTCGTGCGGCTTGTGATTCGCGCTTGCGGCGCGAAGTCGAATCGTTGAAAAGAAGATGACGGCGCTCGAAGATCCGAAGCTCTTGCGTCGCTTGTTGCGTGCGAAAGATCGCATGGATGCGGCCTCGCATGAGGCGTGGCCGGTCGAGCGGCTGGCCGAAGTGAGCGGTGTATCGGCAAGCCATTTT
This sequence comes from Caballeronia sp. BR00000012568055, assembly GCF_029439455.1. Lineage (GTDB taxonomy): Bacteria > Pseudomonadota > Gammaproteobacteria > Burkholderiales > Burkholderiaceae > Caballeronia. The sequence goes on along the minus strand of NZ_JAQFVG010000248.1, from coordinate 87,586 downwards.
GCGCGGTCGTTCAAGCGGGCGTTCGGCTTGCCGCCGCATCGCTATTTGCTGACGCGGCGTATCGAACAGGCTACTACTTTGTTACGCGATACCGACCTCGGCATCACGCAGATTGCGTTCTCCACGGGCTGGGAAAGTCTCGGCACGTTCGGGCGCATTTTTCGCGATATCACGGGAAAAAGTCCGGGCGAAATGCGTACGGCATCGCGCGGAGACATGACGTCGATCGATCGCGTGCCGGCGTGCGTGCTGAAAGCCGCGCAACGGCCGGATCTCACCATCGCAGTTTTGGAGAAGCGGTGCGGCGACGCGAGCACTACACTTCCGCCATCAACTGAGGAGGTGTCATGAACCAAGGTATCAGCGTGGTCGGTCTTTACGTCGATGACCAGGACGAAGCGCTCGCGTTTTATGTCGATAAGCTCGGTTTTCGTGTGCATACGGATGTGAAGAACGGGCCGTATCGATGGCTTACCGTCGTGCATCCGGAACAGCCGTCGTTTCAACTCGGCCTGTTCGCGCCCGGCGCGCCGATTCACGACGATGCCACCGCGCAAACGCTCCGCGCGATGGTCGCCAAAGGCGCGATGCCGCCGCTGGTGCTCGCCGTCGCCGATTGTCGCGTGACATACGAGCAACTGAAAACGCGCGGCGTCGAGTTCACGCAGGAGCCGATGGATCGCTATGGCAGCATCGATGCGGGCTTCCGCGATCCGGCGGGCAACGGCTGGAAGATGATTCAGGCGCCGAAGGCATCGGCATAAAAAACGCCAGCGGCCTCATTCTGGCTGCTGGCGTTTCTACTGCGGTACTGCTACAGCTACAACAGCTACTGCACCTGCTTCTCTCGCAACAACTGCCCTTTCTGCTGAACTGCCAACTGCCTACAACTGCTTACTACACCCTACACTGCGACTTGCTCTTGCAACTTCGGCACGTCGAAAAACTTAATGACCGAAGTAAACCGAATTACGGTCCGACATATTCAGGTTGGCACGCGCCGGACCCGATGCCGACGTACCGGCCGTCGAACCGCCGTAGCTCGTATTGCCTTGATCCGCATTCACGCGGGCTTCAGCTGCCTGAATGTTCTTCGGATAATCGACGCGATCCGTCGAAGGGTTGTAGCCGGCCTTTTCCAGACGAACCAGATCGGCGCGGACTTCGGCGCGGGTCACCGGGCCGTTGCTGTTGTCTTGTGCGAACGCGAAAGTCGGAGCGGCCAGAGCCGAAGCAATGACGAGTGCCGGAACGAGTGCCTTGAACATGATGAACCTCCAGTAGTCTTGTTTTGAAATCGAAACCGGAAGAAGAAATTCGCTTTAAGTCTTTAAGCGGTTTCTTATTTCGTTTCGCTTGAAGACAAGTTTAGGAGGCGAAGGTCTCGGGGAAAACCCCAATTTGCACGAAATATATTTGTCGGCGTTGCAATAATGCATTTCGTGTGCGTGAGGAGCCCTGGCGTGCGATCACGCACTAAGCATTTGATTTTTATATATTTTTATCCGACTGAAGGCGACACGCGGTGGAAGACTCCCAAACCCGTCATTACCGATTCGCCAGCAAACCGCCACCTTCACGACAGAATTGCCGGCGCGACGCTCAGAAGTGCCCGGTGAACTGATGCCGGTCGCCCGGATGCCAGAGGTTCACCACCGACGCCACCGCGTCCCGTGACCATGTCCGCCGATGCAGCAGCAAACACGGTTCGTGCTCGGCCATCGCCAGCGCCTGGCGAATTTCCGCTGTCGGCATCGATGCTTCGATGCGATATTCCACGCGCTGCAAGGGCGCGGCGACCATCAAATACTGATTCGGCGTGATGGTCGTAAAGTCTTGGCGCGCGTACTCGGGCGCAAGCACCGGGTTCACGTAGCGCTCTTCCATCTGCACGGGTTCGTCGTTTTCGAAGTGCAGCACGCGCGAGTGAAACACCGGACTGCCGTGCGCCAGGTGCATTTCCGCGCCCAGAGTTTCATCGACAATCGATGCGCCGAGATGCAGCACCTTCGCGCTATACCGATGCCCACGCGCCGCGATCTCATCCGAAATGCTCCGAATCTCCACAAGTGTCGATGCATATTTCGGCTGCGCGACGAAAGTGCCCGCGCCCTGCACGCGCGTGAGAACCTGCTCGGCGGTCAACTCACGCAACGCGCGGTTGACCGTCATGCGCGCGACCTTGAACTCGCGCGCCAATTCGTTTTCGGAGGGCACCTGATCGCCCTCGCGCCATTCGCCGCCGTGAATGCGTCGAAGAATATAGTCCTTGATTTCCTGATAGGCAGGCGTGCTCATCCACGAATTTCCGACGTGAACGCGAACGGACTGTGCTTCGCAATCTCGCCGTCCTGCACGAGCGTCGCGATGGCGGCGATATCCGGCGCGAAGTAATGATCAAGGTCGTAGTGTGCCACGTGCGCGCGCAAGGTTTTCATCACCTCGGCCAGACGCGCGCTGGTCTGATGCGGTGCGCGCAGATCGACGCCCTGCGCCGCTGCCAGCAATTCGATGGCGAGAATATTCGCGGTATTGCTGGCGATATCGCCGAGCTTGCGTGCGGCAAAGGTTGCCATCGACACATGATCTTCCTGATTCGCCGATGTCGGCAGCGAATCCACCGAAGCCGGATGCGCCAGCGTCTTGTTCTCGGACGCGAGCGCCGCCGCCGTCACATGCGCGATCATAAAGCCGGAATTCACGCCGCCGTCGCGCACGAGGAACGGCGGCAGGCCGGACAAGGTGGCATCGATCAGCAAGGCGATACGGCGCTCGGCCAGCGCGCCGATTTCCGCTGCGGCGAGCGCGAGGTTATCGGCGGCGAAAGCGACGGGTTCTGCGTGGAAATTTCCGCCTGACAGCACTTCGCCGGTGTCGGGGAAAATCAGCGGATTATCCGAAACCGCGTTCGATTCGATCAGCAGCACATCGGCCGCGTGGCGCATCTGATCGAGACACGCGCCCATTACCTGCGGCTGGCAGCGCAGACTGTACGGGTCCTGCACCTTCTCGCAATCGGCGTGCGACAGGTTGATGCCCGAGCCTTCCAGCAACGTTCGATACGCCGCCGCCGCATCCATCTGACCGCGATGGCCGCGCAATTCGTGAATACGCGCGTCGAACGGCACGACGGAACCGGCGGCGGCATCCACCGACAGCGCGCCCGCGACCAGGCCGGTGCGGAACAAGTCTTCGATTGCAAAGAGGTTATAAAGCGCGAGCGCGGCGGATGCCTGCGTGCCGTTGAGCAGCGCCAGACCTTCCTTGGCTTGCAGCGTCAACGGCTTGAGACCTGCAACGGCGAGACCGTCGATAGCGCTGGCGCGTTCGCCGCGAATGGTCACCTCACCCAGACCCAGCAGCACCGTGGACATATGCGCGAGCGGCGCGAGATCGCCCGATGCGCCGACCGAGCCTTTCACCGGAATGATCGGCAGCACGTCGGCATTGAACAGCGTGATGAGGGCGTCGATCACTTCGCGGCGGATGCCGGAATGACCGCGCCCGAGGCTCGACAGTTTGAGCGCCATCAGCAAACGCACGACCGGACGCGACATCGGCTCACCGACGCCCACGGCGTGCGACAGCACCAGATTGCGCTGCAAGAGTTCGAGCTGATCAGCGGGAATATGCGTATTGGCGAGCCGCCCGAAACCCGTGTTGATGCCGTACGCCGGATCGCCCTTGGCGGCAATTGCCGCGACCGCTTGCGCGCTTGCGTCGATAGCGGCAAAGCTCGCCGGATCGAGTTGCAGCGGGTCCGAACCGCGTGCGATCTGGCGCAATTGCGGCAGCGTGAGCTTTCCGGGCGTGAGCATCATCATGTTTCATCCTGTCTATACAAGTCAGACCTCAGTCTAAACGGGCAAAGACAGCGAAACAAGAGGAAATGCGGGATATTCCTAATGCGCCCTGGAGCTATCCCGCATCCTGTCTAGACGAGCACGATCGTCTTAAAGGCGCTTTTCCATGACACATTGCACGAAGCGTTCACCGCGCACCACCACACTGCGCGCGAGCAGCAAGGTAAAGCCGCTGATTTCGAAAAACGTTTGCGCGGTCAGGCTGGAATACGTGTGCAGCACCGGCATATCCGCTTCGCCGGCTTCGGCTTCCACGCGCGCGAGCAGCGCCGTGGCTACGCCCTGCCGCTGAAACTCGGGATGCACGAACAACATGTCGATCAAACCATTCGATTGCAGGTCGATAAAACCGGCAATCTGGCCGTCTTTGATCGCGACCCACGTCGGCCGGCTCATGCGCGCCTGTTCCCACTCGGCGCGGTCCACCTTCGCCCACGCCTTGATCTGCGGCTGCGTATAGTCCATCGAGGCGATCTCTCGCACCGAGCGGACGAATAGTTCGATTACTTCATCGAGATCGCTCGCCCGGTATGGTCGGATTTCGAAAAGCGGAAGCTCGGGCATTTCATCACCTTCTGTATTGCAATAGAAAAAAAAGCCGCGTCGGATGCGCGGTGAGGAGCGTTGATCGTGGATGAACGCACAAAAGAAAACGAGAACGCGATACTACGCGGATATTCTTCGGATCGCGAACGAATTGTTCAGCTCGCTGCTGCGACCGTGGCGATTCCGAGCGCGGTCATCAACAAGGACGCGCCCACGTGCGCCGCGATTTCCGTCAGCGCCCAGCCGAAACGCCCTTGCTGAAGATGCGCGACCACTTCCGCCGAGAATGTGGAAAACGTTGACAGGCCGCCCATCAGCCCTGTGATGATGAACAGACGCCACTCCACGGAGATATCGGGAAAGCGCGCGAAGAACGCGACCGCCACGCCGATGATGTATCCGGCGATGACATTGGCGGCAAAGGTGCCGAGCGGCAGATTCGGAAAAATCGTATTGAGGCGCAGGCCCAGCGCCCAACGCGCCAGCGAGCCCAGCCCGCCGCCAATCCCCACGGCGATGATCGACAGATACATCGGTAGACAACCTTGGTTTGAAGGGTTAAGTCACGCTTATTCCACGCTTAGGCCACGCTTATTTCACGCTTAGGCCGCATGAGCCAGCCGCTCGATCAGCGCCGCTTTGCTCGACTCGACGATCCAGTTCTGCTCATGCTTCCGATGCGCGGCCCACGTGCCGTCGCGCCGCGCTTCCCAACAGCCCGCTTCGTGACCGTCGATGAACAGCGAACCGCGCATGACCAGTTGCGGATCGGCGGGATCGAGCGCGGTGTCGTCGTTATGTGCCAGCTTTACGTCGTGCATGAACGTCGCCTGCGATCGTGTTGCAGCAAGAACACCATTTTAACGACACTTGATGCGTTCATCGCAACATGAAAGACATTGCCGAAAGGCAATTGATTGTACGCACGATATGTTCGGCGCTCGGGGCATCGAAAGCGAGCGTGACCGCGTCGATGCGTTCGAGCGTCGGCCACTGACAAAACAGATCAGCGAACGCGGTCGATTGCGCGCGGATTTCGCAGCGATGCGCCTGGCTCGTTGCGTGCGGCGGGGTCATCGAACGTGATGTTTCCATGCTCTCCTGTGCCGCGCGGCGAATCGCCTCACAGGCGGCCGCGGGGGTTTCCGTGATACCGCTCGAATAGCCGTGCGCGGTCTTCACGCAGAGGAATTGCGCGCCGGGAAACGCGGGCAAGGTCTCCGCGCCGAAGACGTCGTCGCCCGTCAAGAGCGCGACGCGCGCGCCGCGTTCTTTCGCGAGCGCGCCGTACAGCGCCGCTTCGCCCGCCTCTTCGCCGTCGAGCATCACGCGCGCGAACGCCGTGCTGTTGACCGTGTGCGCGAGAATGCCGCGACTCTGCGCGCGTGCGTGATAACCGACCATGAACACACATTCCGGCGATGCCTCGAGTCCCGCCATCATGCCGAGCGTGCGCGGTTTGCCGAGCACGAGACGCGCGCGCGAGTCGATCAGATCGGGCAGCAGATTGCGAAAGCCGCCGTGTGAATCATTGACCCAGACTTGCGACGCGCCGCCATCGAATGCGCCCTGCACGGCTGCGTTCGCTTCGAGCGACATCCAGCGGCGCGCCTGTTCGTATTCGGGATTGCCGGGGCGCGCCTGCTCGGGATGAAACACGCCCGCGATCCCTTCGATATCTACGGAAATCAGCACTTTCATGACTTCATGGCTTCCCTGAGTGATATCCGTCGATGCCCGTCGCGGCCGGTCACCGTTTCGGCGCTGTACAAGGCATCGAGGATCGCGTGTTCGATGCTGTCGGCGGCGGCGTTGAATAGCGGATCGAGATGCATGTCGTTGATAAGCGGCGGGATTGTGATGAACGTGGAATCGTGCGGCACGGTGTACGCCGTCGAAAACGCCAGCGCGATATCGCCGCTGCCGTGGCCGAAGCTCGAACCAGTGCGCGCAAGACCGGCGGCGGAACGCATCGCGAGGCGGCGCAGTTGACGCGCGTCGAGCGGCGCGTCGGTGGCGAGGATCATGATGATCGAGCCTTGCTCAGGCGCTTTATCGCTCGATGCGTGAAGCCGCTGTCCGACTGGATCGCCTTTGATTGTGAGTTGCGGCAGCTTGCCGAAGTTGGCCAGCACGAGTGCGCCTACTGTGTACGTGTTGTTTGATAACACATCTACACAGGATGCCGAACCAATTCCGCCTTTGAGTTCGAAACACGACATGCCGCGCCCCGCGCCTGCCGCGCCGCGTTCGAATGTTTTGCTGCACGAAGCGAGCGCGTTTGCGTAATGCTTCGGCTCGACCGCGAACGCCTGCATATCGTTGAGATAGCCGTCATTGCATTCGAACACCAGCGGATTCACGCTCGCCCACTCGCGCCCGATCTGCGGATTGTCTTCAATAGCCGCGCGAATCTGCGCCTGCGCAATCGTGCCCACGCTGAACGTATTCGTCAGCGCAATCGGCGTTTCGAGCACGCCGAGTTCATCGACTTGCAACAAGCCGACGCTCTTGCCGAAGCCGTTTATCACGCACGATGCAGCCGGCACTTTCGCGCGATACACGTCATGCGGATGCGGACGAATTACCGTGACGCCGGTTTGAATCGCGCCTGCATCGAGCGTGCAGTGACCGACCGTGACGCCGGGCACATCGGTGATCGAACTCATGGCCGGTCGAGCTTCGGACCGAGCGCATCGCGCAGGCCGTCGCCGAGCAGGTTGAAGGCAAGCACCGTGAAGAAGATCGCCAGACTCGGGAAGATGGCGACGTGCGGGGCCATTGCCATATCCGCGCGTGCTTCGTTGAGCACCGCGCCCCACTCGGGCGTCGGCGGCTGCGCGCCGAGTCCGAGGAACGAGAGACTCGCCGCCGTGATGATTGACGTGCCGATACGCATCGTAAAGTACACAACCACCGATGAAATCGTGCCCGGCAGAATATGTCGCGCGATGATCGTCCAGTCGGACGCGCCAATGCTGCGCGCCGCCTCGATATACGTGAGATGTTTGAGCACAAGCGTATTGCCGCGCACGAGGCGCGCGAACGCAGGAATACTGAAGATTGCGACGGCGCATACGACGTTGACCATGCCATTGCCGAGAATCGCCACCACGCCGATTGCCAGCAAGATACCGGGAAACGCGAATAACACGTCGGAAATACGCATGACGATGCGATCCCACCATCCTTCGTAATAGCCCGCGAGTAAGCCGAAGAACGTGCCGATCACCGCGCCGATCACCACTGACAGCAAACCCGCCGTCAACGAGATGCGGCTGCCGACGAGTATGCGGCTGAGAATATCGCGGCCGAGCGAATCGACACCGAACCAGTGCGCGGCGGACGGACCCGCATTGAGCGCGTCGTAATCGAAATAATTCTCCGGATCGTATGGCGCGATCAGCGGCGCGATGATCGCGATCACGATCAGCAACAGCACGAATACCGCTGCGATCATCGCCACATGTTGTTGTCTGAATTTGCGCCAGAACTCGGTCCACGGCGTGCGGATTTGCTGCGTGGTCGTCACTGCTGCGTGCGTGGTCGCGCTCATCGCATCCTCACTTGAAGCGGATAGTCGGATTGATGATCGCGTACAACACATCCACGATCAGATTGATGACGATGAATTCCAGCGAAAACAGCAGCACTTCCGCCTGAATCACCGGATAGTCGCGCATCTCGACGGCATCGACGAGCAGGCGGCCGAGACCCGGCCAGTTGAACACTTTCTCCACCACGATCGAACCGCCTAGCAGAAAGCCGAATTGCAGGCCCATCATCGTGACGACGGGAATCATGGCGTTGCGCAGGCAGTGTTTGACGATGACCATCGGCTCATGCACGCCCTTCGCGCGCGCGGTGCGCACGAAGTCTTCGCCCAGCACTTCGACGAACGATGCCCGCGTGAAGCGCGCCATCACCGCAGCGACGGCCGCGCCCAAGGTCAGCGACGGAAGGATATAACCCTTCCACGTGCCATCGCCGACGATCGGCAACCAGCCCAGTTTCACCGAGAAAATTTCCATCAGCAGCATGCCGAGCGCGAAGGCCGGAAACGAGATGCCCGATACGGCCAATGTCATGCCCAATCGATCCGGCCATTGATTGCGCCACACCGCCGACACAATGCCGATCGCCATGCCGAACACGACCGCCCACGCCATGCTCGCAAGCGTGAGCCATAAGGTCGGCATGAAACGCTCGCCAATCTCCGTCGATACAGGTCGCTTGCTGCGCGTGGACGTGCCGAAATCGAAATGCACGACCTTGCCGAAGAAGCTCACGAGTTGCTGCGGCAAGGGCTTATCGAGACCGAGATCGGCACGCACCAGCGCAACGGTTGCTTCGTCCGCTTCCGCGCCTGCTGCAAGACGCGCCGGATCGCCCGGCAGCATGTGGACGAAGAAGAACACCAGCACCGCGACGATAAACAGCGTCGGCAGCAGTCCGAGCAGGCGTTTGGCGAGAAAGGTCAGCATCGTTTATTTGATGGCGATATCGTCGAAACTGAACGAGCCGTCGGGCATCACGTATGCGCCCGACAGGCGTTTGCTGCGCGCATACACGACCTTTTCCGTGACGAGGAAAATCCACGGGGCATCGGCCCAGATGCGCTTTTGCGCGTCTTCGTAGAGCTTGGCTTTCTCGCTTCTATCCGTTGTGGCGAGCGCTTTTTGCAGGTCTTCATCGACGTTATCATTCTTGTAGTACGCCGTATTAAATAGCTTCGGCGGGAATGCGCCGCCGCTCAGCAGCGGTGAAATCGCCCAATCCGCTTCGCCCGTCGATGACGACCAGCCGATATACAACATGCGCACCGGCGCGGTCTTCGGGTCCGGCGCGCTTTCGATACGCTGAACGCGCTGCCCTGCTTCCAGCGCTTCAACCGATGCCTTCACGCCCACTTGTCCGAGTTGCTGCTGCACGAACTGAATGATCTTCTGCGCGGTCGTATGGTTGTAGCCTGACCAGAGCACCGTCTCGAAACCGTTAGGATAACCAGCTTCTTTCAGCAACTCGCGCGCCTTCGCGGGATCGTATTTCCAGGGGCCGAGTTTGGGCGTCGCGTAATCCACGCCCGGCGGCACCACACCTTCGGACGGCACTGCATAACCCGCGAACGCAACCTTCACGAGCGCTTCCTTGTTGATTGCATAGTTGAGCGCCTCGCGCACCTTCGGGTTATCGAAGGGCTTTTGCAGCGTATTCATGCTGATATAACGCTGAATGATCGAAGGCGCGGCGATCAGATCGACCTTCGGGCTGGCCTTAAGCGTGGCGGCTTGTTCGAAAGGAATCGAGAACGCGAAGTCGGCCTCGCCGGTTTGCATCAACGCGGCGCGCGTGTTGTTATCGACCACTGGCTTCCAGTCGATCATGTCGATCTTCGGGTAGCCTTTTTTCCAATAGCCCGCGAACTTCTTCACCTTCAGATCGTCCGTCTGCTTCCATTCGACGAATTCGAACGGTCCCGTGCCGACCGGATGAAACGCAATGTCCTTGCCGTACTTCTTCAATGCTGTCGGCGAGATCATCACCGCCGACGGATGCGCCAGCACGTTGATGAACGCGGAGAACGGAATCTTCAGCGTGATCTTCACCGTGTACGGATCGATCGCTTCGGTCTTTTCGATCTTGTTGAAGAGGTTATAGCGCTTGAGCTTGTTGGCCGGATCGGTGACGCGATCGAATACGGCTTTTACCGCTTCCGCGTTGAAGTCGGTGCCGTCCTGGAACTTCACGCCTTGCCGCAGCTTGATGGTGTAGACCTTGGCATCGGGACTTGCTTCGTAGCTCGTGGCGAGCACCGGCTGAATCTTCATGTCCTTGTCGAAACCAAAAAGACCCTGATAAAAGGACTTTGCGACCGCTTGCGAGAGCGTGTCGTTGGCATCGTAGGGATCGAGCGTCGTGAAGGTGGAGGCGACGGCCATCACGGCTGTGGTCTGCGCGAATGACGAGACCGGAGCAAGGGCGGCGAAGGTTGCGAATGCACCTGCTGCCAGCACGTTACGTAAGTACAAAGACGGCATCTTTAACTCCTCGAAGTTGCTCTTAGTAAACCTTAGTAAGCGCCGCCCACATGATGCTCAGCGACGTAATGATCCGGTCCCACGGCGACGAGCTTAGCGACGATCGGCTCATCGCCGAGCCTGCGAATCGGGCTCGGAATTTCATCGGCGGCGAGCATGCGTCTGGCATGTCGCCGCGATGGATCGGCGACGGGCACCGCGCCCATCAGCTTTCTCGTGTACGGATGACGCGGCGCTTCGAACACCGCTGCACGCGGCCCGATCTCGACGATCTGCCCGAGATACATCACCGCGACGCGATGGCTCACGCGCTCCACCACGGCCATATCGTGCGAGATGAATAGATACGCGACGCCCAGTTCACGCTGCAAATCAAGCATCAGATTGACGATTTGCGCGCGCACGGAGACATCGAGCGCGGACACGGATTCATCTGCAATCACCACTTTCGGATTCAACGCCAACGCACGCGCAATCGCGATACGTTGTCTCTGTCCGCCCGAAAACTCATGCGGATAACGTTGCGCCGCTTCGGGCGGCAAGCCGACTTTGTCGAGCAGCCAATCGACGCGCGCCTGCGCTTCCTTGCCACTCGCCACGTTATGCACGAGCAGCGGTTCCATCACCGAAAAGCCCACGGTCAAACGCGGATTGAGCGATGCAAAAGGGTCCCGAAAAATGAACTGGATATTGCGTCTGAGCGCCTGAAGTTCGGGGCCCTGGAGCTTGCTGATATCGCGTCCATCGAATTCAATGGAACCGCTCTGGCTTTCCACCAGACGCAGCAAAGAGCGCCCAGTAGTCGATTTTCCGCAGCCCGATTCACCGACGAGCGCGAGCGTTTCGGCCTGACGCAGATCGAAACTCACGCGTTCGACCGCATGCACCGATGCCGTGATTCTTCCAAACAAGCCGCTTTTTACGGGGAATCGCGTGACGAGATCGCGCACGCGCAGGATCGGCGCGATGGTTTCATCGACCACGGGTTGCGGTTCCTTTTCTACCGCTTCCGATGGACGTAACGCGCTTGCATCGTCGGGCGCGATTTCGGCAGGCTCCACTTCGAGAATGGGAAATTTCGCGGGGCGATCGGTGCCACGCATCGCGCCTAAAGTGGGAACGGCTGCGAGCAAAGCTTTGGTGTACGGATGATTCGGCGCTCCGAAAAGCGTACCGGAAGGCGCTTCTTCCACCTTCTCTCCGCGATACATCACCAGCACGCGATCCGCTACTTCCGCGACCACGCCCATATCGTGCGTGATAAAGATCACGCCCATATTCATCTCGTCCTGCAAGCCGCGCACGAGTTGCAGAATCTGCGCTTGTATCGTGACGTCGAGCGCGGTGGTGGGTTCATCGGCAATGAGAAGCGCTGGTCTGCACGATAGCGCCATTGCGATCATCACACGTTGCCGCATACCGCCTGATAGCTGATGCGGATAACGCGCAAACACGCGCTTCGATTCTGGAATACGAACGAGATCCAGAAGATGCAGCGCTTCCTTGCGTGCTTCTGCATGGCTCTTGTGCTGATGCAACGCGATGGCTTCGGCAATCTGATCGCCGACCGTGAACACCGGATTGAGCGATGTCATCGGCTCCTGAAAGATCATGGCAATATCCGCGCCGCGCACGCCGCGCATCGTTGCCGATGACGCTTGCGCAAGGTCGATCGTCTGCCCGTTGCGTCGCCTGAATGCGATACTGCCCGATGCAATCGCGCCGCCGCCATGCTCGACCAATCGCATCAACGCCAGCGATGTCACTGACTTACCCGATCCCGATTCACCGACGATCGCCAGCGTTTCACCGCGATCGACCGTGAAAGAAATATTTCGGACTGCTTCGACAGTGCGTGCGCGCGTGCGGAACGTGACGGACAAATCACGCACGTCGATCACGCGGGATTCGGGCAGTTGAATCGTCATCGATAGATTGCCGTGACGGGCGTGTCGCCCACGCGCGCATAACCGCGATACATGCCTTCCGTATTGAACGGAAGCACGACGTTGCCCTTCGCATCGACGGCGATCAGACCGCCGCGCCCTTCTATGCGTGGAAGTTTGTTCATCACCACATCGTTCGATGCTTCTTCAAGACTCACGCAGCGATATTCCATTTGCGCCGACACGTCGTACGCCGCGAGCATGCGGATAAACATTTCGCCCGTACCCGTGGTCGAAACCGCACACGTTGCATCGTTCGCGTAACAGCCTGCGCCGATCAACGGTGCATCGCCGACGCGGCCCGCTTGCTTGTTCGTAATGCCGCCCGTCGATGTTGCGGCGGCGAGATGGCCATGCGCATCCAAAGCAACCGCGCCCACTGTGCCGAGTTTCTTGCGCGGATCGATTGGATCGTTGTCGAAGGCGAACTTGGTCATGGCGTCGTGATCGAGCATGGTGCCCGACGTGCCGCGCGCGTTGAGCCATTGCTGGTAGCGCGCATCCGTATGGAAATACGATGGATCGACGAATTCGAGTCCTTGCGATTGCGCGAACGCTTCCGCGCCCGCTGCGGTGAACATCACGTGTTCGCTGGCGTCGAGCACACGGCGCGCGGCAAGCACGGGGTTTTTCACGCGCGTGACGCAGCAGACGGAACCGGCTTCGAGTGTCGCGCCGTCCATCACGGAGGCGTCGAGTTCGTGCGTGCCCGCTGCGGTGAACACTGCGCCGTGGCCTGCATTGAACAACGGACAATCTTCGAGCAGACGCACGGCTTCGGTGACGGCGTCCAACGCGCTGCCGCCATCGGCCAATACGTTTTGACCTGCACTTAGAATCTCATTTAACGCGGCGTGATAGCGCGTTTCCGCTTCGGTGCTCATGGCCTGGCGCACGATCGTGCCCGCGCCGCCGTGAATCGCTATGACCGGCTTGATGCTCATGATTCGCGCGGCTCCGTGTGTTGATGTCGTTTGTTAGTAGAACGTCGCGTTGTGTGTGCGGATGTGACCAGCCAAGGCAAAACGAATTCGGTGAGGCCCGCGGCCGCTTCCACGGAACGCTTGGCGCGATGCGCGACTGCATCGCACAGGGCTTCGATCACGGCCAGCACGGCCGTGTCGCAATTCGCGGCAAGCCGGCGTTCCGCGCGCACGGCGAGCACAAGATCTGCAACATGCGCCAGCGGCGATGCCACGCTGTCCGTCAGCGCCAGCACACGTAAGCCATGATCGCGCGCTTGTTTTGCGAGCGTGATGGTGTCATCGACATAACGCGGGAATGCAATCGCCACCAGCACGTCGTCTTTCGATGCCGTGAACAAGCGCCGCGCCGCGTGCGATGGCCCGCCCATCAACGCAAGCGACTGAACGTTCGCGCAATACGGCGTCAGGCCATGCTCCATCAGTCCCGCGAGAAACGCGCTCGCGCCGTAACCGAGCACGAACACACGACGCGCGGCGAGAATGGCATCGACCATAGCCTGAGCCTTGTTTCCGTCGATGCTCGTCTGCGCAAGCTGAAGATTCGACGCGGCCTGCGCCAGCGATGCGTCGAACACTTCGGCCGCGCTGGCAGGCGTTTGCAGCGCCGAACGCAGCCGCTCGACCGGCGCGATGGTGGCCTCGAAACCGCGCACCAGCGCCTCGCGAAACGCCGGATAACCCGTAAAACCCAGCGTGCGCGCGAAGCGATTCGCGGTCGCCACCGACGCGCCGACCGCATCGGCGAGTTCGTCGATTCTCATGGTGGCCGCGCGAAACAGGTTCGCCAGCACGAACGCGCCCATGCGCTGATGAATGGGCGTGAGCGTCGGCATGGCTGCCGCGATGCGTACGGAAATCAACTCATCCACGTCGGACATGAGCGTATCGACACCCTCATTGCGATAATCGCGATGAAAGTATATTTACCCAGAATGCTCGCCGAAAAAAATTCATTTTCATCGAACTGGGGTTTTCGATAGGAACGCGGGCGTGAGCGCATCTGGTGCATTGGCAGGCACAATACCGCTCACGCTGCCTTCACGCTGTCTTTGGCAACACATCAAAAACACCTATGAACTTCGATTTTCTATCCGATCAATTGCAGGACCATTGGCCCACGCATCCGTGGGCGCAACTCGTGCTCGGCCTCGTGATACTCGTGCTCACCGCGCTGTTTCTGCAATGGGTGGTTGCGCGCATCGTGCTGTTTATCGCGCATCGGCTGCTGGTGCTGGCGGGACATACGAACTGGGATCAGGCGTTTATCCGGCGGCGTGCGTATCACCGCGTGTGGTACGCGGTGCCGTTTGCGGCGATCGCGTTGGGGATCGACGACGTACCGCATATCGGCAAATGGTCCATGCCGATAGAACGCGTAGCGCACGGCGGCGCGTGGGTCTGCATCTTCTTCGCGGCGGGCAGCGCGTTGTCCGCGTGGCAGGATGTTTATGCATCGAGCAAGGAAGCGCAGACACGCTCGATCAAAGGCTATATCCAGATCGGCAAGCTCGCGCTGGCGCTCGTGTGCGGCGTGCTCGTCTTGTCGATTCTGATCGACCGCTCGCCGTTGTGGATGCTCTCCGGCCTCGGTGCGCTGTCCGCTGTATTACTGCTCGTGTTCAAGGACACATTGTTGTCACTGGTCGCGAGTACGCAGCTCACATCTAACGATATGCTGCGCATTGGCGACTGGATCGAGATGCCGCAAGCGTCCGCCGATGGCTTCGTCAAGGACATCGCACTGCACACGGTGAAGGTGCAGAACTGGGACAACACCGTGACAACGGTGCCTACGTACAAGCTCTTTTCCGAGAGTTACCGCAACTATCGGCATATGTTCGAATCGGGCGGACGGCGCATCAAACGCACCTTGCGTATCGACGCGCAATGCGTGCGCTTTCTCACCGACGATGAAACCGAACGCTTGCTGCGCTTTCGTCTGCTGCACGACTATCTGCAACAGAAACAGACCGAAGTGGAACAGGCCAATCGCAATCTCGGCGAACTGGCGAACGAACCCGCGAACCGGCGCAGGCTGACCAATATCGGCACGTTTCGCGCGTACGGGTTAGCCTATTTGCAGCGGCATCCGGAGATTCGCCAGGACATGGCCATCATGGTGCGCATGATGGAACCGGAGTCGCAGGGGATTCCGATCGAGGTCTATTGCTTCACCGCGACCACCGCGTGGACGCAATACGAACGCATTCAGGGTGATGTCTTCGATCATCTGTTGTCCATCCTGCCCGAGATGGGTTTGCGGCTGTATCAAGCGCCTTCCGGCACCAACTTCGCAAGCGTGGCAGGAAGACTGCGCGGAGAAATGCCCACGCTCTGAAAAAGCGCGCCAAAAAGAATCAGGCAAGAATCCTCCAGTTTTGTGTATTCACGTATGGCACACCAATCCTTACGATGATGTCATCGCCGATGTGCGTTTTTTCTCTTCGCACAAGCGGCTCAATCATCGTCCAAAGGAAACCCAACGTGCTAGATCGCGTCCATGCCATGCGTGTCTTTACGCGTGTCGTCGATTCGAACAGCTTCACGCGCGCAGCCGAATCACTCGGCATGCCGCGCGCGAGTGTTTCGACGACCGTGCAGCAACTCGAAGCTTTGGTGGGCGTGCAACTGCTCGCCCGCACCACGCGCCGCCTGAATCTCACCGTCGATGGCGCGGCGTATTACGAGCGTTGCTCGCAGATTCTTGCCGATATCGACGAACTCGAATCCGGCTTTCATGCAGGCGAAGAGCGCTTGCGCGGACGGCTGCGCGTCGAAATGCCGGATACGGTCGCGACGAGTATCGTCGTGCCCGCGCTGCCGGAATTTCATGCGCGCTATCCGCAGATCGAATTGTCGATCGGCATCAGTTCGCGCAATGTCGATCTGGTCGGTGACGGCGTGGATTGCAGCGTGCAGCTCGGCGAATTGCCCGATTCCGGTCTGATCGCGCGACGTCTCGGCGTGCTCGAACAGGTCACGTGCGCGAGTCCCGCGTATCTGGAAAAGAACGGCATTCCCGCCACCGTCGATGAACTCGCGGAGCACATCGCGGTGAATTGCGTGTCCGAGAAAACCGGCCGCCCCGCCGACTTCGATTTCGACGTGAACGGCGAAGCGGTCAACATGAGAATGCGCGGCTTCGTGCAAGTCACCGATGAACACGCCTATCTCGCGTGCGGTCTCGAAGGACTGGGGCTGATTCAGCCGCTGCGAATCGCGGCGCAGCCTTACCTTCGTTCGGGACAATTGCAGGAAGTGCTGCCCGAATGGACATCGCCGCCGATGAAGGTATCGGTCGCGTTCCTGAAGTCGCGTCAGGCGACGCCGCGCGTGTCGGCGTTCGTCGAATGGCTCGCGGATCTCTTCGAGCGCACGCAGCAAATGGACGATACGCTCACCACGCTGTATCGCGCGGCACGGCGGCGTGACCGTCCCGCTGAAGAAACCGCCGACGCCTGATCTTCGGCGTTCAGCGCACGGGCGTGGCCGCGCTTTCGCCCACGACCGTGTTCCACTTGCGCACTTCCCATCGCTCAACGAGTCCGTTCACCACGTACGGATCGTTGCGCGCGAATTTCTCGACGATCTCCGCCGAGTCGGTATCGAATAGCAGCATGGCGCGGTCGGCGGGCGCATCGAGCGCGCCCGCCAGCACGATATCGCCACACTCTGCCGCGTGCCACGCCAGCGCCAGATGCGCATCGCGGAATTGCGCGCGGCGTTCGAGATAGTCCGAACACAGTTCATAAATCAGCAGGTAATGCACGGTCTGTCTCCTCAAAAATAGGCCGCGTCGCCATTTACTATTCTGAAATTCAAAGTTCAATAAGAGGTCTCTGATCGATTCTCGTCGATAGATCGAACATCATTCATGGATACTTTTCAAGGACATTCCATGAACCGCGATCAACCTCCCTGCAATTCGTGCTCCAAGCATGACTGCCGTGCGTGCGTCTGGACTTCACCGCTCGATGCATCGTACCGCAACTTCGTTCGGTCGCATTCACTGCTGTCGGTCATCGCGCTCGACGTGCGCAATCACGGGCAGACGCCGGGCGAGCCGTCGTGGCTTGCAATCGCGGGCAAGCGCCTGATCAGCTTCTTCAAAGATACGTCGCCGCGCGCACGTTGAATCGACGTTGGCGCGTCTATCGAAGTAACTGTAAAAAATGACGCAAATCGAACTAAAGGCGTTGATTTCGTCAATAAATATTGCAGCCTCTTTTCAGGATACCTTGACATATAAAATGCGCGGTTCACATGCGCCTGTCATTGGCGCATACGCAAAAAAGGATTGCAGTCGATGAGTATCAATCTGGTCCAGGCGGTCAACTCCACGATCTCAGAAAGCATTGGGGAACAGCTCGCGCAACAGTTCGGCATTCCGGGGCAAATCGTCCGGCAAATCGCCTCGCGCACGGCTCCCGGCGTCGTCGCCATGATGATGGACCGCGCATCGCTCGCGCCGGGCGCGCGCTCGCTGTTCAATACCGTCATGTTGCCCGAGACAAACGCTCATATCGTCGATCAGCTCGACAAGCTGATTTCGACCACCGGCGGCCTCAAGCATCTCGAAGCCAACGGTCATTCGCTGTACGCGCTCGTCTCCGGTCACCGCATGGATCTGCTGACCGATGCCGTCGCAGCAGAAACCGGCGTGCCCACGCAAGCGACATCCGCGCTCGCGGGCGTTGTCGCGGCGGTGTTGTTCGGCATCGTCAAACGGCATTTCCTGCTGGCGCAATGGGGACTGGCGCAGTTGCCGCTGTTGCTGCGCGACCAGGTGGGCGAGATCAAAGCCTCCATGAGCAACGCCGTAGCAACGGCGATCGGCGTGACCAACACGGACGGGTTCACGAATAGCATCATCGCGCGCCTGGACGCCGTCGGTTCCGTGTTCGAAGAGCGCCAGGATGCGGCGAACGCAAACGCAAACGCGAACGCTGCGGGAACGGTCGGGAACGTGTCGCCAAAGGCCAAGGCAACCGTGCCGGCGCCTGACGAATCGGCCGCGCCCGCTGCACAGCCGCCGCGCCAGGCGGTCCGCAAGACGCCGCCGAAACGTTCGAACAAATGGGTCTGGCTGCTGTTCGCAGTGCTCGCCGCCATTCTCGCGCTGGTGTACTACCACGGCTTCACGCGTACCGACAGCGTCAGCCTGAATCCGCCGGTGGTAACCGCGCCGGTCGCTCCGGAAGTACAGCCCGTCGCGTCCGCGCCCTCCGATGAATCCGCGCAAGCCGTTGTCACGGCCAGTGAAACGGCGGCGGCAGTTCCCGTAGTGGCCGCATCGGCGAGTGCGGCTCCGGCAGGCAATTCCAACGACGCGAAGCTGGTCTTCAATGTCAGCGCCGCCGGTGTTCCGACCGTCGAAGCCACGGTCGGCACGGAGGCGGAGAAGCAACAATTGATCGCCGCACTTACGCATCGCTTCGAGAAGAAATACGTCGCTAATATTTCGGTGGTGCCGGGTACGTCGCCCGCCGCGTGGCTGTCGCGCCTGAAGGATTTCGTGCCGCTGATGGCCGTCCCCGGCGCAGAAGTAACGGCATCCGGATCGAAGATCGAGTTGAGCGGCACCGCCGCCAACTCCTCGCTCGGCTGGCTGAATCGGCTGAAAGCGGCGCTGGGCGGTATGTTCCAGGTAAGTTCGTTCGATGCCGACAGCGCGGTCGCCAGCGCTACGCAGTCGTTCCGCAGCGCGATGAAAGTCCTGCTCGCGACCGACGACGCCTGCTCCGGCGACAAGCTGACCAAGGTGCTCGACCTGCAAGTGGTCAACTTCGCGCGCTCCAGCGCGACCGTTCCGGAGAACGCCTACTCGACGCTCGGCGAGACCGCGCAATTGCTCAAGAGCTGCGCGGCGAAGGGCTCGATGGTCAATCTCGAAATCGCGGGCTACTCCGATTCCGTCGGCACCGAGCCGGTCAAGCTGGAAATGTCGAAAGAACGCGCGCAATCGGTGCGCGGCTTCCTGGTGCGTGCGGGCGTGCCGTCGCAGACGCTGACCGCCACCGGCCACGGCGACGCAAATCCTGTCGCTGACAACGCGACGGCAAGCGGTCGTTTCGCCAATCGCCGTATCGAGTTCGTCGTGAAATAAGGCGCTGCGAAAGCGCAAAAGCAAATGCCGCCGTGTGTGACAACAGGGCGGCATTTTTTTTGGCTGTCGCTCAGTTCGGCTTGGCGTACTCGTTTTCCGCCCAGCGTTCGGCGCTGGCTTTGTTGAGCTTGAATGCCGGCGATACGCGCACATGCGCGAGTTGCGTGCCGTAGGGATCGAAGGCTTTGAGGTTGGCGTGCGGATCGTCGTCGTCGGGAACGATATCGAGTGTGATCGTCACGTCTTCGCCGTCCACGTCGATGGTCACGTTCTTGTGCAGCATCGCGTGGCGTTGTTGTTCATGCCGACGCAATACTTCCGAGGCCGTTTTCACCAGTGTGCGAAACGCGTTGGCATCGAGCGGCTTGGGGTTCTTCTTGTCGCGGCCCATCGTCCACGGGCCGACCAGCGCGGGTTCCGCTTCGCCCTCCTGGATCATTTCGACGGCCCAGCCGTCGTCGTCTTCGTTCTTGATCACGCGCGCAGTCCAGCCGTCGTCGCGCCAGAGGCGGTCTTCGTGGATGACGTCGTTATCGGCGGATGGGAAATCGGAATCGGTCATGGCAAGGCGGAATTCGGTGAGACGAAGCATCGAATTTTACCTTGCTGCGTTTCGATACACGGCGCGGGCACGGCGCGTGCAAATACCCTGGCCATTCGGCCTATATCCGGCCGATGCCGCTGTCATACCCAAACCCATTCGCGCGTGCTACTTTGAATGCACCGGGATGCTCCCCGGATTCAACACACACGCAGCCAAAAAGCAGCATTTTTCAGAAGGAGCAACCGCATGCTTGCATTTATCGGTACTTTGATCGTCGGGCTGATCGTCGGCCTTATCGCGCGCGCCATCAAGCCCGGCGACGACAGCATGGGCTGGATCATGACCATCGTGCTCGGCATTCTCGGATCGCTGGTCGCGGGGTATATCGGGCGTTTCTTCGGCTGGTATCAGCCGGGGCAGCCGGCGGGATGGATCGCATCGGTCGTCGGCGCGATCATCTTGCTGTTCCTCTGGGGAATGATCCGCAAACGCAGCTGATTCGAACGCATCGTTTCGAAAAACGCCTCGTCGATGTTCCGGCGAGGCGTTTGTTTATGCGTCGAGCGGTTTCAGGAAAAGCTCGTGCTTCGGCGCGAAATGCGCATAGAGCGGCAGGATCGCGCCGCCCATTGCGCGGGCGTCGGGGCCGATCAGACCTTCGATCAGACACGGGCGCGTCATACCTTGCCAGTCGAAAACGCCGAGCGCCTCATCCGTTCGGCCGATGACATCGCGCAACAGCGCACGATCGATTTCGCCGTCGATCACCACCGCTTCGAGATCGAGCAAGGCCGACGCCGACGCGATACTTCCCGCAATCGCCGGACACGTTTCGCGCATCCAGTCGTCGGACAGGCCGCGCAAATCGGGAGAGAGCGCACGCGCGTCGTGGGCTGCTTCGGCGGGCGCGCCTACCGACGCGAACGCTTTCTCCAGCACATAGACCGACGCGACATTCAGCAATTGGCCCGCGCTGCCCGGCATCGGCAAGGAACCGATCGCGCCGGCGTTGCCGCCCGGTCCGGCGTGCAAACGTCCATCGATCACCAGACCGCCGCCGATAAACGTGCCGATAAACACGTACAAAAAGTTGCGCAGGCCGCGCCCTTGTCCCATCACCAGTTCGGCAGCGCACGCGGCCGTCGTGTCCTTGGCGAATTCGACCGGCCGTTCCGTCAGCGCTTCGATACGCGCGCGGATATCGATATCGTTCCAGGCGGCGAGCACGTCGGGCGGGGTATCGAAGAAATCGCGCCAGCCGCCGAGCCACAGCGGCGCAGCCACGCCGATACCCGCAAGATTGCGCGCGCCCTCGCCGAGCGATTCGACCGCACGGCCGAGCCGCGCTTCGAGCGCAGGAAACAGCACGTCGGGATCGGGATAAGCGTAGGAAAGCGTTTCGCGCGCGCGGATTGCACCGGCAAAGTCCATCGAGAGCACGTCGAGACTGCGTCGCCCCACTTTCACGCCGATAAAAAACGCACCGTCCGCGCGCAATGAAATCGGCACCGAAGGTTGCCCGATGCGCCCGCGCACCCGCGTCCGCGGATCTTTCGCAAGCAGTCCGTCTTCGATCAGGTGATCGACGATCAGCGAAGCGGTCTGCATGGAAAGGCGCGTGAAGCGCGCGATATCGGCCTTCGGCAACGCGCCGTGCAGGCGAATCGCCTGCAGAACGATGCGCTCGTTGAACTGGCGCATGCCGAGTTGATTGGAACCGACCGAATGCGTCGCGGCGGCGCGCGCGGATCGATCAGACGTGCTCATGGGCGTGTCCCCGTCGATTAAATCGAACGTTTTTATTTAGTAAAGCCGTGTCCGCCGATTTTAGCAAGCAGAGTTTCGCTCTCGCCGACGCGCGCACAACACCGCGCGTCGCAATATTTTTCCGGAATTTTGATCGATTAAGTTCGACGAGGACTTCCCATTCACGCATTACGCGAACGACAAAACCGCATCATGAGCACACTCGAAGCCCTCCACGCGATCGTCAATGACGACAGCGCGCCGCAGATTATTCGCGATCACATCGTCGATTCATTGCAGTTCGCGCTGCGCAATCAGCCGGGTTATTTCACGCGCAAGGAGATTGAATGGCTTGCGCAGTGGAATGACGCGCGCATTCCGATTGCGGCGAGCAAGGTGCTGAACGAGATCAAAGCTGTATAAACGCGTTCAGTGCGTGCCCGCAGCACGCGCGCGCCATTCGTAGTCGTAGATGGCGGCCTGCGTCGGCTCCGACAGACATTCGACGAAACTGACCACCTCCGCGTCCTTCACGAAGCTCGCGGCCGACTGCGCCGCGATAATGGCCGATGAATCCTGCGGGCGCGCAATCAGATAGCCCTGCACGTAATCCACGCCGATTTCCTGCAACGCGCGCAAGGTATCGATATCCTCGACCCACTCCGCCACGCTGCGCATACCGAGATTGCGTGCGAGCGCCACGATGGCTTCGACAATGGCGATATCCGCCGGATGCGCGCACATCGAACGCACGAATTCGCCGTCGATTTTCAGCGCATCGGCCGACAGCGCCTTCAGATATTTGAACGACGTGTAGCCCGCGCCGAAGTCGTCGAGCGCGATCTTGCCGCCCATATCGTGCACGCGCGCGATAAAGCGTTGCGTATTCTCGAGATCGTGCAACGCGACGCTCTCGGTAATTTCCAGGCAAAGATAATGAACGGTGGACGGATAACGCGCGAATAACGCGAAGATATCCTCCATGAATTGCTCGTCGTTGAGCGAACCGCCGGAGAGATTCACGCAAATAAACTGCGTGTTCTTCAATTCATGCCGATGCGCCTCGATCCATTCGAGCAGCGTCGAAATCACCCATCGGTCGATCGCCGCGATATTGCCCGACTCTTCCGCCGCCACGATCACCTTGCCTGCGGGCAGCGTGGTGCCGTCGGGCGCCTTCATGCGCAACAGCACTTCGAAGTTCAGCGATTCGGTCGGCGCGGACAGCGACATGATCGGCTGCATCACCAGAAACAGGCCCGGCGGCAGGCGATTGCGCCCGAGCGTTTCCACCAGCCTCAACTCTTCCGCGCGCTCCTCGAACGCCGCCGCGCCCTTGCGATACGTCACCAGATGCGTATGCGCAACCTTCTTCGCCTCACGGCACGCGCGATCCGCATGCGACAACGCATCCTGCACACGCACGCCGCGCGCGCATTCGACCAGACCGATCGACGCCTTGACCTGAAACGCGCGATTGCCGACCTGATACGGCGCATCGCTCAAAATGGAGATCAGTTCGCGGCATTGCGTGATCGCGTCTTCGATCGATGTATCGTTCATCACGCAGACGAACTCGTCGCCACCGATCCGCCCGACCGGATAATTGCGCGCGAAATGCGCCCGCGTGCGCGCCGCGACTTGCCGCAGCACTTCGTCGCCACTTCGGTGACCGAAAAGATCGTTGACCAGCTTGAAACGGTCGAGGTCGATATAGGCGAGCGCCCAGGGCAGCGAATCATCGCTCTGACCGGCAATGGCCTTTTCGATGCCGCGCCGGTTCAGCGAACCCGTCAACGGATCGTGCTCCGAAAGAAAGCGCAGCCGCTCGACCGCCTTGGAGCGCTCCGTCGTGTCCTGCAGCGATCCTTCGATCCAGCCGTTCGAACGAATCGCCTTTAATAAGTAGCGCCGCTCGCCGGTGCCGCGCGACACCGAGCCGCCCATTTCCAGCTCACCATCGCTTCCCTTCGATGCCAGCGCCTGCAACGCGCCCCACGCGCCCGGCTCGAAGTAGTCGTTCCAGTGGCGCAGCTTGTAGTCGGCCTTCTGCAATTCCAGCATGGAACGCAAAGCGGGATTGGCGCGGATAAAGTGGCCGTCGGCATCGAGCGTAAACAGGCCGATCGGCGTGACTTCATAAGTATTCCGCAATTCCATTTGCGCCTGACGCCGGAAGTCGCGCTCGGCGCGCATCTGCTCGGCAATGGCGAATGCGGCCATCATGCTCGACGACAACGCCGCCATCACCGTATTGACGCCGCCGACCAGCACCTTCAGTCCAAACGCCGCGCCCAGCACTTCCGAGAACGTCGCGAACAGCACAATCGCAAGCGATGCCACGTACCACATGACCGTGCGCGAACGCGTCAACCACACGAGTCGCGTGAGGAAGAATAGCAGCACGAAAATGCCGAATCCCGCGATCACCCACAACACGGGAATGAACATCGAATAAGGCAGCGCGAAGGCGGCGGCGAGCAGCACGAGCCCGGTGTACTGGATCACGCGCAACAGCCACCGGTATCCGACCACGCGCAATTCGCGGCGGAACAACTGCTGGAACAGCGCGGCAGTCAATAAGTAATACGCGGCGAACGTCACCTGCCGCAGCGCATTCATATATTCCGATGGCAACAGACGGCCGAGCCATTGCATGTCCCAGCCCATGGCGTTCGCGCACAAACGCAGATTGCCGACCAGCCATACCGCGAAAATCACGTACGTCCATTCGTGATTGATCAGCGCCGTGACGAACACGAACACTGCGAGCGTGAGCAAACCGCCCGCGATCAAACCCGAGCTTTCCTGAAAATCGAGCGATGAATTGCGCAGTCCCTGCCAGTCCCACGCGAAGGCGTTGACCTGTGCCGGACCGGAATACGTGCCGCGACAGACGATGGATTCCGGCTCGTGAAGCACGCCGACGAGAATGAAGAAGCCCGCTTTGACCGGTTTCATCTCGCCGCTCGTGGAATCGCGGTCGGCGCGGCCGAGCGGACGCAAGGTATTGGCGTCCCAACATGCAAGCGTTTGCGCATGACGCGACGGTAACTCGACGACCGTCTGCGATTGCGCGCTCATACTGGGCGACGTGAAACTGAACCACACGGGCTTTTCCGACAGCCGCGTGCTGTAACTTTTGACAGGCTGAGCGCCTTGCAATGCTTCGAGCGCCCGCGCGGGATCGAGCGTATCCGCATGATCCGATACCACGCGCATCGGCAACGGCAGCGAGCCGCGCGATTCATACTGGCGCGGCAGAAAATAGAGCGTGGCGATGGTGCCGAGCGCGATCAGAAACGGCACGGCGTACACGGCGACCGCGTACAACGCGCCGTCGATCCACGAACCCGTGCGTTTCATTCTCGACAAGGAATTTGGAATACCCGACGCCATACCTGGAAAAACCCCCGTTTGCGCCGCTTGCCTCGGAAAAGCGCGGTCGGCAAGCCAAGCGGAGCCATAAATAAAACCCCGCCTCGTCGTTTTTGGCCTGCCGGACCGCTTTGGGTCCGGCTTTTCGCTATTACTTTCCTTGAAACGAACTCGGTATTACCGTCCGTAGGCCATCAGAGCAGCCTCAGGGCATCGTACCGTTTCCCAGTCAAAAGATAAATCTACTGATTGCAAATCGATATCCGGGTGATGCGTGTGAACCATATAGTTGAACAACGGATGACGCGCTTCTTCCCAACGCTGCCGCGCCGCCGCCACATCCTTGGCCAGCACGCGATGCGGCAGATTACCGACATGCGCCATCGGCCGATACTCGTTCAGGCCGAACACGTCCTGAAACAGCATCGCCTCGTATTCACGATCCAGCGGCGAACGCGCCGTGATCACCATGTAATCAATCTCGTGCAGCTCGCAGAACATCCACAACGCCTTGCACAACGCCACCTTCACCACACGTCCCACCATGCCGCCCGCGACGCCGAGCCGCGTGGCTTCCGCGAGCCGGCTCGACGCATACGGCTCCGGCAGATTCACCGACTGCTCGACCGCCAGCGGTCCGTACGCATTGGTCTGAATGCGCATGGTGCCGAGCGGCGCGCCATCGAGTTTCGATTCCGCGAGCAGAACGACCGTGCCGTCGCGCGTGTCGGCGGCTTCGATTTCCATCTTTTCGGCGAATTCGGGCAGATGCCGGTGATAAGCCGCGCGTCTGATTGCAACTGCCTTTTCAAATCCGACATCGTCCTGGACGATACGAATAGTAAACGGCATGCGTTCGGATTTCTGAAGTGCGGGCACGACTGTCAGAGCAGGACGCGGCGCCGGTGTTTCTGCGTGGTTAGCGGCGGCAAACGTGGCAAGGTTAAGACGTTCCATTTGTAAACCCCATTTTTCTTGGCGATTAGGAAGTTGCCGTGTGTTATGGGCGGGTCGGGTTATGCCCCACACGGCGAAACGAGCCTCTCACGAAGTCAAATAACGGGGTGCGCGCTTGCCGCTGTTTCTCAGCAAATTTCAGGCTAAAAGAATGGAGGAAATCCTCTAATCCAGGAGCCATTCGCCGTGTAGCCGCTGCAACCGAAAAAACTACGTTGGGACAGGGATATGCGTGCGTTTAAAGCATTGAAAAGAAACGAGGACCAGCAGACACCAAGATTGCGCGAGAGGCAATTCGGAGAATAGCCGTGAGTACGTCCGCGCGGAATATGCCGCAAATGCCGGAATTCATTAAATAAAAGGGGCCACGTCAACGTTTGCGCTTCGCACAACTATTCAAACCGAAAGTGCGTGGAATGCGATGCCTTTCCGGTAAGAAAGAAACAAAAAAGCGGACGCCATATTCAACGGGCAATCCGCTTATTTGTTTCCCAGCAACACACCAAAAGATGTCCGGCCAGTGAATCGAATTGTTTAAAACCGGGATTTATTCCTCTTCATCGAGCCACGGAATATCCACGTCGGTGATAAACGCGACCATTGCGAGTGGCCGCCCTTCCTGCCGCCCGATATTGCCATCGGCGCGCTGCCATTCGCAGCGGAAAATGGTCGATGGTGTATCCGCCAGCAAGGTGACCGTGCGAATTTCGTCCGGATCGTTTTCTTCGACCGGACCGTCCAGCGATATCAGCAGCTGCTGCGGCCAGATACCGTCGGCGGGATCGTAGATCTTGTCGCCGTCATGGATGACGACATGCGCCTCCACGCCTATCGTGGACGAAGCCTCGATGATCATCTTGCCGAGCGCACGCAGCACTGCGGTGGCGCGTCCTGAATTCGCCTGACGAATCGCAAGGTCACCGCGCGTCAGCGCCTGTTCGAGTTTGGGATTGGTTTTCTGTTGCGCCATCGATTTCTCTCTCGGATGTCATTGCAGGATTCGACGCGCCGTGCCCGTCGTTAGTTGCAGGCGGATCGTATCACCGCCCGCCCGATTCGCTGTGGTTCGCTCGATTCATCATCAATCACAATAGGACGCGCGATGCCCGCGGGCAAATCCTGCGGTGCAACGAAGCGGCGCTCAAGTTTGCGCACAATCGGTCGATATTCTTCACATCGCCATCGACTCGCGTTGCTATCGCCGTGCCGTTCATCGACCCGTGTCTCCCACTCTTCGTTCCGTCGCCAGCGGACGCATCGCGCGTGCTGGCGCGGATAGCGGTGCGAGCGTGCTGACCGTGCTACCGCAGGCGAACGAGGTGATCGACGGCATTGCGCTTTCCACACACCTTCAGCCGATCTACAGCCTGCCGCATCAGCGCGAAGTCGGCTATGAAGCGCTGTTGCGCGGCACATCCGCCGATGGCGCGACCATTACGCCCTTCGATCTGTTCGGCCGCGCGATCATTTCCGGCAGGCTCGCGGAACTGGATCGCATGAGCCATCACACGCATCTGCGTAACGCCGCGCCGCGTTTGCCCGATGCGCAATGGCTGTTCGTCAATATCAATCCATCGACTTTCACCGATCCCGGCTACGCCACGCGCCTCGCCTCGCTCGCACGCGATGCCGGTCTCACGCCCGAGCGGCTGGTGATCGAAGTGCTGGAGTCAGGCGGCTCGGACGTGATCGATCTGGCGCGCGCGACGCGGGCGTACCGCGCGCAGGGCTTTCTCGTTGCCGTCGATGACTTCGGCGCGGGCCATTCCAATATCGACCGATTACTGACGCTCAAGCCGGATATCGTCAAGCTGGATCGCAGTCTGGTGAAAGCGCAGTCGCGCGGCCATCTGCGCGATGCGCTGATGCCCCGGCTCGTCGATCTGCTGCACGAGGCGGGCATGTTCGTGGTGGCGGAAGGCATCGAAACCAGCGACGATCTGATGCTCGCCGCGCGCTCGAATGTGGACTTCGTGCAAGGCTTTCTGTTCGGCAAGCCAGCCGCGAGTCTTGCGCCGCGCGACATCGCGACGCCGCTTTTCGAGCACGTCTACGACACGCTCGCGCAAATCCGACGCACCGAGCGCCTTGCCACCGATCTCGTGCTGATGCCCTATCGCGCAAATCTTTCGACCGCCGCGCGACGGCTTTCGTCCGGCGCGAGCACAGAAGCGGCGTGCGCCGATCTGCTCGCGCTGCCGTGCACGATCAGTTGCTTCTTTCTCGATCAGGGTGGCCGCGAGTTCATGCCCGCGCTGCCGGGCGCGGGCGCGAAAGCGCCGAGCGAACGCTTCGCGCCGATCGCGGATGCATCGACCGGGCGCTGGGACAATCGCCCGTATTTCGTCGATGCCCACGCCAAGCCGCAGGAAGTGATTGCGAGCGCGCCGTATCTGTCGGTGACGGGATCGTCACTGTGCGTCACGCTGACGATCGCCACGCAGCGCGCGGGACGCACGATTGTCGCGGGCGTCGATCTCGACTGGCGACGTTTGGTCGAAGCCGCGCCCGCGATTCTTTAGGCCTTGCCGATTGCTTCGGCCAACGCCTTCGCGCCGATTTTCAACGCAGCGATATTGCCCGGCTCGAAGGTCCAATGCCCGGCCGCATTCACCACGCTCAAGTCCGCGCCGGGCCAATGCGCCGCGAGCGCGATCGCCTGATCGGCGGGACACACCACGTCGAAGCGTCCATGCACGATCCTGCACGGCAAATGCGCGATACGCGCGACCAGCGGCAGCAGAGGCATCGGCGGAAGCTCGTTGGCCATGTAGTGACGCTCGAGCAGCGCCATCGATATCGCCGCCGAGTTGGCTTCGGCGCTCGGGCGCTTCTCCTCGTCCGGCGCGTCCTTTTCCTTCTCCGGCTTGTTGACGACCGACAGCGTCGTCTCGTAGTTCGTCCACGCGCGCGCGAGTTTCGTGCCGGCATCGTCGAAACGGGCAAGCGGCGCTTCGGTCAGCGCCAGAATCTCCTGCGCGGTCTTCGGGCGCTTGCCGCACGCGGTTTCGATCGCATCGAGAAACGCGCGGTGCGCTTCCGGGAACACGCGCCGCACATCCCACAGAAACCAGTCGATATCCTCGCGCCGCGCGAGAAACACGCCGCGCAGCAGGAAGCCCGTGCATCGCTCGGGATGCGCGACGCCGTACGCCAGCCCAAGCGTGGTGCCCCACGAGCCGCCGAAAATCGCCCATCGCTCGATATTCAACGCCTCGCGTAACTTTTCCATATCGCCGACGAGCGCATCGATCCCATTGTGTTCGAGCTTGCCGAACGGCTCGGACTTGCCGCAGCCTCGCTGATCGAAAAACACCACGCGCCATTTATCCGCTTCGAGTGCATCGGCCCATTTGATGTCCATCGCGCCGCCCGGCCCGCCGTGCACGACGAGCATCACCGGCGCATGACGCGGCCCTTGCGCGCGCCAGTAAATCCTGTGGCCATCACCGACATCGAGCAGGCCATCTTCGAAATCCACGGGTGTTTGTTCCATCGTTCCGGTTCCTTTGCCGACATTTCGCTGGGCCTCATTGTTGCATCGCTCAGAGGCCCGCGCATGAAGCCTTACGAAAGCGTGACCAAGCCTGCATAGGCTATGCTTGCGGATTACTTTTTACCGTCACATTCGCCGATTTCCATGCGCCGCACCCTCGTCAAATGGCTATTCGCCACCTACCTGCTCGGCAGCGGCACGCTCTGGTCAATCCTGATTCTTCCGCTATTCCCATTCGTCGGACGCAATGGCCGATACACCCTCGCCCGGCTCTGGTGCCGCGCGATGGTCTTCATGATGCGCGTCATCACCGGCGTGACGTGTTCGATCGAAGGTCTGGAGCATTTGCCGGACGGACCGTGCATTGTGTTGTCGCGACACGAATCGACGTGGGAAACGCTGTCGTTTATGGCGCTGTTTCCGCGCCGGATCAGCTTCGTCTTCAAGCACGAGCTGATGAAGATTCCGTTCTTCGGCTGGGTGTTGCGCGGACTGGATATGGTGAGTCTGGATCGCGGATCGATCCGGCAGGCGCATCAGGCGGTCACGCGCGAATGCGCCGCGCGTCTCAAGAAAGGCGATGTGGTGGTGATCTTCCCCGAAGGCACGCGCGTCGCCCACGATGCACCGCTCCGGCTCGCGTCGGGCGGCGTGCGGCTGGCGTGCGCCGCAAAGGTGCCGGTCGTGCCCGTCGTCCACGATGCCGGACGCGTCTGGCCCGCGAAAGGCTGGCCGGATCGCGGCGGCCATATCCGCGTGATCGTTACGCCGTGTCTGCCGCTCGACTGCGAGATTCCGCAGGAGTTGAATCGCATGGCGCAGGCGCAGATGGACGAGGCGCTGGCCGAGTTGCGCTGAGGCATCGGCCAGCGTGTTGCGTCAGGCGTGACGTCCGGCCATCACGCCGCCATCCACCGGCAGAACGGTTCCCGTAATCCACGACGCCCGTTCCGAGGCGAGGACCAAGATCGCCTCGGCGATATCGGCGGGTTGTCCATTGCGTCCAAGCGGATGGAACGCGTTGAAGGTCGGCAGCGCGGCTTTCACTTGCTCGTCGCTCATGAAGGTGCCGTAGACCGGCGTTTCCACTACGGCGGGCGCGACCGTATTGATGCGGATATTTTCCGACGCCCATGAAGATCAACAATTCCGCCGCCGTGCTTCAGGCGGCGATCGATGGCAACGGCATCGCGTTGGCGCGCAGCGTGATGGCATCCGCTGATATCGCCGCCGGTCGTCTCATCCGCCTGTTTCCCAATTATTCGATGCAGTCGGCGCTGGCTTACTACGTGGTGTATCGCGAGGAATCAGCGGCGCTGCCGCGCCTCGTCGCACTCAAAGACTGGCTGATGGCCGAAGCTCGACAAGCTCAATAAAGCGGCCGCTTCTTCGCCGCGCACAGCCGATTGACCGCTGAAATCAGCGTTTCCATATCAACCGGCTTACGCAGATACCCGTCGTAGCTAACGAACGCAGGCGGATTCGGATGCCCGGAAATCATCAGGAAAGGAATGTGCGAAAGCGCCGAGTCGTTCTTCATGGTCTGACAGAGCAGCGCGCCGCCAAGCCCCGGCATCATCCAGTCGGATACGACGATATCCACGCGCTGTTCGCCGAGAATCGACAGCGCGCCGTTGCCGTCGAAGGCGCACAGGACGGTGCAATCCTCGTCGCGCATGCAGAGGGTCCAGGCTTCGATGGTGTCGGGGTCGTCGTCGACGAGCAGTACTGTCTTCATCTTGCAAGCGGGCTCGGCTTTAGGCTTCCGTGGAACTTCAGTGGACCATCAGGCGACATTCGGAACCGTGAGCAATGTCGCATCAGACCTTCGCCGCGTGCGATCGTTGCATCTCGGTGGTGGTGTTGCCGCCTATCGTCATAGTATTTCTTTCGCGAAAATTGTGCGCAGTAAATACTCCCTCAGCAAGTTACGAGCCGTGATCACGCATCGGTCATTTGCTCGCGACGCGCGCTCGGCCCGCTTCGCGGAAGGCATCGACGAGCGTTTCTTCTACCGGCGTGCGCGCGGCGTCGTTGCGGCGCATCAAACCGATGGGTTCATCGGTGCCGGCGAAGGGCATCGGCAACGCAGTGAGCAAGTCCAGCGCGATGTCGTGTTCCACCGCGCCCGCAGGCACGAACCACACGGCATCGTTCTTCAGCGCCAGCGCGCGCCCGAGCGATACCGACAGCGTTTCGATCAATGCCGTCAGCGCATGCGCGCCGAACGCGGTCAGCACGCTTTCCGCCGATTGCCGGATCAGCGTGCCGAACGGCGGCACCACGACAGGAAAGCGCGCCAGCAACGCGGGCGTCAGCGGCGTCTCGAAGGTCAGCGGATGCTCGCGCCGCACGACAACCGCCAGCGGCTCGCGATAAATCTGCTCGAACGACAGCTCGTGCATCGCTTCCGGTTCCGACAAGCGCCCGACCACCAGATCGACATCGCCGCTCTTCAGCTTTTCAAGCAGCTGCGCATTCGAATCCGTCCACACGCTCAGCGATACCGCCGGCCATTGCTGCCTGAACGCGGCCAACGCAGGCGGCAGCAACACGGTCGCGACCGTCGGCAACACGCCGATCGACAGCGATCCCGGCACCTCGCCACGCTCGCGCAGCAACATATCGACGCCCTCGCGCAGCGACGCCACGCACGCGCTCGCATGCGGCGCGAACAATCGGCCTTCGCGCGTCGGCACCGCGCCGCGCCGTCCGCGTTCGAACAAACGCACGCCTAGAATGGATTCGAGCTCGCCGATTGTTTTGGAAACGGCGGGCTGCGTGATGGAAAGACTATCGGCGGCGCGCTGCACGCTGCCGAGTTGCGTAACCGCCAGAAAACACTGGAGATGTCGAAACTTGACGCGCGTATTGGTGAAGTCGGTATCCATGAGCGTTCGTTATGCAAAGTCGCACGAAACATCATTTTCCATAACTTCGGGCCTTATATAAAGTAGCCATCAGAAACATCCCAAATCAACCCCATAAAACATCAGGAGACAGTCGATATGACTTCGCCCATCCTCACGCCGCGTGATTGGGAATCGCATCCGCCGTATCTGTCGCCGGGCTACCGTTCGTCGGTGCTGCGCAGTCCTGGCCTGCCGCTGATCCCGCTGAAGGAAAACCTCAAGAATCGCCGCGTGCCGGTCTACGGCGCGGAGGATCTCGGCGTACTCGACAACGATCTGACGCGCAATGCCGCGAAGAACGGCGAGCCGCTGGGCGAGCGCATCATCGTGACGGGACGCGTGCTCGACGAAGGCGGCCGCCCGGTGCGCAACACGCTGGTCGAAGTGTGGCAGGCGAACGCCGCTGGCCGATACGTCCACAAGGCCGATCAGCACGACGCGCCGCTGGACCCGAACTTCCTCGGCGCGGGCCGCTGCCTGACCGACGACGAAGGCCGTTATCGCTTCATGACGATCAAGCCGGGCGCGTATCCGTGGGGCAATCACACCAACGCGTGGCGTCCGAATCACATCCACTTCTCGCTGTTCGGCGATTACTTCGGCTCGCGTCTGGTGACGCAGATGTACTTCCCCGGCGATCCGCTGCTCGACCTCGATCCGATCTATCAGGGCATTCCCGAACAGGCGCGCCAGCGTCTCGTCTCCAAGTTCTCGATCGATACGACGCAGGAAAACTACGCGCTCGGCTACGAATTCGATATCGTGCTGCGCGGTCCCGACCAGACGCCGACGGAGTGATCGACATGACTCAATACAAACAAACCCCGTCGCAAACGGTCGGACCGTACTTCGCCTACGGCCTCGTGCCGGAGCAATACAACTTCGATCTGAAGAGCCTGTTCACGGCATCGGCGGCGGATCGCGAAGTGCCGGGCGAGCATATCGCCATCGTTGGCAACGTGTACGACGCGGAAGGCAAGCCGATCGGCGACGCGCTGATCGAAGTCGCGCAGGCGGATTCGAATGGCCGCTACGTGCAGACGGCGCAAGAAGCGCGCGAGTCGGGCTTTCGCGGTTTTGCGCGCGTAGGCACGGGCACGGACCCGAAGCTGCGCTATATCGTCGATACGATCAAACCCGGCGCCACCGCCGACGACGCCGCGCCGCACATCGATGTGATTCTGCTGATGCGCGGCATGCTGCTGCACAGCTACACCCGCATCTATTTCGACGATGAAGCCGCCGCGAACGCGAAGGACGCCGTGCTGCAAAGCGTGCCGGCCGAGCGCCGCCATACGCTGATCGCGAAGCGCGAAACAGGATCGAACGGCACGATCTATCGATTCGACATGCATCTGCGCGGACCGAACGAGACGGTGTTCTTCGATCTCTGATTGCATGTAAAAAAGAAAGCGTCCGGCACTACGCTATAGTGTCGGACGCTTTTTGCCTTTTATCTCGCCATGACCGACGCCGCTTCGAATCCCAGCCCGCTTTACGCCAAATTGCTCGGCGAGACCGCCCAGATAGGCTGGTCGGAACTCGAACGATTTTTCGCTCAGGGCAAGCTGATTTGGGTCAAGGGCGATCTCGACCTCGTGAGCGTTGCCGAAGCCGTCGCCAATGACGACACGCAGCAAGTCTCGCAATGGCTGTCGGGCGGTCTGATCGAACGCATGCAGGCCGAAACCGCCACCGACCTCGCCGCGCGCGATCCCGAACTGTGGGCGGTCGTCACATCGCCGTGGGTCTGCGTGCAGGAACGCGGCTAACCCGCTTTCAGTTGCGGCTGGTCCGCACCCAGTCGGTCCACAGCACGACCAGCACCGTCATCAGCGCCGGGCCGATAAACAAGCCGATCAGCCCGAACGTCTCCGCGCCGCCGAGAATCCCGAACAGCACCAGCAGAAACGGCAGACGCGTCGAGCCGCCGATCAGCACCGGCCGCACGAAGTGCTCCGACACGAACACGACGATCAGGCCGAACACGGCCACGCACGCTGCCGCGATCATCGAGCCTTGCGCAGCCAGCCACAGCGCCGAGCCGAGAAAGACGATCGGCGCGCAGAACGGCAGCATCGCGGCAACGGCGGTGAGCATGCCGAGCAGCGTGGCGTGCGGCACGCCCGTCACCGCATACGCGATACCGAGCAACGCGCCCTCGCCCAATCCGACCACCACCAGCCCGACCACCGTGCTGCGCACCGAATCCGCCATGCGCCGCACCAGCGCCGCGCCGTCCGAGCCGAACGCACGCTGCGATCCCGCCAGCAATTGCGCGCCGAGCTTCGAACCGGCCTGAAACATAAAGAACAGCGTCATCAGCATAAAGCCGAAGATGATGAAGCCATGCACCACGCGGCCACCGAAATGCCGCGTCATGGCGACCACAGTCGCGCTGTGCAGATTCTTCACCGCTGGCGACGACTCCAGCGGCTTGGCCAGATTGTCCTGCCACCAATGCGCGATCTGCTGCGAGCCCATCGGCAACTGATCGATGAACGAGGGCACCGGCACGCCGTTTTCGAGCACGCCGTGGAACCAGCGAATCATGTCGTGCGCCTCGCTGATGGTCTGCGCCGCGCCCACCGCGAACGGCACCACGAACAACAAGGCCAACGCGGCGGTCAGCAGAAACGCGAGCAGCGTATTGCGCGTGTGAAAGAACGGACGCCGTTCGAGCCAGCGAAACGCCGGCCACAATGCAATCGCGATCACGACGGCCCACACCACGGCAGGAATGAACGTGCGCGCGGTATAGAGCGCGACCAGCATCAACACCGCATACAGCGATGCGGACGCCACGCGTTGCAGCCGGTGCTTGCGATCGTTCGGATCGGTGGATGTTTCGTTGCGCGAGTGAATCGGCATAGAGTGAGTATCGAAAGAAAAGGGAAAGCTGTACGTGTAAGCGCGTTGTATAGCCGCCTGCATTGTAAGCGTGCACGAATCATTCCAAGTCGTGTGCCGGCGGTCAGGCAATGTTCTTTACATCGCTTCGCTTCGCGCTCCCTATAATCGTGGCTCAGCACTTCAGCAGGGAAATGCAGCATGACGTCGAAAGCAATGGAGAAGGTAGTGGCGATGAGTGCCTCGATGACACTCGTCACACTGGTCACGGGATGTTCGTCGGGTTTGAATCGATCGAAGGAAGAGCAGTTGAACGCGCAGGCCGGCATCACCATGATTCAGGTGAGAGGCGGCGTGGAAATGCGCCTGCCCGACGCGCCTTTATTCGATACCGACGACGCCAACGTGCGCCGCGACAGCCTGCCCATGCTCGACCGCGCCGCCGACGTGCTCAAACGCAGCATGAAGCCGATTCTGATCGAAGGCCACACGGACAACGACGGCACGCTGTCGTACAACATGGAGTTGTCGCGTGCGCGGGCGGAGTCGGTGGCGAAGGCGCTGATTGCGCGCGGCGTGCCCGCTGAGCGCATCACGACGAAGGGCGTGGCTTACCTGCGGCCCATCGCGAATAACGATACGCCGCAGGGCCGTGCATCGAATCGGCGGGTGGAAATTCTGGTGCGTACCGAGAGCGAGGATACGCTGCTCGGTACACCCAAAAAGGCTAAAAAGAATTAAGCGGCTTCGAGTACCAGCAACTGCGCGCCATCGGCGACCTGATCGCCTACGCCGAACAGAATCTCCCCAATCTTTCCCGCCGATGGAGCCACGATCGTGTGCTCCATCTTCATCGCTTCCATCACCATCAGCGGCGCGCCTTTATCGACGGTTGCGCCTGCTTCCACCAGCACGGCGACGACCTTGCCGGGCATCGGTGCGGTAAGGCGGCCTTCGTGTTCGGTGTCGCCTGCGTGCGCCATCAGGTTCTGCCATTCGAACGCGAACGCCGCGCCTTCGTAGAAGACGTGGAAGGTGTCGCCATCCGTGAAGACGTGGCCTTTGATGAGCGCGTCGTCCAGTTGCACCGTGAACGATGTCTCGCCGCTATGCGACCACCCGAAGCGCGCGCTGTCGCCATTCAGTTGCAGACGTCTTTCGGAATCCTTGGTGAATACGGCTTTCAGCGTTTCGTCTGTATCGATTGCGCGCCAGTTCAGGTCCTGGCTATAGCCGCCCGCCATGCGCCAGTGCGAGAGCGCATCCCACGGTGAATGGCCGTGCGCCTCGCCGCCTTCGCGCGTGAGCAGCGCGGCACTCGCCAAAGCAAGCGCCTTTTTCCGCGATACCGATGACGGCGCGAACAGCGTATCGCGATGCCGTTCGATCAAGCCCGTATCCAGATCGCCCGTAGAAAACGGCTCGCTTTTCACGATGCGTTGCAGAAACTCCACATTAGTATGGAGTCCGACGATTTCGCATTCCGCCAGCGCACGCGCCATGCGTGCCAGCGCGTCCTGACGATCGCGGCCATGCACGATCAGCTTGGCGATCATCGGATCGTAAAACGGGGTGATGGCATCGCCCTGACGCACGCCGCTGTCCACGCGTACATCGCCGTCGATGGTGAATTCCACCGCGTGCGGCATGCGCAAATGCTTGAGCGTGCCCGTCGATGGCAAGAATCCGCGCGACGGATTTTCAGCGTAGATGCGCGCTTCGATCGCGTGGCCATCGACTTTCAATTGCGCTTGCGTCAAGGGCAGGGGTTCGCCCGCCGCTACGCGCAATTGCCACTCGACAAGATCGAGCCGCGTGATCATTTCGGTGACCGGATGCTCCACTTGCAGGCGCGTGTTCATCTCCATGAAGTAGAACTGGCCGTCCTGCGTCAGGATGAACTCGACCGTGCCCGCGCCGACGTAATTCACCGCGCGCGCAGCGGCGACTGCGGCTTCGCCCATCGCGCGACGGGTTTCATCGTGCAAACCGGGCGCGGGCGCTTCTTCCAGCACCTTTTGATGGCGACGCTGCACGGAACAATCGCGATCGAAAAGATAGACGGCGTTACCGTGCTGATCCGCGAAAACCTGCACTTCCACGTGACGCGGCCGCAGCAAATACTTTTCGATCAACACGCGATCATTACCGAAGCTCGACGCCGCCTCGCGCTTGCACGATGCCAGCGCCGCCGCAAAATCCTCGCTCTTTTCGACCACGCGCATGCCCTTGCCGCCGCCGCCCGCGCTCGCCTTCAGCAGCACCGGATAACCGATCTGATCCGCCTCGCGCTGCAACAACTCGGCGTCCTGATCGTCACCGTGATAACCCGGCACCAGCGGCACGGACGCCGACTGCATCAACGCTTTCGCTGCGGCTTTGGAACCCATCGCGCGAATCGCTTCGACGGGCGGTCCGATAAACACGAGCCCCGCTTTTTCGCACGCGTCCGCGAATGCTTCGTTTTCCGAAAGAAATCCGTAGCCCGGATGAATGGCCTGCGCGCCGGTCTTTTTCGCCGCTTCCACGATGCGCTCGTAGCGCAAATAACTTTCCGATGCAGCGGAACCGCCCACGTGCACCGCTTCATCACACACATCGACGTGCTTGGCTTTGGCATCCGCATCCGAATACACCGCCACGCTGCCGATATTCAGACGCTTCGCCGTCGCCGCCACACGGCACGCGATTTCCCCGCGATTCGCTATGAGTATTTTGCTGAACATCGCATCACATCCTGAACACGCCGAAGCGCGTTTCTTTAATTGGCGCATTCATCGTCGCGGCTAAGCCGAGGCCCAGTACGTCGCGCGTTTGCGCGGGATCGATCACTCCGTCGTCCCACAGGCGCGCGCTCGCATAGTACGGATGGCCCTGCACTTCGTATTGATCGCGGATCGGCGCTTTGAAGGCTTCTTCCTCTTCCTTCGACCACGCGCCGCCCTTCTTTTCGATGCCATCGCGACGCACGGTTGCCAGCACGGACGCAGCCTGTTCACCGCCCATCACGGAGATGCGCGCGTTGGGCCACATCCACAGGAAACGCGGCGAATACGCGCGTCCGCACATGCCGTAATTGCCCGCACCGAACGACCCGCCGATGATGACCGTGAATTTCGGCACCTTGGCCGTCGCGACCGCCGTCACCATCTTCGCGCCGTTACGCGCGATGCCTTCGTTCTCGTACTTGCGACCGACCATAAAGCCCGTGATGTTCTGCAGGAAAACTAACGGAATTTTACGCTGACAGCACAGTTCGATGAAATGCGCGCCCTTCAACGCCGACTCGCTGAACAAGATGCCGTTGTTCGCGATGATGCCGACCGGATGTCCCCAGATATGCGCAAAGCCGCACACGAGCGTGGTGCCGTAGCGCGCCTTGAATTCATCGAACGCGGAATCATCGACAATGCGTGCGATCACTTCGCGTACATCGAAGGGCTTGCGTGTATCGACGGGAATCACGCCGTAGACGCTTTGCGCCTCATAACGCGGCGGCAACGGTTCTTTCAACGCCAGCGGCGGCGTCTTCACGCGATTCAGATTGCCGACGATACTGCGCGCAATCCCCAGCGCATGCGCATCGTTCTGTGCGAGATGATCGACTACGCCGGACAGACGTGTATGCACATCGCCACCGCCGAGATCTTCGGCGCTGACTTCTTCGCCGGTCGCGGCTTTTACCAGCGGCGGACCGCCCAGAAAAATCGTGCCCTGATTCTTCACGATGATCGATTCATCGCTCATGGCAGGCACATACGCGCCGCCCGCCGTGCACGAACCCATCACCACGGCAATCTGCGAAATGCCCTGCGCCGACATGTTCGCCTGGTTGTAGAAGATGCGGCCGAAGTGCTCGCGATCGGGAAACACATCGTCCTGATTCGGCAGATTCGCGCCGCCGGAATCGACCAGATACACGCACGGCAAGCGGTTTTCTTCGGCGATTTCCTGTGCGCGCAAGTGCTTCTTTACGGTCACCGGATAGTACGTGCCGCCCTTGACGGTGGCATCGTTGCAGACGATCACGCACTCTTGCCCCGCGATGCGCCCGATGCCCGTGATGATGCCCGCGCCCGGCGCATCGTCGTTATACATGCCGTAGGCGGCGAGTTGCGAGAGCTCGAGGAACGGCGTGCCCGGATCGAGCAATTGGGCGATGCGGTCGCGCGGCAGCAGTTTGTTGCGCGACACATGACGATCGCGCGCCGCCTGCCCGCCGCCTTCCGCGATCTTCGCGACCTTCTCTTTGAGATCGGCGACGAGCGCTTCGAGCGCCTGCGCATTGGTGCGGAATTCCTCGCCGCGCGGATTCAGTTTCGATTCGATGATCGGCATAAACGCGTCCTCAGGCCGTTTCGGCGAACAGTTCGCGGCCGATCAGCATGCGGCGGATTTCGCTGGTGCCCGCGCCGATTTCGTAGAGCTTGGCATCGCGCCACAAGCGGCCGACCGGATACTCGTTGATATAGCCGTTGCCGCCGAGAATCTGAATCGCTTCGCCCGCCATCCACGTGGCTTTTTCGGCGGTGTAGAGAATCACGCCCGCGCAGTCCTTGCGCACTTGCCGCACGTGACCGGAACCGAGCGTATCGAGCTGACGGCCGACGGCGAAGAGATACGCGCGACACGCTTGCAGCGTCGTATAAAGATCCGCGACCTTGCCCTGGATCAACTGAAACTCGCCGATGGACTGCCCAAACTGCTTGCGATCGTGGATATATGGCACGACCGCGTCCATGCACGCGAGCATGATGCCGGTCGGCCCGCCCGCGAGCACAGCGCGTTCGTAATCGAGACCGCTCATCAGCACCTTCGTGCCGCCGTTCAACGCGCCGAGGATATTCTCCTTCGGCACTTCGACGTTCTCGAACACGAGTTCGCCGGTATGCGAGCCGCGCATGCCGAGCTTATCGAGCTTCTGCGCGACGCTGAATCCCTTCATCCCTTTTTCGACGATAAACGCGGTAATGCCCTTCGCGCCCGCTTCGATATCCGTCTTCGCATAGACCACGAGCGTGTCGCAATCCGGGCCGTTGGTGATCCACATTTTGGTGCCGTTGAGCACGTAGTGATCACCCTTTTCGACCGCGCGCAGTTTCATGCTGACGACGTCTGATCCCGCGTTCGGCTCGCTCATCGCCAGCGCGCCGACGTGTTCGCCGGACACGAGCTTCGGCAAATATTTGCGCTTCTGCGCCTCCGTGCCATTGCGATGAATCTGGTTCACGCACAGATTCGAATGCGCGCCATACGACAACCCGACCGACGCCGATGCACGCGAAATCTCTTCCATCGCGACCATATGCGCGGTGTAGCCGAGATTCGCGCCGCCATATTCTTCTGAGACGGTCATGCCGAGCACGCCGAGATCGCCGAGCTTCTTCCACAGGTCCATCGGAAACTGATCGGTGCGATCGATTTCACCGGCGCGCGGCGCGATTTCCTTTGACGCGAAGTTGACGAGCGTGTCGCGCAACATGTCGATATCTTCGCCCAGCGCGAAATTGAGGCCCGGTACGGTGCTCATGGACTGTCTCCTCCAGAGGCAATAATTTGAGTGTCGCTCACAATTCAGCTTGAAAGCGTGATTGCGGCCATTTCACGCTCAAATCGCCTAGCCGTCAATAGGTTTTTGAGCTACGCTCACATTTATTTGCCGCGCATTCGCCGCGTATTCGAGCCATGTCCACGCACACTTCCAGCCGCCGCACGCCTGCGGGCGTCAAATCACAGCAACGCGTGAAGGACATTCTGCAAGCCGGGCGCGACGTGTTCGCCGAAAAAGGCTACGACGCCGCGACCAGCGCGGAAATCGCCCAGCGCGCGGGCATTTCCGAAGCCACCGTGTTCAGCTATTTCAGCGGCAAGCGCGAGTTGTGCGCACGTGTGATCGCCGACTGGTACGACGAAATCATCGATGCGTTCGAGACCGGCCTGCCGCGTGAAGGCACGGTGCGGCAACAGTTTGCGTTTATTGTCAGAACGCATTTACGGCTGATGCTGGTGAATGGCACGGGACTGTGCGCGCTGGTGTTATCGGAAGGGCGATCGAAGCAGCACGATCTGTCGGAGACGCTGACGGAACTGCAACGCCGCTACACCGCCCCGCTGATGGACGTGCTCGCGCGCGGCCAGGCGCTCGGCCACGTCCGCAGCGACGTGCCGCTGCGTCTGCTGCGCTCGATGGTCTTCGGTCCGATGGAACACGTCCTCTGGGACGCGACGCTCGCGAAGCGTCGCCTGAGTCAGACTCAGATCGACACGACGGCGAATGAATTGGTGGAAGTCTTGTGGGCGGCCTTGCAGCCGCCGGATGTGAAGTTAGCCGCACTCGCGCAGTTTCGGCAGGACGTGGAGGAAGCGTCGCGCCGTTATGAAGCGCAGGGAAAACCTATTTCTTGATGAAACGCAGCGCCAGACGCGCAAGTTTCGGCACAGTAGTCGGACGGAGCAATCGCGCGTCGTAGCCGCCCATGCGACGATCGTTTTCGGTGAGACAGAGCGAAATCAGCGAATGCGCCGATACATCGGACAGCGAATCGCCGACGTTGGCGGGAAAATTGGCGTCCTGCGCCGCGCCGCCTTTATCGAAGCCGCGCGCCAGCGAAATACGATCGCGGATCAACGAAAACCATACGCTCGCCGTCTTCGCCATAAACCACGGCTTGCGATACCACGGCAAACTCCGCCGATACCACGCCACCCAATTGGCAAAAAACAGAATGTGGCGCGCTTCCTCCTGAATCACCGGCTCGAAGGTCTCGACCAGTTCTTCGGGGAAATAACCCGACTGCCGCGCCGCTTCGAATAGCCCGAACGCGAAGAAACTGTCGATGCACTCGCTATAGCCCGTCAGCATCCACGCGCGAAGCGGATCGTCCGGTGCGGGATACGGCGGCTCCGGCGCGAGTTCGATGCCATACGCCTCGACCAGTTTCGACAGCACCACTTTATGCCGCGCCTCTTCGCCGCCGTTCATGCGCAGCGCGTCGCGCAGTTGCGGATCGGTGATGGTTTCGGCGAAGGTCAGCACGCGGATCGACGCGCGCCCTTCCGTCTGCACCGCGATATCCCAGATCGGCAGCGAGGTCACGCGTTTGAGCGCTGCGGGTGCGAGCTTCGGCCAGTCAATCACGGCCGGTTTGTACGGGTTATGCGTCGTCAGCAGCATCTCGCAGAACATACGCTTGTGCAGCGCGGACCCGATCGGAATCTGACCTTCCGAGCGGTACGTCCAGTTGCGCATCGCATGATCTGCTTCGACAGGGGTGAGCGTGTCGGACATATTCGAATATTGGCCGCGTCTTGGAACGTTCTGCGGATTCTGGCATATGACACGCAAATTCGCTGACTGGCCGCAGCATGCGGCGTGGTCACTGCTTTATCGCGAAATCTGTTCCAGCGCGATATCCCGCGTCTTCGGTCCCATGATGCCGATGGCCGCCATCACGATCAGCATCGCCGCCGCGATAAACACGAACACGCCCGTCGTGCCGAATCCCTTCAGCACGCCCGCGATGATGAACGACGTGAAAATCGCGGAAAAGCGGCTCCACGAGTACACGAAACCGACTGCGCGGGCGCGAATGCCGGTCGGAAAAAGCTCGGCCTGATACGCATGAAAACTGTACGACATGATGTTCGATGAAAGCGTCAGCCCCGCGCCCATCAAGATGAGAAACGCCGCATCGCTCGATTGGCTGAACAACAGGCCGCACACGATATACAGCGCCGCCATCAGCACGATGGCGGTTTTGCGCTCGATCTTGTCGGCGATCGCAAGCCCGATGATCGGCCCGATCGGCGCGGCAATCGCGATGATGCTCGAATACATCAGACTCGATGTGACCGTGATGCCTTGCCGGATCAACAGCGTCGGCACCCAGTTCGCGAAGCCGTAGAAGCCGACCGTCTGGAACACGTTGAAGATGATCATCATCGTGGCGCGACGGCCGTACGGCGGCTTCCACATATCGGCGAAACGGCCTTTTGACTCGCTTTGCTTCGCGTTTTCGACAATCACGGGCGCAGGCAGCGGCTTGCCGTATTCGCGCTCCACTTTCGCTTCGAGCTCGCGCATGACGCGATCGGCGACATCGAGTTGGCCTTTCTGCGCGAGCCAGCGCGGGCTTTCCGGCAGCGAGCGACGCATCCACCAGACGAACAGCGCGCTGCTGGCGCCGATCAGCACGACCCAGCGCCAGCCATCGAAACCGAACGGCTTTTGCGGCACCAGCAAGTAAGCGAGAAACGCCACCACG
The DNA here is from genome assembly GCF_029439455.1 of Caballeronia sp. BR00000012568055. GTDB lineage: Bacteria > Pseudomonadota > Gammaproteobacteria > Burkholderiales > Burkholderiaceae > Caballeronia. The sequence continues at coordinate 43,954 of NZ_JAQFVG010000248.1, read as the reverse complement.
GGCACCGACATGAATCCGATCGCCTGCTCGCAGGCAAACGCGCGCCCGCGAATATGCTTCGGCGCGAGTTCGGAGATATACGTGCCGATCGTCACCAATTCCACGCCGATCCCGACGCCCGCAACGAAGCGCCAGAAGTTGAGTCCGGCGGCGCTGTCCTGAAATGCCATGATGAGATTCGCCGCCGTGTACCAGAGCAGCGAATACGTGAAGATCGCGCGGCGACCGAATCGGTCGGCCAGAAAACCACACGCAATCGTGCCGATAAACAAGCCTGCGAACAGCGCCGCGATAAAACTGGCGACGCCGGTGAAACCGAAGAAGCTGGTGGTCGTCGGCGTCAGAATGCCGCTTTTGACGAGCCCCGGCGCGACGTAGCCGGAATACAGCAAATCGTAGAGTTCGAAGAAGAAGCCGAGACTGAGCAGCGCGATCAGCTTCCAGACCGAGCGTGTGGCGGGAAGGCGGTCGAGGCGGGCGGAAATGCTCGCGGCGGTGACCGGGTGGGGTGCTGCCATGGAGGCTCCTCGGTGGGCGTGGGCGTCGAGGGACGAATTTTAACCATGGGGTTGGATCTTCACCGGTTCGCCTGCGCTTTCACTGAAACGGCCGAATCCCATGCATCAACAGCGCCACCGCATGTTTCGCGATCTGCTCCGTCGTCACCGAGCGCTCGCGTTCATCGCGCCAGCGCGCCGTCGCCAGTGGCAACACGGTCAACCCGAATAGCGACATAAACACCAGCGACGGCCCCAGCTCCGGATTGAGCTTGCCGTCGCGCTGCCACGCCTGAATGCGTTTGAGCGCGTGATCCTTGCGTTCATCGCCGAAGCGCTCGGCCATACCGCGACGCAGCAGCCCGTCTTCGCTGATTACCTCGCGTATCCACAACGACGCGAACCACGGATGCCGCTCCACCGTCGCCGCGAGCTTTTCCACGAACGCGCGCAGCGTCGCGACCGGTTCGGCATCGGCATGCTGGAAGACGCTCGCCAATTCGGTGCGCAACGGCACGAATCGTTCGTCGATAAGCATGTCCAGCAACTGCTCGCGCGTCTTGAAGTAGTAGTGGACCATCGCCGGCGTCACGCCGGCCTCGCGCGCAATCGCGCCAAGCGTCGTCTCACCGATGCCCTGCCGCGCAAATAACGCCAGCGCCACGTCCAGCAAATGTGCGCGCGCCTCCGCGCCCTGCCCGCCGCTCGGGCGTCCGGGGCGGCGTCCCGGCTTTTTCGGCGACGCGCCAGCAGCGTCGAAAACTTCGTTGTTCATGGTTTCAATTGACGAGCCTATCCACGTCATATATATTACCTTTTATGTTAATTAATTTCAATCCGCAGGTTCGATGCGGTTTGCGCGGTCCCATTTTTCGAGGCGACGTCCAATCGTCTGCACACTCATCATGACATCTCTGCAACAAACCGCTTCACTCGATGCCGCCGCGAAGCCGCCCATCTGGCTGCTTTTCACCGCGCTGATGCTGGTCATGCTGCTCGGCGCGCTCGATCAGACCATCGTGTCCACGGCGCTGCCGACTATCGTTGGCGATCTCGGCGGGCTGGAAAATCTGTCGTGGGTCGTCACGTCGTATCTGCTGAGTTCGACCATCGTCGTGCCGCTCTACGGCAAGTTTGGCGATCAATTTGGCCGGAAAGTCGTCCTTCAGGCATCGATTCTGATCTTTCTGGCGGGTTCGGTGCTCTGCGGTCTTGCGCAGAACATGACGCAACTGGTCGCCCTGCGCGCGCTGCAAGGGCTGGGCGGCGGCGGACTCATGGTCATCACGATGGCCGCCATCGCCGATGTCATTCCGCCCGCCGAACGCGGTCGCTTCCAGGGCTTGTTCGGCGGCGTATATGGGCTGGCGACCGTCGTTGGTCCGCTGCTCGGCGGCTTCATGGTCGAGCATCTGTCGTGGCGCTGGATTTTCTATATCAACGTGCCGCTCGGCGTGGTCGCGCTGGCCGTGATCCAGCTCGTCTTCAGGCCGCACACCGCGCACGTGAATCATCGCGTGGACTATATGGGCGCGGGATTTCTGGCGGCAGCGCTCACCTCCATCATCCTGTTTACGAGCGAAGGCGGCACCACGCTGCCGTGGTCCTCGCCCATGCTGTGGGGCACGCTGCTGCTCGGTCTCGTGTGTCTCGGCGGTTTCATCTATGAAGAACGGCTTGCCGCGGAACCGATCATGCCGCTCTCGCTGTTCAAGGAGCGCACTTTCGTGCTCGCGGGGCTGATCGGCTTCGTCGTGGGTTGCGCGCTGTTCGGCGCGGTCACGTTCCTGCCGCTGTATCTGCAAGTCGTGAAAGGTTCGACGCCTTCGCAAGCCGGCCTGCAAATCACGCCGATGATGGCAGGCGTGCTGCTCTCGTCCATCATCAGCGGGCGGGTGATCAGCAAGATCGGCAAATATCGTTTCTTTCCGATTGCGGGCACGGCACTCGTCACCGTGGCGATGCTGCTGCTCTCCACGCTCTCGCTCGATACGCCGCTCGCGCTAATGAACGTCTACATGGCGTTGCTCGGCCTCGGTCTCGGCATGGTGATGCAGGTTTTGGTGCTGGCCGTGCAGAACGTGGTCGAATTCCGGCTGATCGGCGTGGCGACGTCCAGCGCGACGCTGTTCCGCTCGATCGGCGGTTCGATCGGCGTGGCCGCGTTCGGCGCGATCTTCTCGAACAGCCTGCGCAATCGCCTCGAAGCGATGATCCCGCCCGGCACCGAACTGCCGCAATCGCTCGGGCCGCAGGCGGTGGCGCATTTGCCGGCCGCGCTGCGCGACGATTACCTGCACGCGTTTGCATCGTCGATGCACACGGTTTATCTGGTCGCGGCGTGCGTGGCGTTGATCGCGTTCGTGCTGTCGTGGTTGCTGAAGGATCATCCGCTGCGTAAACACTAGGCAAACGGTGAGCAAGACAGCGCGCCAAAACGAGGAAAACTTCTAAAAAGCCCCTGCTATCGGGGCTTTTACTAGGTGCCGCGCATTTTTGGCTTGGTAACCTTCTGCCGATTCTGAACGGACACGATCCACGGAATGCCATCCGGCGCGCATCCACGCACCGGACGCCTGATTCGAGACCGATCGGGCTGAACTGACCACCTTCTGGAGTTAAAACAGTGAAGAAACTGCTCGCGGCACTCACGATGTCCCTCCTCGCCGCTACGTCGCTCACCGCCGTCACCGCCGCTCAGGCGAAGGACTATTCGACGATCCGCTTCGGTGTCGACGCCAGCTATCCTCCGTTCGAGTCGAAAGGATCGGACGGCAAGCTGGTCGGTTTCGATATCGATCTCGGCAATGAAATCTGCTCGCGCCTGAAAGCCAAGTGCGTGTGGGTCGAAAACGACTTCGACGGCATGATCCCCGCGCTCAAGGCCAAGAAGTTCGACGGCGTGCTCTCCTCGATGTCCATGACGCCGCAACGCGCCGAGCAGATCGCTTTCTCGAGCAAGCTGTTCAATACGCCGACGCGTCTGGTCGCGAAGAAAGGCAGCGGCATCATGCCGACGGCTGACAGCCTGAAAGGTAAGAACGTCGGCGTCGAACAAGGCACGATTCAGGAAACCTACGCCAAGACCTACTGGGCGAGCAAAGGCGTGACGGTCACGCCGTACCAGAACCAGGATCAGGTCTATGCCGATCTGATCTCGGGCCGTCTGGACGCGGCGCTGCAAGACGCGGTGCAGGCCGAAATCGGCTTCCTGAAGACGCCGCGCGGCGCGGGCTACGACTTCGCAGGCAAGGATATCGACGATCCGAAGACGCTCGGCAACGGCGCGGGCATCGGTCTGCGCAAGGAAGACACCGATCTGAAGACGAAGATCGACAAGGCGATTGCCGACATCATCAAGGACGGCACGTACAAGAAGATCGAGAAGAAGTACTTCGATTTCGACGTGTACGGCAGCTAAGTCTTACCGCTTCATTCGAAACGGGCTCCGCGCGGCAAGGCGCGGAGCCCGTTTTCTTTTGCGATACGCCCGGCCTGAATCTGGCGCCGCCGAAATTCGGCTAAGATCGAATGCTTATCACCGCGCCGCGAAAGGAGACGTTCGCGGCGTGATTCCCGCAGCAAGCCACGCGCACTCGCCTGCGCGCGAAAATCATGCAAACCAGAACGCATCAACTTATCTCGCCGTCGCTCGGCACGTCGCGCACTATCACCAGCTTTCATTACGGTCCCGGCGGCGGCCAGAAAATCTACATCCAATCCTCGCTACATGCCGATGAACTGCCCGGCATGCTGGTCGCGTGGCGGCTGCGTCGCCATCTCGCGGAACTCGAAGCGGCGGGGAAACTGCGCGGCGAAGTGGTCGTCGTGCCGGTGCCGAATCCGATCGGATTGAGCCAGCATCTGCACGGCACGCTGATGGGCCGTTTCGAAACCAACAGCGGCCACAACTTCAACCGCAATTTCCACGATCTCGCCGCGCTGATCGCGCCGCGCATCGAAGCGCGTTTGTCGAAGGATGCGGACGCCAACAAGCTCGCCGTGCGCGCCGCCATGAAAGAAGTGCTCGACGAGCAAAAACCGTCGACCGAACTCGAATCGCTGCGCCTCGCGCTGCAAAAGCTTTCTTTCGATGCCGACGTCGTGCTCGATCTGCATTGCGATCTGGACGCCGCGCTGCATCTGTACACGAATCCGGATATCTGGGAAGAAGTGGAGCCGCTGGCGCGTTACCTCGATGCCCAGGCATCGCTGCTCGCGCTGAACTCCGTCGGCAATCCGTTCGACGAGATTCACAGCTTCTGCTGGTCGGATTTGCGTCAGAAGCACGGCGAGCGCTATCCGATCCCGAACGGCGGCATCTCCGTGACGGTGGAATTGCGCAGCCAGCACGATGTGTCGTACGAACTGGCGGAGAAGGACGCGCAGGGCATCGTCAATTATCTGATCCGGCGCGGCGTGATCGATGCGCCCGTGCCCGACTTGCCACCGCTCGCGCATCCGGCCACGCCGCTCGCGGGCGCGGAGCCGATCGTCGCGCCCGTGTCCGGCGTGCTGGTGTTCCGCGCGCAGGTCGGCGCGTACATCGAAGCGGGTGAAGCCATCGCCGATGTCGTCGATCCGCTCACCGATACCGTGACCACGCTCAAGTGCACCACGTCCGGCGTGATGTACGCGCGCCACATCACCCGCTTCGCCACGGCGGGACTGGAGGTGGCGCGCATCGCGGGCGCGAAGGCGTTTCGCACGGGGTCGTTACTATCGGCGTAAAAAGGTCTAGAAAGACACTAGGCCGCATTGCGCGGCCACGACTTTCCACGCCCCGCCGACTTCGCCCCCACGTTCGCGTGTAGCGCAAGCTGCCCGCGAACGGCGCGCCCGCGAAAGTACCGGATATCGCTACGCGCGTCACCGTGACGGCGAACGCGCCGTACACGCGCACGCTCTGCTCCTCCACGTCCAGCCGATCGATCCGCTGCACGCCGTAGCGATGCCCGTTCAGATCATCGGCCTTGCTCCAGAGCTTGGCCGTCGCATCGACGAAAGAGAGATCGTCGGCGAGCAAGGTGTCTAGCGCTTCCACATTCGATGCCAGCATCGCGTCCTTCAAACGCGCTTCCAGATCGAGTATTCCCTGCTCGTCCATAACATCTCTCGCGGTGAAAGAAAACCCGAGGATACGTCACATGCACAAGCGCTGCCGTTGCGCTAGCCCTGTTGCACTCGCGACACAACGCAAGCACGTAGAAAGCTCTGTCACGGTTCTGTCTTAAGCAAAAGTTACATTCCGGCCCGTCGCTGCCACGCGCCAAAAGAGCGCGACGCATCGCAGACATACGCTGACGAAAACAACGACCACACACCGCGAACCAACTCACGGAGCTTGTTTTGAAGAAGAATCTTTTGGCGACCGCCGCGCTCGCCGCCTTTGCCGCCCTCGCCGCAACCTCCGCTCACGCACAAAGCAGCGTGACCCTGTACGGCATCATCGATGCCGGTATCAGCTACGCAAACAACAGCGCGTCCGCACCGGCCGGTACGGGCGGCGGCAATCGCCTGTTCAAGTACGACGACGGCGTTGCGCAAGGCAGCCGTTGGGGCCTGAAGGGCGCAGAAGACCTCGGTGGCGGTCTGAAGGCCATCTTCACGTTGGAAAACGGCTTCAACAGCGGCAACGGCACGCTGGGCCAGGGCGGCGCTGAATTCGGCCGTCAGGCATATGTCGGTATTTCGAAGAACGACGTCGGCTCGGTGACCTTCGGCCGTCAATACTCGTTCTCGACCGATTACCTCGGTGGCGCATACTCGATCGGCGGCCAGACCGTCGCGGGCAACTACGCTTACCACATCAACGATATCGACCAACTGACGTCGAGCCGTATCAACAACTCCGTGAAGTTCAGCAGCGCGAGCTTCTACGGCGTGACGTTCGGCGCGATGTACGGCTTCTCGAACCAGGCTGGCGCATTCGCCGGTTCGACGACGGCTGGCTCCTCGCGTGCCTACAGCTTCGGCCTGAACTACAAGGCGGGTCCGCTGGGCATCGGCGCAGCGTACACGGACATCCACTATCCGGGTTCGTCGACGCCGGCCTTCACGACCAATCTGGCCAACGACGTCATCACCAACGTGAAGGATCTGCGCACGTTCGGTATCGGCGCGAACTACACGTTCGGCGCAGCCACGGTCTTCGGTCTGTGGACGAACACGTTGATCTCCCCGATCACGCTGGGCAGCACCAAGCTGAACTCGTTCGATATCGGCGGCAAGTACGCGATCACGCCGGCTATCACGGCAGGCGCTGGCTACACGTACATGGGCTTCAACGGTTCGGGCAACGGTCACTGGCATCAGGTTGACCTGAGCGCCGACTACGCGCTGTCCAAGCGTACCGACGTGTATGTGCTCGGCGTGTACCAACGTGCTGCTGGCCACAACAGCGCGAACGGCGACCTGCAAGCGCAGATCGGTTCGGCAACGAGCTACTTCGGCGTGTCGGGTAACGGCGAAGACAACCAGCTCGCATTCCGCGTGGGCATCCGTCATAAGTTCTAAGCATCGCGCTTAAAGCTTGAGATTCGCTTGAAACGAAACGGGCCGCTTTTCGAAGCGGCCCGTTTTTACTTCTACTTCGATTTCTTTCCGGCCTCTTTGTTGTATCGCTCGACATAACGATCCATCAGCTTCCGGATCGATTTGCCGATCTGCATATAGTCGCTTTCGTTCAGATTGGCCAGCGACACACGTCCCGACGGATGCGGCGTGCCGAAGCCCTTCCCCGGCAACAGCACCACGCGCGCTTCCTTCGCCAGCTCGAATAACATTTCGGATGGCTGAGTATTTTTCAATACCCAATCGACGAACTCGCGCCCGTGCGCGCGCGTTCCCATATATTCGAGATCGAGGATGGTGTAGTAATCGACCTGATTCACGTCCTCCTTTTCTTCCATCGCGATGCCGATCTCGCGATACAGCGCCTGCTTGCGATTGCGGATCAGCCGCTTGAGCGCGTTCTTGTAC
>NZ_JAQFVG010000248.1:8853-36402 GCF_029439455.1 Caballeronia sp. BR00000012568055 | reverse complement strand
GACCGTGCGGCTGTCCGCCACCAGACGATCGATAAACTTGAGCTTGTCCGGCTCCGTCGTGATGGATTCGTAGCGTTCGTGCAGCACCGCTTTCTTGTCCTTCGGCAGCGCGGCGATCAGTTCATCGAAGATATTGTCTTCATGCGTGGCGATGGCGCCGAGCCGCCATCCCGTCGCGCCGAAATACTTCGAGTACGAATACACGAGGATGGTGTTTTTCGGGCATAACGCGAAAAGCGAAACGAAGTCGTCGGCGAAGGTGCCGTAGACATCGTCGGTGAGGAGAATGAGATCGGGCCGCTCTTTGACGATCTCCGCAATGTATTGAAGGCTGGCATCGTCCATTTTGACGGACGGCGGATTGCTCGGGTTGACGAGAAAGAACGCCTTCACTTTCTTGTCGCGCAGTTTGTCGAGTTCCTTCTTTGAGTACTGCCAGTTATTTTCGACGCTCGCGTCCAGATTCACCACGTTGAGCTTGTAGTCGTTGAGGTGCGGAATCTCGATATACGGCGTGAAAATCGGCCTGCCGAGCGCGATGGTATCGCCTGCGCTGATCAGGAAATTCTCGCGCATGGTATTGAAGATATAGGTCATGGCGGCGGTGCCGCCTTCGACCGCGAAGGTATCGAATTTACCAACGAACGGATGCTTGCCGATCATCTCGCGCCGCAGATATTGCGCCACGATAATCTCCGACAACTTCAGCATCCGATCCGGCACCGGATAGTTCGACGCGAGTATGCCCTCGCACATCTCATACAGAAAATCCGCCGCGTTCAGGCCGAGTTGATCGCGCACATACGACACCGCGCCCGCCAGAAACGCGATGCCCGGCGTGCCCTTGAACTCGCGCGCAAAGATTTCGAAGCGCTCTTCTATGCCCTCGCGCTTCGGAAATCCGCCTACACCTTCCGGCATATACGCGAAAGAACGCTCGGATTCGCGCATCGCGAAGAGGCCGAGTTGCCAGAAGCCATGACGCGGCACGGTCGCAAGAAAGTTCGGATTGCCGCGCCCCGCGTTGAGCATGGCGAGATTCGCCGGGCGTTCCACCACGCCGCCGCCTGCCGCCTTGATAAGTTCGTCCTTCAGTTCGAACGGACTGAGCGCGGCCGTGGCGGCGCGATCGTCGAGACTGGATTTCGAGGACTTGGACATCCGACACCTCCGGAAAGGTTTTCGATGAAAGAGAACGAGATCGGGATCAACTGAGCAGCATGACCATCACCATTCCCCAGATCGTCAGCAGCGTGTTGCCGACGGCATAGGTGACGGTGTAGCCGAGACCGGGAACCTGACTCTTGGCAGCATCGCACAACATGCCGAGCGCGGCCGTCGTGGTGCGCGCGCCCGCGCAAATGCCGAGCAGCAGCGCGGGATCGAACCTGAAAATGTATTTGGCGATATACATGCCGATGATCAGCGGTACTGACGACGCGAAAATCCCCCACAAGAACAGGCTCACGCCGAGCTTCTGCAAGCCCGCGACGAAGCCCGGCCCCGCCGTGATGCCCACCACGGCGATAAACACGTTCAGCCCGACCGAATTCATGAACCACAATGTGGGAGACGGAATGCGCCCGAAGGTCGGATGAATCGCGCGCAGCCAGCCGAACACGATGCCCGCGATCAGCGCGCCGCCCGCCGTCGAGAGCGTGATTGGAATGCCGCCCGCGCGGATCACGATTGCGCCGATCAGCGCGCCGAGCGTGATGGCGAGACCGGTGAACGCCATATCGGCGATATCGGTCGGGCGGTCGATCACGCCGACTTGCTTTGCCACCGCAGTCGTGTCCTGCGTACGGCCGACCAGCGTGACCGTATCGCCGCGATGCAGCTTGGTCGCGGGCAGCACGGGAATGGGCGTTTCGGTCGCGCCGCGCTTGATCTTGCGGATAAACACGCCGCGCGCGCCCGGCAGTTGCGCGAGTTCGGCGAGCGTTTTCCCTTCGACCGCTTTACTCGTGATGTAAATATCGACGCCTTCCACCGGCACCGCGAGCAATTCGGGATCGTCCACTTCGTGCGCGACGCCGCCGAGAATATCGACGAGTTGCTCGCGCTTCCCCGCGACAGCGACGACATCGCCGGGTTGCAGGACATCGTCGATCTTAGCTTCGTCGATCGTGCCGCCGCGCCGAATTCGTTCGATGAAAAGCCGCACGCCCGCCGGTTCGAGCGCTTCGGCCTGCCCGACCGTCAGCCCGGCCACGCGCCCGCCCGCCTCCACGCGATACGCCCGCAGCGAGAACTCATGCCAGGCGAGCGCGCCGCCGCCCGACGTCGCCGCGCCGCCCATTTTTTCTTCGTATTCCTTACACGCTTGCACCAGGTCGATGCCGAGCAGCTTCGGCCCGAGCATCGCCAGAATCAGCGCGGAGCCGATGGTGCCGTAGATATACGTGACGGCGTAGGCCGTGGGCATGGCATCGAGCAGCGGCTTGGCCTGATCGGGCGGCAGGCCGAGACGGTTGATGGCGTCGGTGGCGAGGCCCATCGACGCGGAAATGGTCTGCGAGCCTGCGAACAATCCCGCCGCCGATCCGACGTCGTATCCCGCGACTTTCGCGGCCAGATAAGGCGCGGCGAGGCACAGCACGCAGAGGATCACTGAGAAAATCGCCTGCGGCAGCCCGTCTTTCGCGATACCGCGCACGAACTGCGGCCCGACGCCATAGCCTACGGCGAAGAGGAACATCAGAAAGAAGACGGATTTGACGTTCGGCGAGATGGTGATGCCAAGCTGCCCGATGGCGATGGCCGCGAGCAGTGTCGCGGTGACCGCGCCTAAGCTGAAGCCTTTGAAGCTTTTCGCGCCGACCCAATAACCGATGCCCAGCGAGAGAAACACGGCGATTTCAGGATAACTGCGCAGCGTTGCGGTGAACCATGACATATGCACTCCTTCGCGGAACGAACCTCACGCGTGCTTATAACGGCGAGGATGAAACCAGGGGAATGAATGACCATTGATCCATGACGCCCGTATCAATCACTGCGACAGCGGACTGCGACAGCGGACTGCGACAGCGGGGTCGTCCAGACGATGACGCGGATGCGGACGCGTCTTCGTGACACGCACCGCGATCGGGCTTATCGCACCAATACACTATTTTTGCCGCAGCGTTGAATGAAAAATCGATTGTTTCCGCCGAGTCGCTGGTGCGCGGCGATCATTGCAGCGAATGCTGGAGAGGCGTCGCGCACAAAAAAACAGCGGCCGAAGCCGCTGTTTCCTCACTGCCCGAGTGCTTTGAAACGCCTTACTCCGCCGTCTCCAGCAACGGATAATCCGTATAACCCTTCGCGCCCGGCGCATAGAACGTGCTCGTGTCCCAATCATTCAGCGGCGCGTCCAGTTCGAACCGGCGCACCAGATCCGAATTGGCGATAAACGGCTTGCCCCACGCCACCGCATCCGCATCACCGCGTTCGATGATCGCTTCTGCGCTGTCCTTCGTGAAGCCTTCGTTCGCGATATAAACCCCGCCGAACGCCTTCTTCAGTTGCGGTCCGAGACTATCCGATGCCTCGTGCTCACGCGCCGCGATAAACGCGATCTTGCGCTTGCCCAACTCGCCTGCGACATAACCGAACGTTGCGGCGCGATCGCTGTCGCCCATCGTGTGCGAATCGGCGCGCGGCGCAAGATGCACGCCCACGCGATCCGCGCCCCACACATCGATACATTGATCCACCACTTCGAGCAGCAAGCGCGCACGGTTTTCGATCGAGCCGCCGTAGGCATCCGTGCGCACGTTGGTGCTGTCCTGCAAGAATTGATCGAGCAGATAACCATTCGCGCCGTGCACCTGCACGCCATCGAAACCGGCGCGCTTCGCGTTTTCCGCGCCCTTGCGATACGCCGCCACCACGCCAGCGATTTCATCGAGTTCGAGCGCGCGCGGCGTCACGTATGCGCGCTGCGGACGCACCAGGCTCACGTGTCCTTGCGGCGCGATCGCGCTCGGCGCAACCGGCAATTCACCGTTCAGAAACACCGGATCCGATACACGGCCCACGTGCCACAGTTGCAGCATGATCTTGCCGCCCGCATCGTGCACGGCCTTGGTGACCTGCTTCCAGCCTTCGACTTGTTCGTCGGACCAGATGCCCGGCGTGTCGGCATAACCGACGCCTTGCGGCGTCACCGACGTCGCTTCGCTCAGAATCAGACCGGCCGATGCGCGGTCCGCGTAGTACTGCGCCATCAGCGCGTTCGGCACACGCACGTCGCCTGCGCGCTGACGCGTGAGCGGCGCCATCACAATGCGGTTCTTGAGCGTCAATGCGCCGACCTGAAGCGGATCGAATAGATTAGCCATGTAACGGTATCCTAATTAAATTGAAAGTATCAGCCGATGCGAAAAATCACGCGCTCAGAGATTGCCGACGGAATCGCGGAACGCCTGAATCACCGCTTCATCGCGCTTGAAGAACACCCATTGTCCGACGCGCTTGGTGGTGACCAGACCGGCCTTGTGCAAAGTCGAAAGATGCGCCGAAACGGTGGACTGCGACATGCCGCAGCGCCCATCGATCTGGCCCGCGCAGACGCCATGCACGTGCGGCAATTCCTGTTCAGGGAAATGCCGCTCAGGCTCCTTCAGCCATTCGAGAATCTCACGGCGAAGGGGGTTGGCGAGGGCTTTGTGAATAGCGTCGATGTCCATTTCAGTGCAGGTACGGTTGACGGCCGGGAACGGAGTCAAAAAGCGATCCGTTTCAAATCGTCTTAAAACGAATCATATATCGTTTTTTTACGATACACAAGTATTGGGTCGCTGCGGCCTACCACTGCACGCCTGCGCCCACGCCGAACACCAGTCCGCCCGACGTCACCGACATGCCGGCCTTGAGCTTGAGGTTCGGGTTGATGCGCGCGTTGCCGCCCAGCGCGACGGCCTGATAGCCGCGATATCCGCCCGTGCCGATGCCGATCGACATGGTCTTGCCGGCGTCGGCTTCCGGGATCATCGTCATTGCGGTGGCGGCGGCGATGCCCGAATAGGCGTTGCGGGCGAGATCCGTGATGCCCTGCTGCACCTGGTTGAAGCGCTGATCGGTGTAGGCGTTGGCTTGCGCCAAGCTGGCATTGAGTTGCGACACGTTGACCGCGTCGTCCGCTTGCGTGCCCGCCGCGACGTGGGAAATTTGCCGGTCGCTGCCGTCCGATCCTACCGATACGACATTGGCGCGGCCATCGTCCCGGCTGCTTGCGCCGAGCGCGATCGAATTTGCGCCGGTCGAGACGGCCGCATTGCCGATCGCCGTCGAACCCGCCGCACTCGCCTGCGATCCGCTGCCGATCGCCGTGCTGTCCGCACCCGACGCCACCGCGCCCGCGCCGCCCGCCGCCGCGCCCTTGCCCGTCGCGGCAGGCGTGGCCGATGTCGTGCTCGTGTTGGCGACGAACATCGGCGTGCCATTGCCGCCGGAATTGCCGCCGGCGTTGATATCGGCGATTTGCTGCGCGAGTTGCGCCTGCACGGCCTGAAGCTGCGCGACGTTGACGGCATCCCCGGCGGTCGCGCCCGCAGCAAGCCCCGTGATCTGCCGATTGCCGATATTCAATTCTCCTGACGATGTCTGCTGCCCGCTCAGTCCAAACGCGGTGTAATTCGCCAGCGGCCCGACCAGCGTGGCCGATCCCGCGCCCAGCGCAATGCTGTTGACGAACGACGCATTCGCGCCCGCGCCGATCGCCAGGGCATCGGCGGCGCTGCTCTGCGCGCCCGAACCCAACGCGAGGCTGGCCGCGCCGCTCGCGTGCGCGTTCGCGCCGGAAGCGATCGACTGCGCGCCCGAGGCCGTGCTGCCGCTGCCGATGGCGATGGCATCGGCCTGTGCCGCGTGCGCATCCTCGCCGATGCCCACGCCGCCCGGCGCAGTGCTATCGACGATTGCGCCATCGCCGATACCCACGCCGAAATCGCCATTGACGACCGTCGTCGGTCCGACCGCGACTGATTGCGAGCCGATCGCCAGCGAATCGGCTAGCGTCGAATTGACATGGAAGTATTCGGTTCCGGTTACCGCAAACGAGTCGAGCGCGCCCGCGAGTTGGCGGATCGTCACGGCGTCTTGCTGGGCCGTGCCATCGGCGACATTCGTGAGTTGCCGATAACTCGCGCCCGTCGCGCTGCCGAACGACACCGCGCCCAGCAAGGTTTCGTCGGACGTATTGAACGGAATGGCGTGCGTGCCGCCGTTGGGAATCGTGCCCTGTGCGGGCGCGATGGGCCGATCCGAAACCGATCCCTCGCCAATCGCGACGCCGCCCGCAACGGACACTTGCGCTTGCGAGCCGATCGCCACCGCACCGCTTGATTCGGCTTGCGCGCCGACACCCGCCGCCAGCGCGTTCAAACCTGTCGCGCCGTTGTTGGCGAAGTTGCCGCCCTGCGTGCCGCCATCGTTCACGCTGTAGTAGTGGGTTTCCGTGCTGGCGACCGCAGCGTTCAGTTGCGCGAGGTTGACGGCATCCGTCGATGCCGTGCCCGCCGCCACGCCGATGATCTTCGCGCCCGCCGCGTCGATGCCCGATGTCGTCACGCTCGGTCCGTTCAGGATGCTCAGACCGTTGGTATTCAGCGTCGTGTTTCCGGTGGTCACGCTCGAGAGCGTGAGGTTCGGCGCGAGATTGAAGGTGACATCGTTATTGGCGGTGGTCTTGCTGATGACGACGTTGCCATCGCTATTGGTCAGATTCACGGTCGCGCCCGGCGCGACGTTGGTGCCGTTCGCGCCTTGCGCCTGCAGGTTCCAGCCTTCGGACGCCATGCTGTTCGCCGCCTGGATCGCCTGATTCGTCGCGTACAGTTGCGAGCCGTTCACCGCATCCGTCGATGCCGCCGATAACTGCCCCGCCGCCACGTTCGTGATTTGTCTCGTCACGCCAGACGCGCCCACGCTGACCACGCCCTCTGGTGTCGCACCCGCGAACGAATAACTTTGCCCATCAATAATCGCGTTGGACGTCGATACCGCTGCGGACGTCACGCTCGACCCTTGCCCCAGCGCGACATTGCTTCCCGTTACGCCCGCCGCGATGCTCGCGCCGTCGCCCACTATGGTGGCGTTCGCGTTGCCGTGATCGGACGCGCCGCTGCCCATCACGACCGACCCCGCGCCGCTCGCCGATGCACCGACGCCCGCCGCAATCGCGTTCAGTCCCGTCGCGCCGTCGTTGGCGAAGTTGCCGCCCTGCGTACCGCCATCGTTGACGCTGTAGTAGTGCGTTTCGCCGCTCGCGACCACCGCGTTCAGTTGCGATACGTTGACTGCATCCGTCGATGCGGTGCCTGCCTGCACGTTGCTTATCTTCGCGCCCGCCGCGTTGATACCCGATGTCGTCACGCTCGGACCGCCTTGGATGATCAAACCGCTGGTGTCGAGTTTCGCGTTGCCCGTCGTCACGCTCGTGAGTGCGATATTCGGCGCGAGATTGAACGTGACGTCGTTGTTCGCTGCGGTCTTGCTGACGACCAGATTGCCGTCCGCGTTATTCAAATCGACCGTCGCACCCGGCGATACGGTCGTGCCGTTCGCGCCTTGTGCCGTGAGCTTCCAGCCTTCGGACGCTGTCGCGCTCACGGCATCGACGGCCTGATTCGTCGCGTACGCTCGACCCTTGCCCCAGCGCGACATTGCTTCCCGCCACGCCCGCCGCGATACTCGCGCCGCCGCCCAATACCGTCGCGTTCGCGTTGCCGTTGTCCGACGCGCCGCTGCCCATCACCACCGATCCCGCGCCGCTCGCCGCTGCACCGACGCCCGCCGCAATCGCATTCAACGCCGTCGCGCCATCGTTAGCGAAGTTGCCGCCCTGCGTACCGCCATCGTTGACGCTGTAGTAATGCGTCTCGCCGGCTGCGACCGCCGCGTTCAGTTGCGATACGTTCACCGCGTCCGTCAGCGCTGTGCCCGGCGCGAGGTTCGTGATCTTCTGGTTATTGAGCGATGCACCGCCGTCCAGCGACGCCAGCCCCGAAATGCTCGCAACCCCCCGATAATTTGCGTCCCGTTCGTGGTTCCGTTGATGTACGCACCGTTGTTCAGCACGTAGAAGCCGTACGTATTCGCGGTCGATCCGCCCGCTGTGGTCACGCCGCCTATCGAGGTCGGCAAGCCGCCGATCGAACCTGCGCCCTGCACGCCGCCGACGACCATCATTCCGCTGTTGGTCATCACGGTGGTCGTGTTGGTCGTGTTGCAGGTGGCGGACGACGATATCACTCTAGTCGTGCCGCCATCTACGATGCCGTAACACGCCGTATCGCCATTGTCGTTGACGTAAAAGCCTGTCACTGCGTGTGCGGCGCCGGAAAACAATAGCGTAAAAAGAGCTAACGCCAATCGCTTTCTGAATATCGACATTTTCGGACGGCGCGCACACGACATAATCACATTTCCACACCGCGCACCGCATACAACGACGATCTCTGAAACCGCCACCCAGGCGCGACATACGTCATTCCAAATCGTCCGATATGATTTTTTCATTCTCTTCACCTTTCTGGATATGCTTGAAACGGAAAGACACGCCTTTAGAATCGAGAAACGAGAGCGCCGGAACGGGAGGCCGAGCGAGTCCATTGCCTGTCTCGCGGAGACGGCTTCAGGTCAGCCTGCTAATTCAAGCGGGATAGGCGTCAGTCAGTTCCGTATCGAAAAGAATGGCTCGAAACCACATTTTCGAATCAGGAAATCACGATATATAAATCGTGAACCCGCGGTATTTAAAATCGGATGACTGCAACCTTCAATTCAGAATGGTCGATTGATAAATCGAAGTCCAGCGATATTATGAATTCAATCGCGCCGATGCTTTCATGAGCATGTAAACCTGAATAATAAATCGGGCTTTCATTCGGGAATCAGCCGAAACAAAACCACCAGATTTGTGCCGCGCGCCAGAACTGAAAATCGGCATTATTTGATATTTATCTTTCCGCCGATTTGAAATAAATAGCCGTCACGTGGAGGCCGCCACGTCGGTCTGGTAACCTACGCGGCTCACTCCGGATTTGAAGATTTCATGAACACACCTTTTAACGAACGTGGCGTCACGCTGTCGCGCGCGGGCCTGTCGGCATCGGGCCAGATGATTCCGTTGCGCGAGCTGCGCGCCGCGCGCGTCGTGAAAATCGAGCGCAAGAAGACCTTGCCCGTAGCGCTGGCGCTGATCGGCGCAGTGGCGCTGGGCGCGGGCGTCGTCACCGGCTCGGGCGCGGCGCTGGTGCTCGGCGTGATGATGGTGGTGGTCGGTTATCTGACGTGGATCACGCAGGACGTGATCTATCAATTGATGGCGGACACGCCCGATGGCGAGCGCGAAGTGCTTATCACGAAGGATCAGGATTTCGCCGATATGGTCGCCGCGTTGGTCACGGAAGCTATCGCGAAGCACGCGGCGGCATCGGCAGCGCCGAAACCGCAGGCGTGATTTTGATGCGGTTTTTACGCCGCAAAGCGCGTCTTTAGCAAGGCGTTTAGCCCGGCGGCGCTACAGTGCACAGGTCTTGACTGCGAGCCGCCGTCGCGCGGCTTTGATCGATGTACCGAACCTTCGATTCGCCCGCCCTTCCCCACGCACGCCACTGCGTCGCCTTCGATTTGACAGTTCCCGGTCTGGATTCATCACCCGCGCGCGATATGCTCGGCTACGCATTCGGCGCGGGCACGCACGCCTACGTCACCTCGACGAACCGCCTTCACGATTGCAGCACGCTCTACGTCGAAACGGACAGCGACGACATCAACGATGTCATTGCTGTCCTCACGACGCATTTTCCGCAAGCAACGCTCGGCCGCGTGACACGCATCACGCGGCGCTGACATCAGCCGATCTGCAACGGCTCGACGTGCCAGATATCGCGCGCATACTCGGCAATCGTGCGATCCGACGAGAAAATGCCCATACCCGCGACGTTTTCTATCGTGCTCTTCGTCCACGCATCCTTGTCGCGATACTTCAGATCGACTTCGGTCTGCGTCTTGTCGAAGCTCTCGAAGTCGGCGAGCACCATATAGTGATCGCCCCAGTCCACCAGCGTATGGAAGATATCGTAGAAACGGTGCGGTTCTTCCGGCGAAAAATGCCCTAACCGAATCTGATCGAGCGCGACCTTCAACTCAGGATTGCTCTCGTAAATCTGTCTCGGCCGATACCCCGCCGCCCGCAGCGATTCGATCTCATCCGTTGTATTGCCGAAGATAAAGATATTCTCGCGCCCGACTGCATCGCAAATTTCGATGTTCGCGCCATCCAGCGTGCCGATGGTCAGCGCGCCGTTCAACGCCAGCTTCATATTGCCGGTGCCCGATGCTTCCGTGCCCGCCATCGAAATCTGCTCGGAAAGATCGGCGGCCGGAATAATCAGTTCTGCCACGCTTACGCCGTAGTTCGGCACGAAGCCAACCTTCAGCCGATCACCCACGAGCGGATCGGAATTGATCTTCTTCGACACATCGTTGATCAGCTTGATGATGCTCTTTGCCATCTTGTAGGCGGAAGCCGCCTTGCCCGCGAACATCACCACACGCGGCGTCCAGTCCTCCTGCGGATTCTCGCGAATACGGTTGTATCGCACGATCACGTAGAGAATGTTCAGCAGTTGCCGCTTGTATTCGTGAATGCGCTTGACCTGCAAATCGAACAGCGCTTCGGGATTGATGATCGCGTTCATATCGCGTTTGGCGCGTTCCACCAGACGCAGCTTGTTGGCGAACTTGGCATCGTGGAAGGCCTGACGGAACTCGGGATCGTCGCGCCATTCGCGCAGGCGGCCCAGTTCGAACAAATCGGTGCGCCAGCGCGTGCCCAAACGCTTGTCGATCAGCGATGACAGCGACGGACTCGCCTGCGCCAGCCATCGGCGCGGCGTGATGCCGTTCGTCACATTGGTGAAGCGCTCCGGATACATTCGCGCGAAATCGGAGAAGATGTTCTGCACCATCAATTGCGAATGCAGCTTCGATACTCCGTTCACCTTATGACTTGCCACGATCGCCAGATGCGCCATGCGCACGCGGCGCTGACCGTATTCATCGACGAGAGAAATGCGGCGGATCAGTTCGACGTCGCGGCCGAATTTCTCGGTCACTTGCTTGAGGAACTGCGCGTTGATCTCGAAGATGATTTCGAGGTGACGCGGCAACAAACGCGCGAGCATTTCCACGTCCCACGTTTCCAACGCCTCGGGCATTAAAGTGTGGTTCGTGTACGAGAACATTTGCTGGATCAGCTTCCACGCCTTGTCCCACGGCAACTGATGTTCATCCACCAGCAAACGCATAAGTTCGGGAATCGCCAAAACCGGATGCGTGTCATTCAGATGCACCGCGACCTTTTCCGCGAGCCGCCCGAAATGCGTATGCGTGCGCTGATAACGGCGGATCAAATCCTGCATCGTCGCGGAGACGAAGAAGTATTCCTGACGCAGACGCAACTCGCGCCCCGCTTGCGTCGAATCATCCGGATACAGCAAGCGCGATACATGCTCCGACGTGTTCTTCGCTTCCACCGCGCGGCGATAGTCGCCCTGATTGAACGCGGAGAGATCGAACTCGTCGGTGGCGCGTGCGGACCAGAGGCGCAGCGTGTTGGTTGCGGTCGTAGCGAAGCCGGGAATGACCGTGTCGTAGGCCATCGCGTTGATGCGTTCGGTGTCGATCCATTCGGTGCTGTCGCCATGCTGCACCGTGCGTCCGCCGAAGTGCACCGTGTACGTCACTTCAGGGCGCGGAAACTCCCACGGATTGCCCGCGCGCAGCCAGTAATCGGGCATTTCGACCTGGTTGCCATCGACGATGGTCTGCCTGAACATGCCGTATTCATAGCGGATGCCGTAGCCGAAACCGGGCACGCCGACCGTTGCCATCGAATCGAGAAAGCAGGCGGCAAGACGCCCGAGACCGCCGTTGCCGAGCGCGGCATCCGGTTCGAGATCTTCGAGCGATGCCAGATCGATACCCAGCCCCGAAAGCGCTTCTTTCACTTCGCCGTAGATACCGAGCGCGAGCAGCGCATTGCTGAAGGTCCGGCCGATCAGAAACTCCATCGACAAGTAGTAGACGCGCTTGACGTCCTGTTCGTACTGCATGCGCGTGGTGCGCATCCATCGCGCGACAAGCCGGTCGCGCACCGCGAGTTCGACCGCATGTAGCCAATCGCGCGGCTGCGCGGTGACCGCGTCCTTGCCGACGCCGTACATCAGGCGGTTCGAAATCGAGCGCCTGAGCGCATCGACGGTACTGTTGAGCTGGTCGAATTCCAGGTCGACGGATGTCATCGTCATCGAAACCTCCGGTGTTTGCAACATATGCAACGACCGCGAAAGCGTGCCGGGAGTTCAGTTTTCTATGAGTCTGTGAGTCGAACAGGTCGAGGCGAGACAAGCCTCGTGGCACTTTGATGCGGCCTTCGTTTGAATGAGCAGGTTACGCCACTTTTATTTTTTTTGGTATGACAGGCGCGCGGCGCGCCTCGTTGGTGCGCACGGTGGCATCGGTAAAAATTATTTTGGCTTTCTGACGATACCGCCCGTGGCTTTTGTGGAGTTTGTCTTGCTACTTTATTTGACGCGGCACTTTCACGGCGATCAACAGCAACGCCGCAAGAGACACGCCCAATAAAATCAACGACAAAGCCGATGCAGGCAAGTAATAGCCGCGATTGACCTGTCCGACCACGACGATCGGCACGGTCGCGAATCCCGGCGGATAAACGGTAAGCGTTGCGCCCAATTCGCCGAGCGACAGCGCAAAACCCAGCGCCAGCGAAGCACGAATCGCGGGCACGAGTTGTGGAAGCACCACACGCAAGAGCACCATGCGCGGCGGCGCGCCCAGACTTGCAGCGGCTTCACGCAGCACGGTAAGTTCGGGACGAAGCGCGGCGGCGGCGCATCGATAGCAGAACGGCAGCACGAGCGCGAGTTGCACCAGCACCACGATCGCCGCCGATCCCGACAAATCCAGCGGCTTCTTGTGATACGCGATCAGCACGGCCAGCCCGAGCACCACGCTCGGCACGCCGTTGCCGAGCATCGCGACCGCATCGACCAATGCGCCGATACCGCGCCGGTCGCGCCCTTCGAGCGCCAGCGCGAGCCACAGACCCAACATGGTGCCGATGATCGCGACACCGAAGCCCACTTGCAGGCTCGTGGTAATGGCATCGAAATCGCTCGAACCTAGACGCTGGAACCAGCGCAGGCTGAAGCCATCGGGAAAGATCGTGCCGGACCAGTGCGAGGCCACGCTCGACAGCGCCACCACGATCACCGGCAGCACGAACAGCCAGAAGCACGCGAAGGCCATCAGCGCGGTGAGCGCGTGACGCATCATCGACGAGAAACGGAATAAGCGGAAAATGGAAGCCGAAAGCTGCATGTCAGCGCGATCCTGTTTTGCGATTCACACGCCGATACAGCGCGTACAGCGATAAAGACATCAGCAACATGACGACGGAACCCGCCGCTGCCGTCGGCAGATCGAGATCGACGGTTGCCGCGCTATAAATCGCGATCGGCAAGGTAATCAGATGCGCGCTGCCGAGCACGAGCAGAATGCCGAACTCGTTCAGTGTGAGCAGAAAGCACAGAATCGTGCCCGCCGCGATGCCCGGCCACGCGAGCGGCAGAATCACCTTGAACGCGACCATCCAGCCATTCGCGCCGAGGCTGCGCGCGGCTTCGATCAGACGCATATCGAGCGTTGCATACGATGCCAGCGTCGGCCGCACCACGAACGGCGCATAGAACACGACTTCCGCGAGAATCACGCCGCCGATGCCGAAGAGGAAGTCCATCGGCGGGGAATCGAGCGAAAACAAACGCTGCAAGCCGATACTCACCGAACCTTGCGAGCCGTACAAAAAGATCAGCGTGAACGCGACCAGAAACGAAGGGAACGCGACGAAAAGCTCAAGAAAACGCGTAAGCAGTTTCGCGCCCGCGAACGGCCTGAAAAATAGCAAGGATGCCAAAGCAACGCCCAACACCGACGCAAGCGATGCACTCGCAAACAGAATGCCAAGCGTCGTGCCGATCACGCCGCGCGTCTCCGGATTGCCGAAAAACGCCGCATACGCATGCACCGACAAACCATGCGGCCCGCTGAAACTCAGCAGTACCATGCGCGCCAGCGGATACACCACCAGCGGCCCGAGCACCACGACGAGAATAAACAGCAGATGCCAGTTCGCCGCGCGTTCGCGACGCTTCGCGGCCTGCGCATGCGCGGCGAATTGCGCATCGAGTTCGGCATCGGTGACGACGTGGCGATCGTCGCGCGCGATGCTCTCAGGGACGAACAAGGACGACATCGTCAGCCTCGAAGCGAAGTGAAACGCGCGAGCCTTTGTCAGGCATGCGATGGTGGCCGCGCTGCGCGGTAACGAGCACGGGTTCGTTCGGCATGGCATCGAGCGTGACGGAGATGGACAGCGCCGCGCCATACCATTCGACCGATGCCACCGTGCCATGCAACTGCCCTCCGCCCAGCGGCACGATGGTGAATCGCTCGGGGCGAATGCACGCGAGACGTTCGCGCTCCTCATATCGCGCATCGCCAACCGGATACACGATGCGCGGCGGCAGCAGATTCGCCGCGCCCAGATAGCGCGCGACGAAGCCATCGTTCGGCGTATCGTAAAGCTGACGCGGCGTGCCGAGTTGCGCGATACGGCCATCGCGCATCAGGAGCGTACGGTCGGAGAGCACGAGCGCATCGTCCTGATCGTGCGTCACGCACACGATGGTCAGATTCGGCAAGCGCTCATGCAGCGCCTTCAATTCGCTGCGCACGGAAGCACGCAGGTTGGCATCGAGCGCGGAGAGCGGTTCATCGAGCAACAGCACATCCGGTTCGATCACCAACGCGCGCGCCAACGCCACGCGCTGCTGCATGCCGCCCGACAATTGCGCGGGCATCACATGACCGGCATCGGACAATTGCACCAGCTTCAAGGCATCCGCAACACGCCGTGCGATCTCGTTCGATTTCAGCTTGCGCGCACGCAAACCGAAGGCGACGTTATCGAATACGGACAGATGTGGAAACAGCGCATAGCTCTGAAACAGCAGTCCGAGATTGCGCTGATGCGGCGCGGTATGCGTCAGATCGCGGCCCGCGATACTCAGCTTGCCCGCGAGCGCATCTGCCTTCACGAAACCGGCGATAAAGCGCAGCAGCGTGGTCTTGCCGCAGCCGCTGCGCCCGAGCACGGTGAGAAACTCGCCACGCTCGATCTTCAGCGACAAATCGTCGAGCACGGTGCGCTCACCGAAGCGCACCGTCAACCGATCGATATGAACACCAGCGGGCGCATGAGCAGTTTTAGGAAGCGCGCTCACGTTACGACTTCGGCTTGACCACGTCTACCTGCTTGCCCGAATTGCCGATTACTTCGTTCTTCCAACGTTCGGTCCAGCCCGCCTTCTTTTCCATCACCTGATTCCAGTCCACCGGAATCAGCTTGACGCCGTGAATGGCCTGCTTGACCGCTTCGCCGTTCTTGCCTGCGAGCGGCACATCGGTGCGGCCCGGAATACCGTAGATATCCGGCACCTTCGCCTGCACTTCGGAGGACATCAGATAGTCGATCAGTTTCTTGCCTTCGGCCTGATTCGGTCCGCCCTTGATCAGGCCGATCGCGTACGGCAACTGGAACGTGGTCGGCGCTTCGCCAGCCTTGTGCGACAGGAACAGCGGCTTGATCGAGAGGCCACCGTTGGCGGCATCGTCGAGATCCATTTGCAGGTCGCCATTCGCGAAGGCGATTTCGTTACGCGAGAGCAGCACGTCGAGATAACCCGTGCCCTTCGTGTGGAACTTGGCGCTTTGTTCGAGGTTCTTCAGATACGTGAACGCCTGATCTTCGCCCATCAGCGCCGACGTCAGGATGATGACCGCCATCCCATCGCCCGCGGTAGCCGGATTCGAATACGCGATCTTGCCGTTGTAAGTCGGATGCAGCAGATCAGCAAAAGTCTTCGGCGCGGACTTGGTCACTTCCGGGTTGATCGCGAACGAGAAGTAGTTGTTCACGAAGGTGGCCCACGAACCATCGTTGGCCTTGGCGATCGCCGGAACGTTCTTGTAGTTCACGCTCTGATACGGCTGCAACAACGCGTTTTGCTGCGCCTGCTGAATGAACGGCGGCAGCGTCACGAGCACGTCGGCCTTCGGCGAATCCTTCTCGACCGTCGCACGATTCACTACTTCGCCACTGCCCGCCGTGACGATATTCACCTTCACGCCTTCCTTCTTTTCGAAGGCGGGCAGCACGTCCTTGTAGAGATTTTCCAGGCCATCGGCGGTGTAGAGCACGACGGCGTCGGCTGCATGCGCGGGCAGCGCGGCGAACAGCGAGATAGCGGCGGCAACGGTCGGCAACAGCTTGCGCGCGAGGCGAAGATCGCGAGTCATTTTGAGTCTCTCTTGTCGGGGAAACGGTGAATCGTGGAGGCCTTTCCAGCCTGTTCGATGTTCAGCCCGAAGCATCGCAAAGCTCTGTGACATCGACGTGAACGCGCCACGTATCGCCAACATTCGACACATTTCGCCAAGCTTGCAGTTGGCTCACATCGAGACTTGATACGCGAAACGATCTGCAAAAGCGTGTTGGTAAGATGCACGATTCCGGGGCGTGTCACGTCACAACAGCAAAGCGATATGAATAAACCGTCGAGCCTGCTCAAAGGCATTCTTCCGATCACACGCGCCGCCGCCCTGCGCGATGCCCTCGCCGGCATTTCGCTCGCCTCGATGGACATTCCGCAAGTGCTCGGCTACGCGCGCATCGCCGGCATGCCGACGGTCACGGGCCTTTACACCGCGCTATTGCCGATCGCCGCGTTCGCGCTGGTTGGCGCATCGCGCCATCTGGTTGTGGCAGCCGATTCCGCGACCGCGACGATCTTCTCCAGCCGCGTCGCCACGATGGCGCCGATGGGCAGTCCCGAATACGTAATGCTCGCCAGCATGGTCGCGCTGCTGACCGCCGCGATGCTGCTGTGCGCGCGCATTTTCCGGCTCGGCTTTCTGGCGGATTTTCTGTCGCGCACGGTGCTGGTCGGCTTTCTTGCGGGCGTCGGCGTGCAAGTGGCGATCGCCATGCTGGGCGATATGTTCGGCATGACGGTGCCGTATCCATCGTCACGAAGTCTTTCGCAGTTCTATTACGTGGTCACACACGCCACTCACGCGCATGCGCCGACGCTCTCGCTGACCGCGCTGATCGTTGTGGTCATTCTCGCGGCGAAGCGTTTCGTGCCGCGCGTGCCGGTGCCGCTGGTGATGGTGATCGGCAGCATCGCGGCGAGCAAGATATTCGATTTCGGCGCGCACGGCATCACGTTGCTCGGTCCCGTCGCGGGCGGTCTGCCGCCGCTGCGCTTTCCCGATGTGACCTGGCAACAGGCGCTCGATTTGCTGCCGCCCGCTGCATCGTGCTTCGTGATGATCATTGCGCAGAGCGCGGCGGCGTCGCGCGTGTTCGCGCAGAAATACCGCGAATCCGTCGATACCAACGCCGACATTCTCGGCCTCGCCGCCGCGAACGCCGCCGCCGCGTTTTCCGGCACGTTCGTGGTCAACGGCAGTCCGACGCAAACCGCCATGGCCGATCGCGCCGGCACGCGCAGTCAGGTCGGCCAGCTTGCGTTCGCGGCGGTGGTGATCGTCGTGTTGCTGTTTTTGAGCGGCTATCTGCAATACCTGCCGCATTGCGTGCTGGCGGGCGTGGTGTTCACCATCGCGCTCGGGCTGATCAACGTGCCGCAGTTGCGCGAGATCCGCGCGGAAAGTCCCGGCGAGTTCAATCTCGCGCTGATCACGGCGGCGGCCGTGGTGATGATCGGCGTCGAGCAAGGCATTCTGCTGGCCGTCGCGCTTTCGCTGATGCGCCACGTGCGCCACAGCTATCGCCCGCATACCATGATGCTCGCGCCTTCCGCGCCCTCGGGCCGCTGGCAGTTCGCGCCCGTGAAGCCGGGCACGATCACCGCGCCGGGGCTGATCGTGTATCGCTTCGGCGCGGACCTGTTCTACGCGAACGATCATTTCTTTACCGAGGAAGTGGCGCAGCTTGCGGACAACGCGCCGGGCGGTCTGCGCTTCTTTATCGTCGATGCAGGCGCGATCACCGATCTCGATTATTCGGCCGCGCGCACCGTCAGCGATCTGTTCGAGAATCTGCGCACGCGCGATATCGCCGTGCTGTTCGGACGCGTGAACCGGTATCTGCGCGCGGATATGGATCGGCATGGGATGACGGCGATCGTCGGGGCATCGAATATTTTTACGACGCTGCACGAGGCGCTGGCGGCGGCGGGCGTCGAATCGAAAGGACGCGATCCGGGCACGCTCTGAGTCATCAAATCACGCGATGACGAGTTCCGGGCCGCGCGCCGTCAACGCGCGCCGCAAGGCTTTATCGGGCGCGCTTTCGGTGACGAGATAACGCACCGATTCGAAACCGCGAATGCGAACCGGGGTCACCGCGCCGAACTTCGAATGATCCGCGACCACCACTGCGCACGCGCTGGCGGCGATCATGCGGCTGCGCACTTCGGCGGCGAGGCGCGAGTAATCGGTGAGACGCGCGTCGCCCGTAATGCCGCCCGCGCCGATGAACGCGAAATCCGCGTGATATTGCGAAAGCTGCTGCACGGTATCCAGACCGAACGCGGCGTCTTCGAGATCGGCCAGCTCGCCGCCCAGCAAGGTCACGCGATTGCCATTGCGCCGCCCGAGCAGCAAGGCGATGCGCCAATCGTTCGTATACACGCTCAGCCTGTGCCGGTCCTGCAAGGCGCGCGCGAGCAACTGCGTGGTGCTCCCCGAATCGATGATGACGGACGCGCCATCCGGCACGAACGCCGCCGCCCGCGCACCAATACGCTGTTTCGCCGATGCGTTCTCGCCTTCCCGCACATCGACGTGCGGCTCGCGACAGCTGACCGACAGCGCGCCGCCGTGCGTCGTGGTGACGAGCCCGCGTTCGGCAAGCGCGTTGAGATCGCGCCGCACGGTTTCGCGCGAGACATCGAGCGCGCGCACCAGATCGGCCACGGCGAGCGCGCCGTGCTTGTCCAGCTCGGTCAGAATGTATTGATGGCGTTGTTCGGCGAGCATCGTTTGGCGGTGTTCGTCGCGTGTTTGTCGCGTGAATGGATGGGGAGTCGTGTGGAGTTTAGCGGCCTTATGTGGCAAAACTTTTTCAGCGGGGCTATTGGCCGAGTGCACGTCTGAACAAGACGTGTCGCCGCTTTGCATCGATACTGCGGCGTTTCTTTGACACTTCTTGCTTATGTTGTCGATGCTTGCTGCGCCGGTTTTCGTGTTTCTCTGGTCAACCGGCTTTATCGTCGCCCGCGCGATCACGCCTTATGTCGATCCGAATCTTTATTTGCTTGCGCGGTTTTCGGGCACGGCGGTTTTGTTCGCTGTGGTCGCGCTTCTGGCGCGCGTGAAGTGGCCGACGGGGCGTGAGGCGCTGCGGCATCTTTTTGCGGGCGCTTTACTGCAAGGCGTGTATCTCGGGTTGGGTTATTGGGCCGTCGCGCAAGGTTTGGGCGCAGGCGTGATGGCCTTGCTCGGCGCGTTGCAGCCGCTGCTGACAGCAGCCGTCGCGGCGCGGTTCTTTGGCGAACGATTATCGGCGCGCGCGTGGATCGGACTGATGGTTGGTTTGATCGGCGTGGCGCTCGTGCTTGCGCCGAAGATCGCGGCGGGCGCGCATTCAACGACACCGCAATGGTTCGTCATGATCGTCGCGATGCTGGCGATCGTCGCGATTACGGCGGGGACGCTCTATCAGAAGACATCGCTGGCGGGCGCGGATATCCGAAGCGCGAGCGCCGTGCAGAACGCGGGCGCGGCTTTGATTGCGTTCTTCCTGGCGATGGCGTTAAGCGAACACCGCTTCGTTCCGTCGATGACGACGTGGGTATCGCTGGCGTGGGGCATCGTGATGCTGTCGGGCATCGCAACGACACTGCTCGTGTGGATGGTGCGCCGTGGCGATGCGTCGCGCGCGACCGCGCTGTTGTTTCTCGCGCCGCCGCTTGCGGCGGTGGAGAGTTATCTGGCGTTTGGGGAGAGGTTGAGCGGCGTGCAGGTGGCGGGGTTTGCGGTGGCGTTGGCAGGGGTTTTGTTGGCGCGGGGGAAGTGAGGATCAGCTCTCTCCAATCAGTCTTTTGCGACGCGTGGCAAAGCATGATTCGACCTCATCGTTCGGTGTACCACGACCGGCACGCATTGAGCGACGCGCTGCTTCGACTTTCTCAAGCAAATATAGAAGGTAGCCTTCCTCGTCATGCTCATGTCGCGATCCATGCTCGTTGGTACTGGTTTCTTTTTGGGTCATACGGAAGTATGTGAAATTGCCGGGGACGTGCAGGTCTGAATAGCGCACTCGCTATCGCCCGATATCCTAGCGAATCTCTCAGCAAATAGGCACTTACCTCGGCGATCCAAAGTACATTCCAGAAATCAAGCATTACGAAATTGACGGCCCCACCGCGACCGAAAATTTCGAGGATTACAAACAGCGCGCGGATCATCCGGGAAGTCCAATAGCGTCTCAATCCACCGTCTCCGCCCCCACCGGCGTCTTCGCCCTTGCCGCCGCGTTCGGTCCCGGCGACCACGCTGGTCGCTTTTCGCGTCCCGTATCGATCACCACGAGATAGTGGCCCGCCCACGCCGTCGTGCGGCGCGTAGATTTGAGAATCCACATCGATTGGCCTTCGGTGGCGCGGGCTTCGTATTGCGCATCGAGCACGCCGTAGTGATCGAAAAACGTATTGAGCGATGACGGAATCCGCACGCAGCCCTTCGAATGGCGTATGCCGAGCAATGGCTCCAGCTTTTCGGGATCGGTTGCGTGCATCTGGAAGCGCATCGGCGATTTGCCGCCTTTGCCCCAGCCGCGTTCGCCATCCTGCCAGCCGAAGTCGTAAATGCGCATATCGCGTGCGCCGTAGCCGCGAATCTTGTATTCGTTGAGCGTGCCCTCGGCGCGGAAGTCCATGTTCTCCGGCACATGCTGGAACACGCCCGTCGGTGTGATGAAGTGATCGTATGTGCCCGGCCGTCCCGTCGCTACCGGCGATGCCCCGATCATCGACCACGCGTCTGCAGACTTCGCGCGGAAATAGACGAACAGCGCCTGTACGTTCGCGCTTCGATCGACCATTACGACGTATTCGTTGGCAAGGTCCGCGTGACCGTTTGCTTCGAGCGCATGCTGTAGCGCACGGCCATAAGCCTGTTGATCGGCAAGCGGCACATTCAGGCGGCGCGTGACTTCCTTCGCGTAAGTCTGGCGCATGTCGAACGCGCCCGACGATGGCAAGTCCATGCGTTGCGCGAGATTCGGCTCGGGTTCTTCCGGCGGCAAAGGCACTTCCGGCGCTTCCGTTACTTCGGATTCCGATGCAGCGCTCGCCGGTGACGCTTCGGAAGCAGGCATCGCTTCGGAAGCAGAAGATGCAGCGGAAGGAGAAGATGCAGAAGAAGCAGGCTGAGCCGGAACCGGCATGCCCGGTAACGCCTGTGCGGACGGCGGCGTCAAAATAGGCGGCAACTTCGCGCTGCTGCTCTGCGCCAATACCGGCATCGCATTCAAACCAAGCGTCAGAACGACAACGCCCCCGATCATCTTCGCGCCGAGTGGCGTCTTGTTCTTCCCTGCCTGCCGCATCGATATTCGCCTTGCTGTTGCGTTGAACCCGATTCATCGACTAAATAGCCGCCATAGCCGGTTCGTCACCCGCAGCCCAGCAAAGTTCACTCCATGTGAAACACGTGCTCAATGCAATCGCGCCGATGCATCGCCGGAAACGGACACGCGTGCGCGCACCGGCTCGTCGTTCAGGCGGCGCTGGCATAACTGCTGCGCCATCGCTTCGCCGATATACGGGACATCGGTCGCGAGCGTCGCCGTGGCATACGCGTGCGACGTGCCCGCGTCATGCACTTCGATATCGCTCACATAGCTACCGAGTTCGTGTTCGAGAAAGCGCCGCACCTCGCGGGCCGACGTGCGCCGGGGCAATTTCCACAGGAGCAGGTTCATCGCGTCACCTTCTTGCGTCGATTCGCACGCGCGCACGCCTGATCTCGCGCTGATGTTTCCGGTGCGCCGCATGCAAACTCAGCGAGCCGACGATAAACAAGGCAACGAACGCAAAAGTCATAGCGGCTCCGACGTGAATGAATAACGGATGACAGACTGAAAGGAATTTTGAGACAACTCCATCTTAGTCCTGATTGTTGTTCACGTGCTGCGACATTCCGTCTATTGCAATGGATTTTCTAAATCGATGTGATCAACCCTTCGGACGATGCGCGTCAGAACCCGCCGCAAGACATGCTCGAAAGATTCGGATATTTGCTCGCCCAGTCGCCGGCCATGACGCCTTGCGCGGCCTTCAGCGTCATATCGCCGGTACAGACGCAGCGCTTCAGATACACCGCCAGCCGCTCCTTGCGGCGTTGGCCGGAGCGGCCTTCCCAGCGTCGCAGATCGAGATTCGCGGGCGATGTCGGCGAGCCGCCGAGCAACACCGGCATCCGATGATCGAGCGCATATTCCGCCGCGAACGACTCATCGATGCTCCGCTGCTTGAGCAGCTTCTCCTTGAGCTTCATCTGCGCATCGAAGGACGGCAGCACGCGATCGACATAGCCCGGCACGCAGATCGTATCGACGATCGTGGCCTGGCTGACTTGCGGATCGAGCCAATCGGGCTTCTGCGCATTCGTCGTGCCCGCGCGCAACGAAAGCGCGGCGCACAGCGTGGCGAGCACGGCGCGCGCAGTATGCGGGCGTCGCGGCAGCGGATCGGTGACGTAAGGTTCCCTTCGATTCATGCCTCGTTAGCGCAACCATTTTCGCAGCGTGATCCGCCGCATCATTTTTGGGACGAGTGACGCCAATTAGAACACACGCGTGCCGCGCCACGGCGTTTGCAGCGGACAGCGGCCCGTTTTCAACGCGCGACGGGCACGCCGAGCGCGGCGTCCAACGCGACGGCAGCGGACACAAAGGTCTCGAACGCAGCCGATACACCGTCGTCGTGTTCGCCGTGCATCGCGCCATCGCAGGCCGCCTGCAAGTCGATACATGCCTGCACGAACGGCGCGGCGCCGATCATCGCGGATGCGCCTTTCATGCGATGCGCGAGTTCGCGCAGGCGGGTGTAATCGCGTGACTGCATGGCGGCGTGGGCATCGGCGAGATCCTGTTCATTCGATGCCTTCAGCGTCTCGATAAGCGCGGCGCGGCTATCGCCGAACGCGTCGAGCGCGGCGGCATCGAAAGGTGCTTCGTGTTCATGCTCACGACTGGGACCACGCATCACGGACACCAGCGCATTGCGCAATTCGTCGAGTCCGATCGGCTTGACCAGGCATGCCGTCATGCCCGATGCCAGCGCGCGCGCCCGCGCCTCCGGCTGTGCGTCCGCCGTCAGCCCGACGATGGGCACGTCCGCGTCGCTTTGGCGGATCGCTTGCGTGAGTTCCTCGCCGCTCATTTCGGGCATCGAGCAATCGGTGAGGATCACATCGAAGGTATCGCGTTCGGTGTGCCATGCGGACAGCGCGGCGCGGCCATCGCTGGCGAGACGCGTCACGGCCCCGAGCAGGCGAAGCTGCCCGTCGAGCACGATGCGATTGGCCGGATGATCGTCCACGATCAACACGCATCGCCCGGACAGCGCGCGGCCGGGCACATCGGCGCTTTCCTGGCGCGTGAGCGGAGACGCCTGCGCGGCCGTTTCCGGGAAAGTCACGTGGACGGTAAAGCGTGTTCCGCGCCCGATTTCGCTCGATAGCTCGATCACGCCGCCCATCATCGTGACGAGCCGCTTGCAGATGGTCAGGCCCAGTCCGGTGCCGCCGAACTGCCGCGCGCCGCCGTCGTGTGCCTGCACGAAAGGGGTAAACAGCGCGGCCTGCCGATCCGGCGGAATGCCGACGCCCGTGTCCGCGACGCTCAGCGTCACCGCGCGCTGCGCCGCGTCTGCGGGTTGGATCGCGTATTCGAGCGTGACCGCGCCGGTATCGGTAAATTTGATGGCGTTCGACAGCAGATTGCCGACGATCTGCCGCAGGCGCTGCCCGTCCGCGAGCACCCATGCGGGACCGTTCGCGCCGTCGCGTTTCACCACCAACGCAATGCCCTTCGCGCGCGCCGCGGGTTCGTAGATTGCGACGACATGTTCCACCCACGTTTCCAGTTCCAACGGCGCGGCCGTGAGCACCAGCCGCTCCGCTTCGATTTTCGCGATATCGAGCAGATCGTCGATCATGCCGAGCAGATCACGTGCAGCGCGATGGGCGGTCGTCAGCGCGCGTTCGGTGGCATCGCGTTCGCCGGGCGCGCGCAATTCGAGTTCGAGCAGACCGAGCACCGCGTTCATCGGCGTGCGGATTTCGTGGCTCATGGTGGCGAGGAAGGTGGATTTGGCACGATTCGCGGCTTCGGCTTCGTCGCGCGCCACGCGCATGGCTCGCTCGGCGGCGATGCGTCGCACGATCTGCGTACGCAGGGAAATCGCCCATAAGCCGATCACCAGCAGCAGCGCCGCGCCGAGTCCCGCGCCGAGCGCGACTTGCGGACGCCGCCGCTCCCACAGCGCCTCGGGATGCTCGCTCAGCTTCCAGCGCGCGCGGATCGACTCGAATTCCGCCGGCGGCAACGACGCAATCGCGCGATTGACAATGCCCAGCAACACCGGTTCGCTCGATGCCACCAGCAGGCGCGTCGGAATCGGCAGGGGCGACAGCACGCCGCTGATCGTCAGCACGTGGTGATACGGATTGCCGACCGCGTAATTGGCGAGCGCCAGATTGACGACGGTCGCGTCCGCGCGATCATCGGCGACGGCGCTGAACTGGCCGGCGAAAGGCGGCGTATAGATGAAGTGCGCGCTGGGCGCAGCTTCGCGCACGAAGTT
This sequence comes from Caballeronia sp. BR00000012568055, assembly GCF_029439455.1. Lineage (GTDB taxonomy): Bacteria > Pseudomonadota > Gammaproteobacteria > Burkholderiales > Burkholderiaceae > Caballeronia. Next base: position 11,419 of record NZ_JAQFVG010000248.1, on the reverse strand, counting down.
TTCGATTGCCGAATACCTCGGCAGTGCGACGCGCTTGCCCGCGAGCGCGGCGGCATCGCGCATACGCGGCTGATCGGTCTTGGTGACGATCGCGAAAATGCTCTCGCCAACCGACGCGGTCGGCTCGCCGCCCGGCAGCACCGAAAGATCGCCGATGCTGTACGGAATCACCGCCGACACGCCTTGCTTCAGGTCACCGGAAAGTTGCTCCGTTTTGGCTCGAATGCGCGGTTCGAAATGCAGCCCCGTTACGCGCGCAATCGCATCGAGCGTGTCGATGGTGATGCCCGCCGGTTGACCGCGCGAGTCGCGGAACATCAGCGGCGCGGCGTCGGCGAGCATCGAATAATGCACGACGGGATGGTCGTGCATCCATGCGATCTCCTCCGGCGTGAGCGCGATCCGCGCGGTGCGCCTGAGCACGTACGCGCCGGGATTCCAGCGCACCTGTTCGATCAGCGCGAACTTCTGCGGCAGCGCGCCGAGCGCGGCGTCCACGCGTTGCCTCAAGGCATCCGCGCCCGGCTGCTGCGACGCGAACACGAAGCTGTAGCCGCCCTGATCGATGCCGGTCAGCGCGGTGATCGTCAGATTCGGAAGATCGAAATGTGTGATCGCGTAGGCGGTCGCCGTGGCGTCGCCAACGAAAGCATCGGCATCGCCGAGCGAGACGGCGAGCAAGGCATCGATCAACGCGGGATACGCGACGGGTTCGAGCGTCGGATAAGCGGCGCGCAAACGCCTCTCCGATGTCTGCGCGCCGACATATGCCAGCCGATGCGTCGGCGCGCGTGCAGCGATCGGCTCGACATGGATCAGCCGGACCGGAAAGTACGGACGACTGAGCGCAAGCGGCGGACCGCTGTCATTGCCATCTTCGCCGGTTCCACCGGTCGCCATCTCGATCTCGCCGCGCCGAAGCGCATCGATCATTGCGGCGCGGGTCGTGAAGAAGCGCCAGTGCGGTTCCACGCCGAGCGCATGCGCGATTTCGCGCACGAAGTCCGTGGAAATACCGTGCGGCACGCCGGGACCGGTCGAGCAATGATTGACCGAATCGGCCATATCGAGCGGCGGCACCATCGCGGGGACTGCGCCGATAACGAGCGGCGGATCGGCGCGCGCGTCCGCCATCGTGAGCAAAAGCACGAGCAGAAACGTCCATGCGACAGCACGATGCCTTGCCTGAGCGAACACCTGAGCGAACACGGGCCGCACCCTCGTGAAAGCAGTGCGGCCAGTGTCTCAAAAACAGTGAGGCGCGCATATCGCCATCGCAATACATGATCGCGATGGCGATTGCGCGTTTTGAAACGCAGACCTATGCAACTACATCAGGCAGGCACGGTTTCCGCCTTCTGCGCGCGCGACCAGACGCGGTGATTGCCCATCGTTTCGATAAAACTCTTCATCACCTTGGCGACATCGCTGCCGACCGCGACACCATCATCGCCGCTTGGCAGATGCGCGGCGGCCAACACATCTTCACCATCGCCGATTGCGCCGATCGCCTTCAGATGCTTGTAGGACTCCAGCACGAAGTGACGCGCATCGCCGGATTCGGACAGCAGTTTCGCACTGGCCGCGCCGCCCGCGACGATCACGCCATCGAACATGATCGACGGCATGCCGAGAATGGTCGCGTCCGGTTCCACGCCTTCGGCGGGCGCGGCGAGCGTCGGCGAAATCACCTTGGCTTGCGCGCCTTCCTTGGCAAGCGCGTCCTTGATGGCCTGAATGCTGGCGGCGTCCGCGCCCTTGGCGGCGAGAATTGCGACCTTTCGCGTTTTCACGCACGGCGGCGTCTTCGCCACGATCGACAGCATCGGCGATTCTTGCAGCGACGACTTGCCCAACTCTTCCGCACTTGCGCTCTTCTTCGGCGCAGGCAGACCGAGATTCTCGGCCACACGCGCAGCCAAGGTTTCATCGATATTGGCAAGCAGGCCAAGCTGACGTTCACGAATGAACTTGCGCTCCACCTTACTCAACTCGAACGAATAGCCACCGACGATGTGATCCTTCTCCGGGTCCGTCATGCTGTTCCAGAACAGCGTGGCCTGCGAGTAGTGATCGGCAAACGAAGGACTGCGCTTGCGAATCTTGTCGCCTTCGATGCGCTGCGTATAACTTGCGAAGCCACCGCCCACCGCAGCCGGCGCGGTTTCCTTCGGCCAGCCGCCATCGATCGAATTCGGCTCGTACGCGGCCTGTCCCTTGTCGATGGTCTGGCGATGCATCGCGTCGCGCTGGCCGTTGTGCATCGGCGCGAGCGGACGGTTGATCGGAATTTCGTGGAAGTTCGGCCCGCCCAGACGGCTGATCTGCGTATCCGTATAAGAGAACAAACGCCCTTGCAAAAGCGGATCGTTCGTAAAGTCGATGCCCGGCACGATATGCCCCGGACAGAACGCCACCTGCTCGGTCTCCGCGAAGAAATTATCAGTATTCCGATTCAACGTGAGCTTGCCGATCATCTTCAACGGCACGAGTTCTTCGGGAATGATTTTGGTTGGATCGAGCAGATCGAAGTCGAAGTTATGTTCGTCCTCTTCCTCGACAATCT
>NZ_JAQFVG010000248.1:0-8833 GCF_029439455.1 Caballeronia sp. BR00000012568055 | reverse complement strand
TCCCATTCCGGATAGTCGCCGTTATCGATCGCTTCCCACAAATCGCGACGGTGATAGTCCGCGTCCTTGCCCTGAATCTTCTGCGCCTCGTCCCACAACAACGATGCCGAACCGATGGTCGGACGCCAGTGGAACTTCACAAAGCGCCCTTTTCCTTCGGCATTGATAAAGCGGAACGTATGGATGCCGAAGCCTTCCATCGTGCGGAAACTCTTCGGCAAGGCGCGATCGGACATCGCCCACAAGACCATATGCTGCGATTCCGGCACGAGGGAAACGAAGTCCCAGAAGGTATCGTGCGCGGAGCCGCCTTGCGGAATTTCGTTGTGCGGTTCGGGCTTCACGGCATGGACGAAGTCTGGAAACTTGATCGCGTCCTGAATGAAGAAGACCGGCATATTGTTGCCGACCATATCGAAGTTGCCTTCTTCCGTGTAGAACTTGACCGCGAAACCGCGCACGTCGCGCACGGTATCGGCGGAACCGCGCGAGCCTTGCACGGTGGAAAAGCGCAGATAAACCGGCGTTTCCTTCGACGGATCTTGCAGGAATCCGGCCTTCGTCAATTCGGCCTGCGATTCGTACACCTTGAACACGCCATGCGCCGCTGCGCCGCGCGCATGCACGATACGCTCGGGAATCCGCTCATGATCGAAGTGCGTGATTTTTTCACGCATGATGAAATCTTCAAGCAGCGACGGGCCGCGCTCGCCCTGGCGCAGCGAGTTTTGGTTATCCGAAATTTTGACGCCGTGATTGGTGGTCAGCGCCTGACCGGTGGCGTCGGTGCGGAAGGTTTCGAGCGCTTCGACCTTCGCGCTGGTGTTGTCTTGTTGCGACGGCGTGCGAGCGACGCCGCTCGCGGCTTGCTTCTTCGTGGGCATATGCGGGAACTCCTGTAGGGGACGACAGCGATCTTTTGCTTATGACGTCCGCAATAGGTGTTCCCGCGCGCCCGGCGCTACCTTTTACTGCGGCGACAACGCATCCTTCTTCTCGCGCGTCGTCTTCTGCAAGGCCACGATCCGCGACATCGCCGCATGATTCGATGTCGCTTCGTCGTACATCTTCGCCAGATCGGCCTTCAATTGCGTACGCGATCCGCCATCGAGATAAACCATATGTCCCGATGGATAGAACGTCGCCGACAGATTCTGCCGCACGGTCTTGTCGATCAGCGGCATCTGCTGAAGATCGATGATGGTCTGATAGAACGGCGTCACGAAGTCGTACATACCGTTGGCCGACAGCACTTTCAGATCGACGTTGAGCGCCATCACCGCGGCCAGATCGCCCGCCGTATAGAGAATGATGTTGCCCTTTGAATCGATGCCGACTTGTTTGCCGGTCGGGTCCGTGTGCTTGAAGTCCCAGTTGAGAAACGCCTGATCGTTCAGATCCGTGAACGACGACGTGGACGTGAATTTCAGTTGCTCGTTCAGATAGCTGTTCCACATCGACGTGTAGACGCCGCTGACCGCCGTCATGGTCGGATCGTTGCCGCCCGAATTCGGGTCGATCTTGCCCGCGATACCGCTGGAAATGCCGGTCACGCGTCCATCGTAGGAACCGAGCGCTTCGCCTTTCGACTTGAGCAAGGTGGTCAGAAAGAGCGAGTTGCCACGGCTGTCGTACGCGGCGATATCCAGACTCCACGCAATCAGCGTCGCCTTGTCGATGCCCGTATATTCCGAGAGCTTTTCGACCACTTCATCATCGGTCTGCGGGAATTTCTTCAGCGCGTTCAGATAATCCGTGCGCGAAAATTCCGCCACTTCCTCCATGAAGTTGAGCAGATTCGTGGGCGTCGGATGCACGCCGAGCTTCTTGTGATACCACGCATCGGCGGATGCGGTCGGCAGCGCGCCGACCGGATTGCCCGACTGCCGGTAATCGAGAATCGACGATTGCAGCGTCACCCCGTTCAGGTCGATGCCGTCCTCGTGCAGCTTGTACGCCAGCACGCAACTGCGCGCCGTGCCGTACGACTCGCCGAACAGAAACTTCGGCGAATTCCAGCGATTGTTCTTCGTCAGATAGCGCTTGATGAATTGCGCGATGGAACCGGCGTCCTCGTCCACGCCCCAGAAATCGCGATTCTTGTTCGGCGCGATTGCCGCCGAATAACCGGTCCCGACCGGATTGATGAAGATCAGATCGCTTTTGTCGAGCAGGCTGTCCGGGTTGTCTTCCATCTGATACGGCGCGGGCGGCGTGAAGCTCGGCATCGCGGTCTTGATGCGGCGCGGCGCGAACGAGCCGAGCAGCACGAATACCGACGACGAGCCCGGCCCGCCGTTGTAGAAGAACGTCAGCGGCCGCGTGTCTTCCTTCGCGCCGTCCTTGGTGAAGGCGACGTAGAACATCTTCGCGTCGGGCTTCGAACTGCTCGGATCGACGGTCACCAAATGGCCGACGGTCGCCGTGTAGTTGATCTTCGCCCCGCCGATGCTGACGCTGTGATGCGTGACCGCCGCGTTTTCATCGGCCTGCGTGGCATCGACGGAATCGTCGGGACCGTTGCCGTAGGGCGTCGGATCGAAGTACGGCTGATCCTTTTTCCCCGATGGCTTCGCGGGCGCTTTCTTGGCGGCGGCCTTTTCCGGCATCGTCGCCAGCGCGGCTTGCGTCGCGGCGCGGGCGGGCTCGGGCGTTTCGGTTGCGGTCGAATCGGCCGGTTTGTGATCTGAGTTCAGTGGATCGGAGTTCATCGTCTTGCTCCAGAATCGTCGTCGTGGTTGTTGTTCACTGTCTTCTTGCCTTGCTGCTAACTCTTTGCAGCCTTCAGCGCCGCCGCGACCTTCGCGCCGTTCGGACTGCCGAGGCCCGTGCACGCATCCCATCCGGCCGATGCCGAATAGCTGCCGTTATCGCCCTGCGTGATGTCGTTGCACGCGGTCTTCGCCTTGTACAGCTTCGGATTGACGAAGCCGGCGGGCGCACCGTTGATCGCGTTGATGCGCGCGATCAGCGCGGCCCACAGCGGCGCGACCGCGCTGGTGCCGCCGACGACCGTCTCCTCGCCGTCGATCAGCACTTCGTAGCCGGTTTGCGGCGAAGCATCGCCTGCGACGTCGGGCACGCCGCGTTTGGCCAGCGCCGTGTGCTGCCCGCCCGCGCGCGTCACCGATAAACCCTTCTGCCACGTCGGCACCGCAAATACGGACGACACCCCGCCGCCGCCCGCGCCGCCCTGATCGCCGTCGTTCCAGACGACTTCGCGCGCAATGCCCGTGGCGGAAGCCGTCAGATTCGTGCCACCGCAGCCGAGCACGTACGGGCTGGAGGCGGGGAAATCGACGTGATCGGAGCCGTCGCTGGCGCCGTCCGATGAACCGCTGTCGCCCGATGCCGCGCAAACGGTCACGCCGAGCGCGGCCGCGCTTTGCAGCACATCGTTGAACGCGTTGATCGACTGCTGCGTCCAGTTCGATTCCGGCCCGCCCCAACTGATCGATACGACCGACGGCTTATTCGTCGTGTCATGAATGGCGCGATTGACGGCGTCGATAAAACCGGCATCGCTATTGGGCGTGAAGTACACGGCGATGGTCGCCGCCGGCGCAACGCCGCCCGCGATTTCGATATCCAGCGTCACTTCGCCGTCCGGCCCGTTCGGATTACCCGACGGCGCGTTCTTGCCGCCATCCACGCCGACCGACAGCACCTTGGGCGCTTTCACGCCGATCTTCGAGAAATACGCGCTGAGATCGCTGGTCTTGTACCCGCCGCCCAGTTCAATGATGCCGATGCACTGTCCCGCGCCGTCGCCTGCGGGGAATTGATATAGCCGCGCGAGATCGACCGGCGTGAACGAAGTCTGCGCGGCGCCGCGCATCGGCTTGAACGGCGGGCGGAAGCGGAAATGCGGACGCGCCTGCGGACGGCTGTCGAGCCCGAGCACGGCGGTGACGGCATCGTGCATGTCGTCGGGCACGCTGACCGTGCCGGTACGTCCGCGAAACTCGCCGATGTTGTGATGTTGAAAGCGTTCGAGTTTCACATCGAACGCTTTCTGAAATTGTTCGATGGTGCCTTTCAGCACCACGCTGCGCGTATTCGACTCCGCGCGCACCACCGACAAACCGTACTGCTTCGCAAAGTCTTTCACCTTGGCGATGTCTTCATCGGATGCGCCGAAGCGCTTGTCGAACTCGTCGCGCGAAACGGGCTGCGCGGCGGCATCGCCCGATTCGATTTTCGACATCAGCGCCTTGAAGCCCGCTTCGTCCTTGCGGCGCAGCATGACGATCACTTCGATCTGCTCGCCCGGATCGCATTGGCCGACGCACTTCGCGCCTTCGGGATGCTGCTTGTCGCTGCCGCTTACCGGTTGCTTCGCCATAATCGATGCTCCTAAGCAATGTGTTTCAGAGGTTCTCGATCCTTGAAGCCTTCGCGTCTGCTCAAGGGCGCGCATACGTTTTCGTCGCTCATTGTCATAACGCACGCCGATAATCTTATTTTCCGCACGCGAATGCAATTGGTCGGATCGTTAATCCATGATGCGGTTCCGCCGAGACAAACGATGTCTCGTTCAGCGCGGACGCCGCCACGCGATATGCAGCCCTTTGCCAACGGGCGCGACCGTGGAATCGAACTCGCCGGTGGCATCGACCGCTGCCAGATAGCCGGCAATTTCCTGGGGATGAGACAGTGCGTTGTCCGCGCAAAGCAGCGCGTCGGGCGCGAGTTTGGGCAACAGCACGGCAAGCTGATCGGGCGCGCTGATGCGGTCGGCGTCGAAGAACACGCAGTCGAACGGGCCGGGCTGCGCGCGGCAGGCGGCGGTGGCGTCGCCTTCGAGCAGATGGACGGCGTCCTGCAGCGAGGCTTCGGCGAGATTGGCGCGAGCCATGTCGAGCTTGGCGGCATCGCGTTCGATGGAAACGACCGGTTCGCCGCCGATCGCCTTCATGGCGCTGGCAAGCCAAAGCGTGGAATACGCGTTGGACGTGCCGATCTCCAGCACGCGCCGCCGTTTCGCCGATACGACCAGCAGATACAGCAACTCGGCGGTCGGCCGCTCGAGATTGAGCATGCGCTCGGCGCGGTCGGCGGTGCGGGCGTCGTGATCGGCGGCGAAGCGTTCGAGCCGATCGAGCAGCGCGGCAAGGGTGGAATCGAGTTGGATCAAGCGCGTCTCCTCAGCATGAAGAACCGGCGGGCGTTCATCATACGACGCCGTGCACGCTCAAAGCACTAAGCCACTCAGCGCGTGCGCTCTTCCTCGTATTCGGGCCTGACATGCGGCAGCCACGGCTCGCGATGCTTGCTCCAAAGCTCGTATTGCGGCTCGAAGCGGCCGGTGTCATCGAAAGCGCCGAGCGGCAAGTCGATCTCGCCGTGCGTGACGAATTCCATATACGCCACCGATCCGCATACCGGGCAGAAATGCCGCCGCCCTGCTTCCGAGCTTTGCCAGGTTTGCACGCGCCCGCTCATCTCGACCGCATCGCGCGGAAAGATGGCGTAGGCACCGAATGGCGCGCCGTGCACGCGCCGGCACGTCATGCAATGACACATGCCGATGCGGATCGGCTGGCCCGTCGCGCGGAAGCGAAATGCGCCGCATGCGCAACCGCCTTCCACCGTCTCGTTCGTCAAGAGCGATTTCATCGATACACCTCCGGCAAGCCCGTGTGCACGCCGCGCCCCGGGCGGCTTCACGGTTTGTTACGATTATCCGATACGACTCGGAGATGGCACTCATGAGCAATGCGGGCACGGGCAACATAAAAAGCAACTTGTCGCTGTTGAAACTCTTACCCGGCGCGGGATCGGAATTCGGCCCCGCCGCCACCGATCTCGTCGCGCACGTCCTGTCGCACGCGCGCTTCGACGCCAACGCGGACACTCATGCGCCGCGCGAAACCTTCCGAGGCGTGTCCGTCGATGAAGTCATGTCCGACGAATACGTATTCCCGCTCGGCCGCACGGGACAATCGATCGTGCTGACGGGGTATCGGATTGCGGCGGGTTTTATCGCCGAACGTGCCGCCGATGAGTGGCTCGAACTGGCTCGCAAGGAACGCGCCGCACGCGGTCTGCCGCACGATCCTTCCGGCGACGAACCGCATCTCGCACCCGATCCCGCCGAAGCCGATCAACTGCTCGACCGCGCGGGCGACTGCGCGCAACGCATTCTCGATCCGGTCGCGGGCGAGCCGCTGATCTCGCTTTTCGAAACGCATTACCGAGGCGGGCGCGAGTTTCTGCGGCTGTCGTGGGAAGGCTTGCCGGAAGATCTGGTGCCCGCGTCGCGGCGTCCGCTGGCGGCGCTGGCTTCATCGGCGGAAAACGGTGAGCGCCGCGAAAAGCGCGATTACGATCCCTATGGTCTCGAAGGCACCGGCGATTACGACGTAGACCGGCCGCTGGCGTATCGCGAGAAGATCGGGCCGTTTTTGTTCACGATGACCTATCGCCACGAGTATCCGCAAGTGGACGACGAGCGTTTGGGCACCGCGTTCGCGGTGTTTCACGAGGCGGGCAGCGATATCGTCGCGGCGGCGGTCGAGCTGAAGCTTGTGAAAGTGCCGCCGCTCACCAGCAGCGCGGACCTCGTCTATACGCTCGACACGTATTCCGGCGACATGCTTTCGCTCGCGCTCGCGGCCACGGAAGCGCTCGGGCCGCAGGGTTTGTGCGATGTGTTTAACGCGCATCGCGTGATTTACATCAGCATGTGGGAAGTGCGCAAACCGTGGCGCGGCGAGGGATTGGGCGTGGCCCTGCTGCATCAGGCGCTCGAACGCCTCCCTGTCGATGTCGATGGCCGGCCTAACGCGCTGTGCGTCGCGCCGGAGCCGTATCAGACGGAGATGAAGCATTTCGAGATGCTGCCCGCCGTGCTGCGCGAGGAACTGAAAGCGCCCGCGCGACGGCTTTCCGCGCATCTGACGAACTGGCTGGAGCGCTCGAAACTGCCGATCGCCATGCACTTTTTCGTGCCGATGGCCAAGCACGCGGGCATCGGCTCGGCGGGCGAGAATGCGCGGCTGATCGATCGGATCATGGAAAGCGAGGCTTGAATATGACGCTCGTTGTCATCGATATGCAGGCGAAACTGGTGCCGCATATCGACGGTGGCGAACGCTTGAGCGCGCGCGTCGGAACGCTCAAACGCGCCGCTGATTTGCTCGATATACCGGTGATCGTCACGGAGCAGAATCCGCGCGGCTTGGGCGCGACCTTGCCGGAGCTTGTCGGCGCGCGGCATCGCCTGATAGAAAAAGATTCGTTCGATGCGACCCGCGCGCCTGCTTTTCTCGACGCGCTGCCGCCCGCGCCTGCCACGCTGTGGATCGCCGGCGCGGAGGCGCATGTCTGCGTGCTGCTGACGGCGCTCGGTTTGTTGCAGCGCGGTTATCGCGTGGAATGGGTGGCGGATGCGGTCGGTTCGCGCCGCGCCGAAGACCGCGTCATCGCTGAAATGCGCGCGCAGCAGGACGGCGCGCGGCTCACGACGGTCGAAACCACGCTGTTCGGCTGGCTCGGCGATTTCCGGCATCCACGGTTTCGGGACGTGCTGGCGCTTGTGAAATAAGCATCCGTTGCGCGTCCGAGCACGTATAGATCGACACCCACGATCACGGAGCGTGCCGATGAAAACCGCCTTCCTTCTTGCCGCCTGCGCATTCAGCGCATCGGCGTTCGCCCAGACCGGCATGATGAACGATCAGCCGATGCAAGGCGCCGCTCAAATGCCGATGGCCTCCAACGGACCCGTGACGCGCGCGCAAGTCCGCGCCGATCTCGCCCGCGCCCGCGTCGATGGCACGATTCCCCGCTTCGGCAATCCCGATCCCTACGGACCGGCGCGTTCGTCGCGTAATTCGCCGCTTTACCCGCCGCGTTGACACGCCGAAGCAAGGCCGACGTAAGGCCGACGTAAGGCCGCAAGTTACCGCATCGGGCAGCATTTACTTGCGTGACTGGCACACACCGCTGCGTAAGCCAGTCAGCGGCATCTGGCATCCGACTTGCTCGTGTTGACATTCGCGCGCCCGAACGTTCGATCCGCTTACAGTCATCGAACGGTCTCGCGCGCCTTCATATGCGCCGCTTGACGGACCTGGGCATCGGCGCTCGCGTGACCGTCGTCGCAGACGGCACGCGAGCAGCACGCCCACGCAGACTCAGGCCACGGCGACGCCCTTCCGAACGAGCGAGGAGCCTTCGATCGCCATGTCCCCTGTCGATACCCCGAACGCGCAAAAGCCGTCACGCCGGCGCTTTCTGCAATCCGCCGCTGCGGCTGCGGCCGTGACCGCCGCGCCACTTGCCCATGCGCAGCAGCAAACCCAAACCGCGCCGCCACCGCCATCCGCCGCGCCGACGATGCCCGTCAAGCTGACCATCAATGGCCATCCCTACGAACTGCAAGTCGAAGCGCGCACCACGCTGCTCGATGCCTTGCGCGAATACGCCGAACTGACCGGCACAAAGAAAGGCTGCGACCGCGGCCAGTGCGGCGCGTGCACGGTGATCGCGGCGGGACGGCGCATCAACTCGTGTCTGACGCTTGCGGTCATGCACGACGGCGAAAGCATCACGACCGTCGAAGGCCTCGCGCCGACCGGCGATACGCTCAGCCCGATGCAGCGCGCCTTCATCGACAAGGACGCGTTTCAGTGCGGCTACTGTACGCCGGGGCAGTTGTGCTCGGCGACGGCGCTGATCGACGAATACCGCGCGGGCACCGCCAGCGCCGTAACCGCCGATGTGCGCTTTCGCCCGCGCGAACTGTCCGACGATGAAATCCGCGAGCGCATGAGCGGCAACATCTGCCGCTGCGGCGCATATCCGAATATCGTCGCGGCGGTGAAGG
>NZ_JAQFVG010000247.1:27669-58425 GCF_029439455.1 Caballeronia sp. BR00000012568055 | reverse complement strand
CGCGCCAAGGCATCGGCCGGCTATGGGGAGTCGAGCCGATTTGCTAGTGAGCGGACATTTGTATGGCCGTTCACAAGTTTCTTGAATGACGCGAAATGGCCGACTTCAGAAGGCTACCCGCTTCACGCCTATGCTGTGAAGCGGGCATCGGCTTAGGCCTGCACGAAAGCCAGCAGGTCAGCGTTCAACACGTCCGCGTTGACGGTCAACATACCGTGCGAATAGCCAGGATACGTCTTCAGCGTTCCGTTCTTGAGTAACTCGATCGACTTCTTCGCCGAATCACCAATTGGCACGATCTGGTCGTCCTCGCCGTGCAAAACGAGCGTGGGTACTGTGATGGCGCGAAGATCTTCTGTCTGGTCCGTTTCGGAAAAGGCCCTGATGCCCTCGTAATGGGCCTTTGCACTACCCATCATGCCTTGTCGCCACCAGTTCTGAATGACGCCCTGATGGACCGTCGCATCAGGACGGTTAAAGCCATAAAACGGACCCGACGGTACGTCTAAAAAGAACTGCGCACGGTTGTCGGCGAGTGCCTTGCGAAAACCATCGAAGACCTCGATGGGCAAACCTTCCGGATTCGCATCCGTCTTCACCATGAGCGGCGGCACGGCGCTCACGAGCACCGCTTTCGCCACGCGACCCGCCGGCTGGCCGTGTTTAGCTACATAGCGCGCGACTTCGCCGCCGCCCGTCGAGTGGCCGATGTGCACCGCATTGCGAAGGTCGAGCGCTTCGGCCACGGCGAATGCATCAGCGGCGTAGTGGTCCATGTCATGACCATCGGACACCTGCGATGAACGGCCGTGACCGCGCCGGTCGTGCGCAATGACGCGATAGCCCTTCTGGACGAAGAACAGCATTTGTGCATCCCAGTCGTCGGACGACAACGGCCAGCCATGGTGAAAGACAATGGGCTGCGCGTCTTTCGGGCCCCAGTCCTTGTAGAAGATCTCAACGTTGTCGTTCGTGGTGATGTACGGCATGGTCATTTCCTTTCTGAAGTTGTTGGTGGCAATGTCCGGCTGTCTTGAACACGATGTTTGTCTTCATAGCCCAGCGCTGCGTTGTTCACGGTAATCCGAGCGCTGTTGCCGACGTGAGAAGCATACGAAAACGCACGCCGACGCAAAATAGCTGCTTCTGCAAACCATCGTTGCAGTGGTGCAATATAAGAGACCACAAAGTCATTCGAACGACCCCGACCGACTTCACCTCACACCGAGCCACACCGGTTCAGAGAGATGCTGTGCGAAATAGTCCGAGAGCGCCGCGACTTTGGCTGGACGCGCGCGCGCCGACGGCGTCACAAAGTAGAGACCGCCCTTTGTCAGATGCCAGTCCTTCAAAATCGTCTCCAGCCGCCCGTCTGCCAGGTATTCACCAGCGATGAACTCGGGCAACTCCGCAATCGCAAGCCCTTCCAGTAGCGTGGGCAACAGCGCATCGGAATTCGTCACCCGGAGCGGACCGACGGGCGTGACCGGCTCCTCCTCGCCTGCATCGTTGACGAAACGCCAGACATCGCTGCGCGCTCGGTACGCGTAAGACAAACACGGCCTGTCGACGAGATCGCGGGGATGCGTCGGACGGCCGTGTCGCTCGAGATACTTTGGTGATGCGACAAGCAGTTGAGAGACTGGACACAGGCGCTTCGCCACGAGCGATGAATCCGGCAACGCCGCGATTCTTAGCGCCGCATCGAAACCCTGCGCGACGATGTCGACAGTGGCATCTGATAGATGCAGGTCGATCGACACCTCGGGATAGGCTTCGAAGAAGCCCGGCAAGAGCGGCGCGACCCAGCGCAGGCCAAACGACATCGGCACGGCCAGACGTACGAGGCCGCGCGGCTGGACCGACATCTCTCGCGCGGCGCTTTCCGCCTCCTCTGCCTGCCGGTAGATGTGCCCGGCTTTCTCCGCAATCGTTCCGCCAAATTCCGTGAGGGCAAGCTGGCGCGAGGTGCGATTGAAGAGCCTCGCACCGAGCCGCTCTTCGAGCCTTGCCACGCCGCGCGAGACCGTGGCGACCGACACACCCATCGCACGCGCTGCCGCGGCGAACGATCCCTCTTCGGCGACTTTCGCGAACATCGCCAGTCCTTCGAAATCCGGAAATTTCGTCATTTCATTTTTGCAACGATGGTTTGCAGACGATTCTATTTCGAAAAGGTCGGTGCGTCGATATTCTTCTCACATTGCTTCACCACTTAACGAAACGAACTCAAGGAGAAACACCATGGCACGTAGGCTCGAAGGGAAGATCGCTCTCGTCACCGGCGCCACCAGCGGCATTGGCCTTGCAACGGCCAAGCGCTTTTCGGCGGAAGGCGCGCACGTGTACATCACCGGCCGCCGTCAGGCTGAACTCGATGCAGCCGTCCTGGAAGTCGGCAATGCGACGGGTGTACGTGTCGACTCGTCGAAACTCGACCAGCTCGACGCACTGTATGAACAAATTCGCGGCGAGAAAGGTCGCCTCGATGTGCTGTTCGCCAATGCTGGCGGCGGCTCGATGGTGCCGCTGGGCGAAATCACCGAAGCGCACTATCACGACACCTTCGATCGCAACGTGAAGGGCACGCTGTTCACGGTCCAGAAGGCATTGCCGCTGCTGTCGCGAGGCGCATCGGTGATTCTTGCCGGGTCGACGACGACCATCGAAGGAACTGCGGCCTTCAGCGTCTATTCCGCCTCGAAGGCCGCTATTCGCAACTTTGCACGTAGCTGGATTCTCGATCTGAAGGACCGCGGCATCCGCGTCAACACGATCAGCCCCGGTGCGACGAAGACGCCTGGCTTGGTCGAACTCGCAGGACCGGACGCCACGCAGCAGCAAGGTCTGCTGGATTACCTTGCGTCACGCATTCCGATGGGCCGTGTCGGCGACCCGAACGAAATCGCTGCCGCAGCGCTCTTTCTGGCATCCGACGACGCGAGCTTCGTGAACGGCGCCGAGTTGTTCGTCGATGGCGGGCAGGCTCAAGTCTGAGCCGGCTGCTCGGGGTGGCAGCGCCAGGGATGCGCTGCCGCACTCGGCACATGGAGATCGAGATGATCCAACATCGCCCGTTCGAAACGCTTGGTCGCATAGAGCGCGAATGGCTTCCGGCGAGGTTGCATTTACGCTTCGGGGAATCGGTCAGCCCGAACATGCACCGTTAGGCCCGCTCTACATCTGGAACGACGACACGTTCGCGCCGCAGTCGGGCTTTGGCATGCACGCGCACGAGAACGTCGAGATCGTCACCTTCGTGTGGTCCGGTGCCATCACGCACGAAGACAGCTTCGGCAACACAGGCCGCATCGAAGCGGGCAATGTGCAGGTGATGAGCGCTGGCAACGGCATTCGACATGCCGAGCGCAATATGGAAAACGAGCCAGCGCAGTTATTTCAGATCTGGCTGACACCGCGCACGCTCAATGTTGAGCCACGTTGGGCGCAACGTCGTTTCGATATGAATCGACACGTCGAAGGCTTCGGTGTTTTTGCGAGCGGCGCGTCAGCGGACATTGACGCCGGCGCCCTATAGATGCCGATGCCCGTCTCTTGGCTGCAAACATGCATGCTGGGCAATGCCTTGATTGCACGTTGTCAATCATCGCGTATCGCCACCTCCACGGAATCAGCAATCACGATCCACTCAATCCGCCCGCCCCTACATCCCAAGATAAGCCCGCTGCACCCGCTCATCGCCAGCGAGCGCCCGCGCGTCGCCATGCTGCACAACCGCGCCACCTTCCAGCACATACGCATAATCCGCGATACGCAGCGCCACCTCCGCGTTCTGCTCGACCAGCAACACGTCAACGCCCGTATCCCGAATCACATGAATCACCCGCGCGATCTTCTCGACCACCGCAGGCGCGAGTCCGATAGTCGGCTCATCGAGCAGCAGCACTCGGGGTGCTGCCATCAGCGCACGCGCGACCGCCACCATCTGCTGCTGGCCGCCGCTCAGCGTGCCGGCGGGCGCGCCGAGCTTCGCAACCAGATCGGGAAAGTAATCGAGACAACGCTCCAGATCGACGCTGATCGCCCGCGCATCGTTGCGGCAATACGCGCCCAGCTCCAGGTTCTCGCGCACCGTCATGCTGCCGAACAGGCGTCGTCCTTCCGGCACCAGACACAGTCCGTGCCGAACTCTCGTATCCGCCGATGCCGCGTCCAGCGCCCGTCCGTTCAGCTTCACGCTGCCTGCCTGCGCCGTGACGAGTCCCGCCGCGTACTTCATCAGCGTTGACTTGCCTGCGCCGTTCGCGCCGATCAGCGTCACGATCTGTCCGCCGCGCACCTGAAAACTCGCGCCGCGCACCGCGGGCACCGCGCCGTAGTTGATCGACACGCCGGAGACGTCCAGCACGATATCGTCCTTGCTCTTTTCAATGCGCATGTTCGGCTCCGAGATAGGCTTCGATCACGCGTGGATCGCGGCGAATATCCTGCGGCGTGCCCGTCGCCAGCATGCGTCCGTGATGCAGCACGACGATGCGGTCGCAGACCTGCATCACCGCTTTCATGTTGTGCTCAACGAGCAGCACCGAACTGCCGTACTCATCGCGGATGCGCTCGAACACGTCGAGCGTCGCGGCGACTTCGGTCTGGTTCAGCCCCGTGAGCGGTTCGTCGAGACACAGGATGCGCGGTCGCGCCGCGAACGCAATCGCAATGCTCACGAGCCTTTGCAGACCGTGCGGCAAGGTCCCGGCGATATCGGCGAGCTTGCCCTGAAGCCCGAGCAGACGCGCGGTCTCGAGCACGCGCTCCGCACGCCCGGCGCGCGGCACCGACCCTATCGTGCCGATCAGAATGTTGTCCGCCACGCTCATGCTGCGCATCAGGCTGCCGTGCTGGAACGTGCGCACGAGCCCTTTCTTGCTGATGCGTTCCGGCGATGCACCCGTGACATTCTCGCCATCGATCGAAAGCGTGCCGCGCGTCGGCGTGATGAAGCCGCTGATCAGATTGAAGGTCGTGCTTTTGCCCGCGCCGTTTGGTCCGATCAGGCCCAGCACTTCGCGCTCGCGAATCTCGAAGCTAAGATCGCTGACCGCAAGCAATCCGCCGAAACGCCGCGCGATATCCCGCGCTTCGAGCAGCGGCCGGGCTATAGATGTCTGCATCATGTGCCTCCGTTCGAACGCATCAGCGCCGCGCGGCGCGACCTGATCCGCGCGATGCGCCCATCCACGAGTCCCATGATGCCGCCGGGAAGCAGCAGCATCGCCAGCACGATGGCCGCGCCGTAGAAGATATGCTCGCTCGCGCCGAAGCTGAGCGTCACGCTCCCGAGCAGCACGAGCAGCACCGCGCCCGCGACCGGCCCGAGCGGATGATGCTCGCCGCCGACCTTCAAATACGCGAGCGCCAGCGTCGAGAGCAGAAAGCCGAAGTCGGGCGGGCTGATGACGTTGTTGGCGAACGCATGCAGCGAACCCGCGATGCCCGTCACGAAGCACGAAATGCAGAAGCACGCGATTTTCACGAGATGCACGCGAATGCCGACCGAACGCACGACGTTCTCGTTGTCGCGCACGGCAATCAACAGCTTGCCGAACTGCGACGTTTCGATTGCGAACAGCGCGAGCAGCAACACGCCGCAGATCAGCACGACGAAGGCCGGAAAGCCGGTACCAAACGCAGCGGGCGGGAAAATGCCGACCATCCCCGAGTTGCCGCCGAGCCAGTCCGAGCGCGTGTAGACGATCCGCATCACCTCGGAGAATGCGAAGCCGATCAGCAGAAAATACGGCCCTTTCGTGCGCAGCGTGATGAAGCCGAACACCGCGCCGATCGCGCAGGCAAGCGCGCCGCCCAGCAGCAAGGCCGCCACGAAAGGCATATCCCACAAGCTCGTGCAGACGCCCGCAGCATAAGCGCCGATGCCGAAGAACGCCGCCGTGGCGAAGTTCAACTCGCCCATCAGCAGCACGAAGCGCAGGCTCGACGCATTCAGCGCAGCAATGGCGCACCACACGACGAGCGTGGCCGCATAGCCGTTGCCAGCGAACAGGCTCGCGGCGCTGATCGCCAGCACGGCGAGCGCGCTACGCGAGAAAGACTTGTCAGGCATGACCGAGTACTCCTTTGGGACGCACCAAAAGCACCAGCATGACGAGCACGAAAATCGCAAGATTCGCGCTCGACGGATCGAAGTAGAAGCCGCCGAAACTTTCGATCAGGGCGATAAACACGCTGCCCAGAATCGCGCCGGGCACCGATCCGAGTCCGCCGATCACCACGGCGATAAAGCCCTTCACCAGATAGCTCTCGCCGAATTCCGGCGACACGATCGACACCGGCGCGATCAGCGCGCCCGCGATCGCGCCGAGCGCCGTCGCGACCACGAAGCCGCGAAACGCGATCGCGTTATAGGGAATGCCCTGGAGCATCGCCGCTTCGTGATCGATCGATACGGCGCGCA
Organism: Caballeronia sp. BR00000012568055; assembly: GCF_029439455.1. Lineage (GTDB taxonomy): Bacteria > Pseudomonadota > Gammaproteobacteria > Burkholderiales > Burkholderiaceae > Caballeronia. The sequence continues at coordinate 51,995 of NZ_JAQFVG010000247.1, read as the reverse complement.
TCGCGCGGCCCATGCGCGTCGCGTTGAGCGACCACAGGAGCGCGCCGGCCAGCGCCACGGCGACGCCGCAGAGAATCAGCCGCTGTGCCGCGAGCGTCGCGCCGAATAGCTCGACATTGCCGCTCACGAGCGGCGGCACCGAGCGCACCGCGCCGCCGAAGACTTCGCGGAAGATGCCTTCGAACAGCAGCACGAAACCCGCAGACAAGATGAACGAGCCGGCGAGATCGCGCTGAAAGCGTCGAAACGCAAAGCGGAACACGATCGCGCCAAGTCCCGACGCAAGCACGACGCCCGCCGCGAAGCCGCCGAGATACGCGAGTTGCACCGGCACGCCGCGCGCGACGAGCCACGGAATGGCGACCGACACGATCAGCGCGGACAACGTGAAGAACTGCCCATGCGCGAAGTTCACGATGCGCAGCACGCCGAAGATCAGCGTCAACCCAAGTGCGAACAGCACGTATACCGAGCCGATCTGCAACGCGGTCAACAAGAGTTGGAAGAGTGTCTGCATGATGTTCGCGCCGACCTCACTGACCCGTGCGTTGCTTCAACTCGTCCGGACTGATGCGCGCCAGTTCGACGAGCTTTTGCCCCTGAATCTGCGTGACGATGACCGGTACGAGAATCTGCTGTGCGCTGCCATAAACGGCTTTCTCGCCAAACGCGGCGCGTCCGTAGAACGAATCGAAGGTGACGGTCGGCAAGGCGTTTGCCACCGCGGCCGGATCGGTGCTCTGCGCTTTTTCCATCGCGGCCTTGAGCGCCTTCACGGAGTCGTAGAAGCCGATCTGAATGGCGTTCAACGACTCGCCCGTCACCGCGCGCGCGCCTTGGTTCAGCTCGCGCTGACGCGGCGTTGCGCCCGGTCCGTCGAAGGTCATCGCCGCGCCGAGATACGCGCTGTTTGCCGCGCCGCCGCCCGTCGCAAGCAGGCCGTCCGCGCCGGTGCCGACTTCCACCACCTTCACGCCCTTCCAGCCCAGCGCATCCAGTTCCTTGAACACGAGGCCGCCATCGGCGGGCGGACTCGAACACAGATCGACGACGTCCGGCTTGAGCCCCGCGACCTTGGCCGCGACGGGCTGGAATTCCGTCGTGCCGCGCTCGTACCAGTCGCTTGCGATGACCTTCACGCCCACCGCTTCCCACGCCTTGCGCGCGATCTTCTCGGTTTCCTGACCAGTGGCGTCGTTGGGATTGAGCAAGGCGACGGTCTGAATCTTCGGATTGGTCTGCTTCACGTAGCGGACCAGTGGCGGCGCGATCTCGATCGGCGTGTTCATCTGCGTGAAGGTCAGCGGAAACTTCGGACCCTTGATGCTCGCGCCCCACGCAGTCGTGAACAACAAGACGCCCGAGCGTTCCGTGAGCGACTGCAATGCGCGCGCGGGCGCGGTGCCGAGACTGCCGCCGATGTACTTCACGCCGTCGCGGTTCAGCAAGGTCTGCGCGACCTTCGCGCCGTCCGCCGCGTTGTACTTGTTGTCGTACGCGACGCATTCGTAGTTGTAGACCTTGTTCGATATCTTCACGCCGCCGGCCTGGCGGATTTCGTCGGCGGCCTGTTTGCACAGCCATTCGCTGCCCTTGCCCCAGTTCGCGCCGGAGCCCGAGAGCGGCACGGAAAGTCCCAGCTTGATGACATTCGGCGTATCCGCGAAGGCGGCGGGCGTCGCGCTCAGTGCAGCGAGCCAAAGCAAGATCGCGCGTTCGATCGCGGTGCGCTTCATTTGTGTCTCCTGATGGTTTAGTTCCGGGTTTCGTTCCGGTGCGCTCATTTGACGAGCGCGGTGCGCGCCGGTCAATCAGGCCGCGCAAAGTGATCCGTACTTCGAAAATGATCGACTGGGAATCGGCTACGTGGGATCGCGCAGCGGCGGGAAACGCCTGGCCGGTGGAGTGCCAGGCGCCGTCCTGCATCGATTCAGACTACGGAACGTTTCCACTGCCGTTCACGCGTTGTGCCATCGCGTCTTCTTTGTCCGGCGCTCAAAACTTATGGCGGAGCGCAATGCGCAACGCGGTCTGGTGATTGGTCGTCGATGCCGTCAACTGGTTGATGGACGCGACCGCATCCCTGCCGGTCGAATCCGTTCCGCTCGCGTGCTGATACGTACCCACGAAATAGACGTCCGTGCGCTTCGAGAGGAAATAGTCCACGCCGACCGCGCCCTGGTTGTAATGCGCGCTGCCCTTGCCATCCGCGCCGTCGTTGTGGGTGTACAAATACGCGGCGCCCACCAGCAGCGCCGGCGTGATCTGATACTTCGCGTTCACTTCGAAGTTGTTGAGCTTCGCCGTCCCGCTGATGCCGCCGACGGGTACGGGCCCCGAGGACGTATCGCCGAGATTCCGGAACTGCGTGTTCGAGTACGTGGCGCCGAGCGTGAACGCGCCGAACGTATAGGCCGCGCCGGTGCCGATCACCTGCAGCTCGCGTGCCGACGCATACCCCGAGATCACTGGCGACGAACCGAAGTTGGAGCCCGGCACGCCGCCCACCGTCGCCGCGACCGTGCCGCCCGCGCCATAGAACGATGTATTCGGGTTGCGCACGTTGAGATAAGCGACGCCCGCGTAAAGCGGACCTTGCGAATAGTTCGCACCGACCGACCAGATCTGATTGCGCCCCACGCTTCCCGGCACACCGCCCAGCGAATACACGCCGCCGGCCGTCACGCCATAGAAAGTCGGGCTGGTGTACTTGATTGCGTTGTTGGTGCGATTCGTATTGTTGAAGTTATCGTTGTCGGCAGGATGCGCGGCCATATAGCCGCCCCATTGATCGCCGACTTCCAGAATGCCGAGGTTATCGACGACGGAATCGTACTGACGCCCGAGCGTGATGGTGCCGTATGGACTCGACAAGCCGACATACGCTTGTCGCCCGAAGCCGAGGCCGCCCTGACCCAGCTTTCCTGTGTTGATGTCGAAGCCGTTTTCGAGCACGAAGATCGCATTGAGTCCGCCGCCGAGATCTTCCTGTCCGCGCAGTCCCCAGCGGCTGCCATTCAGCACGCCGCTTGCCATCGCATATTGATGGCTCCCGCCTGCGTTGCTGTTGTAATTCACGCCTTCATCCAGAATGCCGTACAGGCGCACGCTGCTCTGCGCATGCGCAGAACCGGTTACGAACCCTGCCACCGCGCAGAGCGCAATCGTCTTCTTCATCGTCTGTCTCCATGATTGTTTTGAGTTTATTTACAGTTATTACGGGTTCCTTAACATTGATATCGTTGATCGTCGGACTGTGTTTGAACACGGCCGACGACTCGATGCCAGGTGATCCGCTATCGAACTGTCGGCCCATTAAATGGGCCGCAAAATAGACCGTCAATGCAACCTGAAGATCCGATCCGTACTCTGAAAGCGCTGCTTTCGTGACTGCTCTGGCGGCGATGGCTCGCTGAGTGGATGTTCGCGGTCCTGCCCATCACGCGTGCCGGTGCGACTATCGCTTCAGGAACGGTCGCTCCTCACGGAGGAGCCGTTCTTTTCCGCGATATACCGAAGAATGGATGTGAAATCCTCTCCGCCTTGCCCCGCTTCGTATGCCGCGTGCCAGACGTCCCGCGCTCGCCCGATGGTCGGCACGGCCATATCCATGAGATTCGCTTCGGCCAGTGCAAGCGCCATGTCCTTTTCGATGATGGACAGCGCCGCACCGTAGTCATACGTTCCGGCGACAGCGCGCGTCAGTATCTTCGAGCACGCGAAGCTCTGACCCGTGCCTGCATCGAGCAGCCGCATCATCATGTCGGGATCGAGTCCGGCCTTCGCGCCCATGGCGAGTCCTTCGGAACAGACCACCATGTTGGTCGCCATGATCATGTTGTTGACGATCTTCATAATCTGCGCCATGCCCGGGCGTTCCCCCATCACGAACACCTCGCGGCCGATAAGGGCGAGTAGTGGCGACACCTGCTCGATGAGTCGCGGAGCGCCGGACGCCAGCATGGCGAGCGTACCGGCGCGCGCGGCGGGCGCACCGCCCGAGATCGGCGCATCCACAATATCGATACCCTTCGCAGCCAGCCCTGCGCCAATCTGCGCGATCGTGTCCTGACCGATGGTCGACATTTCCACGTACAAGCGAATCGCGGAGCCGTGCACGACGCCATCGGGCCCGAGACCGACCGCGAGCGACACCTGTCTGCCGGGCAGACATGCGAACACGATGCTCGCCGCATCGGCCACGGCGCGGGGCGAATCGTGCACCACAGCGTGAGCCGCCGCGAAAGGCGCGAGCGCCGCTGGCGACGGGTCGTGAACATGCAGCCGGAAGCCCTGTCCGAGCAGGCGCTCGGCCATCGGGCCGCCCATCTGGCCCAGCCCAAGAAAACCGACGTCTTCTGCGAGTTTCATTCAAACCTCGATTCGTTGTTGATCGATCGTTCAGGCGTTCATCGTCGAGCGAATCCATTGCGCGGAGCGCAGCAGCGCTTCCCTCGCTTTGGCACAGGCCAGGCCCATGCGAAAAAAGCCATGAATAAGCCCTTCATAGCGCCACATTGTGACCGGCACGCCGGCGTCGAGCAGGCGGTGCGCGTACGCTTCGCCCTCGTCGCGCAGCGGGTCGAACTCCGCGGTGACCACGAGCGCAGGCGGCAAGCCGCTCAGCGAAGACGCGAGCAACGGACAGGCATGGGCATGAGCCGAATCGCGCTCGTCCGCCAGATAGTCTCGCCAGAAGCGGATCATCGCGGCGCGCGTGAGCGAGTAGCCGGATTGGTTATCGATATAAGAACGCGTGGGCGGCGTGTGATAGCCGGTCACCGGATACACCAGCACCTGCCCGCGCAGTGGCGGGCCGCCCTCGTCGCGAATGCGCAAGGCCGTGACGGCGGCGAGATTGCCCCCGGCGCTATCGCCCGCGACGATCATGCGGGCCGCGTCGAACGACAGCGCATCGGCGTGATGCGCGATCCACCTCACGGCATCCAGGCAGTCATCGACGGCGGCCGGGAACGGGTGCTCGGGCGCCAGACGGTAGTCCAGCGCGATCACGGCGGCGCCACTCCCCGCGCATAGATCGCGACAAACGTGATCGTGCGTCTCGAGGTTCCCGATAACGAATCCGCCGCCATGAAAGAACACCGTCAAGCCTTCGCTGTGCCGTTCTGCAGGACGATATAGCCGGGCAGCGAGCGTGCGTCCCGGCAGCGCCACGTCAAGGTCGATCACTTCGCCGACCGCCGTGCGCCGCTCGAGCGGCGGATAGGCGAGGCTCGCGCGCAACGCCGCGACGGACAGACTCTCCATCGGCGGCGCGGATTCGAGCGCCTTCAGAATGACCGCGACTTCAGGATCGAGCGGCATATTGCATTTCCTCACCGTTCATACCGCGCCGCCTATCAAGCCTGCCTCGGCGACATGGGTGGCTTCGGCACTGCTCGCCTGCGCCGCATCACGGGGCGGCGCGCCCGAAAGCACGAAACCGGGATAACCGGCTGCCGCGATCTCGTCGCACTTGCGCCGATAGGTGCCGTGTCCGCCCAGATACGGCAGGAACACATGCGGCTTGCCCGGCACGTTCGCACCGATGTACCACGAGTTCGCCTTGAGATACAGCGTGTTGGAGACGACGTCCTGCACATGCTGCATCCAGTCCTCCTCGGCCTGCGGAACCGCGTCGATCCGCTCGATCGAGTGGTCTCGCAGATACGTCATGCAAGCGGCAATCCAGTCGATGTGTTGCTCGATGCTCATCGACATATTAGCGAGCGGTCCGGGGCTGCCCGGGCCGGTCACCGTAAACAGGTTGGGAAAGCCGCTCGTCATCAGACCGATATAGGTTTTCGCGCCGCTCGCCCATTTGTCCGTGAGCTTGCGGCCGTTCACGCCGCGCACGTCGATATGCGTCAGCGCTCCGGTGAGCGCGTCGTAGCCGGTCGCGTAGATCAGCACATCGAGTTCGTGCAAACCCTCGCTCGTCACGATGCCTTCGGGCACCACGCGTTCGATCGGCGTCTGCTTCAGGTCGATCAACGTCACGTCGTCGCGGTTGTACACGCTGTAGTACGTATCGCCGAGGCAGGGGCGTTTCGTGCCGAACGGAAAGCCGCGCGGCAACAGTTTCTCGGCGACGTCCGGCTTTTTCACCGTGTCGCGAATCTTGCCGCGGATGAATTCGGCGACCGTTTCATTGGCCGCTTCGTTAGAAAGAATGTCGCCGTAGCACATGCGAAAGCCCAGCAACTGACTGTTCTCCCAGGCGTTCTCGTACTTGCGGCTGCGCTCTTCGGGCGTCGCGTCGGGCGCCGACTCGACCGGAAACGGCACGGCAATGCCGAAGCGCGTGAGGCGGCTGACCGCTCGCCGCTCGGTGTAGGTCGCGCGCACGCGGGCCCGCATCTCCGGCGTCAGCGGATGATTCTTCGCCGGCACCACATACACCGCCGTGCGCTGGAATACGCTCAGATGCCTGCACTTTCCGGCCAGCGCCTGAATCACCTGAATGCCCGACGAACCTGTGCCGATCACGCCGACGCGCTGGTTGCTGAAATCGACTTCATGGTGGGGCCATCGCCCCGTGTGATAGCTCTCGCCTTTGAACGAATCCAGTCCCGCAATCTCGGGCGGCTTGGGCACCGAGAGCACGCCGGTCGCCGGGACGAAGAAGCGCGCCCGCGTGACTTTGCCATCCGAGGTCGTCACGACCCAGAGGTTCTCGCGTTCATCGAACACGGCCTTGTCGACTCTCGTGTTGAAGCGGATGTGCTTTCTCAATTCGAACCGATCGGCGACGTGATTGAGATACTTCATCAGTTCCGACGAGGTCGGGTATCGCTCGGGCCAGTCCCATTCGTCCTGCAATTCGGGCGAGAAAGAGTATGAATAATCCCAGCACTCCAGATCGACGCGTGCGCCGGGATAACGATTCCAATACCACGTGCCGCCCACGCCATCGCCCGCTTCGAATGCCTGCACGGCGAATCCCGCGTCGGTCAGGCGCTTGACCGCATACAGCCCGCCAAATCCCGCGCCGACGATCACCGCGTCGAGAATTTCCGCGTCGTTTTTCACTTGAGTCATGACCTTCGTCTCCTGATTAATGCCGCTTTTCAGTTCTTCTATTGGATGACCGGAGGCGGGATCGCAGCAATCGCGGCGGCGACCGTCTACCGTACTTTGGAATTGCTGCGCGCAACGAACAGAGTAGGATTGAAAAAAATAATGCCGCAGCATGGAGACACGCATGTCATCCCCGAGGTCCCTGCCACCGCACGCGAGCGCGCGCTCGCGCAATGGTCCGCACGGCGTCGATACCGCCTGGCCACGGCCGTCTGGCGTGGAACGAGAAGCAAGCGATGTCCTCGTGACACCGCTCGCGCGCGGCCTGTCGATATTGTCGGCATTCGGTCCCGACAAGGCATGGCTCGGCAACCGCGAGATAGCGCTTGCGACCGGCCTTCCCGCCCCGACGACGTTGCGTCTGCTGCGCTCGCTGGTCGCGCTCGGCTATCTGCGTCACGACGACGAAAGCCGGAAGTACGCGCTCGCGCCCGCTTCGCTTGCGCTCGGGTATGCGGCGATCGTCGATCCCGACATGCTGCGTCTCGCGCGCAGGGAAATGGCCAAATTCGCCGACGCAACCGATACCTATCTCCTGCTCGGCGCACGCGACCGGCTCGACGTCTTCATCCTGGAAACGCAAGTGGGCAAACGCGTGGTCCTCGATCTGCGGCTTTTTCCCGGCATGCGCATGCAAATGGCCTATTCGTTGATGGGTTGGACACTGCTCGCCATTCTTCCGGAAGAAGAACGCGCCTATCTGAAGGAAGAAATCGAACGGAGAACCGGAATCACCCTGCCTGCTTCGATCAGACGCCGGATGGCGGACAAGATCGCGGAGGTGCGCGAGTTGGGATTCGGCACGCTGCACGGCGAATGGGAGCCGGAGCTGGCCTGTGTCGCCGCACCGGTTCTCATGCCTGACCGGCCGCCGTGGGTTCTCGGTTGTGTCGGACGCACGGCGCGCATGGCCCAGACCCGCATCGAACTGGAACTCGGACCACGGCTCGTGGCTACCGCGCAAGTGTTGCAAGCGCACGCGTTGCAACGCGCTTGAGTTCCATCGACGCCATCACCATTACGGAACCGACATGCCCGCTGACCCGCCCGTAACCTTGACGCTCGATCGCGGTCTGCAATTGCTGCGCGCCTTTCATGCCGATCGCGCGCCGCTCACGAACGGCGAACTGGCGAAGCGAACCGGCATGTCCCGCTCGGCGGTGTCGCGGCTGATCTCGACGCTGATTCATGTGGGATTCGTTCGTCGAGTCGCGGGCGGCCGCCAGTTCGAGCTCGCGCCCGGCGTGTTCGGCGTCGGGCACGCGTATCTTTCGACCAATCCCATTACTAGGGTGGCCGAACCGCTCATGCAGCAACTCGCCGATCGACTCGACGTTTCGGTGGCGCTCGCCGTGCCCGATCACCTCGACATGCTGTACATCGCATACCGATACACCGCAGGCGTTTCGACGCTGCAACTCGGCGTGGGATCGCTGCTACCGATGGGTCTGACGGCGATTGGCCGGGCCTGGCTCTGGAAACAGCCTGAAACGTCGCGGAATCGCTATGTCGATCAACTGGCGGCTGCGGCCGGTCCGAAGGCCGGCGAACTCCGGAAGTCCATCGAAGCCGCTTTCCGCGATCTGGACGCGAACGGCGTATGCATGGCGGTGGGTGCCTATCAACGCCATGCGTTCGGCATAGCGTTGCCGGTCGCGTTAGGACGCCCGCCGACGGATATGGCGCTCAGTTGCGGAGCGGTCGATGTCGGCCGCGACATCGACTCGATCAGACAACGCGTGGTCCCGGCGCTCAAGGAGACCGCGCGCGAACTGGAGTTGCTGCTCGGCGACGCGAACGCAGGGCAGTGATGTTCGCGGTCGCTCGCATCAGCGATTCGCGGGCGCGCCGACGAACATCGGTTCGGCGGTTTTCGGGCGATCGATGAAAGCAACCGCGATCGCCGCGATCACCGCCGGAATCGCCATGGCGATGAAATTGTGCTTCAACGGCAGCATCATGCCGATCAGCGCGCCGATCAGGACTGGCGCGAAGATCGCGCCGCTGCGTCCCAGGCCCGCGGCCCAGCCGATTCCGGTGGAGCGGATATTGACGGGATAGTACTGACCGGCGTACGCATAGGCGACGATCTGCGCGCCGATCGTGCAGCCGCCCGCAACGCCGATCAGAAGATAAAGCATGACAGTCGCGGTGGTGTATCCGAGCAGACCGATCGACACGGCGGCAAGCAGATTCATGGACATCAGCACGGCCTTGATGCTGATTCGATCCGCGAGCCATCCTCCGCCGATCGCACCGATCACAGCACCGATATTCAGCGCAAGAACGAAACTCAAGGCCGAGCCCAGGCTGTAACCGGCGGAGGCCATGAGTTTGGTCAGCCACGAACTCAGACCGTAGACCGTGAACAGCGACATGAAGAACACGACCCAGAACAGCACGGTACTGACGCTTCGTCCATCGCGGAACAAGCCGCTCACGCGTGCGTCGCCGATCGCCTGACCCTGCGCGAGAATGAATTGGTCGTCGGTGCGCGGCACATACTGCGGATCGAGTTGCGCGACTATCTTGCGGACTTCTGCATGGCGGCCACGCTTCATCAGATTGAACAGCGATTCCGGCACGGCGCGCAGCATGAACGGAACGAGGAGAATCGGCAAACCAGCGACGAAAAAGACAGTCTGCCAGCCATAGGATTCGAGCAGACCTTTGCCGATCAGCGCGGCAACCACGCCGCCCACCGAATATCCGCTGAACGTCAGCGTGACAGCGATGCTGCGAAAGTTTCGCGGCGCGTATTCCGTCATATGCGCCGCGATAACCGGCGCGATGCCGCCAAGGCCTAACCCGGCGATAAATCGCACCACCGCAAACATCACGGGATTGGAAGCAAGTGCGGCCAGCGCGCTGAACAGGCTGAAGCCGAACATGCAGAGCGCAATCGCCCGACGCCGGCCGATATGGCTTGCAAGCGTGCCGAGCAGCACCGAGCCGACTGCCATGCCGAACAGTGCCGCACTGACCATGACGCCCGCGTGGGTCGAACTGACGCCCATGTCTTTCATGATGGACGGCAGAGAGATGCCTACGATTGCGAGATCATAGCCATCCAGAACGATAGCGAGCGTGCACCAGAAAAGCAGGCGCCCATGAAAACGGTTGAATCTGGCGCGATCGAGCGCCGTCTGTAGATCGATTTGACGCATGAAATGTCTCCAAAATGGGTGAAGGCTGATTGCCTTTCTTGAGGTGCGTAAGCACCTTTCATCGATTGCGTGACGACTATGCATGTCGCAAATTCGGAACGGCTGATCTGCCATGATTCGTTCCGTACTCCAGAAGCGGAGCACATTATTCTGGATTCCTGCTTATATGATGTAAGCGTTTCCCTTGAATGCCCATCGATCGAATTGTTCCAAAGTACGGAAGAGATGCGTCGGCGTCGTTGCGCGCGCATGAAATCGCGCTTCAAATCAGGCATTGCACAGGAGATGCACATGTCCGACATCGCAGTGCTCAAGAGCGAATTCGAACGCTTGCACGGCTTCTGGAGCGATGCGCTTCAGATCGCGTTGCAACAGAGTCCGGACTTCTTCGACGACTATCTCGTCATGGCGAAAGTCGCGCTCGAATCAGGACATCTGGAGCGCAAGCTATGCGACTTCGTGATGCTCGCCGCGAGTGCGAGCGTGACCCATCTGAATCGCGAGGCCGTTGCGCTGCACATCGAAGGCGCGGTGAGGCATGGCGCGACGCGCGAAGAAATACTCGAAGTGCTGCAAATTTCTTCGGTACTCGGCACCCACGCCTACATGGTCGGCGTGCCGATACTCTTCGACGAACTCGCCGCCGCCGGAACATCGCTCGACACGGTGTTTCCGCTCGATCAGGCGTTCGAGCGCGTCAAGTCCCGATTCAGCGAGCAGCGCGGCTATTGGAGCGACCAGTTGCAATCGATGGTGCGCAGTTCGCCCGCGTTCTTCGAAGGCTATACCGCGTTTTCATCGACTCCGTGGAAGTCCGGCCCGCTCGTGCCCGTCGTCAAGGAACTGCTGTACGTGGCAATCGACGTCTCGACCACGCACCTCTTCGAACCCGGCGTGAGAATCCACACGCGCAACGCGTTGCGTTACGGCGCGACGCCCGCGCAAATTCTGCAGGTGATGCAGCTTGTCAGTTGCCTCGGGATGCAGAGCTTTTTGATCGGCGCGCCGCATGTGCGGCCCGCCGCTGAGTAGGCGCAAAACAACCCGTAGTGGAGACTGCACGCATGTCAAAAGGAGCCCCTTCGATGCAAGGCCTGACGTTGAAGATCGCCGAACATGTCACGCGCATCGCCAATACACCGCGCGATCCGACCGACATCGAAGCGCTGCGCCGATTGTTTCTCGACAACTTCATCGTCTCGCTCTGGGGCAGCACGCGGCCTGCGGCGAAAGCAATCGCGGGCTGGTCGCGACGCTTCGCCGGCTCGGGTCCGAGTCCGATTCTGGGTGGCGACTGGACCACGGACCCGTCGATCGCCGCGCTCGTGCACGGCACCGCCGGACACAGCTACGAACTCGACGACACGCACGACGAAACGGCGAGCCATCCGGCCTGCGTGATCATCCCGGCGGCACTCGCCGTCGGGTGTGCCACCGGCGCGTCTCAAGCCGACCTGTTCCGCGCGGTCACAGCGGGATACGAAGCGATGGCGCTGATCGGCTGCACGGCGGGCGGCATGGAAACCGTGCATCGCGGTTTTCATCCGACTTCCGTCTACGGCGCGTTCGGCGCAGCGACGGCGTGCGTCGCGCTGCATGCGTATCGGCAAGGCGCTTCCGTCGAACGTGACACGGTGGTAGCTGCATGGGGTCACGCGCTATCGCAGGCATGCGCGTCGATGCAGTTTTCCGTCGAGCCTGAAGGCGGAGAAGTAAAGCGCCTGCATGCGGGCCTCGGCGCGCGCAATGGCGTGATGGCGGCCGACTTCGCCATGCTTGCGGCGGTCACGGCGCCGCAACTTTCGGTCGAGGGCGACTACGGCGCCGCCGCGATCTTCGGCGGCCCGTTGCGCGAGATATCGTTCGATGATCCCTTGCAGATTCACAATATCAGCATGAAGCCCTACTCGTGCTGCCGGCTCTTTCACTCCACCATCGACGCGCTCGCAGAGATCACCAATGGCTTCAGCGTGCCGCTGGCGTCGATCGCGGAGATCGTGATCAGCGGGCCGCGGCTGATCGCCGAGCAGCACATGACACCCGCGAAATCCACGATGACCGCGCAGTACAGTTGTCCTTACATCGTCGGGGCGACACTCGCCTACGGTCCCACGCGATACGACGTGTACGGCGAGGCTTATCTCGATGATCCGATAATTCGTTCGGTATCCGAAAAGGTTTGCTTCGAAATCAGCGAAGAAATCGAACGGAAGTACTATCCCCGGCAGTTCGCAACCGGCGTCACGATCCGCTTTGCCGATGGCAGCACGCGATCCTGCATCGTCGCCGATAGCGTCGGCACGCCGCGCAAGCCGATGTCTCGTGAACAGATCATCGCAAAGTCCGACGGACTCGCGTCGCAGGGCCGCTTTCTCTCGGGCGAAAAGCTCGCCACCGCGATATGGGAAGGCAAGGATGCGCTTGCGCTCGCGCACGTCTTGACGGGGGCAAAAGATGGCCTGTAACCACGACATCGCGGCCGCTTCGGTCACGCGCGAAGAGATTCATCACCGGCAGATCGAGATGCGAGGCTACCGGCGCAGCGATGGTCTGTTCGAGGCAAGCGCCAATCTCGTGGATCGCAAGACGAGCGACTTCACGCCGCCCGGCGCGGCGCGGCTGGTACGCGCTCACGCACCCATTCACGATCTCGGCGTGACGCTGGTATTCGACAAGGACATGATCGTGCGCGAGGTCCATACTTTCGTCCGGTCGTATCCGTACGCACCGTGTCCGGGCGGTGGCGACACCTTGCAGGCGCTGGTCGGCATGTACATCGGCGCGGGCTGGAATAGCGAGGTGCGCAAGCGTCTGCCCTCCGCGGACACTTGCACGCACTTAAAGGAATTGCTCGGGCCGCTGGCGAGCGCCGCGTTTCAGACCATGATCACCGAGCGCCCGTCGTCGCTGGATGCGCGCGACGATCAGGGCAGGCCTCGCAAGATCGATAGCTGCCATGCTTACGGCGCGTCGCGCGAGCTGGTCAAGAGCTTATGGCCTGGTTATCACGTATTGAAGAAGATGTAAGCGCATCGACCGGCGACGACTGAGCGCCGGCGACGATAAAGCCACGATAGCCATCACGAACAACGTCCTCGCAAATCGTCCGATACCGGTGATAGCCGCCCACATACGGCATGAACACGCGCGGCTTGCCGGGCACGTTCGCGCCCGTGTACCACGACTGCGCCTGCGGATAGAGCGTGGCGTCGGCCACCTCGTTGACATGCTCGACCCAGTGCGCTTCGGCATCCGCATCCGGCTCGATCGTCCGGCTTTCGCGCGCGTCGAGCATGGCGATGCAATCGGCGATCCAGTTCAGATGCTGCTCGATGGCGCACACCATATTCGCCTTCACGGACGGGCTGCCCGGCCCGGTCACGATGAACAGGTTCGGGAATCCGGCCGTCATCAGGCCAAGATAGGTGCGCGGACCGTGCGCCCATTTCTGCTTGAGGGACAGCGCATCGCGCCCGCGAATGTCGATATCCGCGAGCGCGCCAGTGATGGCGTCGAAGCCGGTCGCAAATACGATGGCGTCGAGTGCGTAAGTCGCCGTGGCCGTCTTCACGCCCGTCTCCGTAATCTCGACGATCGGCGCCGACTTCGTATCGACCAGCGTGACCGTCGGCAGGTTGAACGTCTCGTAGTAGCCCGTATCGAGACACAGACGCCGCGCGCCGACCGGATAATCCTTTGGCACGAGCAACTCGGCAGTCGCCGGATCCTTCACCGTACTGCGTATCTTGTCGCGCACGAATTCGGCAGCCGTGTCATTCGCCGCCTTGCTGGTCAGCAGGTCCTTGTACGCGTACAGGAAACTGACGCTGCCTCCGGCCTTCCATTTCGCTTCGAATCTGGCGAGGCGATCTTCGGGCGTGTCGTCGAGCGCGTTCATGGTGGGCGCCGGGTGCCCTGCGATGCCGAATGGCGTGTTTTGCGCCTCGGCTCGCCAGAACCCATAACGCGTCTTGTGCTGACCGAGTTCATCGGCGGACAGTGCGCGGTTGCGCGCCGGCAGCGCGAAGTTCGCGGTGCGCTGGAACACGAACAACTCGCGCGCCTGTTTTGCGATGATCGGAATGATCTGGATTCCCGAAGAACCCGTGCCGATCACGCCGACCCGCCGCCCGGTGAAATCCACAGGCTCGTCCGGCCAGAGACCCGTGTGATACCAGTCGCCCCTGAAGCTGTCGAGGCCCGGGAAGTCCGGCACGCGCGGCAGCGACAGATTGCCGGTCGCCATCACGCAGAAGCGCGCGGTGTACGTCTGTCCATCGACGGTCGTGACGCGCCAGATGCCGTTGGGTTCATCGAACGTCGCCGATTGCACGCGCGTATTGAGCTGGATATCGCGGCGCAGATCGAAGCGGTCGGCGACGTGGTTGATGTAGCGAAGAATATCGCCCTGCGCGGAGAATCGTTCCGGCCAATCCCATTCCATCTGAAGTTCATCGGAAAACGAATACGAATACTCGACGCTGTCCACGTCGCAGCGCGCGCCGGGATAGCGGTTCCAGAACCATGTTCCGCCGATACCGCTGCCCGCTTCGAGCGCCCGCGCGCGCAAGCCCAGCCTGCGGAACTTGTACAGCGCATAAACGCCCGCGAAGCCGGCCCCGACGATGACCACATCGAGATCCGGCGACACACCGCCGCCACTATTCGGAACTGCTTCATCAAGGTAACGCATGGCTTGTCTCCTTCGAATCGATTGAACTGGGCCCTATTGAAGACTCAGCGCTGGCTCGCAGCAATCCGGAGCGACAGGCCATCCCGTGCTTTGAAAGTCCGTATGGCAGACAGCGATATCCTGGTGCAGTATTCTTTCAAGGCACGAAGGGCGCTCCACTTCACATTCCATTGGTTCGACGCAACGATGCAATCCGAACGATCTCTGCTGCGACACGCCGCCAGACGGTCCCTCACCGGGCCATACGGAATCGATGTCGCCTGGCCCAAGGCGCCGCGAAACGATCAGGCCGAAAGTGAGGTTGTGGTGACGCCGCTTGCACGCGGCTTGTCGATTCTTTCCGCCTTCACGCCGGACCAGGCGGCGCTGGGGAATCAGGAGATTGCGGAGGCGACCGGCATTCCGGCTCCGACCGTGCTGCGTCTGCTGCGTTCGCTGGTGGCGCTCGGCTACCTGCACCGCGACAAGACGAGCAAGCTTTATTCGCTCGCGCCGGCATCGCTGGCGCTCGGCTATGCCGCCATTGCCAACCCCGAAATGCTGAGGCTCGCCAGTGTCGAACTGCGCGCATTCGCGAAAGCAACCGACACATACGTGCTGCTCGGCACGCGCGACCGGCTCGACGTGATTCTGTTGGAGACGCAGGTCAGCCGCAGTTCATTGCTGGACTTGCGGCTGTCGCCCGGCATGCACGTGCCGATCGCGTATTCGATGATGGGATGGGCGCTGCTGGCGGCGCTACCGGAAGACGAGCGGCACTATCTGCAAGCGCAGGTGGAACGCCATGCCGGCGACACATGGCCGCCCGCGATCCGCAATCGAATGAGGCAGAAAATCGCCCAGGTACATGAACTCGGCTTCTGCATGCTGCACGGCGAGTGGGAGCAGGAACTGACCTGCGTCGCCGCGCCCGTCGTACTTGCGGATCGCCCGCCGCTGGTGCTGTGCTGCGTCGGCCGCACGGCCCGCGTAGCGCAGGCCAGTGTCGAGCGTGAACTCGGCGCGCGACTCGTCGCGTGCGCTCGCGTGCTGCAGGAACGCTTTTCTTTAAGCCGCTGACGCCACACCGCTCTCCTCAGACGATCGCGCGTCCCGCCAGATGCCCTTCACGAATCGCGGGCTGAATGTCGCGGGCCGAGCGCGCATCGCCCACCAGATGGAGCTGATCCACGCGCCCGCGCAAGGCGTCCCAGATCTCGTTCTGCGACTGCCGATAGCCGACCAGCACCACCGTGTCCGCTGGCACGCTTTCGGCTGTGGTGCCGAACAGCGGCCTGACTTCGGCGCTGCCCTTGTCGATCGACACCAGCGCCGCCTGCGTCACGATTCGCAAGCGGCCCGCACCATGCATGCGGCGCAACGCGGCCTGCGTGCGCCCGGTGGTTTCGACCGCCGGGGCGAACATCAGATGACGCGTCACATAAGTCACTTCGATGCCGCGATTGATCAGCGCTTCGCAGCAGCCGATGGCGTCGTAGTGCCCGACATCGTCGAATACCAGCGCGGTGCGGCCCATCTCCTGCGGTGGCGCCGTGGCGAGATCCAGTGGCGTCAGCACCGTCGCATCGCGTGAAATCCGCAATTCCGCTGCGGGATCGGCGGTTTGGCGGAACTCGCGCGCGTCCGTCGGTTGCGAACCCGTGGCCACGATCACCGCGTCCGGTTGCTCGGCCAGCACGTCGTCGGCGTCCATGTACGTCGACAGCCGCACCTCCGCGCCCAGACGATAGATCTCGCTTTCCAGCCAGATCGCGATATCGCCGATCGCGTGAAGTTTCGGCAAATGTCGGGCACAGTTCAGCAGGCCGCCTAAGTCGGACATCGCTTCGACCAAAGTCACGTGATGCCCCGCGAGCAGCGCCGTGCGCGCCGCTTCCATGCCCGCAACGCCGCCGCCCACCACCAGCACTTTGCGCGGAACAGCCGCCCGCACGATGCTCTCGTCGGACAGCGTGCGCTCGTATCCCACCGCCGGATTCACCGCGCAACCCATGCGGCCCGCGAACGCGCCGCCCAGACATCCCTGATTGCAGCCGATGCACGGGCGCACTTCGGTGCCACGTCCCTCGCGGCTTTTTACGACCAGCATCGGATCGGCGATCATGCCGCGCACGATGTTGACCATGTCGGCCTGTCCTTCCTTCAACGCCTGCTCGGCGTCATCCAGCGTGGCATAGCGGCCCACGATGATGCGCGGCACCGTCAGTCCCTGCGAAACGCGCTCCGAGTGCGGCAACTGATAGCCCAACGGCGCGTCCATGCCCGCATAGCGATCCACGTGAAAGTAGTAGTCGCCATGCGTGATGTTCACGAAATCGATCAGACCTTCGGACTGCGCGCGCAACGCGATCGCGTTCACGTCGTCGTCGGTGAGAATGCGCGGGTCCGAACTCGAGCCGATGCGCACGCCCAGCGCGAATTCCGGCGAGGTCGCCGCGCGTATGGCGCGCAGCGTCGCCAGAAATGCGCGGATGCGATTGTCGAAACTGCCGCCGTACGTATCGGTGCGCTGGTTCAACACCGGCGAGAAGAATTGCGAGAACAGATAGCCCGCGCCGGCCAGCACTTCGACGCCGTCGAGTCCCGCCGCTTTCATGCGTGCTGCTGCGCGACCGTACGAATCGATCACTTCTTCGATCTGGTCCGTGGTCATCGGAATGGGCGGCGCCACCGAGTAGCGGCCCGCCAGCGCCGTTACTGCCCAGGGAAGACCGCCGTCGGCGGCAGGGTCGGTGTATCCGCCGTGCCAGAGTTGGGTAAACAGCTTCATGCCGGTCGGCGCGATTGCGTCCACCAGTTTGCGCATGGGCGCAATCGCGCCGTCGTCGGCTGCGCTCAGCGAAAAGGTCGATGACGGGTGAACCGAAGTGCTTTCGAGAATCGACAGCCCCGCGCCACCTTTCGCGCGCGCCAGATGGTAGGCGATCAGATCGTCGTTGACATAGCCGGTGGCCAGACGCGTCGCGTGCGCCGTACGTACGATCCGATTGGGAACTTCCACCGCGCCGATCCGCATCGGCGAGAAAACGTGCTTGTACATAGTCAGGCTACCGAACGCTTGGAAGTGATGCCGCCGTCGACCGTGACGATGGTGCCGCTGGTGTAAGCCGAACGCGGCGACGCCAGATAGACGAACAGATCGGCGACTTCTTCAACCGTCGCTGCGCGCCCCAGCGGATAACCCGCCATCAATTCTGTCGAACGCGCTTCGTCGCCCAGCAGCCGCGACGCATGGTTTCTCAGCACCTTCGCGATCCGCTCGGTACTCACCGGGCCGGGATTGACGCCGACCACGCGGATACCGTCCTCCAGACTGCGGCCGCCCAGCGCGCAGGTGAAGGCCATCAGCGCCGCATTGCCGGTCGAGCCTGCGATGTAATTGAAGTCGAAGTTCTGGCCGCCATTGCCGATGTTGTTGAGGATCACGCCACCGCCGCGCACTTTCATCCGTGTGTAGATCGCGCGCGTGAGGTTGATGTAGCCGAACACCTTCAGCTCCCAGCCCTTGCGCCACGCGTCTTCATCGACGTCCCAGAGGGTGCCGCCCGGAATCGCGCCTGCGTTGTTCACCAGCACGTCGATATCTCCGGCGAACGCGACGACTTCCGCGATCGCGCCGGGACGCGTCATGTCCAGCGCGAGCACGTCCACCCGCACGTCATGCGCGGCGCGCAAGTCCGCTGCGAGCGACTCCAGCTTGTCCGCAGAACGTGCCGTCAGTGCGAGGTGGCATCCGTCGGCCGCGAACGCCTTCGCAAGACCTTTGCCGATTCCCTGTGATGCGCCGGTGATCAGCACGCGCCGGCCTGCAAGTCTCATGTCCATGTTGGATTCCCGTCCTTTTTCGATCGCGGCATCGAGTCTCGTCAATAGATCGTGACGCCGCTGTCCACGGGAATGATCTGCCCCGTCGTGCGGCGCGACTCGTCCGAACCCAGATAGACCGCCACATGGGCCATATCGACAGGCTCGCATGGCCCCAAAAGACACTGGTCCGCAAGCGTGCGCAGTTCCTCGCGCTCATCAACCAGATGCCGGACGCGTTCGGAAAGCGTCAGGCCTGGCGCGATCGCGTTGACACGAATGCGCGACGCGGCATATTCCAGCGCCATCGAACGCGTGAGTGCATGGACGCCGCCCTTCGCGGCCGTGTAGCAGTCGCGGTCGCTCAGCGCCATCAGCGCGACCATCGAAGAAAAGTTGATGATCGAGCCGCCGCCCGCGTTTTGCAGATACGGAATGCCGTATTTGCACACGAGGAAAGTGCCGAAAAGATCGAGCCTGATGGCGCGCCAGAACTCGTCTTCCGGCGCATCGGTCACGCGTGCGTCGTCTGGTGTGGAGCCGCCGGCGGTGTTGCACAGGATGTCGATATGTCCGAATGTCTGCGCCGCTCGCGCAAGGCCTTCGCACACGTTCTGTTTGTCGGTGACATCGAGACTGACCGGGATGATGTTGTCCCCGCCGCCGCTGGCTTCGGCCGCCGCTTGCGCGAGATTCAGGTGAATATCGCCCGCCAGCACCCGCGCGCCCTCGGCGATAAAGCGCTTGCAGATTTCGGTTCCGATGCCGCCTCCCGCGCCGGTCACGAATGCGACCTTGCCGTCCAGCCTTCCCATTTCGAGTCTCCCTATCATGCTGCCGATGATCGAGTGCACGCATGACACCGTCAATCTGGACTGCGATCTTCTTCCGTACTTTGAAAGGGCGTATTCGAGCATCGACCTCGATGCGGCCGTCTGCTGTTTCGACGCACGGAACAACGCGCGGCTGCGCGTTGACGCGTTCACGGCCAGCGCACAGGATCGCTCAACGTTGCAACCGAACGCCTATACGCATGAAGCACACCGAAACGACGATCGCGGCATCCGCGAACCATGCCCGCCTACCCGACGACTGCCGAGCGCTCCACGCGCTCATTCGCCCCGGCGATACCCTGATGTGGGGCCAGTCGCATGCGGAGCCGGTGACGCTTATGCGCGCGCTGGTCGCTCAGCGGGAGCATCTGAAGCGGATTCGCATCTTTCTGGGCATCGGGCTTGCCGATGTACTCCGCCCCGAACACGCCGACACCTTCGATTTCCTCGCCTATTGCGGCAGCGGCGCGAATCGCACACTCGCGCGCGCGGGCGTGCTCGACATTCTTCCGGTGCACTACTCGCAGCTTCCGGAATTGATTCGCAGCGGCCGTCTGCGGATCGACGTCGTGATGTTGCAGGTATCGCCTCCGGATGAACATGGCCGCTATAGCCTCGGGCTCGCACGCGAGTATCTGGTCGAAGCGCTCAGACACGCCCGCGCGATCGTCGCGGAAGTTCATCCCGACGTGCCGTGGACTTACGGCGGTCCGACGCTTCAGCGAGCCGATATCGATCTGCTGGTGGCATCGGACGCGTCGTTTCCCGACGCTCCGGCGGCCGAGGCCGGACCGGTCGAGCAGATGATCGGACGGCATGTCGCATCGCTGGTGGAAGACGGCGCGACGCTGCAGACGGGGATCGGCTCGATCCCGGACGCGGTGATGGCGCAAGTGCGCGACCGGCGCGATCTCGGCGTGCACACCGGCAGTATCGGAGACGGCGTGGCGGCGTTGTGCGAGGCGGGCGTCGTGACGAACGCGCGCAAGACGATCGATACGGGCATCACCATCGGCGGAGTCATCATGGGTTCCGCGCGCACGCGCCGTTTCGCGCATCGCAATCCTGCGCTCCAGTTGCGGGGCACGGAATACACGCACGATCCCGCCGTGCTGCGCCAGATCGATCGCTTCGTCGCGATCAATTCCGCGGTGGAAGTGGACCTCACGGGCCAGGTCAATGCCGAGGCGATCGGCGATACGTATGTCGGCGCGGTGGGCGGTGTCGGTGACTTTCTGCGTGCGGCGCAGGCCAGCCGGCGCGGTGTGCCCGTGGTCGCCTTACCGTCTACTGCCGGCCCGCATAGCCGTATCGTGACGCGCGTCTCGGGGCCGGTGACAGTGCCGCGCAGCGACGCGTGCGTGATCGTCACCGAATACGGCATTGCCGATCTGCGCGGCCTGTCGATCGCCGAGCGCATTCCGAAAGTCATAGCCATCGCGCATCCGGATCACCGCGAGCGACTGGAGCGCGAGTGTCATGCGAGGCGTTGAGCGCGTGTCCGTCAAGGCTGGCAGTCGATATCGTTCAGTACGCTTGCCAGCGTCAGCGCCGCGGCCTTCAATGCGGGCGCCACGCGCCGCCGGATCGCCGTCATGTCCGGCTCCAGTTCCACCGCGCCGCAGTTGAGCGCCATCAACGTGTCGCTTCGGCCGACCACGATCGGCAATGCAACGCCATACGCGTTGCGCTGATATTCGCCCAACGACATGCATACGCCCGATTCCTTCAGGTCGCTGAATGCGGCATCGAGGTTCGCGCGCACCGTTGCCGCATCGTCCCCGGCGGCGTCGAGCAGCTCGGCGATCAAAGGATCGCGCTCCGCGTCCGGCAATGCATACAGATAGGCGCGTCCCACTGCTGTCGACGCCATCGGCAAAAGCGACCCGACGCCGAGCCGCAGTGTGGCAATACTCGCACTCGCGCGCCACGCGATATACACCATGTCCAGCCGATGCGGCACCGCCAGCGCAACCGACAGGTTCAGCTTGTCGGCAAGCTGCTGCATGACGGGCGCGACCAGCCGCGTGACGGGATTGGCCTCCAGATAAGCGTGCCCCATGCGCAGTGCGCCCGCGCCGAGTTCGAACTGGCGACCGCCGCCCACGCGGCGCAGATAGCCGATCGAGATCAGGGTCGTCGTCAGCCGCGATACTGTGGCTTTCGGCAGACCCGTGCGGCGCACCAGTTCCGCGTTCGACAACGGCGCGCGGGTCGCACGAAACGCGTGCAGCACCGCGAGTCCGCGTTCGACGGTCAGCGTCACGCCATTGTGGATGTCGCTGTGGTCCATATTCGTTTCAGTCAGTGACGCCGGCCTGTTCCTGCAGGCGCTGCGCGGCTGCAACCAGCCGTGGCCCGAGTTCCCGTTCGACGCGCGCACGCCCGAGCCGGGCACTGCGCCCGACGCAGGCGAGCACCAGCGGCGTCTGGTCCTGAACGATCAGCGGCACGGCGAGAATCGTCAGGTCCGGCTCCCATTCGCCGATCGACACGCAATAGCCGACGTTATGCACCTGCGAGATGCCCTGGCTGATACGGCGGCGAAGGCCGGGCCAGTCGCGTCCCGCCTTGCGTTCGATATTGCCGAGCAGATAGAAGCGTTCGAGCTCCGGCAAGGCCGCGAGCAAGGCCCAGCCCATTGGCGACGATGCAATGCGCAGGCGGGTGCCCGCATGCAGCTTCAGATCGACCGAAGCGGGCTGGCTCACGCACGTTCCGAGCACGATCACGTCGAGACGGTCGCGCGAGCCGAGCACCACGTAGGTGTCGCTGGCGGTGGCGAAGGCCTGCATTTCGAGTCGCGCGAGCAGTTGCACATTGGACTGGGCCGTCGCCGCATAGCCCAGCGACAGCACGGGCGCGGCGAGCCGATACTTGCGCTTCTCCGACGAATAATGCAGATACCCGAGCGCGACGAGGGAGCGCGCCATCCGCGAAACCGTCGGTGCCGGAATGCCCGTTCCGATCACCAAATCCTGGTTGCCGAGCCAGGCCTCGTGCGGCGGAAATGCTGCCAGGATCGCCAGACTTCGCGCCAGCGGAGCGACCATGCCCGGCGAAGCGTGCGCGCCCTCTGCACGATCACCGTCTGCGATCGACGCCTCGTACCGACTCGCGTCTTCATGCACTGACGAACGCAGCGCCATGCGGTTTGCCTGCAGCGACATCGATAGCTCCATTGTCTCGATCTGGCTCTCTGCCCGATGCATGCATTACACGGGCGAGGCGCAAACGAGTCAAAGCAAAGCGACATCACATTCCGTACTCTGGAATCGCGTCCGGATTTCCCGAACCAATTTTCTTTCGATGCAGCCGCGTCAATCACTCGAAGTACGGAATACCGAGACATCCCTCGCTGTGATGAAAGAGCGGCGCGTGATCCATCCAGTCATAGTGGCCAGCGCCGACCGCCCATGCCCAGTTGATATTGTCGCGCCGTGCATCGCCCGAATCCGCTCTGACCGATGCTTCTTCCACGGCACATTGTTCGTCAGAACCTGTCATCGCATGTTTTCTCCTGGCGTTATTGAGCATCACGAATCATCGCGCGGGCGATCACCAGTTGCTGAATCTGCGTCGTGCCCTCATAGATGCGAAACAGCCGCACATCGCGGTAGAAGCGCTCGATGCCGTACTCGGCCATGTAGCCCGCGCCGCCGAAAATCTGCACGGCGCGGTCAGCCACGCGGCCGCACATCTCGGACGCGAACAGCTTGGCGCAGGACGCCTCGGTGCTCACCGGCAGCTTGTCGTCGCGGCGGCGCGCGGCGTCCAGCACCATGCAGCGGGCCGCATAGATTTCAGCTTTGCTGTCGGCCAGCATGGCCTGCACGAGCTGGAAATCGGCGATCGGCTTGCCGAACTGCGTGCGCCCCACCGCGTAGGCCAAGGCCATCGACAACATGCGTTCGGCCACCGCTACACAGACCGCGGCGATGTGAATGCGGCCTTTGTCCAGCACTTTCATCGCGGTCTTGAAGCCCTGCCCTTCCTTCCCGCCGATCAGATTGGCCGCCGGCACGCGCGCGTTGTCGAAGATCACGTCGCAGGTATGCGCGCCCTTCTGCCCCATCTTCTTGTCGCGCTTGCCGAAGCTGATGCCGGGCGTCTTCGCATCGACGATGAATGCCGAAATGCCGCCCGAGCCTTTGTCCTCCGGATTGGTCCGGGCCATGAGCGTGAAGATGCCCGCGTGCGGCGCATTCGTGATGAAGCGCTTGGTGCCGTTCACCACGTAGTGGTCGCCGTCCCGGATGGCCGTCGTGCGCAGCGAAGCCGCGTCGGAGCCGGCTTCCGGCTCGGTCAGCGCGAAGGACGCGATCAGCTCGCCGGTAGCCAGGCGCGGCAGGTATTGCTCCTGTTGCTCGGGCGTTCCGTCGAACAGGATGCCCTGCGAACCGATGCCCACCGTGGTCCCCAGCAGCGAGCGGAACACCGGCGAAGCGCGGCACAGTTCGAACACCGCGAGCACTTCTTCTTCCATCGTCAGTTCCAGACCGCCGAAGCGCTCGGGAATGGTGAGACCGAACAGGCCCATCGCCTTCATGTCGGCGACGATATCGTCGGGAATCTCGTCGGTTTCGGCCACCAGTTCCTCGTTAGGCACGAGGCGCTCGCGCACGAATCGAGCGATGGAATCGAGCAGGCCGTTGAGCGTTTCTTGATCGCGAATCATGTCGGTACGCTTGAAAAATTGAGGATGACAACAGGATGCTGCGCCGGGCGGCTCATCCGGAACAACCTTGT
>NZ_JAQFVG010000247.1:0-27612 GCF_029439455.1 Caballeronia sp. BR00000012568055 | reverse complement strand
CGCCAATCGCGCATGGCCACGCATCTGCCAAGGTACGGAACAAAGGTCGCGCTTGCGTTGACCGGCGGTTCGCGCGGACTCATCGTAGGAACTCGAATCAAACGATGCCACTTTCGCCATGCCGCTTCGAGCCGATTACTTGTTGAACCGTCCGTTCCCTTCCATCGAGCATGCTTACTCGCTGCGCGATACGCAGGTTTATGCCCTCGGTCTCGGCCTCGGGTCCGATCCGCTCGACGCCGGGCAACTGCGTTACGTCTACGAAGGCAGCGACGGTCAGTCGCTGCGCGCGCTGCCGACGATGGCGAACGTGCTTGCCTATCCGGGCTTCTGGGCACGCGAACCGGACACGGGCATCGACTGGCAAAAGATTCTGCACGCCGAACAGGAAATCACGATCCACGCGCCGTTGCCCGCCAGCGGCCGCATCAACGGTACCACGCGCATTACCGGGCTATGGGACAAGGGCCGTGACAAGGGCGCGTTCCTTCAGCAGACCCGCGAAATCGCCGATGCGCAGACGGGACGCCTGCTGGCGACCGTCGTGCAACTGAGCCTGCTGCGCGGCGACGGCGGCTTTGGCGCAGGCGGCAGCGCCGGCGCGCCGCCCGCGCCCCACGCGATGCCCGACGGCCCGCCCGACCATGTCTGCGATCTCTCGACGCCCGGGCAACTGGCGCTGATCTATCGGCTGAGCGGCGACTTGAATCCCCTGCACGCCGACCCCGCCGTGGCCGCCGCGGCAGGCTTTGCGCGCCCCATTCTGCACGGCATGGCGCTGATGGGCGTAGCCGCCCACGCGGTGCTGCGCACGGTGCTCGATTACGACGACGCGCGCTTCGCGGGCATGCGTGTGCGCTTCACGGCGCCCGCGTGGCCCGGCGACACACTGCGTACGGAGATGTGGCTGCGCAGCGGCACGGTGTCGTTACGCGTCACCGCCGTCGAACGCAACGTAGTAGTTCTGAACAATGCGCGGGTCGATCTGCGCTGATCGATAATTTTGAGGAGAGACACATGGATCTGGGTCTGACCGGAAAGGTGGCGATCGTCACCGGCTCGGCGCGCGGACTGGGCGCGGCTACGGCGCGGCGGCTCGCGCAGGAGGGCGCGAAGATCGTCATCACCGATATCAACGCCGAACTGGCGCAAGCCACCGCAAAAGCGCTGCAGGACGAAGGCCTCGCCGCGCATTGCGTCGTGGGCGACATCACGCGTGAAGCGGACGTCCAGCGCCTCGTGGATGAAACTGTCGCTCATTTCGGCGGCGTACATATTCTGGTCAACAACGCTGGCGCGCCGCGCGACAAGTATCTCGTCAAGATGAGCGCCGACGACTGGGACTTCGTGATGAACGTGATGCTCAAGGGCGCATTTCTGGCTGCCCGCGCCGTCATGCCGCATTTCATCGAACAGGGTTGGGGTCGGCTTATCAATATCAGCTCACGTGCGTATCTGGGCAATCCCACGCAGGCGAACTACTCCGCCGCGAAGGCGGGCCTGATCGGCATGGCAAAGGCGCTGTCGATGGAGGAAGGCCGCTACGGCATCACCTCGAACTGCGTCGCGCCGGGTTTCATGGATACCGAAATGGTGCAAGGGCTCTCGACCTACGAAACGATCAAGGAGCGCGCCGTGGCCGCCCAGCCGATCAAGCGCGCCGGACACCCGGACGACATCGCGGATGCGGTGGCTTTCCTCGCCAGCGAGCGTGCCGGTTTCATCAGCGGTGAAGTGCTGCACGTCACGGGCGGACGCTACGGCTGATCGCGTCAGACGAAGACCGATAGCCGCCGACGCGTGACAGACGCGCGACGGCGGCGGAATATTGATGACATACAAGAGGCATTCGAAATGAAACGAGCAGCCATCGTCTCCCCGCTTCGCACCCCCGTCGGTGCGTTCGGCGGAGCGTTGAAGGGCGTTCCCGTCGAGGAACTCGGCGCCACAGTCGCGCGCGCCATCGTAGAGCGTACCGGCGTGGATCCCGCACGCATCGATGATGTCGTGTTTGCGCAGAGCTATGCCAGCGGCGAGACGCCCTGCACCGGGCGCTGGGTGGCGCTGCAAGCGGGCTTTCCGATCGAAGTGGCCGGTATGCAGCTTGACCGGCGCTGCGGCGGCGGCGTGCAGGCGCTGGCCACGGCGGCGATGATGGTGCAGACCGGCGCGGCGGACGTCGTGATGGCGGGCGGCGTCGAAAGCATGAGCAACGTCGAGTTCTATACCACCGACATGCGCTGGGGCAAGCGCGCGGGTTCCGTCACGATGCACGACCGGCTTGACCGGGGCCGCGAGCGCTCGCAGCCGGAAAGCCGCTTCGGCCGGATCAGCGGCATGATCGAGACGGCCGAGACGCTGGCGCGCGAATACGACATCACGCGTGAGGCATCCGACCGCTTCGCCGCGCGCAGCCATCGGCGCGCCGCCGCCGCGCAGCAAGCCGGACATTTCGATGCCGAGATCGTTTCCGTCGCGGTGCCGCAACGCAAGGGCGATGCGCTCATCGTTCAGCAAGACGAAGGCGTGCGCGGCGAAACGACGCCCGAAAGCCTTGCGAAGCTGCGCAGCATCATGAAGGAAGGCGTCGTTACCGCGGGCAACGCCTGCCAGCAGAACGATGCCGCCGCAGCCTGCCTGATCGTCGCCGAGGACAAGCTCGACGAACTGGGCCTCACGCCGATGGGCTGGCTGGTCGGCTGGGCCGCCGCGGGCTGCGATCCGGCGCGCATGGGTATCGGCCCGGTGCCCGCCGTGCAGAAGGTGCTGGCGCGCACCGGCCTGACATTCGAGCAGATGGATCTCATCGAACTCAACGAGGCCTTCGCGTGTCAGGCGCTGGCCTGCGTCAAGGGCTGGGGCAGTTCCATGGAAGCGCTCGAAGACCGGCTCAACGTGAACGGCTCGGGCATTTCGCTGGGCCATCCCGTGGGCGCGACGGGCGTGCGCATCATGAGCACACTGCTGCACGAAATGCAGCGCCGCAAGGCCCGCTATGGCCTGGAGACGATGTGCATCGGCGGCGGCCAGGGCATCGCAATGATTGTCGAACGCGCCTGAAGGCAGGAGACCGATCATGAGCAATCTCGAATCCAGCCATATCTCCGGCAACATCTGGCAGCCCGGCGAACGCGAATTAAAGAACGCCGGCATCGTCAAGCTGATGCATGCGCTGGACGTGCCTTCGTATGACGAACTGATGCGCGTGTCGATCGCGGAGCCGGAGCGCTATTGGCAAACCGTGATGCACGAATGCGCGATCGCGTGGGATACGCCGCCCACGGGCTACGCCGACCTCTCGCGCGGCCCGCAGTTTCCGAGCTGGTTCCCCGGCGGCAGGCTCAACTGGGTCAACACGATCTATGCATGGGCGCGTCGTCCCGAGACGTCCGGGCAAAAAGCCGTAGTGGCCGAACGCGAGGACGGCAGCGTGAGCACGCTGACCTACGCGGAACTGGAGCAGCGCGTGCGCGACTTCGCGGCGGGCCTCGCAAGCCACGGTGTCAAGTCCGGGGACCGTATCGGCCTGCTGATGGAAAACGGCGTCGAGGCGACCGTCTCGCTGCTGGCCATCGTGCATCTGGGCGCGCTGGTCGTGCCGCTTTTCAGCGGCTTCGGCGTCGATGCGATCGTGGCGCGCCTGTCGGCTGCGGAGGCGCGTTTCGTGATCGCGTCCACGGGTTTCGCGCGCCGCACCAAGCGCGTGAACGTCGAAGGCGCTCTGCGCGATGCATGGCGGCAGTTGCCGCTGCTCGAACATGTGATCTGGAAGCGCGGCGAAGGCGAATCGGCACAGGATGCGCGCGATCTCGACTGGCAAGCAATTTCGGCCGCCGCGCAAGGGCAAGGCAAGGACGCGGTCATCGTCACGCCCGACACGGCCTTCATGGTGATCTACACGTCCGGCACCACGGGCAAGCCCAAGGGCGTGGTGCACACGCATGGCAGCTTCCCGATCAAGGTCGCGCACGACTCACTGGTTCATTTCGACGTGCATCCGGGCGATGTCTATTGCTGGCCGGCCGATATGGGCTGGATCGCGGGCACGCTGGTGCTCGGCTGCGCGCTGCTGCGCGGCGCAACCTTGGTGTGCTATGACGGCGCGCCCGATTACCCCGACTGGTCGCGCATGTCGCGCGTGGTCGAGGGGCATCGGATCACGCATTTCGGTTCGGCGCCCACGCTGATTCGCGGCATGGCCAGTCACGAGGCGCTGGCGCTGGCAGGCGATCGCTCGACCGTCCGCTTGCTGATCACCGCAGGCGAAGGCATCGCGCCCGAGCACTTCAACTGGTTCCTGCAACGTTTCGGCGACGGCACCGCGCCCGTCATCAACTATACGGGCGGCACCGAGGCGTCCGGCGCCCTGCTCGCCAGCGTGCCGATCCGCCCGATTCCGCCGAGCGGCTTTAACACCGTATCGCCCGGCGTCGCGGCAGACGTGGTGAATGCCGATGGCCAGAGCATCACGGGCGAAGTGGGCGAACTGGCCATGCGCGCGCCTTTCGTCGGCATGACGCAATCGTTCTGGCGCGACGACGAGCGCTATCTGGAAACGTACTGGCAGACTATTCCCGGACTCTGGGTACATGGCGACTTAGCGCTGCGCACGCCCGACGGCAACTACTTCATGATGGGCCGCTCCGATGACACGCTCAAGGTCGCCGGCAAGCGTCTGGGGCCGGCCGAAGTGGAAGAGGTCGTGCTGGAATTGCCCGATGTATCGGAAGCCGCTGCAATCGGCGTGGCCGATGCCGACAAAGGGCAGAAGCTCGTCGTCTTCGTCGTGCCGAAGCCCGATTCGGGCATCGCCGGGGCCGATCTGGAAGTCATCGTCTCGGGTCATGTCGACAAGCGTCTGGGCCGGCCGTTTCGCCCCGGCCGCGTACATGTCGTCGCGCAACTGCCGAAGACGCGCAGCTCCAAGATCATGCGGCGCGTGATCCGCAGCGTGTATTGCGGCTTGCCTCCGGGCGATCTCTCGTCGCTGGACAATCCCGCCGCACTCGATGAAGTGCGCACGGCTGCAAGCTGCGCCTGATTCGTGGCCACCGACTCAAACGTGAACAAGACATGAAAGTACTCGAAGGCATCAAGGTCCTCGATTTCGGACGTTTCATCGCCGGGCCGTTCTGTTCGGCGCTGCTGGCCGACTATGGCGCTGACGTCATCCGCATCGACCGCGTGGGTGGCGGCGAAGACCGCTTTATCGTGCCCGTGACCGAACAGGGCGAAGGCGCGCTGTTCCTGCAAGTGAACCGCAACAAGCGCTCCATGACGCTCGATCTCGATAGCCTCGAAGGGCGCGAAATCGTGCGCAAGCTGGTCGCCGATGCCGATGTGGTGATCGCCAACATGCCGCCTCGGACGCTCAAGAGTCTGGGTCTGGATTACGAGAGTTTGTGCGAGATCAGGCGCGACATCATCCTCGTCGCCTCCAACGCCTTCGGCAACAGCGAGGCGGTGCGCGACCGCGTGGGCTTCGATGGCGTCGGTCAGGCACTGAGCGGTGCCGTGTATATCGCGGGCACGCCCGACCGGCCGCAAAAAGCGATGGTGCCCGTGGTGGATTTCGCCACGGCATTTTCCTGTGCGCTCGGTGTGATGCTGGCGCTCTATGAACGTCAACGCAGCGGCATGGGTCAGGAAGTCACTGCTTCGCTGCTGTGCACGGGGCTGAACATGGCAAGCGGCGCGCTGATCGAAGAAGCCTTGCTCGGGCTGGACCGCCAGGCCACGCTGAATCGCGCGTCGGGTTATGCGCCTTCCGATATCTTCAAGGCCAAAGACGGATGGTTCATTACGCAGGTCATCGGCCGGCCGATGTTCAAGCGCTGGACTCAACTGATCGGTCAGCCGGAACTGCTCGACGATCCGCGTTTCGCCGATGACAGGCTACGCGGCGAGAATGGCGAAATCCTCAGCGATCTCATGAGCCGATGGTGTGCGGACAAGACTCAGTCCGAAGCGCTGAGCGCGCTGGAAACGGCGCGCATTCCGGCCAGCCCGGTCAACTCGCCGCGCCAGGTACTGGAAGACGACACCGTCAAGGCAGCCGATGTGATTCGCTGGATGGACTACCCCGGCGCACCGAAGCAGGTGCCGATCTTCGCGACACCGGTTTCGCTTTCGCGCACGCCGCCGGAAATCCATACCCGTCCGCCACTCGCGGGCGAGCACACCGACGAGATTCTGGCCGGGCTTGGACTCGATGCCGGGAAGGTCGCCGATTTGCGGTCGCGCAAGATCGTCTGAGCGGCGAATTACATTATTTCGGCATCCATATAAATAGAACGCCCGATCACGCGCCGGACAGATTCGTCACCATCGAATCTATACTTCGGAAACGCTCAATTGGCTTGCCGTGGACATGCTCCTACTCTAGTCGAGTCTGCCGGGAATCTTCCCGGCAACACGACCTACACAACAAGAGTAAGGAGACAACGTGAGTCAAACAACGCCGCCGGTCCGAAGCAGTCTGTTCGTTATCCTTCTATGTTTTCTGACGCTCGTGGCCGACGGCTACGATCTGATCGTCTATGGGACGACCGTCCCTCATCTGCTGAATGAACCCGGATGGCATCTCACTCCCGCAGGTGCCGGCATGATCGGAAGCTGGACGCTGGTTGGCCTGATGGTCGGGCTGACGGTGGCAGGCCCGCTGACCGACAGCATCGGGCGGCGCCGCCTGCTGGTGACGGGCGTGCTGTGGTTCTCCGTGGGATCGATCGTCTGCGCGCTCGCGACGTCGCCGACCTTCCTGGGCGCGGCGCGCTTCATCACCGGAATCGGCATGGGCGGCGTCGTTCCATCGGCGGTCGCGCTGTCGGTCGAATACGCGCCGAAGTCACGGCGTCAGCTTTACAACGCACTGACCCTGACGGGCTATTCGGTGGGCGGCATCGTGTCTGCCTTGCTCGCCATCGCCTTGCTGCACGAGCATGGCTGGCGCACGCTTTACGCACTCGGCGCGTTCTATGCCCTGATTCTTCCCGTGATGTACTTCTTTCTTCCCGAGTCCGTGGATTTTCTCGTCGATCGAGGCCGACTCGACGAGGCACGCAAGCTCGCCGCGCGCTATTCGCTCGATTTCGATCAGATCCAGCGCGACAAGCATGCGCAGCATACGCCGCTCGATGGCGTGCGCGCGAAAAGCGGCTATCAGCTCGTGCTCTCCCGCGAATTTCGCGCGACCGCCCTGCTGCTCGCGTTCATGACGTTCTGCGTGCAGCTCATCATCTACGGGCTCAATGCGTGGCTACCCCAGTTGATGCGCTCGGCCGGCTATCCGCTCGGCTCGTCGCTGCAATTCCTGCTGGTGATGCAGTTGGGCGCGGTGGTCGGCATGCTCGGCGGCGCGTGGCTGGCCGATCGACTCGGTTCGAGGAACGTGATGCTGCCGTTTCTCGTCATCGGCGGACTGTCGCTGATCGCGCTGAGCCAGAAGCTCGACTTCGCCTGGCTGATGCTCGCCGTGTTCGGTGCGGGGCTCGGATCGATCGGCACCAGCAGCCTGATCTACGGATACATCGCCGCGCACTTTCCGGCGGCGTGCAGAGGGTCCGCGTTGGGCGGCGCGCAGGCCATCGGGCGCTTCGGCTCGATTCTGGGACCGATGATCGGCGGTTGGATCGTCGGTTCCAACCTCGGGATGCACTGGAACTTCTATGCGTTCGCGATTCCCGCCGTCATTGCGGCGACCATCGTTCCGCTGATTCCGAAAGCGCAATAAGCGCCGCATCCAGAACGATTCCGCTGAGCCACATCAATGGCCAGCGGATTCGAGCAATCGGGTATCGGGCGAAGATTCTCGTGATCGACGCGCCGCTTTTTCACGTGGCCTGCGTATCCCCCGGCTGATCGAGCAGTTGCTCGATCAGCGCGCGCGCGATCGGGTTCAGCTCACGACCGCGCGCCGTCGCAATCTGAATGCGCCGGACGGCCCACGGCTCCGCCAGGTCTAACACGGCCACCCGGCTGAACAGCTCGTGACTCACCAGGCATTCCGGCTGAACCGACACACCGAGCCCCGCCTGCACCAGACTGACGGCCACGCCCGCGCTCCTGACGCCATATCGCGGCTCGAATTCTCTGCCGAGCCGACGCGCGGCCGCCTGGATCGCGCCAAGCATCGCGCCGACCACGATGAGATTTTCCGACAGCAGATCCTGCGTGGTGACGCTCGCACGCCCGGCGAGCGGGTGTCCCTGCGGAACCACGGCAATCAGGCGATCCTCCCGATACGGCGTGACATCGACGCCGCCGAGATCGAGCTTGTGCGCCGCCGCGAACACGCCGACGTCGGCCTCGCCGCGCGCCACCGCCTGCACGACATCGGCATTCTCGAGCTCGCTGATCACGAGATCGACCAAGGGATATTCGCGCTGGAATTCGCCGATCTCGCGCGCGAGAAACGGCACGATGATCGACCGCGCCGATGCGATCGTCAGCTCGCCGCGCATGCCGTCGGTAAACGACGCGATCTCCGCGCGCATGTCGTCGAGATTGTCGAAGATGCGGCGGAGATAACGGACAAGGACCGCGCCCGCAGGACTCGGCACGACCCCTTTCGGGCCGCGTTCGAGCAGTTTGATGCCCGCGATGTCCTCGAGCTCCCGAATGCGCTTGGTCGCTGTCGATGCAGCCACGTTCTCGCGAATTGCCGCCAGGCCGATTTGCTGTTCCTCGACCGCCGACAGGAACAGTTTCAACGTAAGCAGATCGACCTGCCGGATCAGATGCAGGCGATTGAAAGTACTCATGTCTCCCCTCACGCACGCCTTGATGGCGTTGTCGGAACCTGCGAACGATGTCGGACAGCGGAGTTCGCAAGCGATCGTACCGCATCGGGCAGACCGTGCGCCGGCTCAGCGGCTGGTTTTGAGCAGCGCTTCGAGCGACGGATTGTCTGCGCCAATGTCGCGCGCCGCGTGCAAAGGCGGCGCACGCTTGCCGTCGAAAGACAGCGGCAGTCCGACCAGTCCGATCTCGTCGTCGGGCGGCGTTTCGATGATGCCGAGCGCATGCGTCTGCGCATGCTCAAGCACTTCGGCCGTCGTCTGGATGGGCGCCACGGGCACGCCTGCCGCCTGCAAGCGCGCCTGCCAGGCGGAACGGGAATCGGTCGCCAGACGCTCGCCGATCAGTCGATCGATCTCCGTCCGGTTCCTGAGCCGCCCCGCATTGGTGGCGAAGCGGTCATCGAACGCCCACTCGGGATGATCCAGCGCCGCGCATAGCTTGGCGAACAGCGCGTCGTTCGCGGCGCTGACGATCAGGTGGCCGTCGGTCGCCGAAAAGGCGCGATGCGGCACGATGAACGCGACGCCTGAGCCGTGCCGGCCGCCGATATCGCCATCGGCGCTGTAGTTGGCGACGTTGACCGTCATCCATGCCAGCGCCGTTTCCAGCAGCGAGCCGTTGACGGTCGCACCGCAATGCTTGACCTGACGGCGATACAGCGCCGACAGAATGCCGACCGCCGCCCACAAGCCCGAACCGAAATCGACGATCGACACCCCGGCGCGAACCGGCGCCTGTCCGTCCTCGCCGGTGATGCTCATGATCCCCGAGAACGCCTGCATCAGCGGATCGTAGCCGGGCAGCGTATTCATCGGACCGAGATGGCCGAATGCGCCGATTTCGCAATAGACCAGTTCCGGCTTGGTCACGCGCAGGCTGTCGGCGTCGAGGCCGTATTGCGCGCTCGATCCCGGTCGCAGGTTGTGGAGGAACACGTCGGCGTGTTCCGCGATCAGCCGATGCAGCGTCGCAAGCTGTTCGCGGTCCTTGATATCGATGCAGATCGCGCGCTTGCCGCGATTGAGCCCGTGATACGCAGCGCCGCTGCCTTTCCATTCACTCGGGCCCCAGCCGCGTGCGGAGTCGCCTGCGGGACGCTCGACCTTCCACACATCGGCACCGAGCGCCGCGAGGATTCTTCCGGCGAACGGCGCCGATGCGCTGTCGCTCAATTCGACTACGACGACACCCGACAGCGGCAGATCGCGCAACATGTCAATTCTCCTGATCAAGTACTTTTTCGGTTTGCGGCCGGGTATCTGCATCGGCATCTGCATCGGCATCGGGCGTGTAGGCGCCGCCGGAACGCAGCATCGCATCGATTTCGGCACGGCTGAAGCCATACTCCGTCAGCAGCGCCACCGAATGTTCGCCGAGCCGTGGCGCCGGATGGCGCAGTTCCGGCGCGCTTTCGCTCCATTGCTGTGCGATGCCGAGCGTGCGAATCCGCCCTTCGGACGGATGATCCTGCTCCGCGAAGAAATCGACCGCCTGCATGTGCGGATCGTCGATGAGCGTTTCGGGCGTATTCATTTCGATCACCGGAATATCGGCTTCGTTTAGCGCGCTCACCCATTCGGCCGTGGTTCGCGTCTCGAACACGCGCGCCAGAAACGCGTACAGATGCGCGATATGCTCGGTGCGCCCGCCGATGTTGTTGAAACGCGGATCGTCGGCCATTTCCGGATGCCCGCTCAACACGAAGAAGCGCTTCCAGTGATGATCCGCATACACGTTCACGCCGATATAGCCATCGCGCGTGCGATACGGACGCCGATCGGGATTCATCATCCGCGCGTAGCCCCAGTCGCCGAGCGGCGGCACGAAGGTGTGACCGTACAGGTGATCGCCGAGCACGAAATGCGCGAAGGTTTCCATCATCGGCACAAAAACCTGCTGGCCGATGCCGGTTTTCTCGCGCCGATACAGCGCCATCGCAACCGCATTGCTGGTCGCCATGCCGACGACGCGATCGGCTACGGCAGTGGCGACATAAGCCGGCGGACCACTCTTGCGGCTTTGCAGCACCGGCATGCCGACCGCGGCCTGAATCAGGTCGTCGTAGGCCGGGCGTGCCGCGTACGGGCCGTTTTGCCCGAAGCCAAATGCGCCGCAATAGATGATGCGCGGGTTGAGCTTGCGCACATCTTCATAGGCGATGCCCAGCTTCGCCATGGTGTGCGGCCGCATGCTGTAGAGCAGCACGTCGGCCGCTTGCGCCATGCGCTTGAGCGCCGCGATGCCGTCCGGGTGCTTCAGGTCCAGTACGAGGCTGCGCTTGTTGCGATTGAGATGCAGAAAAATCGGCCCCATGCCGGGATGCCGGCTGGGCCCGATATTGCGTGTGGTATCGCCGTCGCGCGATTCGATTTTGCACACATCCGCGCCCATGTCCGCCAGCAACAGCGATGCATACGGGCCCATGAAATTCGACGTGAGATCGAGTATGCGCACACCGTCGAGTGGTCCGGCCATGTCTCCTCCGTGTATGAATGACCGCGCGGGCTCCGTTGTTTGTCCGGCGCTCCGCAAATAATTGTCAGGATGTCGAAGGAACGAACACCGGCAGCTTTTGTTCGCCTCGCTGCACGAATCGGACTTCGACGCGCTGGCCGATCCGTATTGCTTCGGGCGGCGCGTCGATCTGCGTGAACAGGTAATAGCCCTCGTCCATTCTGACGAAGCCCACCGTGTACGGCGCGATCGCGGCCCACAGGGGTGTCGGGCCGCGCACCACCGTGCTGTGCGAATAGATTTCGCCAAAGCCGCTCGACTCGGTCCAGCCAAGCGACTTCGCGCCGCAGTGCGTGCAGAACGAGTGCGCTGGCCAGACGGCTTCGTGGCAGGCGGTGCAGCGCTGGAACGTCAGCTTTTCTTCGGCCAGCGCGTCCCAGTAGGGTTGAGCATCGAGCAGCCGATACGGCTGCGGCCAGGTATTCGGCGAATGGGTTTCGGTCATGGCGTGTCTCGATCGAAAATCAGGTTGCGGACGACAGCATCAGCACAGCGCCTGCGGCCAGCATGCCGCCCGCGCCCTGCACCAGCACGGTTTGCGGGCGGCGCGCCGGCGCAAGTCCCAACGGTTTCCCGCGCAACTGCCTGACTGCCTCGATCATGCTGTCCATGTTGCACGAGATGCCGGGTTGCCCGAAGGACAGCCAGCCGCCGTTCGTGTCGGTCGGCAGGTCGCCGTCGATGCCCGTGCGTCCTTCGCGATAGAGATCGATGCCGCGCCCCTTCTTCGCAAAGCCGAGGTCTTCCATCACGATCGGCCCCATGTGCGCGAAGTTCACCGAAATCTGCGCCATGTCGATATCGGAAGGCGCGAGGCCGGACATCGCATACGCTTGCCGTGCCGCCTCGGCGGTCGCCGTGGTCGTCAGGTTCGGGAAAGCGCCGAGACTGTCGAACCGGCATTCGTGCATGTTCATCCGGTCGGTCAGATATTCGTGCGTCGTGGCCGATCCATAACCTAGCAGGTAGACGGGATCGCGTGCATCGCGCGCATTTTCGGGCGACGTCACGACCAGCGCGCCGCCCGTTCCGCCGCCCCACGTCGAACACATCCAGCGGCGTAGCGGCGTGGCGACATACGGCGACGAGAGCACCGTCGCGCGATCGATCTCGCCGAACTTCGCCTTCGCCGCGTGCGGATGATGGCGGCCCCAGCGCTGATTCGCAATCGCGACATCGGCAAGGTCGCTTTCAGCGATGCCGAACTCGTGGAAGTAGCGCTGCGCGGCTTGCGCATAGAGTGCAGGAATCGTCGGGCCGTAGGGAATCTCGAACTGCGGATCCGCGTCGGCTTCCGCGCCCATCGCGACTGCATCGACGAACAGTTCGGTTGCGTCGCTCTGGAGGCACACTACGTACTCCGCGCGGCCCGCCGCGATCATCTGCGAGGCGACCGCTAATGTCGATGTCAGGCCCGCGCCGTGCATCGTCAGTTCGCTCGTGATCGTCACCGGCATCTGCATGTGCGAGATGAAGATGTTGCTCCACTGGGGACGCTTGTCGGCCCACGGCGAACGGCCCGTGAACACGGCATCGACCTGATCTTTGCGGATGCCCGCATCGGCGAGCGCGTTCAGCGTTGCTTCGGCGGCCAACTGCAACGGATCCTTGCGATTCGCGCGGGACGCATACGCATCGCCCATGCCGATGATCGCCGCAACCGGACGAGGACTCATGGCAACGCTCCTCAGACCTTGAACTCGGGTTGCGCTTCGGCGATCAGCGCGTCGAGATCGGCGCGCTTGCGCAGCATCAGCAGGCTCCATTCGCTGCGCTGCACGACTTCGCCGCACTGGTTGTACGCCTGAATCAACATGGTGCCGACGCCGAACTTGTCGTCCTTGTCCTTCTTCCCGATGATCTCCGCCGACGCGTACACCGTGTCGCCGATCTTCACCGGACTCAGGAAGCGCATCTTGTCCACGCCATAGTTCGCCTGGATCGCGGGGCCGAATTGCAGCAGACCCGAGATCAGCGAGAACGTCAGCATGCCTTGAACGATGCGCTCGCCCCAGCGCGTCTTCTCGGCGTACTCCTTATTCGAGTGAATCTC
Organism: Caballeronia sp. BR00000012568055; assembly: GCF_029439455.1. Classification (GTDB taxonomy): domain Bacteria; phylum Pseudomonadota; class Gammaproteobacteria; order Burkholderiales; family Burkholderiaceae; genus Caballeronia. The sequence goes on along the minus strand of NZ_JAQFVG010000247.1, from coordinate 14,243 downwards.
GATCCAGTTGCCGGTGAACATGCAGAACATCACCACGTCGCTTTCGGTCACCGTGCGACCGGGTGAGCGGAACTTCTGCCCGACTTCCAGTTCGTCAAGGGGAATGTTGATGCTGTTGTTGATGACACTCATTATGGTTTCCTTATCAATTGAATTCGAAGGGCGCGTCGTTGGCTCGCTTCGTTGGCTTGCTTCCTCGCCCTTACTGGCGCATCGATTTGGCGATGATGGTGCGCTGGATCTGCGAGGTGCCGCCGCCGATCGTTGACTGGATACTCTCGCGCAGATAGCGCTCCATGTCGGCTTCCGGCAGATTCGCGTAGCCGCCGAGCACCTGCATGCCGGTGAGCGCGCACTCCTTGAGCGTTTCCGAGCCGTAGAGCTTCGCCATCGATACCTCGCGGCTGCACGGCACATGATCCGCGGCCAATTTCGCGGCGCGATAGCAGAGCAGGCGCGCGGCATCGACCTTGGTCTGGCAGTCGGCCAGCATGTGACGCACGACCTGGAAGTCGTAGAGTTGGTGATCGAACTGAATGCGCTCGTGTGCGTAGCGCGTGGCCGTAGCGACGGCCTGCTGCGCGTTACCGGTGTATGCGGCCGCCACCGCGCAGCGTTCGAGCTCCAGATGCTCGGTGATGATCTTCCAGCCCTGACCTTCTTCGCCGAGCAGCGCGTCGCCCGGCACGCGCACTTCGTCGAGGAAGATTTCGGTGGTGCCGGTGGCATGACGCGAGAGCGTCGGCAATTTGTTGATGACCATGCCCGGTGTATCGTTAGGAATCAGAAGCACTGACAAACCCTTGTGCTTGTCGTCCGTGCTCGTGCGCACCAGCATGGCGATCACGGTGTCTTTCGCTGCTGCGCCGCTGCACCACAGCTTCTGGCCGCTGACGATCCAGTCGCCGTTGCTATCGCGGCGCGCGCGCGTTTTCGTGTTGGCGGCGTCGGAACCGGCATCGGGTTCGGAAATCGATACCGAGAAGCGAATCTTGCCGTCGATAAACGGCTGCACGTATTGCTTCTTTTGCTGCGGCGTGCCGAACTTGATGATGTTCATCGCGGTGAAGGTCGGCACCAGCACCGAGCACGCGAAGTCGAAACCGAACTTGCCTAGACCTTCGGCCATCAGCGAGTAGTCGAAAATATCGCCGCCCGAACCGCCCTCGGCTTCCGGGATAAGAATGCCGAGCCAGCCCTGTTTAGCGATCATGTCATACGCTTCGTACGGGTAATCGCGATTCATATCGCACTTGCGCACATATTCGACCGTGATCTCGTTGTCCATGAACTTGTTCACGGTGTCGAGCCACATGGTTTGCGATTCGTCGAGAAAATTAGCCATTCGTCTGCACTCCATTTATTGACGTCTGCTGAAGCAGCCGCACGTTCATCGTGAAACGAGCTTAGAGCGTCGTGCTTCACAAACCAACTGACCGTTTCTGAAGTGCCGATTCGGGCTATCGAAATCGGCTGCGGTGCAAGCGCACGAAGCATCACGCTATCGCGCCGGTCTTTCTCAGTGCGGCGAGTTCGGCGGCGGTAAATCCCCAATCGCCGAGCACTTGATCGGTGTGTTCGCCCGGCCGCGCGGGCGGCGACTGTATCTCGCCGGGCGTTCTGCTGAAACGTGGCGCAGGCGCAGGCTGGACCACGCCATCGCGCTCGACGAAGGTTTGCCGCGCCCGCAAATGCGGATGATCCGGCGCTTCCGCCATCGACATGACCGGCGCGATGCAGACATCGCGGCCCTCGGCGAGCGCGCACCATTCGTCGCGGGTGCGGGTGCGGAAGATCGAGGCGAAGCGCACCTGCACTTCCGGCCATCGGGAGCGATCGTGCTGATCCGGCATCTCGTCTTCGCGCAGGTCCAACAGCGACAGCGTATTGCGCCAGAAGCGCGTTTCGTTCGAGCCGATGCTAAGCCAGCGGCCATCGCGGGTTTCGTACACGTTGTACCAGGGCGCGCCGGAGTCGAGTCGATTGCTGCCGCGCTCGTCCTTCCAGTAGCCGCTTGCGAGCATGCCGTAGAACAGCGTCATCAGCGACGCGGAGCCATCGACCATTGCGGCATCCACGACCTGCCCATCTCCCGAGCGCTTGCTTTCGAGAATCGCCGATACCACGCCAAGCGCGAGATACAGCGAGCCGCCACCGAAATCGCCTGCCAGGTTCAGCGGGATCACGGGCGGTCCACCTGCCACACCGACCGAATGCAGCACGCCGCTCAGCGAGATGTAGTTGATATCGTGCCCCGGCGCCTGCGCGAGCGGACCATGCTGTCCCCAGCCCGTCATGCGGCCGTAGACGAGCGAGGGATTCACTGCGAGGCACGCATCCGGCCCGAGACCCAGCTTCTCCGCGACGCCCGGTCGAAACCCTTCCACCAGCGCGTCGGCCTGACCGACGAGCTTGAGGACCGCGTCGGCCGCTTCCTTTTTCTTGAGATCGAGTGCCGCGCTGCGCCGTCCGCGATTGAGCAGATTGAAGCGCGGATCGCCGGGCTGACCGCCGTCGTAACCCGGCGGGCGATCGATACGAATCACATCGGCGCCGAGATCGGAAAGCAGCATGCAGCAGAACGGCACCGGCCCGACACCGCCCAGTTCCACGATCCTGATTCCTGCAAGCGGCCCTTTAGTGTTACGCATCGTGAATGTCTCCCTGAATGTCCAATCAAGCTTACGCGCGTTAGGCAGACAGTCCAATTTCAAAATCTCGAACGCGCATTTCGATGCGGTCGAAGCTGATCATCAGCCTTCTGAAGTACGGAACTATCGGGCGAGCGGGATTGACGCTACATCGACCGAACCGCCACTGTGAAGGCTATGCGAACGGAAAGGAGAGGCAAAGTGAAGGTATTGGTCCCCGTCAAGCGCGTGGTCGATGCAAACGTGAAGGTCGGCGTGAAATCCGATCGGTCCGGCGTCGATATCGGCAGCGTGAAGATGTCGATGAACCCGTTCGATGAGATTGCGGTGGAAGAAGCGGTCCGCCTGAAAGAAGCGGGCATTGTCACCGAAGTGATCGCCGTGTCGGTCGGCGTTGTGCAAGCGCAGGAAACACTGCGCACGGCGCTCGCCATCGGCGCGGATCGCGCGATTCTCGTTCAGTCGTCCGACGGCGTCGAACCGCTCGGCGTTGCAAAGGTGCTCAAAGCGTTGGTCGAAAAAGAGCAGCCACAGTTAGTCATCCTAGGTAAACAGGCTATCGACGACGACTCGAATCAGACCGGCCAGATGCTGGCCGCGCTGGCCGGTTTCCCGCAAGCGACGTTCGCATCGAAGCTGACGATTGCCGATGGTCGTGCCACGGTCGCGCGCGAAGTGGACGGCGGCACGGAAACGCTGTCGCTGACGCTGCCGGCCGTCGTCACGACCGACCTGCGCCTGAACGCGCCGCGCTACGTGACGCTGCCGAACATCATGAAGGCGAAGAAGAAGCCACTGGAAACCGTGAAGCCCGAAGACCTGGGCGTTGATCTCACGCCGCGTATCAAGACGCTGAAAGTGGCCGAACCATCGAAGCGCGCGGCGGGCGTGAACGTGCCGGATGTGAAGACGCTGGTCGACAAGCTGAAAACCGAAGCCAAGGTGCTGTGAGAGGGAGCAGAAAGACATGACGATTCTGGTAATCGCGGAACACGACAACACGTCGCTCAAGGCCGCTACGTTGAACACGGTTGCGGCCGCAGTGAAGATTGGCGGCGACATTCATGTGCTGGTCGCGGGTCACCAAGCGCAGGGCGCGGCGGATGCGGCGGCGAACATTGCAGGCGTTTCCAAAGTGCTGCTGGCCGACGCGCCACAGCTCGAGGCAGGATTGGCGGAGAACGTCGAGGCGACTGCGCTGAACATCGCCAGGGATTATTCGCACGTGCTCGCACCGGCGACCGCCTACGGCAAGAACATCGCGCCGCGCATTGCGGCAAGGCTGGACGTCGCGCAGATTTCTGACATCACGGCGGTCGATAGTGCCGATACCTTCGAGCGCCCCATCTACGCAGGCAACGCGATAGCCACGGTTCAATCGACCGATCCGATCAAGGTCATCACCGCGCGCGCCACGGGCTTCGATCCGGTCGCGGCGGAAGGCGGCAGCGCATCGGTCGAGAAGATCGATGCAGCGGCGGACGTGGGCACCTCGCAGTTCGTCAGCCGTGAAGTGACGAAGCTGGATCGCCCGGAACTGACCAGCGCACGCATCATCGTGTCTGGCGGCCGTGGGCTTGGCAGCGGCGAGAATTACACCAAGGTGCTGGAGCCGCTCGCGGACAAACTGGGCGCGGCGCTGGGCGCATCGCGCGCGGCGGTCGATGCAGGCTTCGTGCCGAACGATTATCAGGTAGGCCAGACCGGCAAGATCGTCGCGCCGCAGCTCTATATCGCGGTCGGCATCTCCGGCGCGATCCAGCATCTGGCGGGCATGAAGGATTCGAAGGTGATCGTCGCCATCAATAAGGATCCCGAAGCGCCGATCTTCAGCGTAGCGGACTACGGCGTGGTCGGCGATCTGTTCGCGCTCGTGCCGGAACTCGCAAACGAACTCTGAAAGCGCCGCCCCGCAACGCAGAGGAGAGGTTTATGGAAATGCGCAGAAATGTGCTTGTGGTGGGCGGCGCAGGCGGCATCGGCGCGGCATGCTGCGCGTCGCTTGCCCCGGCGTGGAACCCGATCGTGGCAGACCGGGACGAAGACGCCGCGAAACGCGTGGCTGCCGAAACCGGGGGACGTGCTTATCGTCTCGACGTTGGCGACATCGACAGCATTCAGCCGTGCATCGACGCCATTGAACGTGAATGCGGTGAAATCGACGGACTGGTATTCGCGGCCGGTGTGATCCCGCCTGCGCAGGGTCCGTTGCAGACCGAACTGTCGGACTGGGACCGGATTCTCGATATCAACGCGCGCGGCGCGTATGCGGTCTGTGGTTCGATCGGACTGCAGATGGCATCGCGCGGACGCGGCAGTATCGTGATGCTTTCGTCGCTCGCCGGAATGATGCCGACGCCGCACCTCGCCTACGGACCGTCGAAAGCCGCGATGATCAATCTGGCCGGCTCGCTCGCCGTCTATCTCGGCCGACAGGGCGTGCGTGTGAATGCGGTTTCGCCGGGACCGGTGCGCACGCCCGTGATCGAAGCGAGCTACGCGCGCGGCGAACGCGATCCGGCGGTGATGGCGCGGCAAACCGCGCTTGGCCGCGTGATCACGCCCGGCGAACTGGCCGGTCCGATCGCATTTCTTCTGTCCGATGCAGCCTCGGCGATAACTGGCGCCAACATCGTCGTGGATGCCGGCGCGACTGCTGCGCTCGGCTGGAATCTGTTCGGCGGTGTGGAGAGCGTGCTGGGTATCGAAAACGTTGAGTCATGAGCCTCGACTTCGAAACCCGCGCGTTCATGGACAAGCTCGCCGCTGCGGCATCGAAGCCGCGTCATCAGATGACGCCGGACGAAGCGCGCGCCGCGTTTGCGCGTATCAGCACGATCCTGTCTCCCGGCGCGGATGTGCGCGCCATCGTTCCGCTCGATATTCCTGTCGACGGCGGCATGCTGCGTGCCCGTCTCATCGTGCCGGACGAAATACCGCGAGCATTGCTCGTGTACTTTCATGGCGGAGGCTGGGTTGTCGGTGGCGTCGATGAATTCACGCCGCTGTGCCGAGAAATCGCGGCCGGAGCGGGCGTCGCCGTTGCGCTGGTCGAATACCGCAAAGCGCCGGAGCATCCGTTCCCGCAGCCGGTTCACGATGCATGGCAGGCCACCCAATGGCTCGCCGCGCAACGGATCGCCCTGCTCGGCACCGAATTGCCGATGCTCGTGGGCGGCGACAGCGCGGGCGCGAATCTCGCCATCGCGGTGACGCTGCTTGCCCGTCGCGCGCGCACAGTGCCACTCGTCGCTCAGTTGCTCGTCTATCCGGTGACCGACTGCACGTTCGATCGACCGTCATACCTCGCGCCCGAGAATCAATTGCTGACCAATCGGGAAGTGATGACGGGCTACTGGAATCACTACGCGCCCGACCATGCGGCCCGGCAGACGAGTCTCGCTTCGCCATTGCGGGAAGCCGATCTGTCCGGCTTGCCCGAGGCGATCATCGTCACTGCCGAACACGATGTACTGCGCGATGAAGGTGAAGCGTACGCGCAGCGTCTCGAACAGGCCCGCGTGCCGGTTCATCGTCTTCGTGCACAGGGACAGATGCATGGCTTTCTGATGATGATCGGTGTATTGCCCGGCAGCCGCAGCGGGCTCGACTACATCTCCGAACGGCTGCGCGGTCTTATCGATTAGTCGTTACGCAATACGCATCGTCACCTGACGCGGCTGTGGCGGGAATACATGCCACGCGCCGTCGTCGTGCTGAAAGAAGCAGATCGCCACGTCGCCCGTTGACGCTCTGGCATCGATCCTCACACATCGTCTGCATGCTGCGCGCCGCAGAAAATGGATGCGAAACGGGATCGCCCCGTTCGGTGTCAGCCAACTTTCGATTGCGTCGCGCAAGGTCTTTCTCGTCACGTTCATCACCGTCTCCTGCTTTCAGCCACTCGCTGCCAATGCGTTCGTCATTGCGATCATCGTGCGATCTGCCGCAATCGAGTGTCAACGATGCCGATCGACGCGTTCCGTACTTTGACTAAATCATTCGGCACCGTGCACCGCAGCCTTACGAACGTATGTTAGTTTTGAAATCGAAGGAATCAACGTGAATCACAACAGACCCGTTGCGATGATTCCTCCGTCAGTTCGCTTCCCGACAATGCTCAAAGTACGGAACGAGTGCATCACACACGTTGCGTCGCTTGATTCCGGCGAGTTCAATATAAGTCGCCATCGTTTAACTTCATTCTGGATCCACGCATGCGATACGAAGACTTTCAGTTCCTTCTGTTCGACCGCCACGATGACGGCGTCTTGCTCGTCACGCTGAATCGTCCGGAGGTCATGAACGCGACCAATAACAGAATGCACTGGGAACTGACCCAGGTCTGGAGCGTGGCCAACGACGATCCCACGGTGAAGGTCATCGTGGTGACGGGCGCGGGCGAGCGCGCGTTTTCCGCGGGCGGAGATCTGTCGGTGGTCGAAGAGATGTCGGCCAGCCAGGAAGCGACCATGCGCGTGATGAAGGAAGCCTCGGATATCGTCTACAACATGCTGGCCTGCGATAAGCCGATTATTTCCGCCATCAACGGAACAGCGGTCGGCGCAGGGCTTGTCGTGGCGCTGCTTGCGGATGTCAGCGTGATGGCGGAAGACGCTCGCCTGACCGACGGCCACGCGCGTCTGGGTGTATCGGCGGGCGACCACGCCGCTATCGTGTGGCCGCTGCTCTGCGGCATGGCCAAGGCGAAGTACTATCTGATGACAGCGGATTTCGTCGATGGAAAGGAGGCCGAACGAATCGGCCTCGTCACCTTCTGTGCGCCGCGCGCCGATGTGCTCGTGAAATCGCTGGCCGTCGCCGCAAATCTTGCACGCGGCAGCCAGACCGCCATCCGCGCCACCAAGAAGTCGCTCAACAACTGGATGCGCATGGCCGGACCCATCTTCGATAACTCGCTCGCCATGGAGATGCTGTGCTTCCTCGGCGCAGACGTCAAAGAAGGCGTGGCGGCAATGCGCACCAAGCGACAGCCGGACTTTCCTTCAGCGCGATTGCCTCGATAGACGGTGCCCTGCCACGTTGCTTAATCTAACAAATATTAGTTCGTCAGGAGACAGACATGAACATCACACCAGAGACGCAAGCTGACTTGCTGCCCGGTTGCCCGCCGCTGGAACAGGCCGTCGTGCGCTTCATCCAGACATTGCGATACGAGGATATCGACGCATCCGCGCGCGCCGGAGTAAGCAGGTTGATGCGCGACCAACTCGCGTTGCAGATCGGCATCTCGACAATGCCGTGGTCAAAGCAATTGCTGAAGTACGCGATTGCCCAGCAACGTCCGGGCAAGAGCCGCGTGAGCGCCTCCGGCCTCACCATGAGTGCGCCGGACGCCGCCTTCGTCAACGGTTCGTACGGCCACGGTTTCGAGTACGACGACGCGCACGGCCCCAGCTACAGCCATCCGGGCAGTTGCGTCGTACCGGCCGCGCTGGCGATTGGCGAAGAGCTGGGTTCGTCGCTCGAAGAGGTGATCACCGCAATGGTTGCGGGCTACGAGGTCTATACGCGCGTCGGCGTGCTGGCGTCGCCTGATCTTCTGCAGCGAGGTTTTCACCCGCATTGCACGCTGTCCAATCTTGGCGCCGCCGCGGTCGCGGCAAAGCTGCGCGGCTTCGATGCCGAGACCACGCTGCACGCACTCGCGATCGCGTTAAGTCATGTCTCGGGCACCACCGAATACACGTCGACGGGCGGCTCGATCAAACGAATTCATGCGGGTATCGGTACACGCAATGGCATGGCCGCCGCCGATATGGCCAGGGCCGGCATCACGGGACCACGCGCGTTTCTGAGCGGCAATAAAGGATTCTTCCGTACCTTTCTGCAACGCGCCGCCAGCGATGACGCCGCGCAGCGCTTTGCAGCGGATCGGCGGTTCGAGATCCGTACAGTCTGGCTCAAGGCCTACTGCGCCTGCTATTGCACGCATGCCTATATCGACGCACTGCGCCCGTTTGCTGCGCGCCGCGACCAGATCGCCGACGTGCATCTGAAGATCACGCCGCATTTCAACGTCGTGGTCGGCGCGGCCAATGCCAACGCTTACGAACCGAGGAACATCGAGCACGTCCAGTTCAGTCTGCCGATACAGGCGGCATTCGCGCTGCTCGGCAAGGGCAACGGCTACGCGATCCACCGCGACTATCTGGCCGGCGAGATCGATATTGCACCTGTCATCGAAATGGCGCGCAGCATTCGGATCACCGAAGCGCCCGCGCTGGAAAAGCAATACCCCGGCAAGTTCGTCGCCGATGTGACCGTCACCTTCAAGGACGGCAGCACGGAGCATGTGTTTGTCGATGACCCGATCGGCACCGACACGCATCCCATGTCCGAAGAAGAGCAGGACCAGAAGTTCATGGAACTTACCGGCGACGTGCTGGGAGCTGCGCAGGCAAGCAAACTGCTGAAAACGCTGCGTGAAATGGTCCCCACGATGAAGGCCGCCGACTTGATGCGCCTGTGTGCCATCGAGTAGTGATCGCGGGCGGCTTCGACGCGCTTCGCGGCCGCCCCAGTGCTACATCCCCGAGTAGTTGGGGCCGCCGCCACCCTCCGGCGTGACCCAGACGATATTCTGCGTCGGGTCCTTGATATCGCAAGTCTTGCAATGCACGCAGTTCTGCGCGTTGATCTGCAGCCGCTTGCCGCCCTGTGTCTCGTCGTCCACGAATTCATAGACGCCAGCCGGACAGTAGCGCGCCTCGGGCCCCGCGTAGCGGGCCAGGTTGACGCTCACGGGCACGCCTGAATCTTTCAAGGTCAGGTGCGCAGGCTGATTTTCCTCATGATTCGTATTGCTGATGAATACGCTGGAAAGACGATCGAACGTCAGCTTTCCATCCGGCTTGGGGTACACCAGCGGCTCGCATTCGCTGGCGGTTTTCAGGTATGTGTGATCGGGTTTGTCACGACGCAATGTCCACGGCATTCGGCCGCGCAACACGAGCTGCTCGAAGCCGTTCATCACCGTGCCCGCTAAAAGGCCGTATTTGAACCAGTTCTTGAAGTTGCGATCCTTCTTCAGTTCCGTATGGAGCCAGCTTTTTTCGAAGGCTTCGGGATAGTCCGCAAGCTCGTCGTGCTGTCGTCCCTGCTGTATCGCGGAGTAGGCGGCTTCGGCAGCCAGCATGCCCGTCTTGATTGCGGCATGGCTGCCCTTGATGCGGCTGACATTGAGAAAGCCCGCGTTGCAGCCCACCAGCGCGCCGCCCGGAAATACAAACCTCGGCAAGGCATTGATGCCGCTGGCGTTGATCGCGCGCGCGCCGTAGGACAAGCGCTTTGCCGTGATCTCGCCCTTGTCGTTCTCGAAGTATCGGCGAATGTCGGGATGGGTTTTCCAGCGCTGGAATTCCTCGAAAGGACTGAGATACGGGTTCGAATAGCCGAGACCCGTGACGAATCCCACGGCGATCCGGTTGCCCTCCAGATGGTAAAGAAACCCTCCGCCATAGGTCTTGTTGTCCATCGGCCAGCCAGCCGTATGAGCAACGAAGCCAGGCCGATGACGCCCGGAATCGATTTCCCACAACTCCTTGATGCCGATGCCGAAGCTCTGCGGGTCGCGTCCCGCGTCGAGCCCGTAACGCGCGATGACCTGCTTGCCGAGATGTCCGCGCGCTCCTTCGGCCAGGATGGTGTACTTCGCGTGCAGTTCCATGCCGCGCTGAAAGTTCTCCGTCGGCTCTCCATCCTTTCCGATGCCCATGTCACCGGTCGCCACGCCCTTGACGGAACCATCATCGTTGTAGAGCAGTTCTGCCGCAGCGAAGCCGGGAAAGATTTCCACGCCGAGCGACTCGGCCTGTTCCGCAAGCCATTTCGTCAGCGCGCTCAGGCTGATGATGTAGTTGCCGTGGTTGTGAGCGAACGGCGGCAGCAACATATTGGGCACGCGCATCGACGATTTCTGGCCGAGAAACACGTAGGCCTCGTCAGTGACGGGCTGATTCAGTGGCGCGCCGCGCGCTTTCCAGTCCGGGAAGAGTTCGCTCAGCGCTCGCGGGTCCATGATCGCGCCCGAGAGAATGTGCGCGCCCGCTTCGGAGCCCTTTTCGAGTACTACGACCGAGACGTCGCCGCCCTTTTCGGCCGCCAGTTGTTTGATGCGTATCGCCGTGGCGAGGCCGCCGGGACCGCCGCCCACGATCGCGACGTCATACTCCATGGATTCGCGCGGGCCGTACTGTGCTGAGAGTTTTTCGCTATTCATCGTGCCAGGTCTATGACGTCAGTTGCGCGCGGTTGCGTGTGGTTGCGGCGATCGCTTCTGCTGCGCGCATCACGGGTAAATCGATCATGCGGCCGTTCAGGGAGAAGGCTTCTCCGCCGCGCTTCGCGGCCTCTTCGAGTACGCGCTCCGCCCAGATGCGCTCGGCATCGGAATAGCCCAGCGCCTCATTCACTCCGGCCACCTGAGCCGGATGGATGCACAGCTTCGCGCCAAAGCCGAAGGCCCGCGCGCGCCGCGCATCTGCCGTCAGGCGAACGGCGTCTCCGGTGTCGGTCGTCACGCCGTCGATGGGAGCCGGCAACCCGGCGCGACGCGACGCGGCGACCAGCCCGTTACGCGCGAAAGCGAGTTCGGGTTCCTCCGGCGAGGCGTGCATGCCGAGATCGAGCTGAAAATCCAGATGACCGAAGGCCAGCCGCGCCACGTGTGGTTCGTGCGCGAGCGCATCGGCTGCATCGAGAGCGCGCAGCGATTCGATCAGCGCCACGATGCACGCCGCCTCGCCGAGCGCGTTCGCTACGCCGCGCAATGCGGCCGGATCTTCCGACTTGGGCAGCATGACGGCCACGCCCTGCCCGGCCCAATCCCGCAACAGCGCGATATCGGCAGCGTGCCAGTGCGTGCCAGCGGCATTCACACGGACCACAGTGCGCGCGCGTTGCGCGGGCGTGAGTTGCGGAAGGTGCTGCGCGAGATGGGCGCGCGCACTGTCCTTGCTGTCCTCTGCCACGGCGTCTTCGAGATCGACGATGATGCAGTCGGCGCCCGAGTCCAGCGCCTTGGCAATGCGCTCGGGCCGCGTGGCAGGCACGAACAGCAGACTGCGCGCATGGCGCACGGCAGAGGCAATGGTTGCGCACATAGCTTAGATCACTCCATCGGTTTGCAGTTGCCGGATCGCGGCGTCCGGGCGACCCAGTTCGCGCAATATATTCACGCTATGCGCGCCCAGCGCGGGCACCGCATCCATGCGGGCATCGAAGCTATCGACGGTCGCGGGCGGCAGCAGCGCCTGTAATGGGCCTGCGGGTGAATCGATGGAACGGAAACGCTCACGCGCCTGCAGTTGCGGATGCGTCCACAGATCGCCCACTTCGTTGACGGCGGCGTTTGCAATCCGGGCTTCGTCGAGGCGGGCGATCACGTCCTCGGCGGTGAGGTCCGCAAAGCGCGCTTCGATGACCTCCTTCAGCACCGCGCGGTTCTCCACGCGTCGCACATTGGCGTCGAAGCGCGGATCGGCGGCAAGTTCAGGAGATTGCAGCACGACGTCGCAAAAGACTTTCCACTCGCGCTCGTTTTGCAGGCCAAGCATGACCACCTTGCCATCGCCCGCCTTGAACGGACCGTAGGGATAGATGGTGGCGTGCGCCGCGCCGTTGCGTCCCGGCGGATGCTGGCCGTCGTAGGCGTAGTACATGGGAAAGCCCATCCACTCACCGAGCGCCTCGAGCATGGAGACTTCCACATGCGATCCGGTGCCCGTGCGGTTGCGTTGCAGCAGCGCGCTCAGAATGCCCGTGTAGGCGTACATGCCAGCGGCGATATCGGCGACCGAGTTGCCGGCCTTGCAAGGCTCGTCCGGCGTGCCGGTGACCGAGAGGAAGCCTGCTTCGCTCTGGATCAGCAGATCGTATGCCTTCTTGTCGCGATAAGGACCGTCCGCGCCGTAGCCGGAGATATCGCACACGATCAATCCGGGATATTTCGCGTGGAGCGTGTCCCACGAGAGGCCCATGCGAGCGGCCGCGCCGGGTGCCAGGTTCTGCACCAGCACATCTGCCCGGGCGATCAGTTCGGCCAGCACTTCCAGCGCGGCCGGCTGCTTCAGGTCGAGCGTAAGGCTCTCCTTGGAGCGATTCGTCCAGACGAAGTGCGAGGCCAGACCGCGCGTGCGATGGTCATAGGCACGCGCGAAATCGCCGCTGCCCGGGCGCTCCACCTTGATGACGCGAGCGCCCAGATCCGCGAGTTGACGGGTGCAGAACGGCGCGGCGATCGCATGTTCCAGCGTGATGACAGTCAGGCCGCTGAGCGGTCCCGGACGGTGTGATTCCGACATGGCGAGTCTCGTCTCCGCTTATTCGATTTGCGCGCTGGCCAGCATGGCCAACTGGCCTTGAGCACCGCGCGCCCACAATCGCGCCGTGTCGCCTTCGAGCTTGCCGTTAACGCTGAACGGCGCGGTATCGAATACCGGACTGACGGCCTTGAATTCGAAGCTGCGGATCGCTTTTTCCGGATGCGCGCGGCGCAGCGCTTCCATGAGCAGCGTGGCGATCAGCGGTCCGTGCACCACGAGGCCGGGATAACCTTCCTCGTCGATGGCATACGGACGGTCGTAGTGGATGCGGTGACCGTTGAAGGTCAGCGCCGAATAGCGCATCAGCAGCACGGGATCGGGCGAGATGGTCTGCCCGAATTGCTCATCGATGGGCGAGGGCGCAGGTTCGGGCGCGGCCGCTCCGGGCGAAGGTGCGTCACGGTAGACGATGTCCTGCTCTTCGCGGATGGCGACGCCCTCCGAATCGGCGATCTCGTGCAGCACGGTCACGAACACCAGATGGCCACTGCGTCCTGATTTGCTCTGAATGCTTTTGATCGTCGAGACGCGGCGGGCCGGTGCGCTCACGGAAAGCGCACGCAGGAACTGCAGGCGTCCACCCGCCCACATGCGTCGCGGCAGCGTGACGGGAGGCAGGAAACCGCCGCGCTTCGGATGGCCGTCCGTGCCGATATTGGACTGGCGCTCGCCCGGCAGGAAGTACAGCCAGTGCCACAGCGGCGGCAGCGTTGCGGGCATCGAAGCGGCATCGGCCGAGTCGAGCATCGCCTGCATGAGACGAACGGGCGTCTGCGTGATGGTGTCCGCGCTGACCTCGCTGCGGCCAACCCAGGCATCGAAGGATTCGGAGAAGTCCATCATGTCCTCCATTCGATCAATAGGAACGCGGCAGTTGCAGTACGTGCTCGGCCACGTGTCCGAGAATCATGTTGGTGGAAATGGGCGCGACCTGATACAGGCGTGTTTCGCGGAACTTGCGCTCGACGTCGTATTCGCACGCGAAGCCAAAGCCGCCATGTGTCTGCAAACAGGCGTTAGCGGCTTCCCAACTTGCCTTGGCCGCCAGGTATTTGGCCATGTTGGCTTCCACGCCCGCGTTCTGACGCGCATCGATTTTTTCGCAGGCGCGCCAGCGCATCAAATTCGCTGCCTCCAGTTCGATGTACGACTCAGCCAGCGGGAACTGAATGCCCTGGTTCTGGCCGATCGGGCGGCCGAATACCTTGCGCTCGCTCGCATAGTCGCGCGCCTTCTCCAGAAACCA
>NZ_JAQFVG010000246.1 GCF_029439455.1 Caballeronia sp. BR00000012568055 | reverse complement strand
GATCCAAAGACCGGCCGCACCCGCATCAAGCGCCCACACTTATCGACTGTTAGTTTTTAAAGAGCACACCGCAAAACCGAATTCACTACCCTTCCGTCTTGCGTCGCTGCATCAGCAGCAGAGAAACGAGATTATGAAGAATCTTTTTATCGTTGTCAACAGTATTTTTTGCTTTCGCTTCCAAATCTGCTGACTTTCGAGGCCGCCTGTTTCTCACCGGCAGCTTTCGTCTTGCGACGAGGGGCTGAATATTAGGCCAAGCAAACGCGAATGACAAGGCCATGACGCAACTTTTTTAATGGGCGCTTCATTTGCCCTGTTTCGGCGTTCCAAGAACCACGTCGATTGGCACTGCCGCGGCCATTGCGGCGTATCCGCCGTCGCTCGGGTGGATGTGGTCGCCACTGTCGAATCGGCGCTGCAGTGCGGTTGGGTGGGCTGGGTCGCGCAGAGCCTGATCGAAGTCGATCACGCCGTCGAACGCGTGGCTGGAGCGGATCGATTCGTTCACCGCCGTTCTGATTGCCTCGCGTTCGGGCGGCAGCGATGCCGGCGTCAATGTCGCGCCGTAGATCCGGATGCCGCGCTGATGCGCCTGCGCGATTAGTCGCTGATAGCCGCGCAGCAGTGCGTCCGCGTTGACTTGCGTGTGCGGCGCATCGCAGTCGAGGCCGGTGTGGGCGGGCATCGCGGCGAAATTGATATCGTTGATGCCGATCAGCACGATGATCGACCGCACGCCGGATTGCCGAAGCGCATCGCGCTCGAAGCGGCTGACGAGCGCTTCGCCGTAGCACGGCGAATTGCTGAGCAGGCGATTTCCGCTAATTCCCACGTTCACGACCGCCGCCTGCCCGCCGCTTTTCTCCGCGATCGCGCGTCCGAGCACATCCGGCCAGCGCCGATTCGCGTTCAGCGACGAACGCATGCCGTCGGTAATCGAATCGCCGATGGCGACCACGGTTTGCGCCGTCGGACTTTCGACCGATACGTTCGTCAGCCACGCGTACTGTGTGAATCGCGTGCGGAAGGCTGTTGCGGACGGATCGTCCGCATGATCGCCGGGCGTGGAAATGTAATTGACCTGATTCGAAACGCGATGCCACGCAACGAGTTTCTGCTCCTTGCCCATGAAACTGCTGATCACCAGCGGCTGAAACGGCGCAATATCGAATCCGATTGAATCGCTCGTGATCTGCGCGCCCGGCGCGACGGTCACGCTTTTGTGTCCATCGAACGTCACGGAGCGGGCGCTTCCCGCGCGAATCGCGGCGCTACTGCCAGAAACGCCGCGCGCCACGCTCATCGACTCGACGACGAGCCGTTCCGTCCCATATAGATTGCTGATTCGAAGCCGCATCTGCTTGCCTGCAAGCTGCGGATAGATAATCTGCCGAACCGTGCGGCCGCCGACTTCCGGCGCGCGATAAAGCGGCGGCAGTTCAGCCAGTTGCGGAATCGACTGCAATGCGGTGCCCCACGCGCTGACCCAACGCTCGTTATTGGCAGGTTCGGCCGCACGTGCAATCGGCGCGAAAGTGAACTGAGTGGCAAGCGCAGCCGCGCAAATCGCGGCGAAAACTCGGAGTTTCATGAGGCGACGGCGTTCGGACAAAGCGCTGATTGTGCCTGAATGTCATTGGCAAGCGCCGCTTGTGCGGCAGATGAGCCGCCGATGAAACCGCCCGCACGCCCGAATTGGCCTCAAAATGCACGCCATCGACTTTTTTGCCGGGCCTTCTAATACATATGCAATCGAAAAACACTCCGATCGACGCCAACACGCGACTCCACTGGGAGGAACACGGCGAAAGCCTGTCCGCTCGATGGCGCTCCGAAAGCGGCAATCAGCCGCCGAAGCGCGTCGTGATCGGCGACGATCAGATGACGGCCGATCACGCCTTCCACCTTGCGTCCGAAGGCACCGCGATTCTCTGGCGCGGCGACTTCCAGAACGCGCGGCAGTTGCTGCTCGCGGTGGCGCGCCGTATCGAAAAGAAGCCGCGCAAGAAGAAGGAAGGCGCGCCCGCTTCGCCGCTCGATGTGTTCAATCTTCATCGGCTTTCGCAGTCGCAACGCGCGCGCACGTTGGCGATGATCGTGCTCCCGCTCGACGCGCAATACGCAATTCCGCTACGCCGCGCGCCGGACGTGCGCGAGGCGTGCGAGGAAGCGTACGGGCCTGCCGATGAAGCGTCGGTGGTGTCGTTGCGCGAGGTGCTCGGGCTGGTCGGCGCGCACGAGTGGCGCAAGAACGGCGTCGAGGTGCGCGCGACGGGCGGGAAGATTCATCCGTACTACGGCGTGTTTTCCCCGGTTCGCGGCGAGTATGTCGATCTGGTGGCGAATCAGCCTTTGCCGTCGATGTCACTCGCGTTCGATGTCGGCACCGGCACGGGCGTGCTCGCGGCTGTGCTGGCGCGGCGCGGCGTCGAGCGCGTGATTGCAACCGATGTCGATCCGCGTGCCCTCGATTGCGCGCGCGAGAACATTCAGCGCCTCGGGCTGAGCAAGCAAATCGGTGTGATCGAGGCGAATCTGTTTCCCGAAGGCCGCGCGCCGCTCATCGTCTGCAATCCGCCGTGGCTGCCTGCACGACCGAGTTCGGCAATCGAACACGCGATCTACGATCCCGACAGCCGCATGCTGCGCGGCTTTCTCGATGGACTCAGCGCGCATCTGACGCCCGGCGGCGAAGGCTGGCTGATTCTGTCGGACTTCTCCGAGCATCTCGGTTTGCGCACGCGCGCACAACTTCAGGAATGGATCGATGCCGCCGGTCTAAAAGTGGATGGCCGGATCGATGTGAAGCCGCATCATCCGCGCGCGGCGGACAAGACCGATCCGCTGTACGCGGCGCGCTCGAAGGAAGTAACGTCGCTGTGGCGGCTGGTTACTGCTTAGCGAGCCACACCAGCGCGCCCTCGCCCGCGACGATTCCGCTGGCGAAGCACGCCGTCAGCAGATAACCGCCGGTCGGCGCTTCCCAGTCGAGCATTTCGCCCGCGCAGAACACGCCGGGCAGCGCGGTGAGCATCAGCTTCTCATCGAGTGATTCGAACGCGACGCCGCCCGCGCTGCTGATCACTTCGGCGATCGGGCGCGGGCGTCGCAGGCGCAGCGGCAAGGCTTTGATGCGCGCGGCGAGCGTATCGAGATCGGTGAAGGCTTCCTTGCTCAGGCATTCGCGCAGCAAGCCCGCTTTCACGCCAGTGATATGCAAACGGCTCTGCAAATGACTCGACAACGAACGCGCGCCACGCGGATGCAACACTTCTTCGCGCACGCGTTCAGCGGACAGTTGCGGCGCGAGATCCAGCAGAATCTCCGCGCCCGCCTCTCCACTCGCCGCAATCCGATCGCGAATCGGCGCGGACAGCGCGTAAATCAAACTACCTTCGATTCCGTGCTCGGTGATCAAACATTCGCCGACACGCCACCCATCGACGCCATTTGCGGAAATCGCCACGGATTTGAGCGGCTCGCCCGCAAAGCGCTCGCGAAAAAGCGGCGTCCAATCGACTTCGAAACCGCAATTCGATGGCTGGAACGGCGCGACGTCCACGCCGCGCGCTGCAATCTGAGCAACAGCGCGACCATCGGAACCAAGCTGCGGCCAGCTCGCGCCGCCGACGGCGAGAATCAGCGCGTCGTGTCGGATCAGCTTTTCGCCTTCGGGCGTCGCGAAGCGCGAAACGGAAACGCCATCGTCCGCCCAGCCCAGCCAGCGATGCCGCATATGCAGCCGCACACCCGCCCCGCGCAGCCGATGCAGCCAAGCCCTCAACATCGGCGCGGCTTTCATATCAGTGGGAAACACGCGGCCCGAGCTGCCGACGAACGTATCCACGCCAAGCCCGTGCACCCACGCGCGCAATGCATCGGCATCGAAACGATCGAGCAGCGGCGCGATATTCGCGCGACGCTCGCCGTAGCGCGCCCGAAACGCGTCGGCTGGTTCCGAATGCGTCAGATTCATGCCTCCTTTCCCCGCCATGAGGAACTTGCGCCCGACCGATGGCATCGCGTCGAACACGTCCACGCGCGCGCCGCCCGCCGCGAGCGCTTCGGCGGCCATCAACCCGGCCGGTCCGCCTCCGACAATCGCGACATTCATCGTTGCGGCACTTTCATCTGACGACATGCTTGAGAAATAAGGGAAGAAAAGAGGAACGCCATTGTCGCACCGCGCGGGAAGCGTCCGAACCGCGCACGGCATGTACAAATAGCAAAAAAGCATTTGGCCGACCGCGCGCCTGCCAGTACGATCGCGCGATTCTTTGCCTCAACAACTTTTTACGATCATGTCAGCTTCCCTCGCGCCCGACCTCGCCTCCAAACGGGCCGATGCCTCCGATTCCCGCCCCGTCATCCGCAGCGCCGCCGACGTCTCCAGCCTAGTCAATCGCGGCGCGGCCATTGGCAGCGATGCGCGCGTGGTCGTCGCGATCGCGCTCGGCGGCGTTTTCCTCGATGCCTACGATCTCGGCGCGCTCGCGTTCGGCGTCAAGGATATCGCCCGCGAATTCTCGCTGACGCCGACCGGAACCGGTTTCGTCGCATCGGCGATTACGTTCGGCGCGATCATCGGCGCGTTTCTCGGCGGCTATTTCACCGACAAAATTGGCCGATACCGCGTGTTCATGGCCGATATGTTCTTCTTCGTGATCGCGGCAATCGCTTGTGCGCTCGCGCCGAACGCGTGGGTGCTCGGCGGTGCGCGCTTCGTGATGGGCCTCGGCGTCGGTATCGATTTGCCGGTGGCGATGGCGTTTCTCGCGGAGTTTTCGCGTCTGCAAGGCCGTGGCAACAAAGCTGCGCGTGTCGCGATGTGGTGCCCGACGTGGTACGCGGCGATCAGCATCTCCTATTTGTTGGTGCTCGGTTTATACGCCGTTTTGCCCGCGCATCAGTCCGGTCTGCTGTGGCGGCTGATTCTCGGCTTCGGCGCGGTTCCGGCCATCGCGATCATCCTGGTTCGCAGCCGTTATATGAGCGAATCGCCGGTGTGGGCGGCGAATCAGGGCGATTTGAACGGTGCCGCCGAGATTCTCAAACGCTCCTACGGCATCGATGCACGCGTGGACGCCAAAGCGGCCGCGCCGAAAGCGCGCCGCGCATCGTGGAGCAATTACGGCGCGCTGCTGCGCGGTGTCTATCTGCGCCGCACGGTCCTGGCGACCGTGATCGCAATTGCATCGTCCTTTGCGTACAACGCGGTGGCGTTCGGCTTGCCGGTGATCATTTCCAGCTTCCTCGCGCAGTCCGTTCTCACGACGATTCTCGCGTCGCTCGCGCTCAATCTCTGCTTCGCGTTCGTCGGCGGGCTGATTTCGGTGCGGATCGTGCCGAAGTTCGGCGCGTGGAATCTGACCGTGATCGGCTACGCGTTCCAGTTGACGGCGCTCGTCGGCCTGGCGATCGTCGGAAAGCCGACGACAGCCCCGCAAGTCGCGTTCGCGCTTGGCTTGCTGGCCGCGTTCCTGCTCGGGCAAGGCATTGGGCCAGGATCGCACAGCATGACATTTGCGTCGCTGAGCTATCCGACATCGCTGCGCGGCGTGGGCGTCGGCTTCAATCAAACGCTGATGCGCGCCAGTTCCACGGTGTCGCTGTTCCTGTTCCCCGTGCTGTCGGCAGCGCTCGGCACGAAAGTTTTCTGGATTATCGCGATTGCGCCGTTCGTCGGGCTGACCGCGCTGTTCGCGATTCGCTGGGAACCGTCCGGTTACGACGTCGATGCAGAGGATTTCGCCGCGCCCCAAACCCGCGGAACCGTTTGAAAGCGCGCCGCGCCACAACCGGACACGCATCGATCGCTTAAACTTGGGCTGCCCTTCGACCCTTCTATGCAGCCCGTCAAGATGAACACGATTCACGTCGCGAATGGCGATTGCGCGGCTCAATCGCTTACGCAAGCACTGAAGCTCGCCGAGCGCGATGAGCGCGTGATCGCCTTGCGCGACGACCTGGCGGTCGGCCCGCTGCGCGATATCGACGATTCGTCGCCCGCGCGCGCCACGTTCTGGCGGCAAGTGCTGAACAGCGCGCAGGATTTCGAAGACGATCTCGACAATCAACTCGCGCTGTTCGGCCAACTCGCGCGCGGCGATGCGCAAATCGTGATCTGGCACGGACAAAGCGCCGCCGATCAACTGACACTGCGCCGCGTCGCCTATCACTTGCGCAACGCGCCGCAACGGCTGAACGAAGCCAGGCTCACGCATCTGGATTTATCGATTCCAGCGAACGATGCGCAACCGGAAAGCGTCACGCGTCCGGACGGCGCGACCTCCGTCGGCATGTTCTCGCCGAAGCAGCTACGCGAAAAACTGCGCACCGCCGCGCCGATTTCCGTGCTGCGCATCAGCCGTCTCGCGCTCGAATGGCAGGAAGCGAAGTACGCCAGCGCCGAAACGCGCCGCCTGCGCGACAACATGCTCGTGCCGTCCAACTGGCTCGATGTCGATGAAGCGCTGCTCGACGTCGCCAACGAGGAATGGCAGCCTTCGGCGAAAATCGTCGGCACGGCGATGACGCGGCGCTTCGATTTCCTGCTCAGCGACTCCGTCGGCTTCTGGCGATGCCGCGAACTCGTCACCGCCGGGCGGCTTAAAATACGCGGCACGCCGTCGGAGATCGCTCAAGCCGAATTGCGCCGCTAAACCAAAAAGAAACGCACTCTTCGACATGGCCCGTACCAAAGCGCCCGACCACGAAACTCAACGCGAACAGATTCTCGAACTCGCCGCCGCGAAATTCGCGCAGACGAGCTATCCGAGCACATCGATGTCGGATCTGGCCGCCGCGAGCGGCACCTCCAAAGCGCGGCTCTATCACTATTACGAGAGCAAGGAAGCGATCCTCTCCGACTTGCTCGACCGCTACACCAAGCGGCTGATGCTGATCATCGCGGAAGTGGAAGGCACGAGTCAGCGGCGCGGACTCGGCGAGCGCGAAGCCTTTGCGGCGCTCGTGCGGGCGTTTTTGACCGAGTACGAGACATCGCACAGCCGGCATGTCGCGCTGCTCAACGACGTGAAGTATCTGGAAGATGCGCAGCGCGAGATCGTGCTCGACCGTCAACGCGATATCGTCGCGGCGTTCACGCGGCAATTGGCGCGGGCGTACCCGAAGCGTGTCAGCCGCGAAAACCAGACCGCTCTCACGATGATGGTCTTCGGCATGATCAACTGGACGTTCACGTGGCTAAAGCCCGGCGGCAAGCTCGGCTACGGCGATTTTGCGGAACAAGTCGTCGATATGATCGAAAACGGTCTGGGGAACGCGGCGTGACGAAATTTTGCAGCGCAGCATTTCACGACGTTGCGTACACGCATCACGTTTAACTTATTGATAATAATAAACTTTAAACGTTTGCAGTAGCTATTTAGAACGCATCCTCAGCACGTTTTTAAGGGTTTTCCCGTACTCACTTCGTTGTGATCGAGTAAAATTCATTTTGCTATGCAGCATGATGAATAAGGAGGAAACCGTGGAACTAGTCATCAACCGCAACGCCGAGCAGATCGTCGCGCCGGACGCCGCGCGCTTGCCCGTGCTCGTCCGCGAGTTGTCTTCGGCGGATCGCGAGCGTCTGCTGACCCACTTCCTCGCACTCGATGAAGACGACCGCCTGCTGCGCTTCGGTCAGATCGTGCCGGATCACGTCATCGAGAATTACGTACGCAATCTCAACTTCACGAACGACGTCGTATTCGGCGTGTTCAACAGTTCGCTTCAATTGATCGGCGTCGGCCATCTGGCTTATCTGCAGGCTGAAGGCGATAAGCGCACTGCCGAGTTCGGTGTTTCCGTTTTGGAAAGTGCGCGCGGGCGCGGTATCGGCTCGAAGCTGTTCGAGCGCGCGGCCATGCGCAGCCGCAACACGCAGGTTTCCGTGCTCTATATGCACTGCCTGTCGCGCAACAAGACGATGATGCATATCGCCAGAAAGTCGGGCATGAAGATCGAATTCGCCTACGGCGAAGCTGACGCGTATCTCTCGCTCACGCCCGCCGATCAAACGAGTCTCATGGCGGAAATGCTTCAGGAGCAAGCCGCCGTGTTCGATTACGCCATCAAGCGTCAGGCGTTCAGCGCATCGCAGGTCTTTCGGGCGTTCATGCCTACTGCCAGCGCGGCTTAATATGCCGATTCAAACAAAGGGCGACTTCGGTCGCCCTTGTCGTTTCAGGCCAGCGGCAAAGCGGTCGTTTCCTTGATTCGCTCGAGCGAAAAACTCGACCGCACGTCAATGACCGATGGATGGTGCAGCAACTGGTCTTGCACGAAGCGCGAAAAGTGGTCCATGTCGCGCACTTGAACGCGCAGCAGAAAATCCATTTCGCCGGTCATCGCATCGCAGGCGACGACTTCGGGCCATGAACGCACGGCATCGCGGAAAAAATCGCCGTGTGTCGGCTGATTCGGCGTGCCGGCCGCCGCCTGCATGCCGCCGCGCTTTTCCAGTCGAACGTTGATATACGCCAGCAATCCGAGGCCGATTTTCTTGGCGTCGAGCAGCGCGACGTAACCGCGAATCACGCCCGCCTCTTCCAAACGTCGGATGCGCCGCAAACACGGACTCGGCGACAGATTCACGCGATCCGCGATCTCCTGATTCGATAGGCGACCGTTTTCCTGAAGAATCGCGAGGATGCGGCGATCGATCGTGTCGAGTTCCGGGTCGGCCATTTTCTGTCTCCATTACCGCCATGATTGGCAGCATCGTGCGCAATAGTAGAAAGCGGCGATTTGTTTCGCAAGAATTTATCGCGCGCGGTTCACTAAACTGTCTCCACGTCGCGCAATCGCGCCAGAACGATTTCAGGAGACACGCATGACCGCTTCCACTTGGGAAAATCCCGTCGGCACCGACGGCTTCGAGTTCATCGAATACACCGCGCCGGATCCGGTCGCGCTCGGCAAGCTGTTCGAGCAAATGGGATTCACGGCGATTGCGAAGCATCGGCATAAAGATGTGACGCTGTATCGGCAGGGCGAAATCAACTTTATTGTGAATGCGGAGCCGGATTCGTTCGCCCAGCGATTCGCGCGCATGCACGGCCCGTCGATTTGCGCCATCGCCTTCCGCGTCGCCGATGCCGCGCAAGCCTACAAACGCGCGCTCGACCTCGGCGCGTGGGGCTTCGACAATAAAACGGGTCCGATGGAATTGAACATTCCCGCGATCAAAGGCATCGGCGATTCGCTGATTTACTTCGTGGATCGCTGGCGTGGGAAGAATGGCGCGCAGCCGGGCAGCATCGGCGATATCAGCATTTACGACGTCGATTTCGAGCCGATTCCGGGCGCCGTGGCGAATCCGGCCGGACACGGGCTGACGTATATCGATCACCTGACGCACAACGTGCATCGCGGTCGGATGGTCGAATGGGCCGAGTTCTACGAGCGCCTCTTCAATTTCCGCGAAGTACGCTATTTCGATATCGAAGGGAAAGTGACAGCGGTGAAGTCGAAGGCGATGACGTCGCCGTGCGGCAAAATCCGCATTCCGATCAACGAGGAAGGTTCGGAAAACGCCGGACAGATTCAGGAATATCTCGACGCGTATCGCGGCGAAGGTATTCAGCACATCGCGCTCGGCGCGGGCGATATCTACCAAACCGTCGATGGCCTGCGTAGCGCGAAGATCGCGTTGCTCGATACCATCGACACGTACTACGAACTGGTGGATCGCCGCGTGCCGGGACATTGCGAGAACGTCGCGGAGCTGAAGAAGCGCAAGATTCTGATCGACGGAACGAAGGACGAAATCCTGCTGCAAATCTTCACTGAGAATCAAATCGGCCCGATCTTCTTCGAGATCATCCAGCGCAAGGGCAATCAGGGATTCGGCGAAGGCAATTTTAAGGCGCTGTTTGAATCGATCGAACTGGATCAAATGCGGCGCGGCGTGTTGAAGGACACATCGACAAGCTAAGCGCAGCGGACGCAAAAAAGGGACATGCAAGACATGTCCCTTTTTTCGTTTAAGCGCCCGTAGCCTGGCGCGCGGTAAGAATCAGACGGCTTTATCGTCCTCGTTATGTTCGGTGTTGCCGCGCTTTTGCGCGCTCGCCGGCACTGTCACGGCGCGCGTTTGCGCTACCGGATGAATCGACGATGCCCCGAACGACGACGCATCCGCCCGCGCGCCAACGGGCGCGTTGATAGCGAAAAAGGCCGCCGAGACCATCAGAAAATTGTGGATGTGGCGTTGTTTCATTTCTTTATCTCCTTCTAACTGCATGTGTACGGCTTGCTTTCGCGGCTTACGAGCGAGAATTCACTGACACAGAAAACCGCGAAGGCGCCATTTTAGACAGGAAATCGGTGAACAGTTCCGCAACCGTGTCAGATTTACACGCCGTAACAAAACTAACGCGAACCTCGTCAAAGCTTCACCGTTTTGACGCATTCAATCGGTAAGCACGCATTTTTTCAACGGGTTTGTCCCACTGTCTCGAAAGTCCGTGCATCCGCAAAATGGAAGTCCCGGCCTGAGCGTCCACAAGACGCGAGCGGCCCGAATCATGCTTTGGTGATCCCAAACCTCGGGTGGAGGAAGACACATAATGAACGCCCCGCTAGACGCAGAACAAAGAGCTTCGCTAGAAGCCGCGTTGAAATCCGTCACGCTAGACGACAAATACACGCTCGAACGCGGCCGCGCGTATATGAGCGGCATCCAGGCGCTGGTCCGCTTGCCGATGCTCCAGCAAGAGCGCGACAAAGCCGCCGGTCTCAATACCGCCGGTTTCATCTCCGGTTATCGCGGTTCTCCCCTCGGTGGTCTCGATCAGTCTTTGTGGAAGGCGAAGAAACATCTCGCCGCGCATCAGATCGTGTTCCAGCCAGGCGTGAACGAAGATCTCGCCGCCACCGCCGTGTGGGGTTCGCAACAAGTCAATCTGTACCCGAGCGCGAAACACGACGGCGTGTTTTCGATGTGGTACGGCAAAGGTCCCGGCGTAGACCGTTCGGGCGATGTCTTCAAGCACGGCAATTCCGCTGGCTCGGCCGCGCACGGCGGCGTTCTGGTGCTCGCGGGCGACGATCACGCCGCGAAGTCATCGACGCTGGCGCATCAGTCGGAGCACATTTTCAAGGCGTGCGGGCTGCCGGTGCTGTTTCCATCGAACGTGCAGGAATACTTGGATTTCGGCCTGCACGGCTGGGCGATGAGCCGCTATTCCGGCCTCTGGGTCGCGATGAAATGCGTGACCGACGTGGTGGAATCGTCAGCTTCGGTGGATATCGATCCGCATCGCACGAAGATCGTGATTCCGACCGATTTCGCGATGCCCGACGGCGGCCTGAATATCCGCTGGCCCGATCCGCCGCTCGTGCAGGAAGCGCGTCTGCTCGACTACAAGTGGTACGCCGCGCTCGCCTACGTGCGCGCAAACAAGCTCGACCGCGTGGAAATCGATTCGCCGCAAGCGCGCTTCGGCATCATGACCGGCGGCAAGGCATATCTCGACGTGCGTCAGGCGCTGACCGATCTCGGTCTCGACGATGCAACCTGCTCGCAGATCGGCATTCGTCTCTACAAAGTCGGCTGCGTGTGGCCGCTCGAAGCGCAAGGCGCGCACGAATTTGCGCGTGGCCTCGAGGAAATTCTGGTCGTCGAAGAAAAGCGCCAGATTCTCGAATACGCGATCAAGGAAGAGTTGTACAACTGGCCCGATGCGCAGCGCCCGCGCGTCTACGGCAAGTTCGATGAGAAAGACGGCGCAGGCGGCGAATGGTCTGTGCCGATGGGCAATTGGCTGCTGCCCGCGCATTACGAGTTGTCGCCGGCGATCATCGCCAAGGCAATCGCCACGCGTCTCGAAAAGTTCGATTTGCCCGCGGATGTCCGCGCGCGCATCGCCGCGCGCCTCGCGGTGATCGATGCGAAGGAAAAATCGCTCGCGCGCCCGCGCGTGGAAGCGGAGCGCAAGCCGTGGTTCTGCTCAGGCTGTCCGCACAACACATCGACGAACGTGCCGGAAGGCTCGCGCGCGATGGCGGGCATCGGCTGTCACTACATGACGGTGTGGATGGATCGCAGTACCAGCACGTTCAGCCAGATGGGCGGCGAAGGCGTCGCGTGGGTCGGCCAGGCGCCGTTTTCGAACGACAAACACGTTTTCGCCAATCTCGGTGACGGCACGTATTTCCACTCGGGGCTGCTCGCCATTCGCGCATCGATCGCGGCGAAGGTGAACATCACCTACAAGATTCTTTATAACGATGCGGTCGCCATGACCGGCGGCCAGCCCGTCGATGGCGTGCTGACCGTGCCGCAGATCACGCATCAGCTCGCGGCGGAAGGCGCAACGAAGATCGTCATCGTGACCGATCAGCCGGAGAAGTACGACGCGAGTGTGGGTTTAGCGCCGGGCATCGAAGTGCATCATCGCGATGAACTGGACGATATTCAGCGCCAACTGCGCGAAATCTCGGGCACGTCGATTCTGATCTACGACCAGACCTGCGCGACTGAGAAGCGTCGCCGTCGCAAACGCGGCGCGTTTCCCGATCCGGCCAAGCGTGTCGTCATCAACGAGGCGGTGTGCGAAGGTTGCGGTGATTGCTCGGTGAAGTCGAACTGTTTGTCGGTCGAGCCGTTGGAAACGGAATTCGGCACGAAGCGGCAGATCAATCAATCGACGTGCAACAAGGACTATTCGTGTGTGAACGGCTTCTGCCCGAGCTTCGTGACAATCGAAGGCGGTCAGTTGAAGAAGCCGAAGGCAACGAGCGTCGCCGAAGACACGATGCCGCCCGTGCCTACGCCCGAGCTTCCGGAAATCGCGCGGCCGTACGGCGTGCTGGTGACGGGCGTCGGCGGAACGGGCGTCGTGACGATCGGCGCGCTGCTCGGCATGGCGGCGCATCTGGAGCAGAAAGGCGTGACCGTGCTCGATGTCACCGGCCTCGCGCAGAAAGGCGGCGCTGTGATGAGCCACGTGCAGATCGCCAACCGGCCGGCGGATATCCATGCGACGCGTATCGCGATGGGCGAAGCGGATCTCGTGATCGGCTGCGATGCAATCGTCACGGCAAGCAATGAATGCGGATCGCGCATGCAGCCGGATCACACGCGCGCGGTTGTGAACAGCGCGCAAACGCCGACGGCGGAGTTCATCAAGAATCCGAACTGGAGCTTTCCGGGCGTGAGCGCCGAGGCGGATATCCGCGCGGCCGCTGGTCAGCACGTTGCCTTGGTCGATGCCAACCGCTTCGCCGTCGCGCTGATGGGCGATGCGATTTACACGAATCCGTTCGTGCTCGGCTTTGCGTGGCAGAAAGGCTGGGTTCCGTTGCGCCATGAATCGCTGACGCGCGCGATCGAACTGAATGCGGTGCAGGTCGAGAAGAATCTGGCGGCATTCGAATGGGGACGGCGCGCGGCGCACGATTTGGACGCGTTGAAGCGTATGACGCAGGGTGCTTCGGATGCCGCGCCCGCAAGCAAGGTAATTGCGTTGCATACGCCGAAAGCGCTCGATGCGTTGATCGACAAGCGGCTGGATTACCTGGCGAAGTATCAGAACACTGCTTACGCGGCGCGATATGGTCGATTGGTCGCGGAAGTGCGGGCCGCCGAAGCAACTGTTGGCGCGGGAGAGTATTTGCTTACCGAAGCCGTCGCGAAGAATCTGCATAAGCTGATGGCTTATAAGGACGAGTACGAAGTCGCGCGTCTTTATGCCGATCCGGCTTTCATCGAGAAAATTCGCGGCAGCTTCGAAGGCGATTGGAAGATCAAGATGCACCTCGCGCCGCCTTCGACATCAAAGAAGGATGCACACGGGCACTTGATCAAAAAGCAATACGGCCCGTGGATGATGTCCGCGATGCGCGTGTTGACGCGGTTCAAGTTCTTGCGCGGCACGGCGCTCGATCCGTTCGGGCGCACGGAAGAACGCAAGATGGAACGCGCGTTGATTGGCGAGTATGAGGCGCTGATGCGTGAGTTGATCGGCGGGCTATCGGCGCAGAAGATGTCGCTGGCTTTGGAACTCGCCAACTTGCCGGACGCGATGCGCGGGTATGGCCACGTCAAGGAAAACAACGTGAAGGCGGCGAAGGTTAAATGGGAGAAGCTGCTGGCGCGGTGGCGGAATAATGAGGGCGGAGAGAAGCGCGCCGTCGCGTAACTCGGCGTTATCTGAATTGAAACCTGCGCCTGCGTCAGGCATAAAGTGGCAAACAAAAACGGCGATCCGGTCACCCGGATCGCCGTTTTCACATCAGCAAAAGCTCGTTACTTAGCCTTCGCCACTCCAGCATTAGCCGAAGCCACCGCCGTCATATTAATAATCCGCCTTACAGTCGCAGCCGGCGTCAAAATATGCACAGGCTTAGCAGCCCCCAAAAGGAACGGCCCAACCGTCACGCCTTCCCCGCTCACCATCTTGAGCAAGTTGTACGTGATATTCGCCGCTTCCACATTCGGCATGATGAGCAAATTAGCCTCACCCGTAAGCGTCGTCCCCGGGAACGCAGCCTTACGCACGGTCTCGGACAAAGCCGCATCCCCATGCATCTCGCCATCGATTTCCAGATGCGGCGCACGCTCCGCGATCAACTTGCGCGCTTCCGCCATCCGCTTGCTCGACGCGCTCGGCACGCTGCCAAAGTTCGAGTTCGACACCAGTGCCACCTTCGGCTGAATGCCGAATCGTTCGATTTCGCGCGCGGCGAGAATCGTCATGTCGGCGAGTTGCTCGGGCGTCGGCGTTTCGTTGACGTAGGTATCGCTGATAAAGATATTGCGGCCCTGAAGCATCAGCAGATTCATCGCCGCAAAATTCTGCGCATCCGATGACTTGCCCAGCACCTGTTCGACAAACTTCAGGTGATCCTGATACGTATCGATCAAACCGCAGATCATGCCGTCCGCGTCGCCGGTATGCACGAGAATCGCACCGATCAGCGTGTTGAACTTGCGCAGCGCCGCCTTCGCGCTATCCGGCGTCACGCCCTGACGCGCGGCGATTTCGTGATACGCCTGCCAGCTCTTCTGATACCGCGAATCGTCTTCCGGATTCACGATTTCGAAGTCGGTGCCCGGCTTGAGCTTCGAGCCCATCTTCTGCAAACGCATCTCGACGACCGCCGGACGTCCGACGATGATCGGCTTGGCAATCTTCTCCATCAGCACGAACTGCGCGGCACGCAGCACGCGCTCGTCCTCGCCTTCCGCGAACACGATGCGCGCAGGCGCAGCCTTTGCCGCCGCGAACACCGGGCGCATCACCATGCCCGTGCGATACACCGTCGCGCCAAGCGTCTCGCGATACGCATCCATATCCTGGATCGGACGCGTCGCCACGCCCGAATCCATCGCGGCTTGCGCAACCGCCGGCGCGATCTTGATGATGAGACGCGGATCGAACGGCTTCGGAATCAGGTATTCCGGACCGAATTCCAGCGAATGACCTTCGTACGCCTTGGCGACTTCATCGCCCTGATCGGTTTCTTCGGCAAGTTCCGCAATCGCGCGCACGCACGCGAGCTTCATCTCTTCCGTGATGGTCGTCGCGCCCACATCCAGCGCGCCGCGGAAGATGAACGGGAAGCACAGCACGTTGTTCACCTGATTCGGATAATCCGAACGGCCCGTCGCGATGATCGCGTCCGGACGCACGCGCTTGGCTTCTTCCGGGCGGATTTCCGGTTCCGGATTCGCCAGCGCCAGAATCAGCGGCTTGTCGGCCATGGTCTGGACCATTTCCGCTTTCAGCACGCCCGCGCTCGAACAGCCGAGGAACACGTCGCAACCGTGCATCGCATCGGCGAGCGTGCGTGCGTCGGTCGTGGCCTGATAGCGTTCCTTCGATGCATCGAGGTTGCCGCGGCCTTCGTAGATCACGCCCTTCGAATCTGTCACCAGCGTGTTCGATTTCTTCAGGCCCAGATCGACCAGCAAATCCAGACACGCGATCGCCGCCGCGCCCGCGCCCGAGCAAACCAGCTTCACTTCGTCCAGCTTCTTGCCGACCACTTTCAGGCCGTTGAGAATCGCCGCCGAAGCGATGATCGCCGTGCCGTGTTGATCGTCATGGAAAACGGGAATCTTCATCCGCTCGCGCAGCTTCTTTTCGATATAGAAGCATTCCGGCGCCTTGATGTCTTCAAGGTTGATGCCGCCGAGCGTCGGTTCGAGCATCGCGATCGCATCGACCAATTTGTCCGGATCGGTTTCGTTCAACTCGATATCGAACACGTCGATGCCCGCGAACTTCTTGAACAGGCAGCCCTTGCCTTCCATCACCGGCTTGGCCGCGAGCGGGCCGATATTGCCGAGGCCGAGCACGGCCGTGCCATTCGTCACCACGCCGACGAGGTTCGCGCGCGAGGTGTACTTCTGCGCATCGAGCGGTTCTTCGTAGATCGCCATACACGCGGCGGCGACGCCGGGCGAATACGCGAGCGAGAGATCGAGCTGATTGGAAAGCGGCTTGGTCGGAGTGACCGAAATCTTGCCGGGACGCGGATTTTGGTGATACGCGAGAGCGCTTTGCTTGAGTTGTTCGTCCATGATTGACCTGATTATCCTGAGACCTTGGAAATTTTCTGAACAGGAGGTTCACACGCCGACGACCGCAGAACATTGAGTGCGGGTGTGATTCGATTGGCCAATGTCTTCAGTCGCTCGACGCGCCGGATAGACGCAGCGTTACGCTCGCCAAGGATGAAACAAACGTACGGAGCCTTAGTTATTTTTGGGACAAACAGTGTACACCCCGCGCATGGATTGGCGCGAAGCAGCATTGACGCGGGCTTGCGCGCACTTATTCCAGTTCCGCGCCGCGCTTCTCGGGGATAAGAAACAACGTCGCGAGCACATCGAGCAGATAGATCGATGCCAACAGCGCGAGCGCGATTGCAAAGGAATACTGCTGCGCCAGCGCGCCGACCACGACCGGCCCGAGTCCGCCTACCGCGCGGCCGATATTGAACAGCACGTTCTGCGCAGTCGCGCGCGCTTCGGTCGGATACAGCTCGGAGATCAGCGCGCCGTATCCGCCGATCATCCCGTTGACGAACACGCCCATCACCGCGCCGCCGATCAGAAGCGCGCCCGGACTTGTCAGATTCGAATAGACGAAGACCATCACGACCGCGCCAATCTGATAGAACAGAAACGCAGGCTTGCGCCCGAAGCGATCCGCCGCCACGCCGAACAGCCAGATGCCAAGCGCCATGCCGAGCACGGTCACTGCCGTCCACAAACCCGACTTCGTCAGCGAATAGCCGAACGTTTTCGAGAGATAACTCGGCAGCCAGATCATCAGCCCGTAGTAGCCGAAGTTCTGCACCGAGCAAAGCACGATCACGCCGATACTCACGCGGGCGTTTCGCGGTGTATCGAAGAGATTTCGCAGCGGCAGTTTCTTTTTCGGCGTGGCTTTTCGTTCGATGAACATCGCGGGTTCATCGACATGTCGGCGCACGACGAAGGACACCAGCGCCGGCAGCAAGCCGACCGCGAACATGCCGCGCCAGCCGATCATCGGCAGCAGCAGCGGCGTTAGCAGCGCGGCGGCCAATACGCCAAGCTGCCAACCCAGTCCGACGTACGATGAAACGCGCGCGCGCATATGCGCCGGCCACGCCTCCGCCACCAGCGCCATGCCGATACCGAACTCCCCGCCCAGCCCGATTCCCGCGATCGTGCGATAGATCAGCAAATCGTCATAGCCGCGCGACAACGCGCACAAGCCGGTGAACACGGCAAACAGCAGAATCGTCCAGGTGAGCATGCGCACGCGGCCGAAGTAATCCGACAACACGCCGAACACCACGCCGCCCGCGACCGCGCCGCCGAGCGTCCACGTTACGAGCGATCCGGCTTGCGCCGGCGTCAGATGCAGATCGGCAGCGATGGCGGGAAGCATGAACCCGAGGATCAGCAGATCGAAGCCGTCCATCGCGTAGCCAAGAATAGACGCGACGAGCGCTTGCATCGGACGATGTTTGGGAAGGGAGGAAGCGGGCGTCATAAGTAAGCGGCGAAAAGTGCCGCGAGTATGCGCGCCTGCTGCCGCCAAAGACAACCTGACCAAAAGTCATAGGCTCATCGCGCATTTCGCAACAGTAGCGAAGTCAAGTAAAATAGCGTTCTACGCGCGCAGCAAACGCATCGAACGTCGTTGTAATCGGCCCGTTCTGCGTCGAACCTGCGCCAAAGGCCCGCGCGGCCGCCTCCCGCTTCTGAAGCGCCACCATCAAGTCCAAGGATTCGCCCATGACAGGCTTCGATCGCCAGACGATCTCCGACACCACCGCGAAAATGCTGCTCGAAGTTCAAGCGGTGCACTTCAACGCCGAGAAGCCGTACATCTTCACGTCCGGTTGGGCAAGCCCGGTTTATATCGACTGCCGCAAGCTGATTTCGTATCCGCGCGTGCGTCGCGGCCTGATGGAAATGGCCGAAGCCACCATCCTGCGCGACGTCGGCTATGAACAGATCGATGCCGTCGCCGGTGGCGAAACGGCGGGCATTCCGTTCGCGGCGTGGGTCGCCGACCGTCTGATGGTGCCGATGCAATACGTGCGCAAGAAGCCGAAGGGTTTCGGCCGCAACGCGCAGATCGAAGGTCTGCTGACCGAAGGCCAGCGCGTGCTGCTGGTGGAAGATCTGACCACGGACAGCCGCAGCAAGATCAACTTCATCAACGCGCTGCGTACGGCGGGCGCGAAGGTGAACGACTGCTTCGTGCTGTTCCACTACAACATCTTCAAGGAAAGCGTGTCCGTACTGAAGGACATCGACGTGAACCTGCACGCGCTCGCCACGTGGTGGGACGTGTTGCGCGTCGCGAAGGAACAGGGCTATTTCGAAACGAAAACGCTCGATGAAGTCGAGAAATTCCTGCACGCGCCGGCGGAATGGTCGGCTGCGCACGGTGGCGCGACTTCAGCGCCGCAATAAGCATCGAATGCTCAAAAGCCGTAAAAATGAAAAAGCCGCTGATGAGTCAGCGGCTTTTTTTCATTTCGCCCGGAATTATTCGATTAAACCGAATCCGGATTCGAAACCGGTGTATCTTCCAGCGAACCATCGCCCGAATAGGCAGATAAATTCATTAATCCGTTGCTTTGGGCATATTGAAATAGCTCGGAATCCCGTTCGATACCGAGTTTTCGCATTGCCGTGTTCTTTTGCGTGCTGATCGTTTTGATACTGCGCCGCAATTGAGCAGCGATTTCGGTAATCGTCATTCCCGACACGAACAGGCGCACGACTTCCAGTTCACGCTTGGAGAGAATCACGCTGCGCTGTTGTCCACTCGAACCCATGCCCATGCTGTCGAGCGCCGCCTTCACCGATGGCCCGAGATATTCCTGACCGCGCATGACGTGCTGAATGGCCCAGCCGATATGGTTCATGTCGTCGGCTTTGTTGATGATCGACATGACGCCGACTTCCCGCAGACGCTTGAGCAGCGCGGGATTTTCGAGCATGGTCAGCACCACGAGCTTCAAACGCGGAAACTGCCGCCCGATGTAGCCGAGCAGCGGCATGCCGTCGCCGTAAGCGCCGCCGGGCATGGCGAGATCCGTTACGAGGACGTCACACGGCCCTTTTTGCAGCAACTGAACGAGTTCGGTCGATTGGCGCGCCTGTCCGATAACATCGACTTCCGGAAATTTGTTAAGCGCTTGCGTGGCGCCGAACAAAATAACGGGGTGATCGTCTGCGATGATGACCTTTATTCGCTGGCTCATTTACTTCACCTCTATTCTGGTTCGATTGAATGCCCTGCGAATCAACGTCAGATTGCTCATGTTCTGAAAGAAATTCGTGCGATTTCGTCGCTGTGTCGGCGTGTGCTTCGAACCGCGTGAAAAACCGCTATAGGTTTAGTCTCAAGGATCAAGCTTTTAATGCTTTGTTGCAATGTTAAACTGCAACTTCGTACGAAGCGCATCCCTGAGACAAAAAACATCGTTGCAGTCCGCGAAACACTGATATTCGCGCGACGCTACTGACAGGAGTCAGCCACATGCGCCTCGCATGTCGAATCGTGGGTTCGGTTTATCGACTTGTTTTCGTGTTCGTTTCAATCGGTGCGCTCACGCTTCTTATCGTTTCGCACGATGCAACCGCCGACCCGGCGTTCACGCTGTCCAGCCCCGATCTCGTTCCCGGCAAGCCCGTCAGCCGCGACCTGCTTTTCGACGACTCCGAATGCAAAGGTGGCAATCACTCGCCGCAACTGTCCTGGCGCGGCGCGCCCGCCGAGACGAAAAGCTACGGCGTAACCATCGTCGATCCGGATGCGCCGGGGCGCGGTTGGTATCACTGGGCGATCGCCGGCATTCCCGCCGGCGTGACGCATCTGCCGGCAAACGCGAGCGCATCGGGCGCGTTGGGAAAGCTGGGCGCGGTTCAGGCTCGCAACGACTGGGGCACCGATGGCTACGGCGGCCCGTGCCCGCCGCCCGGCAAACCGCATCGATATGTCATCACAGTCTACGCGCTCGGCAGCGATGACCTTCGCCTGCGCCAAGGCACGCCAGCGCTGATGTTCGATCACGAAATCCGCACGATGGCGCTCGCCACGGCGCAACTCACGTTCGAGTACGGCCGATAGTCGTCCGAGCGTGCGCTTGCGCCGATAACCGGCAAATTGGCTTTGCTAGACTCGTCTGCATCGACGACGCCGTCCGGCGCGCGCGGCCAAAGGAAATCATGCCGAATATCCTGATCGTGTATCACAGCGGCTACGGTCACACGAAGAAAGTCGCGGAGGCGGTGCTCGCGGGCGCAAACGAAGCCGGCGCGAGCGCGAAACTGCTGGCCGTCGGCGATATCGACGACAACGCCTGGACCGAACTCGACGCCGCCGACGCCATTATTTTCGGCGCGCCGACCTACATGGGCGGCCCATCCGCCGACTTCAAGAAATTTGCCGATGCTAGTTCCAAACCGTGGCTCGCGCAAAAGTGGAAAGACAAGATCGCCGCCGGTTTCACCAACTCCGCGCACATGAACGGCGACAAATTTCTGACGATCTCCTATTTCGTCACGCTGGCCATGCAGCACGGCATGGTTTGGGTTGGCGCGGGCATCATGCCGTCGAACACCAAGGCGGCGACGCGCAACGACCTGAACTTCGTCGGCGGATTCACGGGTTTGCTGACGCAATCGCCTGCGGATGCGTCGCCGGAAGAAGCGCCGCCTCCGGGAGATCTGGAAACCGCGAAGGCGTTCGGCGCGCGTGTTGCGGCAGTCACAACGCGTTGGGCCGGAAAATAACGCCGTACATCATCGCGTCTCGAAATCGCACTAAAATGTGCAGTTCTGCGGCAAGCGCACGCGCGCGCCGGCAACGAACCAGCGAGATCGAGATGACCACGAAAGTATTTGTCGACGGACAGGAAGGCACCACCGGCCTGAAGATTTTCGAATATCTGTCGCAGCGCCGTGACATCGAGGTGTTGCGTATCGACGATGCAAAGCGCAAGGACGTCGAAGAACGCCGCCGCCTGATCAACGCGTCGGACGTCACGTTCCTGTGTCTGCCGGATGTGGCGTCGCGCGAATCCGTGTCGCTGGTCGCGCCGGACAACCACAACACGGTGATAATCGACGCCAGCACGGCGTTCCGTACGCAGGACGACTGGGCGTACGGTCTGCCGGAACTGACGAAAGCGCAGCGCGAGCGTCTGCGCACGGCCAAGCGCATCGCGGTGCCGGGATGCCATGCATCGGCATTCGTGCTGTCGGTGCAGCCGCTGGTTGCGGGCGGCATCCTTTCCGCCGATTTCGAAGCCCACGCGTACTCCATCACCGGCTACAGCGGCGGCGGCAAAAAGATGATCGCCGATTACGAAGCGGGCGGCGACGCGCGTCTGATGGGCCCGCGCGCCTACGCGCTGGGTCTGACGCACAAGCATCTGCCGGAAATGTCGGTGCGCACGGGCCTGAAGCGCGCGCCGATTTTCACGCCGATCGTCGGACCGTTCCTGAAGGGTCTGGCCGTGACGACGTATTTCTCGCCGGATCAGCTCGCCCGCCGCGCGAAACCGCAAGACGTGCGCGACACGCTCGCCGAGTATTACGCGAACGAGCCGTTTATCCGTGTGATGCCTTTCGATGCCGCCGACAACCTCGATGACGGCTTCTTCGACGTACAAGCGTGCAACGACACCAATCGCGTCGATATTTTCGTGTTTGGGAATGACGAGCGCTTCGTGACCGTCGCGCGGCTGGACAATCTGGGCAAGGGCGCATCGGGCGCGGCGATTCAGTGTATGAATCTGGCCATCGGCGCGGACGAGGAAGCGGGTTTGGCGCGCTGATCGTTTTTTAGCGCTTCAGTCGAAAAAAGCCGGTTCGCTTGATTGCGGATCGGCTTTTTGCATTTTCGCGGTCTAAAGACGAAAAAAAGCCCGCCTAGGTTGGCGGGCTGAATCCATATCAGTGGAGACATGGAGGAGACAGAAGTAACTATACAGATAGTTTTGGTGCGTTGCAACAACCGGTATACCAATTCGATGAAACGCTCTAAGGCTGCGTCATCGACAGGATGAAATCGAGTTGGTCCGCGGAGATCGGTTTGACGAGATGCACGTCGAAACGAGCGGCTTGCGTCATTTCGCGGTGTTGGGGCTGGCCCCAACCGGT
Organism: Caballeronia sp. BR00000012568055; assembly: GCF_029439455.1. Classification (GTDB taxonomy): domain Bacteria; phylum Pseudomonadota; class Gammaproteobacteria; order Burkholderiales; family Burkholderiaceae; genus Caballeronia. Next base: position 3,325 of record NZ_JAQFVG010000246.1, on the reverse strand, counting down.
CAGCGCGACGAGCAGCATCGCGTAGCCGTTCGGGAGGGCGCGCAGTGAACGCGCGGCGGCGAGGCCCTCGACGACTGGCGTGCCGAGATCGACGATCACAACGTCCGGCGCGAATTGCTGCGCGACTTCGGCAGCCTGCGCACCGCCCGCAGCGAATGCCACCTCGTGCCCCATTTCGTTCAGCAGATTGGCGAGACCGGCGAGTGCATCGCCGTTGTCATCGGCAATCAGGATCCGCTTGCTCACGATGCCCTCACCGCGATCCGAATATCTCAAGTTTCAGTTTGTTGTCGCCCGCCTGCGACGCCGTGATTTCCGTACGTGCACCGCGCGCGCCCATATAAAAGTGCTGACGCGCCGCCGAGTTCTGATCGTGCGTCGCGTCGGGCAGACACGCCGCGATATCCGCCGCGACGCCCTGCAACGCGTCCGCGCTCGACCGGCCGCGCGGCGTCCACGAACAAACGTAATTATTTTGCGATGCGACGCATTCCGCGTCATCGCCATAAACGAGCGCGATGGGCCGTCCATCCAGCGCACTCAGCGACGAAAAATTCGGCGCCACCGATACGATCCGCTTGAGCGCCCGGCACGGGCTGGGCGTGTCATCGGCTTGCGCGGACGCAGCGGCCAACATCCCGCCGACCACCGCACCAAGCATCAGACTTCGACCGATCGAAACCATGTGCGCCTCCCCGCTTTTCTTCCTGCGAAGCAAACAGCACGCCCGTTCATGCAGACGATTCGCCATCGCAATTCTCACGATTGTTGTCCCGCGCGCCGCGCCGCCACGCGTCCGAGCACTGCGAAATCCTTCTCGCCGTCGCCGTGCGCGAGTGCATCGACGAGGTTGTCGCGGACTACGCTTGCGAGCGGAAGCGGCACGTTCACCGCATCGCCCGCAGCGATGGCGAGGCGCACGTCCTTGAGGCCGAGGCGCGCCTTGAACATTGCCGGTTCGTAGCGCGCATCGGCGATCATTTTCCCGTAGCCCGCATACACCGGACCGGGGAAGAGAGAATGGGTAATTACGTCGAGCAGCGTCTGCGCGGGCATGCCGTGGCCGCTGACCAGCGCCGCCGCTTCGCCAAAACTTTCGATTGCCGATGCCAGCATGAAATTCGCCGCGAGCTTGAGCACATTCGCGTGCTGCGGTTCCTGTCCGACGCGCCAGGTTTTCTGGCCGAGCACATCGAACACGGGTTGCACGCGATCGATATCCGCATCCGCGCCCGCCGCGAGAATATTCAGCTTGCCCGCCGCCGCGACATCCGGCCGGCCGAGCACCGGCGCGGCGACGTACGCCACGCCATGCTGCTTATGCAATTCGGCCAGTTCGATCGCCAGCGCCGCGGAAATCGTCGCCATGTTGACGTGAACCAGACCCTTCGGCGCCTGCTTGAGCAAGCCGCCATCGACAAGAACGGAGCGCAGCGCGTGGTCATCGGCGAGCATGGAAAACGCGGCATCGCCGGAGAAGGCTTGTTCCGGCGTATCCACCACCGATGCGCCCTGATCCGCCAGCGCGCGCGTTTTATCGCGTGAACGGTTCCAGACGCGCACCATGTGACCGGCTTTGAGCGCGTTGACTGCCATTGCGCTGCCCATTTCGCCCAAGCCGATAAATCCGATATCCATGCCCATGCTCCGTAACGTGTTTTCGGCCGCCAGTAGAGCATATCGACCGGCAGCGCGCAGAACCCGCCGATGCCATACTTGGCCGTATGGTCCAGGCGCGCTTTCACTTTCATCGGGAATTGAACGACTTTATTGCGCGGGCGCAGCGCGGGCAGACGTTCGCGTGTGCGTGCCCGAAAGCGTCGTCGGCGAAACATATGATCGAGGCGCTGGGCGTGCCGCATACGGAAGTCGAGCTGATCGTGCGCAACGGGCATCCGGCGGGCTTCGATGCGCAGATCGGCGTGAATGATTTGCTCGATATTTACCCGGCGCGGCACGTCCCGCGCGGAATGGAGCACGGCGCGTTGCTGCTGCGTCCGCCATTGCGTATCGACGCATTGCGTTTTATCGCCGATGCGCATCTCGGCGGACTTGCGCAAATCCTGCGGCTCGCGGGTTTCGACACGCGCTACGACAACAACTTCCCTGACGATGAAATCGAGCGCCTCGCGAATGAAGAATCGCGCATCGTGCTCACGCGCGATCGTGAGTTGCTCAAGCGCCGCACGGTGCTGCATGGCTGCTACGTGCGCGCGCTGCAACCGGACGCGCAGTTTCGCGAAGTCGCGGATCGGCTGGGACTTGCGCCGCATATGCACGCATTTCGCCTATGTTTGATGTGCAACGCGCCGCTTCGACGCACCACGCTCGATGAAGTCGGCGACCGCGTGCCCGAAGGCGTGCGCGAGCGGCACACGCGCTTCGTCACCTGCGATGTCTGTCGTCGCGTGTTCTGGGAAGGCTCCCATTGGCGACGCATGCGCGAACGCATCGATGCGCTGACGCTGGCGAGCCGGGCGTGAGCTTTACAATACAGCCCTCGATCATCAAAACGCTGCAACGGAGCATCGCGTGAACAAATTTCAGTTGGAACAAACCAAGGCCTTCAAACTCGCCAATGATTTGAAGCAAGGCGGCAAAGGCCGCGCGGGCGCGACGGAGCCGGCGAAGGTGGATCGGCGTGAGCAGCGCAAGCTGGATCAGGCCAAAGGGCTGGTGCCGTTCGCGTGCAAGCTGGATGAGAAGCTCGTTCAGCAACTTAAGGCGCAAGCTGATGCGCATGAAGGCGGGATGACGGAAGTGCTGGCGGAGTTGCTGGTTAAGGCAGGGTTGGAGCGGTAAAGATCTGAGTGGTATTCCGACGGCGTCGCCCCGAAATAGGTTTGGGGCGCTTTCGTGGAGATCGCTGCCCGCGCACATAAGCGACGCCGAACGCGTTCGAAATCATCTCGCGTCTTTCTGACACTGACATTGAGGTGATCGGAGTCACGTTAGATCCAGGCCACAAGACGTAACCCATAAGAATCAGCGATGCGATTGAAGCTTCAGTAATCAGTTGATCGTGTTGTCGCAGACGCGTTTCTATTGGCGCTTTCACGTGAGCGGGCGCCGTCGAAGGACCTGTCAGAAATCTTGTGTGCTGAGGTCGGTAAAAAAATCTCAGCTGATGGCGCAGGTGAAGCGCTCGCCGAAGAGAATGGCGAACTGATTGGCTGCTTGCCGCCAAGTGATAGGCGGCATCTTCCAGTCCTTCTCGATGTTGCGCAAGGCCAGATAGAGTAATTTGCTGGCGGCGTCGTCGCTGGGGAAGTGGCCGCGGTTCTTGACGATCTTGCGCAGTTGCATGTGCATGCTTTCGATGGCG
>NZ_JAQFVG010000245.1 GCF_029439455.1 Caballeronia sp. BR00000012568055 | reverse complement strand
AACTATCTTCACGTATCGACTGCGTTTCAAGACTCAAACCACCCGTCTGAACCGCCCCAGCAAAACATCCTGTTCCCGCTTCCTTCGCGTTCGTTGAATCGCGAAGGAACGGAATTCTAGTGGCCGCACGCCTTACATGCAAGGGGGTTACCGAGAAAATTTCAGCGACAGATAAACATGCTCCCTCATCGCGGCATCAGCCAAATGGCCAAGCGCATTGTGGACGCGGCGCGACACGGTTTAATGGACGGCCAAGCGACTACAATCGAAAGCTCATTGCCCCAATTTTTCTTGTACTCATATATGCGCTCGCGAATCGCAAAACGTATTCCCCCGGATGCCGACAAGCTCGTCAGCCTCTCTCTCGCGCTTTTTGCGTCGGGCAGCCGTGTCGAAGATCGCTTCTGGGAAGCTCGCCTCGACACGCTTATCGCCAAACTCGTGCGCAACGGCAATCAAACTACGCTTGATGCTGCGTTAGATCACCTTCAACAGAATCATCCCGATGCCTATGGCGCGCTCGCCGATATGGCCGAAACGCACAGCGAATCGTTCCGAACCGAAATCGACGGTGTTGCACACGAAGCACTGCTGATCGCGGCACCCGTGCTTGCGTGGACGCGTTATGCGATTCCATCCGGCACGCTCAAAGGCGACACGATCGATGCGCTGCGCACGCAACTGCAAGCGCACGTGCTCGCGGCAGGCGCGCAAGTAGCCGTCGCGCCCTATCTCTATAGCATCGACCAATTGCCGCGTCACCACGTCGATACCGCGCGCCTGGCGCAGCAGCTCATGCAAACGGCGCTCGGCGGTGCCACAGCACGGCTCAACTTGTCCGACCTGCCTGAAACCTCGCCGATTCTGGCCGATCCCCGTTTCCTGCTCGCCATGGTCGTCGTGCCGGAAGGCGCTGCGTTTTTCCGCTGGCAGGAGGATGACAACGGCAGCCGTGCGGAGCGTAGTCAGTGTCTCGAACAATGGTCGGCGCAGGGTGGCCCCAGCTTCGCTTCGATGCTTCCAGGCTGCGAGTTCGAATGTTTGCTGCCAGATGCCTACTATTCGGCCTGTCGTGATGCTGATGAGCAAGTTCGTCCGCATACCGTGCGCACCGCCGTCCGCTATCTCTTCGATACGCTCGGCACGGCTCCGCAGGAATTGCGCGCAGTCATTGCGGGTTTCGGCGAGCGCCGTATCGATGAATATCGGATTGGTTTTACGCGCCGGGGAAGCAACGATGTCATTTACGGCGTCGTTTGGCCGCTATATGGGCGCGAAAACGGCGAACTCGGCATGGAAGAAGACGACGCAGAACTCGAAGGCGCGAACGGGCCGGTCGAAGAAATCGTCGAGCTGCTCAAGAAGGCTGGCGTGACCGAAGTGCGTCGTCATGCGGGTCGATTCGAACCCGAGTTCTGCGATGACTGTGGCGTGCCGCTTTATGCCGATCCGCTCGGAGAAATCGTGCATGCGGAAATGCCCGAGGACGCAGAGCCTGCACAACCGCATTTTCACTGACAACGAGCAGTTATTTACTCGCCGAAGCAAACAAAAAACCTCGTGGGATCACGAGGTTTTGTGTCATTTGGCTTATACCATCCGGATAGGGGGCGCAATCGCCTGAAGTTTGTCAATATTGCCTCTGTCGCTGACACATCGTTGGCGCCGAGCTCCGACCAAATACGTCGGATTGGTAAAACAAAGGCATAAAAGCATGAAAATCAACGTTATGGGTCCGAATGCGGAGCGCCGCGCAGGTTTGAAGACTTTGCTGCGTCGTGTCGCCCGTCAGGCGCAGTTTTACGAATCGATCGAATGGCCGCCTCAACCCGAGTTGCATGGACGCGGAGACAAGCCGGACATGATCGTGATCGACTGGACGCCAGGGATGCGTCCCATGGAACTGCAGGCGCTTTTGAGCACAATGCCGGAGGTGCCTGCTGCCATCATGATCGATCGGCCCACCGCCGCACAGGTGCTCATGCTGCTGGCCGCCGGCGCAATGGGCATCATCCCGCGCGCGCTTGACCCGATTCTCGTACTTCGTGCATTCGAAATGGTGATGATCGGCGGACATTACATCCCGTCGGAAATTTTCGACGCCGAGCTTGGGCGCGAATCCATGCTTCGCCGTTCGCAGGATAAGGCAACGGTTTTGCGACGCATTCGCAAGGAACTGAGCTTGTCGCCGCGGCAGCAACAGATCATGCGTTGTGTCCATATGGGCAGCACGAACAAGATGATCGCCAGGATGCTGGGCATCAGCGAAGGCACCGTGAAAATCCATCTTACAGGTATCTTCCAACAGCTTGGCGCCACGAATCGCGCCGCTGCGGTGGCGATCTACAACGGCGTCCAGGCGTCGCATCTGGAAGTTCTGCGCAGCAACAGTGTTGAAGTGGATCGCGCCAGTGTCGAGCCTGTTGAACCTATTGCACCTGTTGAGCAGCCAGAAAGCGAAACGGGAGGTGATGGCGTTGCTGCGCCAGCAATCGCCGCGGTCATTACTCCAGTTGAAGAACCTGAACGTGAGAATGAACCCGCAACGGCGGCGGAGAAAGCCCGCGAAGACACGCCTGCGAACAAGCACATCGACCCCTCTGAACCGGCTCACGCTACGGGAACGAACATTATCCCGTTACCTATAGATCAGCCGCACTACTCGTTACTCAATCCACATAACTCGACATCGTTACCGCTGGCGGCCCAGCCTGACTCACCGTTCTAGCAACAAACGGCGAAAACGGGGCCGTGGTTTGCGCACACGATTCACGCGCAACGAGTAATATGCAAGGTATGGGGTTCTTCTACACACCACTACCGCTATGGCTGTCCGTCGGCAGTTGGATCGTTGCCGTGGGGCTACTTGCGCTCGTATTGCTACGGCGCCCGTTCGGGCGTCTGCAGGATGCCACGCTCCAACATGTCTGGCTTGGCATCATCGTCGCGATTACGGTTTTGTGGGCGTGCAACGCATGGTTCGATGACGGTCCCGTGATTCACCTGCTGGGCGCGACGCTCATGGTCACGTTATTCGACTGGCGGCTCGCCTTGATCGGCACGGCCGCGACCACGGGACTCGCAGCGGTCGTGCTGGACGCTTCCTGGCTTTCGGTGGCGACGACCTGGCTGCTGTTCGGCGCTTTACCTGTCACGGTTTCGACGCTGCTGCAACGCATGTCGCACGCGTGGCTGCCCCGCAATCTGTTCACGTTTATTCTGGGTCACGGCTTCATCACTTCGGGCGCGGCGGTTGCCGCTGCGTGCGGCTCGACGGTTTTGCTGGAGATGACGCTTGCAAACGGGCAAGTCGCCATTCCCCCCGCCTTCATGCGCGGCTCGATTCTGCTCGGTGCGGGCGAGGCGTTATTCACCGGACTTCTGACCATCCTCATCGCTGTGTACAAGCCGGCCTGGATCACGACTCACGACGTGCGCCGTTATCGGCTGGATCGCGGTCCACGCGTCTGAGCATTTCGAACACGGCGCCACTGGCCCGACTCAAGCGGCGAATCGCGCATAAAGTGCGATAAGATTGAACTCCTTCCCACTGCGCGGCATCTTACTTGCCCGTGTCTTCTTAGCGCCAGACCTGATGGAAAGTACCTTCGCACCGCGCCGGCTCCTGCGGCTCGTCGGCCGGTTGGCGGTATGCGTGTCGCTTGCATGCGCCGCGTCCGCCTTTGCCGATACGCTCGACGAGCGCAATGAACTGATTCACCACTTCGTCACCGATTTCAATGCCAATCCGCTTGCTGCGGATTGCGCCGCGCACGGCAGCTTCGTTGCCAGCACGTCTACAGCTTTCGATCACGTCGAGTTTCCTGCTTCATCGTTCGATCCGTCGCACTTCACCATCGAGCCGTGGAACGATTCGTTCGACGACAAGAAGCAGCGTATCAAGGTCGATAACGTCGTGACCGTCGAAGGTCAGGGCATGCCGAAGAGCGGTGATCGCGATCCCACGCCACTGAAATTCCGCTGCGGCTATGTCGGCAGTCAGATGCTCGCGTTCGGCTGGAACGATCCGGTGCCGCCGCTGCGTCCGCAAGCGCACGGAACAGCATCGCGCAGCACGAAGACCAAGCACGGCGTGAAGGGTAAGTCGTCGTCAGGCGGCAAGACGAAGAGCACGGCGAAGAAATCGACAACGACCAAGAAGAAGCACTGAAAGCCAAGGGCGTGAAGACCACGCCCTTTCGCTCATCGAAACATTACGATTGCAGTTGCCAGAGAATCGCCTGCAACATCGCCGCGCCGAGTGACGCGCTGCGCTCGCCGTTCCAGCCCACGCGCTCATCGGCGAGATTGGCGTTGTCCTTGAACGGCATTTCCAGCGTCAGCGACAAGCACTTGTACTCATTGCCGATGTACTTCGAAGCGAGCTTCAGCGCATCCGTCTGATACTTGCTCGACTCGTAACCGTGCACGTCCTGAAAGTCCGGGCTCGCCTGCTTGAAGAATTCGACGAAGGCCTTCTGCTCCTTCGCCTGCTTCTCGGTAAAGCCCGGCAGCATTTCCGATCCCGCGACGAACACGTACGGAATGGCTTCATCGCCGTGGATATCGAAGAACATGTCGCAACCGATCTCGCGGATCGCGTCGCGCACGACGAGCACTTCGGGGCTGCGTTCCGCGCCCGGTTCCATCCATTCGCGATTCAGATTCGCGCCCGCCGCATTGGTGCGCAGATTGCCGAGCACGCTGCCGTCCGGATTCATATTCGGCACGATATGAAACACCGCGCGATCGAACAGCGCGCGCGCCACCGGATCGCCCGACCAATCGCCCCAGCCCGCCAGGCGCTTGACCAGACCTTCGACGAACCATTCGGCCATCGTTTCGCCCGGATGCTGACGCGCGATGATCCAAATGTTTTTCTTCGGCGCTTCGCGTTCGTCGTCGGGCAAACCGAGCGTGAGCAGCGACATCGGGCGGCCTTGCACCGTTCTGCCGAGTTCGGTCAGCGCGGCGTGCGGCATCTGCTGAACCGCGCCCAGAAACTCCGAATGACGTTCCTCGCTGTACGGCTCGAAGTACGCGTAATAAATGCGATCGAAGTCCGGCTCGTGATCGATGGTCATCACGCGGCCATCGTATGAAGTCCGCACGCGGAACCAGTTGACGCGGTCATAGCTCGCGACCGCCTGATAGTCACGCCAGCCTTCGGGAAACGCGCACTGCGCGGCGTTTTCGAAAGTCATCACGAGCCGCTCGCCGCGCGCGCCCGAGACGCGGAAGTAGAACCACTGCGCGAAATCGGCGTGGCTGTCGGCGCGCACGCGCAAACGGATATCGGCGGGATCGTCGGCCTTGACGACTTCGATTGCGCCTGCGTCGAAATTGCTGGAAATGGAAATGCTCATCATCGCTTCCTTGCTGAACTGCCTGGCATCGCACTTATTCGGCGATGCGGCGGCGAAACACATACGTCGTATCGTTCGATGCCTTCGCGTCGAACTTATACCCTTCACTGTCGAAACCCTTGAGCGCTTCCGGCTCGTCGATGCGATTCTGCACCGCGTAACGCGCCATCATTCCGCGCGCGCGTTTCGCATGGAAGCTGATGATCTTGTAGCGCCCGCCCTTCCAGTCCTCGAACACGGGCGAGATGACCGGCGCACTCAGCAGCTTCGGCTTGACCGACTTGAAATATTCCGACGACGCGCAATTCACCAGCACGCGCGCGCCGCGCTGTTTCTTCAACTGCACGTTGAGCGCCGTCGTGATGCGCTCGCCCCAGAACGCGTACAAGTCCTTGCCGCGCGCGTTCGGAAACTTCGTGCCCATTTCCAGCCGATACGCCTGCAGCAAATCGAGCGGTCGCAGCAAGCCATACAAGCCGGACAGCACGCGCACATGGTTCTGCGCGAAGTCGAGATCGGCGGAAGAAAGCGATTTGGCCGCGAAGCCTTCGTAGACATCGCCGTTGAAGGCGAGCACGGCTTGCTTGGAGTTGTCCGCGTCGAATTGCTTCGACCATTCGGCGTAGCGCTGAAAATTAAGCGTGGCGAGCTGGTCGGAAATGCCCATCATCCCGCCGATCTGTTGCGGCGAAAGTGCGCGCAAACCGTGGATCAATTCAGCGGCGTCATCGACGAATTCGGGCAGCGTGTGCTTCTTGATATGCGGCGGCGTCTCGTAGTCGAGCGATTTCGCGGGCGAGAGAACGATTATCATGGAGGCTCGCCGGGTCGCTGCCGGCGATCATTGGCATAAACCCCCGATTGTATCGAATGGACAATTCCGCCGCGCCGCTGGCGCCTTCATCCCTGCCCTTGCGTGTCGTGCTGGATTCGAACGTGTGGATCGACATTCTCGTGTTCGAAGATCCGGCCACGCGGCCCATTCTTGCCGCACTGGAAGCGCGCACGCTCGAAGCGCTGATCGATGCGCGCTGTCTGAACGAACTCACGCGCGTGCTGGATTACCCACAATTTGCGCGCTATGACATCGATAAAGCTGAAGCGCTGTCGAAAGTCGCGCGTTTATCCACGCTCGTTGCGCCTGAAGCACCCGAAAGCGAGCGCCCGCTGCCCAAGTGCAAGGACCGCGACGATCAGAAATTCCTCGAACTCGCGCACGCCGCTCAGGCTGCGTGGCTGGTGTCGAAAGATCGCGCCGTGCTGAAATGCGCGCGGCGCGTGGCGCGCGACTTCGCATTCCAGATTGCCGAGCCGAAGCCCTTCGTGGCCGCCTTCGAGACGCACATCAACGCGACTGCGGCCATCGACTGACGCTTTTAAAATATCCGACAGAGACAACGCCACTTCCATCATGAACGCATCGCACGACTTGCCTCAAACGCCGCTCGAGTTGTCCTTTCCGTCGCGTCTGCCGAATGTCGGCACGACCATTTTCACTGTGATGAGCGCGCTCGCCGCGCAAAAAGGCGCGGTGAATCTTGGTCAGGGCTTCCCGGATTTCGATTGCGATCCGCGCATCGTCGATGCTGTTTCTTCCGCCATGCGCGAAGGCGCGAATCAATATCCACCGATGGCCGGCGCCGCGCCCTTGCGTCAGGCCATCGCGCGCAAGATCGACGCGCTCTACGGCCGCGCCTATGACGCCGACCGCGAAATCACCGTCACCGCAGGCGCGACGCAGGCGCTGCTCACCGCCGTGCTCTGCTGCGTGCATCCGGGCGATGAAGTCATCGTGATCGAGCCGATGTATGACAGCTACGTGCCGTCGATCGAATTGGCAGGCGGCAAGCCCGTGTTCGTTTCGCTCGAAGCGCCGGACTACGCGCTGCCTTTCGACAAGATCGCCGCCGCGATCACGCCGAAAACGCGCCTCCTGATGATCAACACGCCGCACAATCCGACCGGCCGCGTGTGGCGCGCGGAGGATATGCGTAAGCTCGAGGAGATCGTGCGCGGCACCAACGTGTTGATTCTCTCCGACGAAGTCTACGAACACATGGTCTACGACGGCGCGCCGCACGAAAGCGTGTCGCGTTATCCGGAACTGGCGCAGCGCAGTTTCGTTGTGTCGAGTTTCGGCAAGACGTTTCATGTGACGGGCTGGAAAGTAGGCTACGTGGCCGCGCCCGCCGCGTTGATGGACGAATTCCGCAAGGTGCATCAGTTCAACGTCTTCACCGTCAATACGCCGATGCAGGTCGGCCTCGCGCATTATTTGCAAGACCCGAGACCGTATCTCGATCTGCCCGCGTTCTATCAGAAGAAGCGCGACTTCTTCCGGGAAGGCTTGTCGAAAACGCGCTTTTCGCTCTTGCCTTGCGATGGCACGTATTTCCAGTGCGTCGATTATTCGAAGATCAGCGACATGCCCGAAGCCGAATTCGCGCAATGGCTGACGAGCGAAATCGGCGTGGCGGCAATTCCAGTGTCCGCGTTCTATCACGAGAGCCATGAATCGGGCGTGGTGCGCTTCTGCTTCGCGAAGAAGGAAGAGACGCTGGCACTCGCGCTGGAGCGGCTTGCCAAACTCTGATTGCATCGACATGCATCGACACTCGCGGCTCGCTTTATCGCTTACCCACATCGAGGAGCTCAGATGAGCGCCGAATTGCTAACAGATCGTCCCGCGGGCAGCGACACCACGCTCGTGCTCAAACTGTCGAATCCCGGCGCGCGTAACGCGCTGCATCCCGACATGTACGCCGCCGGCATTGAGGCGCTGAATACGGCCGAACGCGACAGCAGCGTACGCGCCATCGTGCTGACCGGCGCGGATAACTTCTTCTGCGCGGGCGGCAATCTGAATCGCCTGATGGAAAATCGCGCGATGGACGAGTTGGTGCAGGCGCAAAGCATCGACTTGCTGGCGGAATGGATCAGCGCGCTGCGTTCATCGACCAAGCCGATCATTGCGGCGGTCGAAGGCGCGGCGGCGGGCGCAGGATTTTCGCTTGCGCTGGCGTGCGATCTGATCGTCGCCGCCGATGACGCGCGCTTCGTGATGTCGTACGCACGCGTTGGCCTGACGCCGGACGGCGGCGCATCGTGGTTCCTGTCGCGCGCGTTGCCGCGCACGCTCGCCAGCGAAGTGCTGCTCGAAGCCAAGCCGATCGGCGCGGTGCGTCTGCATGAAGTCGGCGTGGTGAATCGGCTGACGAAAAAAGGCATTGCGCTCGATGCAGCCATCGCCTGGGCCGACGATCTCGGCGTGGTTTCGCCCAAAGCCATGGCGCGCATCAAGTCGCTGATCAACGCAGCCGATGTGCAACCGCTTGCCGCGCATCTCGACATGGAACGCGATAGCTTCGTCGATGCCCTGCATCACGGCGATGCGCTCGAAGGCATTACATCGTTCCTCGAGAAACGTCAGCCCAACTATCGATAGCGCCATGCCTCGCTACGAACTGCCCAAACGCCGCCGCATCTTCCTGATGCGCCACGGCGACGTCACGTATTTCGACGACACCGGCCGCGCCATCGATCCGGAAAGCGTGCCGCTCAACGAGCGCGGACGCGACGAAGCGAGCGCGGCGGGACGCGAATTTGCTGACCAACGCGTGCATTTCGATCGCGTGATCGTCAGCGGTTTGCCGCGTACGATCGAAACCGCGCGGCGCGTGTTGGCGGAAACCGGTCAATCGATCGAACCGGAAATCTGGCCAGAATGGCAGGAAATTCGCGGCGGCAAGTTGAAAGAGCTGACCACGCGCGATGTCGAGCGCGCGTTCCTTTCCGTGTTCGATGGCGTCGTGCCCGAAGACACGCGGTTTCTCGGCGGCGAGAGTATCGGCGAATTGCTGGATCGCGTCTTGCCTGCGGTTGCGCGTCTGCGTGGGGATGCGACGTGGGACACGGTGCTGCTTGTGCTGCACGGTGGCGTGAATCGTGCGCTGCTATCGCATGCGATCACGGCGGGCGGGCGCGCGTTCTACGGGCATCTGTCGCAGGCGACGGGCTGCATCAACGCACTCGATATCGGCGACAAACCCGGCGACTGGGTCGTACATGCGATCAACCATTCGCCGCCCTCGCCGCTTCACACCGGCGTGCGCAACACGACGATGGAACTGCTCTACGCACAATATCTGCGCTACAAGGCCGACGACGATAAATAGCGCCGCGCAGTATCACGGAGGAGACGATGACCGATTTCTCTGCATTCGAAGGTACGCGCGAGGTCAATGAACGTCAGCGCTTCGATGCCGATGCACTCACCGCGTGGCTTTCAAAGCACGTCGAAAGCTTCAAAGGTCCGCTGAAAACAGAGCAATTTGCGGGCGGCCAGTCGAATCCCACATTCAAGCTCATCACGCCGACGCGCAGTTATGTGATGCGCGCGAAGCCGGGTCCGGCAGACAAGCTCTTGCCATCGGCGCATGCTATCGAACGTGAATATCGCGTGATGGATGCACTGGCTTCCACCGATGTTCCCGTCGCGCACATGCTCGCGCTGTGCGAGGACGAAAGCGTGATCGGCCGCGCGTTCTACGTGATGTCCTATGTCGAAGGCCGCGTGTTGTGGGATCCGTCGCTGCCCGGCATGAAGCCCGCCGAACGCGCCGCGATCTACGACGAAACCAATCGCGTGATCGCCGCCTTGCATACGGTCGATGTCGAAGCGGCGGGACTATCGAACTACGGCAAATCGGGCAATTACTTCGAGCGGCAAATCGGACGATGGAGCAAGCAATATATCGCTTCGCAGACCGAAAAGATCGATGCGATGAATCGCCTGATCGAGTGGCTGCCACGGCATATTCCAGCATCGAAACGCGTTCGTCTGAGCGTCGTACACGGCGATTATCGGCTCGACAATCTCATCTTTCATCCGACCGAGCCGCGCGTGCTCGCCGTGCTGGATTGGGAACTTTCCACGCTCGGCGATCCACTCGCGGACTTCGCGTATCACTGCATGGCTTGGCACGTCGATCCGTCGCAATTTCGCGGCATCGCCGGACTGGATTGGAAAGCGCTCGGCATTCCCGATGAAACTGCCTATGTGCAGCGCTATCTCGACCGCACGGGCTTCGAGATCGAAGGCGACTGGAACTTCTATCTCGCCTACAACATGTTCCGCATCGCGGCGATTCTTCAGGGCATCATGAAACGCGTGGTCGATGGCACCGCGGCAAGCGAGCAAGCCATCGATGCAGGACGCCGCGCCCGCCCGATGGCCGAGCTTGCCTTGCAATACGCTCAACGCGTCAGATAATAAGGAAACCATATGGATTTCGATTACACGCCAAAAGTGCAGACCTTGCGCGAGAAGTTGCTGAGCTTTTTCGATGCGCATATTTATCCGAACGAGCAGGCATTCGCAGACGAAATCGCGACCAATCGCGCGGCGGGCAACGCGTGGGTGCCAACCGCGTTGATCGAAAAGCTGAAGGCGAAAGCGCGTGAAGAAGGCTTGTGGAATCTCTTCCTGCCCGACTCCGATCGTGGCGCGGGTTTGAGCAATCTCGAATACGCGCCGCTGTGCGAGATTATGGGACGCGTGCCGTGGGCTCCCGAAGTCTTCAACTGCAACGCGCCCGATACCGGCAATATGGAAACCATCGAGCGATACGGCACGGATGCGCAGAAAGCGCAGTGGCTCGAACCGTTGCTGCTCGGCGAAATTCGTTCAGCAATTCTAATGACCGAGCCGGAAGTGGCTTCATCGGATGCAACGAATATTCGATGCAGCATCACGCGCGATGGCGACAGCTACATCATCAACGGCCACAAATGGTGGTCCTCCGGCGCAGGCGATCCACGTTGCAAGCTGTATATCGTGATGGGAAAAACCGATCCCGATGCGCCCAAACACGCGCAACAATCGATGATCCTCGTGCCCGCCGACAGCGCGGGCGTCACGGTGCATCGCCCGCTGAACGTGTTCGGTTATGACGACGCGCCGCACGGCCATATGGACATCACGCTCGATAACGTGCGCGTACCGGCATCGAATATATTGCTCGGCGAAGGACGCGGTTTCGAGATCGCGCAAGGACGACTCGGGCCGGGCCGCATTCACCATTGCATGCGGCTGATTGGACTCGCGGAACGCGCGCTCGAACTCATGACCACACGTACGATGTCACGCGTTACGTTCGGCAAGCCGATCGCGCAGCACGGCGTGACGCAGGAGCGTATTGCGGAGTCGCGCATTCTGATCGAGCAGGCGCGCCTGCTCACGCTCAAAGCCGCTTACATGATGGACACCGTCGGCAATAAAGGCGCGCGCGGCGAGATCGCGATGATCAAGGTCGTGGCGCCAAACGTCGCGTGTCAGGTGATCGACTGGGCGATTCAGGCGCACGGCGCAGGCGGCATCTGCGACGACTTCCCGCTCGCCTACGCTTACGCGTGCGCGCGCACGCTGCGCCTCGCCGATGGACCGGACGAAGTGCATCGCAATGCCATCGCCAAGCTCGAAATGGCGAAGTACCTCAAAAGTGATGGCGCGTGATAAATTCGGCGATGCAGGCGGGCTTCTCCCCGCTTTCATCGGCGATGGTGACGAGCCACGTCACCTGCACGCCTGCGCCATCTATTTCGGATACCTTTTCAATTTCGAAAAATGCCCGCAACCGCGTGCCCACGCGCACCGGCGACATGAATCGCACGCGATTCGTGCCGTAATTCACGCTGATGCGTGATTGCAAAGGGACACATTGAACGAGCCACATCGGCACCAGCGAGAGCGTGAGAAAGCCGTGCGCGATCGTCCCGCCAAACGGCGATTCGCGTTGCGCGCGTTCGGCATCGAGATGAATCCATTGATGATCGTCGGTGGCATCGGCGAAACGGTTGACGCGCGCCTGATCGATCGTGGTCCATTCGCTGACGTAGCGCGCTGTGCCCGCTGCCGCGAAGACATCGGCGGCGCTTTTCAATACAGCGCCGCTCATGCCTGTGCGCCCGGTTCGCGCAGACCGAACAACGCGTTCGAATCCACCGTCAGAACCAGTTCGCCATCCTGATTATGTGCTTCCCAGCGCGTCGCGACGATCCCACGATCCGGTTTGCTTTTCGATACGCGCTTGTCGAGCACGCGCACTGTCAGCCGCACGGTATCGCCGACGCGCACGGGCTTGAGCCAGCGGATATTGTCCAGACCGGGCGAACCCATCGACGTGGAATCGGCTAGCATGTCGCGCACGAGAATGCCCATCATCGCGGAACAGGTGTTCCAGCCGCTCGCGACGAGTCCGCCGAAGTGCGAAGCTTTGCCCGCTTCTTCCGAGAGATGGAACGGCTGCGGATCGTATTTCTGCGCGAATTCGATGATTTCCTCGCGCGTGAAGGTGTGCGCGCTCAAGGTCACCGCGTCTCCGGTGTTGAAGTCTTCGTAGCTGTAGGTCATTCGCTTGTCTCCATTTTTGTTAATGACGCGAATCGTGCCAGATGATGATCGACATCGCCCAATGTATTTTCGACGATCGACAGGCGTTTGAACCAGTGCGCCGCCGCGACTTCGTTCGTCACGCCCATGCCGCCGTGCAACTGGATCGCTTGCTGACCGACGAAGCGCGCGGCCTGACCGACGCGTGCTTTTGCAGCGGAAATGGCGCGGGCGCGCGTTGCGGGATCGTCGCTCGTGTAGCGTGCGGCGGCGAGATACGTGATCGAGCGCGCCTGCTCCGCGTGAATCAGCATCTCGACCATGCGATGCTGCAAGGCCTGAAAACGCGCGATCGGCTGGCCGAATTGCTGGCGTGCCTTTGTGTATTCGACGGTCGCGTGATTGAGCGCATCGAGCGCGCCTAACGCTTCGGCGCAGAGCAAGAACGTCGCGTAATCGGCGACTTTTTCTAATGCTTCAGCGCCGGCTATTTGAGTTGCCGATGTATCGCGGAAGGTCAAAGTAGCGGCGCGCTGGCCGTCGATTGTGCGATATTCCGTGATCACACTTTCATCGCGTTCGACGAGGTATAGCTTCACTTCGTTGTGGTGACGTGCAGGCACGATCCAGTAATCGGCTTGCGCGCCGTGCTGGACCATCGATTTGATGCCATTGAGTTTGCCGTTTTCGTTGGCGATAGTTTGCATATCGAACAAATCGTAGCGCGAATGTGGCTCATTGAACGCGACGGATAAGCGCAATTCGCCACGCGCCGCGCGCTCCATCAATCCTTCGTCATACGAAGCAATCTTTAACGCCTCGATTCCTACTACCGTCGCCCAATACGGCTCGACGACGAGCGCACGGCCCAACTCCTGCATGACCACGAGCATATCGACCGGACCACCATCGAAGCCGCCCTGCGCTTCCGGCACCGGCAATGCAAGAAGCCCAAGTTCAGCGAACGCGCTCCAGTGCTTCGCATCGACGCCCTGCTGGGACGCGACGATTTTCTGCCGCGCATCGAACGTGTATTCGCGGTCGAGATAACGGCGCAGCGCATCGCGGAACTGCTGCTGTTCATCGGTGAAATTGAAGTTCATGCGCCGTTCCTCACAGTCCGAGAATCATCTGCGCGATGATGTTCTTCTGTATCTCGTTCGAACCGCCATAAATCGATGTCTTGCGGAAGTTGAAGTACAGCGCGGCGAGCGGCGCGGCATCGTCGTCGCCGGTGAGGCTGGTGGCGCGCTCGCCTTCGAGAAACGCGGGATCGAACGCGGCGGCTTGCGGACCGATGGCATCGAACATCAATTCGGTCAGCGCCTGCTGCACTTCGGTGCCTTTGATCTTCAACATCGATGCTTCCGGCCCCGGCCCCTTCCCGTCCGCCTCGCTCGCGATCACGCGCTGCACGGTGACTTCGAGCGCCATCAATTCGATTTCGACCGATGCGACTTTCGCGCCGAATAGCGGATCGTGCAGCAACGGCTTGCCGTGCTTCATGCGATTCATCGCCAGCCGCTTGAGAAAAAGCAGTTCGCGCTTCGATTGCCCGACACGTGCGATATTCGTGCGCTCGTGCCCAAGCAAATACTTCGCAAGCGTCCACCCGCGATTTTCCTCGCCGACGAGATTGCCGATGGGCACGCGCACATCATCGAAAAAAATCTCGTTGACCTCGTGATCTTCGTCGAGCGTGATGATCGGCCGAACGGTGATACCCGGCGATTTCATATCGATCAGCAGGAACGAGATGCCTTCCTGTTTCTTGGCGTGCGGATCGGTGCGTACGAGGCAGAAGATCATGTCGGCGTGCTGGCCGAGCGTGGTCCACGTCTTTTGACCATTGACGACGTAGTGGTCGCCATCGCGTTCGGCACGCGTACGCAACGAAGCGAGATCGGAGCCTGCGCCGGGTTCGGAGTAGCCCTGGCACCACCAGTCGGTGCCATCGAGAATGCGCGGCAGAAAGCGCGCCTTTTGCGCGTCGGTGCCGTATTTCATCAGCACAGGCGCGACCATCGATACACCGAACGGCAGCACGGCGGGCGCGCCGGCGCGCGTGCACTCCTCGTCCCAGATATGTCGCTGCGTCACGTCCCAGCCCGGCCCGCCGAATTCCTTCGGCCACGCAGGCGCGGACCAGCCGCGCGCGCCGAGCAGCTTGTGCCAACTCGCGTAGTCATCGCGATCGAGACGTTTGTGATTGAGGACTTGGTCGCGCAGCGTGCGCGGCAGACTGGCATCGAGCCAGGCGCGGATGTCGGCGCGAAAGGCGTCGTCCGCAGGGGAAAAACTCAGGTCCATGCGCGGTGTCTCCTGATGGCCCGAACCGGCAACCGGAGATGCCGCGCAGTGACTACTGCAGCGGCTCTTTCAGTGCGGCCGGAACAGGCAACGGCATCACATCGATCCCTTCTTCCAGCAAGGCGTGCGCATCTTCGGGCGTCGTGACGCCGCGAATATTGCGCGCGGGCGCTTCGTTATAGTGGATGCGCCGCGCCTCTTCGGCAAACCGCTCGCCCACGTTCTCGGTCTTCTCGATCAACTCGCGAATGGCGTGTATCGCCTGCGCTTGCATCGACTCGGCTTCCTGCGACTGCGGTTGCATTTGCGACTGCGATTGCATTTGCGGAAGCGGCTCCGCCTCGCCACGCGCCGATGTCAGATTCAGCCGCGGTGCGGACGGCACACGGCTCACATCCGTCACCGAACACACCGGACACGCGACCAAATGGCGCGACAACTGCGACTCGAACTCTTCAGTCGATGCGAACCATCCTTCAAAGCGATGTTCGTGCGAGCACTTTAAATCGAGGACCTTCATGCTGATGGATTTCTTGAAGTTTATCTCAAAAAGGCGCTTTGTGAACGATCGTGCGGAATGATCTATCCCGCGCCACTCGTACATGGCCGATAACCGAATCTCGATTCTAACTGGTTGAATTCGTTGATGCCTCGACCTACCCGTTCGGCCTATGACGTGGCCGTACCGGTTTCCGGTATTTTTGTACCTGAAAGCGGTACTTGGAAGCATCTTCCCCACAAAAAATGGCGCTCCGGCCAAAGCCTGAAGCGCCATTCGGCCGAGCCAGCAACCAAGTTACTCGCCCGCCTTCCACTCCCCCGACCGCAGCTTCTCCAGCCAGAAGACGCCGATGATCGTCTTCACATCGCTGATGCTGCCGTCTTTCACCCAGTCCATCAGTTGCTTCTCATCCGCGATGAACGTTTCGAGGAATTCGCCTTCGTCGAGTTTGGCATCGCCGGCGGTGAGACCGCGCGCCAGATAAAGGTCAATGAACTCGGTCGAGTAAGAAATCACCGGATGGATCCGCGTCAAAAAAGTCCACTCGCGTGCCGTATAACCAGTCTCTTCCTGCAACTCACGTTTCGCGCACGTCAGCTCATCTTCGTTCGGATCGAGCTTGCCTGCCGGAAATTCGAGCAGCACCTTCCCGACCGGATATCGAAACTGACGTTCGAGCAGCACGCGTCCATCATCGAACATGGGGAGAATCATGACCGCGCCGGGATGCTCGACGAATTCGCGCGTCGCGTGCTTGCCGTCCGGCAACTCGACGGTATCGCACTTGAGCGTGAGGAATTTCCCGGTGTGAAGCGTCACGCTTTCGACCTTCTTTTCCAGAAGGCCGTCATCGTGATCAGGAAAAGTGTGATCTGCCATTTTGAGCCCTTTGCCTTGTGAGCAAAAAAGCCGCGAACGGCGCGTGGCCGTCAGCGGCGTTTGACGAGGTATTGGTACGTGAAGCCCGGAAAAGCGAACACCACGAAAAGACTGAAGGTGATGGCATAGAACTGCCATTCCTGATCGAAGCGGTTGCCGGCGCGCGCTTCCAGCATGAAGCCGAGCGCGCCGACCGCGAAATACAGAACGATAAGCTCGCCGATACGAATCCACGCACTCTTCTTCGGCGCTTTGCGCCCCGTCGCCGCCGGAAGCGGCACGGGCACGACGCCAAAAAGACGCTGATTCACGAACGGCAGGTTGGCGCACACGAACGCCAACAGCACGATAAACCAACCCGCAGCCGACATTACAGCGGCAGCGTATGCGTGATCGCCGTCAGGCAAGCCGACATCAGCGGACCCGGCACCAGACCGAGCACCAGCACGGCCAGACCATTGAACGTCAGCAGCGACCGATTCAGCCCGCCCGCGACGATCGGCGACGTGTCTTGCGGTGCATCGAAATACATCAGCTTGACGATACGCAGGTAGTAGAACGCGCCCACCAGCGACGTCAGCACGGCCAGCACAGCGAGCCACGTCAAACCGGCGTTCATCGTTGCTTCGAGCACAGCGAGCTTCGCGTAGAAGCCGACCGTCGGCGGAATGCCGGCGAGCGAGAACATCATGATCATCATGACGAAGGCGAACACCGGGCTGCGCTGATTCAGGCCCTTGAAGTCATCGATCATTTCGGCTTCGAAGTCACGGCGCGCGAGCAGCATGACCACACCGAAGCTGCCAAGCGTCGTCACCAGATAGACGATGCTGTAGAACATGGCCGAACCGTATGCGCCGGCCGCGCTGTTCACCTTGCCATCGACCACGCCCGCGAGCAGGCCGAGCAGCACGAAGCCCATGTTGGAGATGGCCGAGTAAGCCAGCATCCGCTTGATGTTCTTCTGCACGATACCCGTGATATTGCCGACGATCAGCGACAGCGCCGCCAAAATCACCAGCATCTCCTGCCAGTCCACCGCGAACGGCAGCAGGCCCATCACGAGGAAACGCAGGCCCCACGCGAACGCCGCGACCTTCGGGCCACCACCGGTGAGCAGCGTCATGGCCGTCGGCGCGCCTTGGTAGACGTCAGGCACCCACATATGGAACGGCACCGCGCCCATCTTGAACGCCACGCCGGCGACGATAAAGATCACGCCGAACAGCAACACCGCGTCGTTGATACGACCCGATGCCACCACCTTCAGCACTTCGTTCAGTTCGAGCGAACCGGTCGCGCCGTACAGCATCGAAATGCCGTAGAGCAGGAAACCGGATGCGAGCGCGCCGAGCACGTAGTACTTCATCGCCGATTCGTTCGACTGCGGCGCATCCTTACGCAGCGCGATCACCGCATACAGCGACAGCGACATCAGTTCGAGGCCGAGATACAGCGTGAGGAAGTTGTTGCCCGAGATCATCACGCACTGGCCGAGCAGCGAGAACAGGCCCAGCAGGAAGAAGTCGCCACGGAACAGATCGCGGTCTTCCAGATACTTGCGCGAGTAAATGATCGACACCGCGTAGCCGAGACACACCACCGCTTTCATCGCGCTCGCGAACGGATCGACGACATACATGCGCGTGAAGAAGTAACCCGGCGTCGGATTGAGCGCGGTGAAGGCGAACCACACACCGACCACAATCGTCGAAACGACCGCGATCAGATACGTGGTGCCGCGGCTCTTCGGGCCGAAAACCGTGTCATTCAGCCAGGCGATGACGACCGCAGCCATCAGAATCGCGTCGGGCCACAACATACTCATAGGGGCGTTTTGCATGATCTTTTAGTTCCTCCGCACGGCGTTACTGAGCCAGCGGCAGCTTGGACTGCGCGACGTGGGAGAGCAGGTTTGCCACCGACGCGTGCATCACATCGGTGAAGGGCTTCGGATACAGGCCCATGTAAAGCGTGAAGGCTGCCAGCACCACGAGCATGAACATCTCACGCTTGTTGATGTCGGTGAGCTTGGCGACGTGGTCGTTCGCGATCGCACCGAAGTACACGCGCTTGTACATCCACAATGTGTAAGCCGCGCCGAGAATCAGCGTGAACGTGGCGAGGAACGCAATCCAGAAGTTGTACTTCACGGCCGCGAGAATCACCATGAATTCGCCGACGAAACCGGAGGTGCCCGGCAAGCCGCAGTTGGCCATCGCGAACAGCATCACGAACGCGGCGAACTTCGGCATGACATTGACCACACCGCCGTAATCCGAGATCTGACGCGAGTGGACGCGGTCATACAACACGCCGATGGACAGGAACATCGCGCCCGACACGAAGCCGTGCGAGATCATCTGAATGATCGCGCCTTCCATGCCGAGCTGGCTCGACGGTCCGAACATGAAGAAGCCGAGCGTGACGAAGCCCATGTGCGCAATCGACGAATACGCGACGAGCTTCTTCATATCGGCCTGCACCATCGCGACCAGACCGATGTAGATCACCGCGATCAGCGACAGCGTGATAACCACGGGCGCGAGGAAATGGCTCGCGTCCGGTGCGATCGGCAGCGAGAAGCGCAGGAAACCGTACGCGCCGAGCTTCAGCATGATCGCGGCCAGCACGACGGAGCCGCCCGTCGGTGCTTCGACGTGGGCGTCAGGCAGCCAGGTGTGGACCGGGAACATCGGCACCTTCACGGCGAAAGCCAGGAAGAACGCGATGAATAGCAACACCTGCGGCGTCATGCCGATCTTCGCGGCGTGCCACGTGGCGAGATCGAACGTCTGCGTCTGTGTGTACAGGTACAGCAGCGCGACCAGCATCAACAACGAGCCGGCCAGCGTGTACAGGAAGAACTTGAACGCCGCGTACACACGGTTTGGTCCGCCCCACACGCCGATGATGATGTACATCGGAATGAGCGTGGCTTCGAAAAACACATAGAACAGCAGGCCGTCCGCCGTCGAGAACACGCCGATCATGATGCCCGAGAGGATCAGGAACGCGGCCATGTACTGCGACACGCGCTCGGTGATCACTTCCCAACCGGCGATCACGACGATCACCGTGATCAGCGCGGTCAGCACGACGAACCACATCGACAGGCCGTCAACGCCCAGGTGATACGTGATGTTGAAGCGCTCGATCCAAGTCGTTTGTTCGACGAACTGCAGCGCGGCCGTCGAGGTATCGAAGCCGGTGATGAGCGGAATCGTGACGATCAGCCCGAGCACCGAGCCGATCAGCGCGACCCAGCGCGCGGGCGCCGGATTGCGGTCGTTGCCAACTGCGAGGACCAGCAGGCCGAAAACGATCGGCAGCCAGATCGCGACGCTAAGAATCGGAAATGAATGCATGGGTCCCTCGCCTTATTTGCCGCCGAGCGTCACAAACAGGGTCAAGAGCCCCAACATGCCAATGATCATGGCAAACGCGTAGTGGTAGATGTAGCCGGATTGCAGGAAGCGGATCACGCCGGCGAACCAGCCCATGAAGCGCGCACTGCCGTTAACGATGCCGTCGATGACGACCACATCGCCCTCTTTCCAAAGACCGCGACCGATCGCGACCGCGCCCTTGGCGAACACGACTTCGTTGATCTTGTCGCAGTAGTACTTGTTGTCCAGCAGCGTGTAGATCGGGCCGAACCGCTTCGCGATGACCGGCGGCAGATCCGGGCGCTTCATATACAGGAACCACGCGACGACCACGCCCGCGAGCGCCAGCCACACCGGCAGACCCGCGACCGAATGCAGACCCATCGCGAACCAGCCGTGGAATTCCTCGGCCATTTCCTTCAGCGCTTCGTGATGCTCACTGATGAAGATCACCTTGTCGAACGCGACGCCGTGCGAGAAGAAATCGCCGTAGAGCATCGGGCCGATCATGATTGCGCCGATGATGACCGACGGAATCGCCAGCAGGATCAGCGGCAGCGTCACCACCCACGGGCTTTCGTGCGGGATATGCGGACCGTGGCCGTGACCATGATCGTCGTGACCGTGATCGTCATGACCGTGGCCATGCGCCTCGGCCTGACCCATCGGCGAGTCGGGGTGCTTCGGACCGCGGAAACGCTCCGGACCGTGGAACACGAGGAAGTACATGCGGAACGAGTACAGCGCCGTGACGAACACGCTCGCCACCACCGCAAAGTACGCGAAACCCGAACCCGGCAGATGCGAGAGCTTCACCGCATCGATGATCGAGTCTTTCGAATAGAAGCCGGAGAAGAACGGCGTGCCGATCAGCGCCAGCGAACCGAGCAGCGACGTGATCCAGGTGATCGGCATGTACTTCGCCAGACCGCCCATATTGCGCATGTCCTGATCGTGGTGCATGCCGATGATGACCGAGCCCGCACCAAGGAACAACAGCGCCTTGAAGAACGCGTGCGTGCCAAGGTGGAACACGGCAACCGGATACGCCGATACTCCGAGCGCCACCGTCATATACCCAAGCTGCGACAGCGTCGAATAAGCGACCACGCGCTTGATGTCGTTCTGCACCACGCCGAGGAAGCCCATGAACAGCGCGGTAATCGCACCGATCACCGTTACGAAGGACAGCGCCGCATCCGAATGCTCGAACAGCGGCGACATGCGCGTCACCATGAAAATACCGGCCGTCACCATGGTCGCCGCGTGAATCAGTGCGGAGATCGGCGTCGGGCCTTCCATCGAATCCGGCAGCCACACGTGCAGCGGGAACTGCGCCGACTTACCCATCGCGCCGATGAACAGGCAGATACACGCGGCCGACAGCAAACCCCAATCCGTGCCCGGGAAAGTCATGGTCGCGAGCTTGTCGCTTTGCGCGAACACGTCCGTGTAGTTCAGCGAACCAGAGAACGCCAGCAGCAAGCCGATGCCAAGCAGAAAGCCAAAGTCACCCACGCGATTGACGATAAACGCCTTCATGTTGGCGTAGATCGCGCTTTCACGCGTGAAGTAGAAGCCGATCAGCAGATACGACACCAGACCCACCGCTTCCCAACCGAAGAACAGTTGCAGGAAGTTGTTGCTCATCACGAGCATCAGCATGGAGAACGTGAACAGCGAGATGTACGAGAAGAAGCGCTCGTAACCCACTTCTTCGTCCGCCATGTAGCCGATCGTGTAGACGTGCACCATCAGCGAGACGAAGGTCACGATGACCATCATCATGGCCGTGAGGGTATCGACCAGGAAGCCGACTTCCATTTTCAGCGAGCCGACGTTCATCCATTCGTAGATGGTCGCGTTGAAACTCGCGCCGTGGATCACGTCGTTATAAACGATCGCCGAGAGAATGAACGAGATGAAGACCCCGAGGATCGTGACGCTGTGCGCGCCCTTCCGCCCGATCGCCTTACCGAGCAAACCCGCGATCAGCGAGCCTGCGAGCGGCGCAAGCGGAACCGCGAGCAGGAGGTTTTCGTTGAGTGTCGTGGACATAACTAGCCTGGCCTGAAATTAACCTTTGAGCTGATCGAGGTCCTCGACATTGATCGTGTCGAGGCTGCGGAACAGGGTCACGAGAATCGCGAGACCGATCGCGGCTTCAGCCGCGGCCACGGTCAGCACGAAGAACACGAAGATCTGGCCGTGAACATCGCCCAGATAGTGTGAGAACGCGACGAAATTGGTATTCACCGCGAGCAGCATCAGCTCGATCGCCATCAAAATGATGATGACGTTGCGGCGGTTCAGGAAGATGCCGACGATGCTGATCGCAAAGAGGATCGCACCGAGCACCAGGTAATGGGCAAGACTCAACATTTTTGATTTATCTCCTTCCGCTCTCAGCCCTTGTTGTCCACCGTGCCCGCGCCGATGTTGCCGGTGACTGCCGGTTCCGTCGACGCGTCGGGCGCTTGCGTTTCCGCCGGCATCTTCACCAGACGCACGCGATCTTCGCGGCGCACCTTGACCTGCTGGCTGACCGTTTGCGTTTTCTTGTCCTTCTTGTCGCGGATCGTGAGGGAGATAGCCGCGATGATCGCGACCAGCAGCACGAGACCGGCGATTTCGAACGCGAAAATATAGTCCGTGTAGATGACCTTGCCGATCAACTGCGTATTCGGCATTACCGACGCACCCGTCACCGCAGCCGAGGTCTGCGGCGAGAACGTCGCGCCGTAGCCGTGCCACAGAATCAGCGCCGTTTCGATCACGATGATCGCGCCGACGATACTCGCCAGCGGCACAAAACGTTTGAAGTCGCGCCGCAATTCGTCGATGTTGATGTCCAGCATCATCACCACGAACAGGAACAGCACCATCACCGCGCCGACGTAGACGAGAACCAGCAGGATCGCGAGGAATTCGGCCTGCAACAGCATCCAGATCGCGGCCGCGTTGAAGAACGCGAGCACGAGGAAGAGCGCAGACGACACCGGGTTGCGCGAAGTGATCACCTTCAGCGCCGACAAAGTCAGCAGCAGCGCGAAGATATAGAACAGTACGGTTGTGAATTCCATGATTACCGGTTCATCGTTAGGCTTTGTGGGTCGGCGCTTTCGGGCAAGTCTCGCCTTTAAGCGCGTGCCTCGGTACTACATCTCTCTCCCGAGCGATCAACGGTAAGGCGCATCTGCCGCCTTCGATGCAGCGATTTCCGTTTCGTAACGATCGCCCACCGCCAGCAGCATGTCCTTCGTGAAGTACAGATCGCCGCGCTTTTCGCCGTGGTATTCGAGGATATGCGTCTCGACGATCGAATCCACCGGGCAGCTTTCTTCGCAGAAACCGCAGAAGATGCACTTGGTCAGATCGATGTCGTAACGCGTCGTGCGGCGCGTATTGTCCGCGCGCGTTGCCGATTCGATCGTGATGGCCAGCGCCGGGCACACCGCTTCGCACAGCTTGCAGGCGATGCAGCGCTCTTCGCCGTTTTCATAGCGGCGCAGCGCGTGCAGACCGCGGAAGCGCGGCGAAATCGGCGTCTTCTCTTCCGGGAACTGCACCGTGATCTTGCGCTGGAACGTGTACTTGCCCGTCAGCGCGAGACCCTTCAGCAGTTCGGTCAGGAAGAAGGTCTTAAAGAAGTTTTGGATTGCGTTCATGATGGTTTCGTCGCTCTCGTTCCGTTACTTCCAGATGTTGAGCGGCGACATGATCCAGAAGCCGACCACGACCACCCAAATCACCGATACCGGCAGGAACACCTTCCAGCCCAGACGCATGATCTGGTCGTAGCGGTAACGCGGGAATGTCGCGCGCGCCCAGATGAAGACCGACAGCAGCAGGAAAACCTTGAAGACGAACCAGAACACGCCCGGAATGAACGACAGGAAGCCGAACGGTGCGTCCCAGCCGCCGAGGAACAGCGTCGTGGCGATCGCCGAGATCACGATCATGTTGATGTACTCGGCGAGGAAGAACAGCGCGAACGCCATACCCGAGTAATCGATCATGTGGCCCGCAACGATTTCCGATTCGCCTTCCACCACGTCGAACGGGTGACGGTTCGTTTCAGCGATACCCGAGATGAAGTACACGACGAACATCGGCAGCAGCGGCAGCCAGTTCCACGACAGGAAGTTGATGCCCCAACCCGCGAACATGCCACGCTGCTGCGACATCACGATTTCCGACATGTTCAGCGAACCGGCGACCATCAGCACCACGACGAGCGCGAAGCCCATCGAGATTTCGTAGGACACCATCTGCGCCGCCGCGCGCATAGCACCGAGGAACGCGTACTTCGAGTTCGACGCCCAGCCCGCCAGAATCACGCCATACACGCCGATGGACGAAATCGCCATCGCGTACAAGAGACCGGCGTTGATGTTGCCGAGCACCGCCTGCGCCTGGAACGGGATCACCGCCCACACGGCAAAGGCCGGAACCACGGTCATGATCGGCGCGATCATGTAGATCCATTTGCTGGCGGCGGTCGGCTGAATCACTTCCTTCAGCAACAGCTTCAGCACGTCGGCGATCGGCTGCAGCAAACCTGCGGGACCGACGCGGTTCGGACCGAGACGCACATGCATCCAGCCGATGAGCTTGCGTTCCCACAGAATCAGGTACGCGACGCACAGCAGGATCACCACCGCCACCACGAGAATGCGGACCAGTGCCCACACCGTCGGCCATGCGACGCCCAGAATCTGCGTGCCGCCTGCGTTGATCGTATCGAACAAGCCCATTTACGCCTTCTCCACTACCAGTTCACCGAACAGGCCGCCGAGTGCGGCGCCGGCTGACGTGCCCGCCGATACGCGGACCACCGACTCCGCCAGATTCGCATCGCGAACGGCGGGAAGCGTCACAGACAGATTGCCTTGCTTGATGCGCACGGCGTCGCCGTCCTTCAGACCGAGCTTGTCGAACAGCGACGTCGGCAGACCGGCGACATTGGCATCGCGGGCGGCGGCCGTCAGATGCAGCGACGACGCGCGGCGCACGAGTGCGTCGGCGTGATAGATCGGCACATTGGCAAGACGTTGCAGGCCGCTGCCGTTCAGCGTCACGTTCGATGCCGCGCGCTTGGCCGTCACGGTCGTCTTGTTCGACAGACGCGCGGTCAGTTCACCCGTGCCGAGTGCCGCGACGCGCACTTCTTCGGCGGTGTCGAAGTCGAAGCCCGGCAAGCCGAGGATCGAGCCGAGCACGCGCAGAACCTTCCAGCCCGGACGCGTATCGCCCAATGCGCGCACTACGCCGTTGAACGACTGCGCCGTGCCTTGCGCGTTGACGAAGGTGCCCGATGTTTCGGTGTGCGGCGCGATCGGCAGCAGCACATCGGCGTAATCGAGACCGTGCTTGAACGGCGACATCACGACGACCATTTCCGCAGCCTTCAGCGCGGCGATGGCTTGCGCGGGATTGGCCGTATCGAATTCGGGTTCGGCGTTCAGCAGGACATAACCCTTGCGCGGTTGCTCGAACACTTCGCGTGCGTTGAGACCGCCTTCGCCCGGCAGTGCATCGACGAGGTACGCGCCGACCGAGTTCGCGCCTTCCGTGAGGAAGCCGAGCGTCGCGCCGGTGTTATCGGCGATCCATTGCGCGGCGGCCTGAATCTGCGCGAAATCGGGATGCTGAACCGCGACGTTGCCGAGCAGCACCACGCGCTTCTCACCCGCCGACAGCGATGCCGCCACATCCTTATGCGCCGCCGATACTTCGCGGCCCGCGAACGCTTCCGGCAACGCGGCACCGCGCGCTTCCGACACAGCCGCTGCGATACCCGCCAGTTGATCGAGCCACGCCGACGGCGCCGCGACCAGGCGATGCGCGGTCGGGATCAGCGAGTCGTCGTTGCTGGCGTTAAGGAACGTGACCATTGCGCCGTTCTTCGCGGCCTGACGCAGACGTGCGGCAAACAGCGGATGATCGCGACGCAGGAACGAGCCGATCACGAAAGCAGTGTCGATCATCGTCAGGTCGGCGATGCTCACGCCGAGCCACGGTGCGCCTGCGCCGACCGGTGCGGAAAAGTCACTCTGACGCAAACGGAAATCGACGTTCGGCGTACCGACGCCTTCAGCCAGTTGCTTCAACAGATGCAGTTCTTCGACCGTGCTGTGCGGCGTAGCCAAGGCAGCGATGGCATTCGCGCCATGATCCGCCTTGATGCCCTTCAGCCCCTTCGCCACGTATTCGAGCGCAGTCTGCCAGTCGGTTTCGATCCAGTTGCCGCCTTGCTTGAGCATCGGCGTGGTCAGACGCTCGTCGCTGTTCAGGCCTTCGTACGAGAAGCGATCCTTATCCGAGATCCAGCATTCGTTGATGGCTTCGTTTTCCATCGGCAGGACGCGCATCACGCGGTTGTTCTTCACCTGCACGACCAGATTCGCGCCAACGGAATCATGCGGACTCACCGACTTGCGGCGCGACAGTTCCCACGTCCGCGCGCTGTAGCGGAACGGCTTGCTGGTAAGCGCGCCGACCGGGCACAAGTCGATCATGTTGCCCGACAGTTCCGAGTCCACCGTCTTGCCGACGAACGAGGTGATTTCCGAATGCTCGCCGCGGCCCAGCATGCCGAGTTCCATCACACCGGCCACTTCCTGACCGAAGCGCACACAGCGCGTGCAATGGATACAGCGCGTCATCTCTTCCATGGAGATGAGCGGACCGACGTTCTTGTGGAACACCACGCGCTTTTCTTCGCTATAGCGCGACTGCGACTTGCCGTAACCAACGGCCAAGTCCTGCAATTGGCACTCGCCGCCCTGATCGCAGATCGGACAATCGAGCGGATGGTTGATCAGCAGGAATTCCATCACCGACTGCTGTGCTTTCACAGCCTTGTCGGACGTGGTGCGCACGACCATGCCGTTCGATACCGGCGTCGCGCACGCGGGGACGGCCTTCGGCATCTTCTCGACTTCGACGAGGCACATCCGGCAATTCGCCGCGATCGACAGTTTTTTGTGATAGCAGAAGTGCGGAATGTAGGTGTCAACCTTATGCGCAGCCTGGATGACCATGCTGCCTTCGGCTACCTCGACCTTCTTGCCGTCAATTTCCAGTTCAACCATGATGGATAGTGATCCTCAACCCTGTCTGGCGCATCTGACTGCGCGCCTGATTACGCGGTAAGCGCTTCGGACGACGCATGATGCGCGTGCCCGCCGACGAGACAATGCTTGTGCTCGACGTGATATTCGAATTCGTTCCAGAAGTGCTTGAGCATGCCGCGCACTGGCATGGCTGCGGCATCGCCGAGCGCGCAGATGGTGCGGCCCATGATGTTTTCCGCGACCGAGTTCAGCAGATCCAGATCTTCCTTGCGCCCGAGACCGTGCTCGATACGATGCACCACGCGATACAGCCAGCCCGTACCTTCACGGCAAGGCGTGCACTGACCGCACGACTCTTCGTAATAGAAGTACGACAGACGCAGCAGCGAGCGCACCATGCACCGCGTTTCGTTCATGACGATGACCGCGCCCGAGCCCAGCATGGACCCTTGCTTGGCGATCGAATCGTAGTCCATGTCGGTGGCGAGCATGGCTTCGCCCGGAATCACCGGAGCCGACGATCCACCGGGAATCACCGCCTTGATCGACTGGCCGCGCACGCCGCCTGCCAGTTCCATCAGCGTGGCGAACGGCGTGCCGAGCGGAACTTCGTAATTGCCGGGACGGTTCACATCGCCCGCTACGGAGAAGATCTTCGTGCCGCCGTTGTTCGGCTTGCCAATTTCGAGGTAATTCTGCGGGCCGATTTCCAGCAGGAACGGCACCGCGGCGAACGTCTCGGTGTTGTTGATGGTAGTCGGCTTGCCATACACGCCGAAGCTCGCCGGGAACGGCGGCTTGAAGCGCGGCTGACCCTTCTTGCCTTCCAGCGATTCAAGCAGCGCGGTTTCTTCACCGCAGATATACGCGCCGTAACCGTGATGCGCATGCAGCTCGAACGAGAAACCGGAGCCGAGAATGTTCGCGCCGAGATAACCGGCCGCGCGCGCTTCTTCCAGCGCCGCTTCGAACACGCGATAGACCTCGAAGATCTCGCCGTGAATGTAGTTGTAGCCGACGGTAATGCCCATGGCGTACGCGCCGATGGCCATGCCTTCGATCAGCGCATGCGGATTCCAGCGCAGGATGTCGCGATCCTTGAATGTGCCCGGCTCGCCCTCGTCCGAATTGCAGACGAGATACTTCTGCCCCGGAAACTGACGCGGCATGAAGCTCCACTTCAGGCCGGTCGGGAAGCCCGCACCGCCACGGCCGCGCAGACCCGACGCCTTGACGTCGGCAATCACCTGCTCGGCCGGAATCTTTTCTTCGAGAATGCGGCGCAGTTGCTTGTAGCCACCGCGCGCAACGTAATCTTCGAGATGCCAGTTCTCGCCGTTGAGGCCGGCGAGGATCAGTGGCTTGATGTGACGATCGTGGAGAGACGTCATTTCGAAAGTTCCTCGATCAACTGGTCGATCTTCTCGCGGCTCAGGAAGCTGCACATGCGGTGATTGTTCACCAGCACGACAGGCGCATCGCCGCACGCGCCGAAACACTCGCCTTCCTTCAGCGTGAATTTGCCGTCGGGCGTGGTTTCGCCGAAATCGATGCCAAGTTTCTGCTTCAGATATTCCGCCGCGCTATCCGAACCACCGTCCGGACCAAGCTGGCAAGGCAGGTTCGTGCAGAGCGTGATCTTGTGCTTGCCGACCGGCTTCAGTTCGAACATGGTGTAGAACGTAGCGACTTCCTGTACCGCGACAGGCGGCATGCTCAGGTAATCAGCCACGAACTGCATGATGTCGGGCGAGAGCCAACCATGCTCGTCCTGGGCAACAGCCAATGCCGCCATCACCGCCGACTGCTTCTGCTCGCGCGGATATTTCGCAACACAGCGATCGATTTCTTTCAGGCCTTCAGCTGAGATCATTTTCAGACACGACTCTTTCAATTCCTACCGAACGAAAACCTGCCGCACACTTCGTTTGCAGCAGACCTGGCGTCCTGCGGTTTCCTGTTATTGCTTCTGCGCTTCGGTGCGCGGCGGCGCTTTCTGTCGCGCCCCGCACAAGCGATCGAATGTCTTCAGCGATCGATCTCGCCGAACACGATGTCCTGCGTCCCGATGATCGTCACGGCATCCGCGATCATGTGGCCGCGCGCCATTTCGTCGAGCGCTGCAAGGTGCGCATAGCCCGGCGCGCGAATCTTCAAGCGATACGGCTTGTTCGCGCCGTCCGACACCAGATAGATGCCGAACTCGCCCTTCGGATGCTCGACGGCCGCGTACGTTTCGCCTTCAGGCACATGGAAACCTTCGGTGAAGAGCTTGAAGTGGTGAATCAGCTCTTCCATGTTGCTCTTCATGCCGACGCGCTTGGGCGGCGCAACCTTGTGATTATCGACCATCACAGGGCCGGGATTCTTGCGCAGCCACTCAATACACTGTTTGGCGATGCGAACGGACTGACGCATTTCTTCGACACGCACCAGATAACGGTCGTAGCAATCGCCATTCACGCCAACCGGAATATCGAAGTCGAGCTGGTCATACACTTCGTAAGGCTGCTTTTTGCGCAAATCCCATTCGATGCCCGAGCCGCGCAGCATCGCGCCGCTCAAGCCCATCTGCAGCGCGCGCTCCGGACTTACCACGCCGATACCGACCAGACGCTGCTTCCAGATACGGTTGTCGGTGAGCAGCGTTTCATACTCATCAACACAGCCCGGAAAGCGCGTGAAGAAGTCGTCGATAAAGTCGAGCAGCGAACCCTGGCGCGTCTCGTTC
The DNA here is from genome assembly GCF_029439455.1 of Caballeronia sp. BR00000012568055. GTDB lineage: Bacteria > Pseudomonadota > Gammaproteobacteria > Burkholderiales > Burkholderiaceae > Caballeronia. The sequence goes on along the minus strand of NZ_JAQFVG010000245.1, from coordinate 14,567 downwards.
ATCTTGTCGAGCGCCTTCGCATTGCGAATCTTGGACGCCTTGTATTGCGGCATTGCGTCAGGCAGATCGCGATACACGCCGCCCGGACGATAGTACGCCGCGTGCATACGCGCGCCGGACACTGCCTCGTACACATCCATCAGATCTTCGCGCTCGCGGAACGCGTAGAGGAACACCGCCATTGCGCCGACGTCGAGCGCGTGCGAGCCGATCCACATCAGGTGGTTCAGCACGCGCGTGATTTCGTCGAACAGCACGCGGATGTACTTCGCGCGAATCGGTACGTCGATGCCGAGCAGCTTTTCGATCGCCAATACATAGCCGTGCTCGTTCACCATCATCGACACATAGTCGAGACGGTCCATGTACGGCACGGATTGAATGAAGGTCTTGGTTTCCGCGAGCTTCTCGGTCGCGCGATGCAGCAGACCGATGTGCGGATCGGCGCGCTGAATGACTTCGCCGTCGAGTTCGAGCACGAGGCGCAACACGCCGTGCGCTGCAGGGTGCTGCGGGCCGAAGTTCAGCGTGTAATTCTTGATCTCTGCCATGGCGCTCTCTTAATGTTTCAGACCGCCGTAGCGATCTTCGCGGATCACGCGCGGCGTGATTTCGCGCGGTTCGATCGTCACGGGCTGATACACGACGCGTTTCTCTTCCGGGTCGTAGCGCATTTCGACGTAGCCGGAAATCGGGAAGTCCTTGCGGAACGGATGGCCGATAAAGCCGTAGTCCGTCAGGATGCGGCGCAGGTCCGGATGGCCTTCGAACACGATGCCGTACAGGTCGAACGCTTCGCGCTCGTACCAGTTCGCCGAGGTCCAGATATCGACCACCGACGGCACGATAGGCACTTCGTCGTCCGGAGCAAATACGCGAACGCGAAGACGCCAGTTGTTCGTAATGGAGAGAAGATGCAGCACCGCGGCGAAACGCGGGCCTTCGTAGACGCCGTCGCCGTAGGTCGAGTAATCGACGCCGCACAGGTCCATCACCTGCTCGAAACCGAGCGAGCGATCGTCGCGCAGTTGCTTGCAGACGTCCAGATAGTTTGCCGCCTTGACGACAACCGTCAACTGCCCCAGCGACTCGGTGATGCTCTGAAGACGGCCGCCAAATGCCGTCTCGAGCTTAGCTTTGAGGGTCTCGAGTTTGCTTGCCATAGTTGGGGAGGCTTGAGCCCTTACTGACGGGCGATGGTGTTGGTGCGGCGAATCTTCGCCTGCAACTGGATCACGCCGTAGACCAGCGCTTCGGCGGTCGGGGGACAGCCGGGGACGTAGACATCGACGGGAACAATCCGGTCGCAGCCACGCACGACGGAATACGAATAGTGATAGTAGCCGCCGCCGTTCGCACACGAGCCCATGGAGATCACCCAGCGTGGCTCGGCCATCTGGTCATAGACCTTGCGCAGTGCGGGCGCCATCTTGTTGCACAGCGTGCCGGCAACGATCATGACGTCCGACTGACGCGGACTCGGGCGGAACACCACACCGAAACGGTCCAGGTCATAGCGGGCCGCGCCCGCGTGCATCATCTCGACCGCGCAGCATGCAAGCCCGAACGTCATCGGCCACAGGGAGCCGGTGCGCGTCCAGTTGATCAGCTTGTCAGCCGTGGTGGTGACAAAGCCTTCCTTCAAGACCCCTTCGATACTCATTTGTTTTCACTCCAGATGAGCGGTCAGCCAAGGCCGCTCATGAATCCGGTGATTTTTCCCGTTACTCCCAGTCCAACCCGCCTTTTCTCCAGATGTAGGCAAAGCCGAGCAGGAATTCGAGCAGAAAGATCATCATTGCCATGAAGCCGGGCCAGCCGATATCGCGCAGGGCAACGCCCCACGGAAACAGGAACGCGGTTTCGAGGTCGAAAATGATGAAAAGAATTGCGACGAGATAGTAACGCACATCGAACTTCATACGCGCGTCTTCGAACGCTTCGAAGCCGCATTCGTACGGCGCGTTCTTCTCGGTGTCGGGCTTGTTCGGACCGAGGATCTTGCCGATGCTGATCAACGCAATACCTAAACCAAGGCCCACCAAAAGAAACAAGAAGACGGGGTAATAGGGTGCGAGGTTCAAGGCTATCCTCTGATCGGTAGTGTAGGTCTGTTGTTGATTGGGCACTTCTGCCGGGACAACCACCCGGCACCGGGATCGATCTGAGATCAAGCCCGAAATCACTTGGGACCGCTCACTATACCAACGAATACGTAAGGGTACTCCAGAAGTGACAATGCCAGCCGAAGCGATGCAAGCGGCTGGCATTGGATAACTTTTGGTGCCGACGGCGAGACTCGAACTCGCACAGCTTTCGCCACTACCCCCTCAAGATAGCGTGTCTACCAATTTCACCACGTCGGCACTGCACTGCAATCCGGGAAAACAACTTCTAAATCGCCGCGAATCGCTTCAAGACTTGAATTATAACTAGCCGCTGTGAATTGTTCAACGCACAAAAAGCGGAAAAGGCGAAAAATTTGTCTTGGCTTACTTCGGCACGTCCGAACCCGGCGCCGAGGATACAACCGGTGCCGAAGCGGGCGCCGAGCCGGCATTCGCTGCTGCCGGTGCGGATGTCGGCACAGGTGCCGAACCGAGCACGCCGGCAGAAACCTGCGGCTTGTAGCTGCCGATGTACGTCAACGCAAGCGTCGTCACGAAGAACACGGCTGCGAGAATAGCCGTCGTGCGTGACAGGAAGTTGGCGGAACCCGTCGCACCGAACAGACTGCCCGATGCGCCACTGCCGAACGCCGCGCCCATATCCGCGCCCTTGCCGTGTTGCAGCAGCACAAGCCCGATCACACCCAACGCCGACAACAACTGGACGACGATAATCAAAGTCTTCAAATACAGCATTTCAACTCACCTAAACTTGATGTTTCCGTGACACTCGCGTGTCGCAATAGTCGCTCTCTTCCGTTGCTCAGGCCGCTTTTTGCAGAACGGTCTGTGCAGCCTGGCAGATCGCGAGAAAATCTTTCGACTTGAGCGACGCGCCGCCAATCAGCCCGCCGTCGATATCTTGTTGCCCGAACAATTCCTGTGCGTTTTCCGGCTTCACACTGCCGCCGTATAGAATCAGCACGTTTGCCACCGATGCGCCCTTTGCGGCCAGCTTGCCGCGCAGGAACGCATGCACTTCCTGAGCTTGCGCCGCCGTCGCGCTCTGACCCGTGCCGATGGCCCACACCGGTTCGTAAGCGATCACGATGCGCGCCGCCTGCTCTTCCGTCAACACAGTCAACACCGCGTCAAGCTGCGTGGCGATGACTTCCTGCGTCAGCCCTTCGTCGCGCTCTTCGAGCGTTTCGCCGACACAGACGATGGGCGTCAATCCCGCATCCAACGCGCGCCGCGCTTTCTCAGCGATCAGTTCCGGCCCTTCGAAGTGATACGCGCGCCGCTCCGAGTGCCCGACGATCGCGTAAGTCGAACCGAAGTCCGTCGCCATATCCGCAGCGACTTCGCCGGTGTACGCGCCATGCGCATGTGCCGATACATCCTGCACGCCCCAGCGCACGACCGATCCGCTCAGCAGCGCCTGCGCTTGCCCCACGTAAGGAAACGGCACGCAGACGCCGACGTACACATCGTTCTGCAAAGCCGATGCACCGGCAGCGACCTCGGTCAGCAAACCCGCATTGACATCGATGCGGCCATGCATCTTCCAGTTACCCACCACCAGTTTCGCTCGTTCTCTGGACATAAGTCTCGCCACTCGGCGGCGGCTTCAGTGAACCGCCCTGTTTATTGGAATGAACCGCTGGGACCAGCTAACTGCTTGCAAAACAGGCGATTTTACTGTGATACCGCGAAACCGGTCAAACCGCCGAAACCGATCGCGCAACAATGACTGCGTGTTCAGCCTGCGTCTTCCCAGTCCAGCACGATCTTGCCGACGTGCGTACTGCTTTCCATCAGCGAGTGCGCAGCGGCGGCTTCGCTGGCCGGAAACACTTGATGAATCACCGGCTTGATGCGCCCCGCTTCGATTTCCGGCCACACGCGCTCTTTCAGCTTCGCTGCGAGTTTCGCCTTGAACGCCACCGGACGCGGCCGCAACGTCGAGCCGGTAATGACGAGCCGGCGACGCAGAATATCGTTCAGATTGATTTCTGCTTTCGCGCCGCCCAGCAACGCGATCACGCAAATACGACCGCCATCGGCGAGTGATTTCAGTTCGCGCGGCAGATAATCGCCTGCGACCATATCGAGAATCACATCGACACCACGATCGTTCGTGAGCGAGCGCACCACTTCGACGAAATCCTCCGTCTTGTAGTTGATCGCGCGCTCTGCGCCGAGCGCTTCGCACGCGCGGCATTTTTCATCGCTGCCAGCCGTCGCGAACACGCGATGCCCGAGCGCCTTCGCAATCTGAATCGCCGTCACGCCGATACCGCTCGATCCGCCCTGCACCAGCAGCGTCTCTTCCTCGCCGTTCTCGCCCGCACCGAGATGCGCGCGCTCGAACACGTTGCTCCACACTGTGAAGAACGTCTCCGGCAGCGATGCCGCCTCAATATCCGTCAGCCCTTGCGGCACCGGCAAACACTGCTCCAGCGGCGCGACAGCATATTCGGCATAACCACCGCCCGCGAGCAACGCGCACACGCGATCGCCCTTCTTCAGCCCGAACGGATTGTGCTTCGGATCGAAATCGCCATCGACGATCTCGCCCGCCACTTCCAGCCCCGGCAAATCCGATGCCCCCGGCGGCGGCGCATACGCGCCCTTGCGCTGAAACACATCCGGACGATTCACGCCCGATGCCGCCACTTTGATCAGCACTTCGTTTTTGCCCGGCGCGGGCGTCGGGCGTTCGCCCAGTTTCAAGACTTCGGGTGCGCCAAATTCGGTGATTTCGACGGCCTTCATATCCTCTCCTGGATGCACGCGTGCTGCGTCTGGACTATTTCGAACCCGATGGCACTGTGTACGCGAAGCACACCACAGTGCCATCGAGTCCGACGATGCGTCCGACATAGACTAGCCGGACGAGCGTCAGACAAGAAAACGGCCGGCTCGCAAGCGCGGCCGGCCGTCACCACCTTAACGCATTACTGCTGCGGCTGCGTCGGTTCCGTCGATGCGGCGGCTTCGTTCAGCAGCGCCTTGGCCGACAGACGCACGCGGCCCTTCTCGTCCGTCTGAATGACCTTGACCTTCACGACCTGGCCTTCCTTCAGGTAATCGTTGATGTCCTTCACGCGCTCGTTGACGATCTCCGAGATATGCAGCAGACCGTCCTTGCCCGGCAGGATATTCACGATCGCGCCGAAGTCGAGCAGCTTGAGCACCGGGCCTTCGTAGACTTGGCCGACTTCCACTTCAGCCGTGATGTTCTCGATACGCTTCTTCGCTTCCGCCATGCCTTCCGCGCTGGTGCTCGCGATCGTCACGACGCCATCGTCCGAAATGTCGATGGTCGTGCCCGTCTCTTCCGTCAGCGCGCGGATCACCGAACCGCCCTTGCCGATCACGTCGCGGATCTTTTCCGGGTTGATCTTGATGGTGATCATGCGCGGCGCGTAGTCCGACAGTTCCGTGTTCGTGGTCGGCACGGCTTCGGTCATCTTGCCGAGGATATGCATACGGCCTTCCTTCGCCTGCGCGAGCGCGACCTGCATGATTTCCTTGGTGATGCCCTGAATCTTGATGTCCATCTGCAGCGCGGTCACGCCTTGCGCCGTGCCGGCCACCTTGAAGTCCATGTCGCCGAGGTGATCTTCGTCCCCCAGGATGTCAGTCAGAACCGCGAACTTATTGCCTTCGAGGATCAGGCCCATCGCGATACCCGCGACGTGCGCCTTCATCGGCACGCCGGCGTCCATCAGCGCGAGGCAGCCGCCGCACACGGAAGCCATCGACGAGGAACCATTCGATTCCGTGATTTCCGACACCACGCGGATCGAGTAACCGAATTCGTCGGCGCTCGGCAGGCATGCGACCAGCGCGCGCTTGGCCAGACGGCCGTGGCCGATTTCACGACGCTTCGGCGAGCCCACGCGGCCCGTTTCGCCCGTTGCGAACGGCGGCATGTTGTAGTGAAGCATGAAGCGCTCGCGGTATTCGCCTTCGAGTGCGTCGATGCTTTGTTCATCGCCCTTCGTGCCAAGCGTCGCGACGACCAGCGCCTGCGTCTCACCACGCGTGAACAGCGCCGAGCCGTGCGTACGCGGCAGCACGCCGGTACGGATTTCGATCGGACGAACCGTGCGCGTGTCGCGGCCATCGATACGCGGCTCGCCGTTCAGAATCTGCGTACGGACGATCTTCGCTTCGATATCGAACAGCACGTTGCCGACCGAAGCCTTGTCCGCTGCAACCGTGCCGCTCGCGGCAGCGTCTTCTTCCAGCTTAGCCGACGTCGCTGCGTAGACTTCCTTCAGCTTGGTCGAACGCGCCGTTTTGTTGCGCAGTTGATAAGCCGCTTCGAGTTCCGTCTGAGCGATCGCCGTGACGCGCGAGATCAGCTCTTCGTTCTTCGGCGCCGGCTTCCAGTCCCATTCCGGCTTGCCGCCTTCGCGCACCAGTTCGTGGATCGCGTCGATGGCGGTTTGCATTTGCTCGTGGCCGAACACGACCGCGCCGAGCATCACTTCTTCCGACAACTGCTGCGCTTCCGATTCGACCATCAGCACCGCGCGTTCCGTACCGGCGACGACCAGATCCAGCGCCGATTCCTTCATCTGCGCGCGCGTCGGGTTCAGCACGTATTCGTTGTTCAGATAAGCCACACGCGCCGCGCCGACCGGACCGTTGAACGGCAGACCCGACACAGCCAAAGCAGCCGATGCGCCGATTAGCGCCGGAATATCAGCCGGAATCTCCGGATTCAGCGAAATGACGTGAATCACGACCTGGACTTCGTTGTAGAAGCCTTCCGGGAACAGCGGACGCAACGGACGGTCGATCAGGCGCGAAATCAGCGTTTCGCCTTCCGACGGACGGCCTTCGCGACGGAAGAAGCCGCCCGGAATCTTGCCGGCGGCGTAGGTCTTTTCGAGGTAATCGACGGTCAGCGGGAAGAAGTCCTGACCCGGCTTGGCGGTCTTCGCGCCAACAACGGTCGCGAGCACGACGGTATCTTCGACATCGACGATCACCGCGCCGCTTGCCTGACGAGCGATCTCGCCCGTTTCGAGGCGAACATTATGTTGGCCCCACTTAAATTCTTTGACGATCTTATTGAACATTGACATTGTGACTCCTTCTTCATGTGCGCCAGCGACGCCACATGGCGACACCGGCGGGACGATCGCGAGCCACGCTTGAGAGGTGTGTTATGCCATTCCAGCGCGGCACTGAATGATGCTGATGTGCGCGCCGCGCTGGAATGACACAAAGCTCCGCTGCGAGGCTGGACCGGGTGACTTCATCCGGGTAAAACTTATCTACTGCCGCAGAAACGGACCGAACCACGATCCGTCACCACTTCACGACTCAAACGCGCAAAAACAAAGTGCCTGTATCAGCGGACTGACACAGGCACTTCGTATTAAAACCGGCCGAGTGGAGCCAATTACTTGCGCAGACCCAGCTTTTCGATCAGCGAGCGATAACGATCTGCGTCCTTGCCCTTCAGGTAGTCGAGCAGCTTACGACGACGGCTCACCATGCGCAGCAGACCGCGGCGGCTGTGGTGATCCTTCGAGTGTGCCTTGAAGTGGAGCGTCAGTTCGTTGATGCGGCTCGTGAGCAGTGCGACTTGCACTTCGGGAGAGCCGGTGTCATTGGTGCCGCGCGCGTATTCGGCGACGATATCGGACTTCTTGATTTCTGCTACGGACATTTGCTGTTCCTTTGAATCTACAGGCGGTCACGGAAGAAAGGCCGTGCCGTGGTTGTTGCTGAAAAAATGGGCTTTAATTCAAGCCCTTATGCTAATTTACAACTCCGAAATCGGACCAGGCCGAAAACGAAGCGCGAAGTATAGCACAGTGCGGTGTCTCTTTGACTGCCTTCCGGTTCTATGGGCGCGTCATCTTGCAGGTCGTCGGCTGGGCGGTTTTCGCGGCGGGGATGTCGAGGAGCGTGTGGAAACCGTAGCCTGAGCCTTCGTTGTCGAAAGTCACGCCGGGCGTACCCGCTTTGTCCATCTCCATCACGTATAGGGGCTGGATCAGTTGATGATCTTCCGCGCGCATCGTCGAGGGGTGGAAACCTTCGCCGTCGAATTTCATACCTTCCAGCGTGCGCGCGACTTTCAGCGGATCGGCGCTTTGCGCGCGAGTCATGGCCGCTGCGAGCATTTCGACCATCAGCGGCATGCGCGCCACCAGATAATCGTCCGATGCGGCCGGATAGCGCGCCCGGAACGCGCGATAGTACGCGTCGGACGCCGCGCCGCCCGCGTTCGGATGCCAGTCCGCGACCGCGATCACGCGCTTCACGCCGGCATCGCCGAGTGCTGCGGGTGCGCCGAGGCTGTTGCCGTAGAACGTATAGAACTTCGTGTCGAGGCCCTGTTCGCGTGCGGCTTTCACCAGCAGCGTGAGATCGTTGCCCCAGTTGCCGGTGATCACCGCGTCCGCGCCGCTCGCGCGAATCTTGGCGATGTAAGGCGCGAAATCTTTCACCTTACCGATCGGATGAAACTCGTCGCCTGCAATGGCGATATCCGGCCGCTTTTCCCTGATCGCGCGCTGCGCCTCGCGGCTCACATCGTGACCGAAGCTGTAGTCCTGATTCAGCAGATACACCCTCTTTACCGCGCGATCCTGCTTGAGCGCATCGGCGAGTGCGTCCATGCGCATGCCCGCGTGGGCATCGAAACGAAAGTGCCAGAAACTGCACGATGCGTTGGTTAGCGCGGGATCGTCGGCCGAGTAGTTGAGGAACACGACGCGCCGACCCGGTTCGCGCGCGTTTTGCTTGTCGACCGCCGCCACGAGCGCCGCCGCGACTGCCGAACTGTTGCCCTGCATCACAAAGCCGATTTTGTCGTCGATGGCCGCACGCAGTTGCACCAGGCTTGCCTCACTGCTGCCCTTCCCGTCGAGCACGACGAGTTCGAGCGGATGCATGCCATCGGCTAATTTCACTCCGCCCTTCGCGTTCACGCGCTCGATGCCGAAGCGCAGATTGCGCTCGACCATCGCGCCGGCGTTGGCGAACGGGCCGGACATGCCTTCGATCAACGCGAGTTTCACGGGTGGCAAATCGGCGGCTTGGACGCGCGATACAAGCGCCACCATCGCGATCAGGCATGCGGTCAGCCGAAACCATCGCTTGGACATCGATTTATCTTTTGATGTTGAGGGAAGCGCGGATCATAGCCCGATATGCGCGAATGTCGCGGCATTCCGGCGAATGTTTTAGGCCGCGCGCGTGTCAAAATCACATCAAATGTTCATCGAATGAAATCAGTACGCGGAGGCTTCAATGCTGCATCGAACCAAACAACTGCGTAGCGCGCTTGCGGGCGTGAGCGTCGCACTGTTGCTGTCGGCTTGCGTGCAGCCGTGGCAAGCCGTGCCGCCGGGCGCGGACGCGTCGGCGTTGACGGCGCGGCTCGGGCCGCCGCGCGAAATCTATGACTTGCCCGACGGCGGCAAACGGCTGATGTGGCCGACGCAACCGCTCGGCGAAGTCACCACCGCCGCCGATGTCGATTCGTCCGGCAAGATCGTCAACGTGCGTCAGGTGCTCGACGAAAACGAGTTCTACAAGGCGCAGATCGGCGTGTGGACAAAGAAAGACGTGCTGGTGAATTTCGGCCGTCCGGTCGAAACGTCTTACTTTCCGCTAATGAAGCGCGAGGTCTGGACGTATCGCTACATGGAGGCGAACATCTGGTACATGATGTACAGCTTTTATTTCGACGATCAGGGCATCGTCAGGCTGACGCAGAAGACGCCTGATCCGCTGCATGATCCGGATCGACGCAACATGTTCTAAAACGACAAAAGCCCTCGAATCGAGGGCTTTTGCTTTAAACGTCGATGAGGTCGATGAAAATCAAAGCTGCGGGTTGAGCTTTTCGACCTTCGAATGCAGCTTGTTCAACGCCGCGATATACGCCTTGGCCGATGCCGCGACGATATCCGGGTCCGTGCCCACGCCATTCACAATCCGTCCGCTCTTCGACAAGCGCACCGTCACTTCGCCCTGCGCCTGCGTGCCGGTGGTGATCGCGTTGACCGAGTACAGCACCAGCTCCGCGCCGCTTTCGACCTTCGATTCGATCGCGTGAAGCGTGGCATCGACCGGACCGTTGCCGCGTGCTTCGCCGGTCAATTCGGTGCCTTCCACTGCGAACACGACCTTGGCCTGCGGCTGCTCGCCGGTTTCCGAATGCTGCTTCAGCGACACGAAACGGAAGTGTTCCTTCGCCTGCGCTTCCGCCGATTCCTCGGAGACGATCTGCATGATGTCTTCATCGAAGATTTCGGCTTTGCGGTCCGCGAGTTCCTTGAAGCGCGCGAACGCGGCGTTCACGTCGGCTTCGGATTCGAGCGTCACGCCGAGTTCTTCAAGACGCTGCTTGGACGCGTTACGGCCCGACAACTTGCCGAGCACGATCTTGTTCGCGCTCCAGCCCACGTCTTCCGCGCGCATGATTTCGTACGTGTCGCGGGCCTTCAACACGCCGTCCTGGTGAATGCCCGACGCGTGCGCAAACGCGTTCGCGCCGACCACGGCCTTGTTTGGCTGCACGACAAAACCCGTGATCTGCGATACCAGCTTGGACGTCGGCACGATCTGCGACGTATCGATACCCAGATCCAGCCCGAAATAATCCTTGCGCGTCTTCACCGCCATCACGATTTCTTCGAGCGACGTATTGCCCGCGCGCTCGCCGAGACCGTTGATCGTGCATTCGACCTGACGCGCGCCGCCGATCTGCACGCCCGCCAGCGAGTTCGCCACGGCCATGCCGAGGTCATCGTGACAGTGAACCGACCACACGGCTTTGTCCGAATTCGGCACGCGCTCACGCAGCGTCTTGACGAGGTTGCCGTACATCTCCGGCACGCCGTAACCGACCGTATCCGCGATATTGATGGTGCGCGCGCCTTCGCTGATCACCGCTTCCAGCACGCGGCACAGAAAGTCGATATCCGAACGGCTGCCGTCTTCCGGCGAAAACTCGACATCGTCCGTGAACTTGCGCGCGAAGCGCACCGCGAGACGCGATTGCTCCAGCACCTGTTCCGGCGACATGCGCAGCTTCTTCTCCATATGCAGCGCGGACGTCGCGATAAACGTATGGATACGGAACTGATTTGCAGGCTTGAGCGCATCGGCGGCGCGCTGGATGTCTTTGTCGTTCGCGCGGGCCAGCGAGCAGACCGTGCTGTCCTTGATCATCGAAGCGATGGTGTGGATGGCATCGAAATCGCCGTTCGAGCTGGCGGCGAAGCCCGCTTCGATCACATCGACCTTCATGCGCTCCAGCTGCTTCGCGATGCGGATTTTCTCTTCCTTCGTCATCGAAGCGCCGGGGGATTGCTCGCCGTCGCGCAAGGTCGTATCGAAAATGATCAACTTGTCTGATGCCATGTCGGGCTCCTGTGGGGAGATTTATCGCTTAGTTGGAAGTGTAGATGGGAAAAGCAAAAGGGAATCCGGGTGTTCGCGCCACCGCTGGCGTCGAAAACCTTCTTGAACGAGCAGACGGGAGGCGAGACAGATCAGCGCGGTAGGCGCGCTAGTAGCGATAGCGCGCCTAGGAGCGCACCAGCCGGGAACAGCGAGAAGGGGAACGAGAAAAAGTTCATTCGGCGAATATAGCGGCTTTTAGGAACGCACGCAATGAGGCTTTCCGATCGTGCCGATTGACGGCGCTTGCTGCCTGGTTTGCTGCCTGATTTTTCCTATAGTCAGCGATAGAAAAGCAAAAAGCCTGCATCCCAATGGAGTGCAGGCTTTTCGATATGACGCGTACGACGCTTACTGACCGATCGTGGCGCTCACGCGCTGACGCAGGTCGCTGCCGTCGTTGAACTGTGCGTTCTCGATACGGCGCGCACCCTGAAAGCGCTTTTCCCAGTAGCCGTCGTCCATATCATCGACGCGGATCGTGCTGCCGGTGGACGGCGAATGCACGAACTTGTTGTCGCCGATATAAATGCCGACGTGCGAGAACGAGCGGCGCATCGTGTTGAAGAACACGAGATCGCCCGGCTTCAGATCACTCACGGTGACCTTTTCGCCGACACGACTCATTTCTTCGGCGCGGCGCGGCAACGTCATGCCAAGCGTGTCCTGAAACACGTAGCGTACGAAACCGCTGCAATCGAGGCCGGAATCCGGAGTGTTGCCGCCCCAGCGATAGCGCACGCCGATCATATTGAGCGCGCCGACGACCACGTCGCCTGCCTTGCTCGCCACGCCGGACAGAAACGACTTCGCGCCACTTTGTGTGGCCGGTGCGTCTGCGCTGACTGTTACGTCGCTGGATCTGTAAGAGAGGGTGCCATTGCTGGCATTTTGGCTATTACTGCTGACTTCGTCGGCGAACGCGCCGGAAGCTGTTGTCATCAGAAGGCCGATCAACATGCTGGCGGCGACCCGCGCGCATGTTTGCGTCATTTTTAGTGGCTGCATCGGTCGGTAGGTTTTACAATTAAAATCAGATAAATCAGGGAGATACGTGAAAGTTTGAACGCATACTAGCCACAAATTATTTAACTGTCAAAAGAAATAGGAAAATACAATTGAGCGCGACACCCAATTGACGAAAAAGAAAGATTTTTAGGAATCCAGTGCTGCCCGCAGAAGCTTCCTTGTGTAATCTTCTGAAGGGTTCGAAAAAATCTTCTCTACCTCGCCGGTCTCGACAACAATTCCATTTCTCATGACCGCAACGCGGTGCGCCATCGCGCCGATCACCTGTAAGTCGTGGCTAATAAACACGTATCCGAGATTGTGCTTCTTCTGAATGTCGGCTAAAAGAGCGAGAACTTGAGTCTGTATCGATACATCGAGTGCGCTGGTGGGTTCATCGAGTATCAGAATGCTGGGTTCGAGCACCAAGGCGCGCGCGATCGCAATGCGCTGCCGCTGACCGCCTGAGAACTCGTGCGGATAGCGTGTAAGCGCGGTCCGGTCCATTCCCACTTCCCGCAGCACCGCGACAACCTTGGCGTTCCGCGCGGCCGCATCCAGTTCCGGGCGATGCAGCGCCAGCCCTTCCCCCACGATCCGCTCCACCGTCTGCCGTGGCGATAGCGAGCTGAACGGGTCCTGAAACACCACTTGCAGATTCGAGCGCAGCACAGTCTTTTCGCGTCCGCGATAGTCACCGAGCGCGCGGCCCTGAAACTGCACCGTGCCGTTCGATGTGCGCTGCAAGCCGAGTAACGCCAGTGCCAGCGTCGATTTCCCCGATCCCGATTCCCCGACGATACCCAGCGTCTCGCCCTGCTTCACCGACAGCGTCACATCATCGACGGCTTTGAAGTGGCCGCGTTTGAACCAGCCTTCGAAGCCGGGCAAGCGCGTGGGGTAATCGACGGAAATGGCTTTGGCGTCGAGCAGAACGGGCGCGATCGGCAGCACGGGCAACACCGTGCGCTTCGGCTTGCTCTGCAACAGCCGCTGCGTGTAGGGATGCTGCGGCGACGTGAAAATCGACTCGACCGTGCCGCTTTCCACCAACACGCCCTTCTCCATCACCGCCACGCGCTCAGCGAAGCGCCGCACGAGGTTGAGATCATGCGTAATCAGCAGCACCGCCATGCCGCGCTTTTCGGCTTCGTCGCGCTGCAGTTCGAGCAGCAATTCGACGATCTGCGCGCGAATCGTCACGTCGAGCGCGGTGGTGGGTTCATCGGCGAGGAGAAGACGCGGACGGCACGCGAGCGCCATCGCGATCATCACGCGCTGACGCTGCCCGCCCGATAGCTGGTGCGGATAGCTATCGACGCGCCTTTGCGGCTCGGTGATGCCCGTGCGCTCCAGCAGCGCAATCGCACGCTGACGCGCCTCGCGCGGCGTCGCGCCATCGTGAAGCTGAATGGTTTCGCCGATCTGATCGCCGACCGTATAGAGCGGATTCAGCGCGGTCATCGGCTCCTGAAAGATCATCGCGATGTCGGAACCGCGCAGGCCGCGCATCTCGCGTTCGCTCTTGCCGAGCAACTCGTCGCCGCCGAAGCGGATCGAGCCGCTGAGTTCGGCGTCGCGGATCAGACGCAGGATCGACAGCGCGGTGACGCTCTTGCCCGAGCCGGATTCGCCGACCAGCGCGACGCGTTCGCCGGCGTTGATGTCGAGATTCACGCCATCGACGGCAAGCGTCTCGCCAAAGCGCACGCGCAGGTCTTTGATGGACAGCAACGGCTCGCTCACTGTCCGCCTCCCGCTTTCACGGCATCGGCGATGCGCGTGTCGAGCGCGTTGCGCAAGGCATCGCCCATAAAGGTGAGGAGCAGCAGCGTCGCGACCAGCACGCCGAAGGTGGACAGCGAGATCCACCAAGCATCGAGATTGGCCTTGCCTTGCGCGAGCAATTCACCAAGCGATGGCGTCGGTGACGGCACGCCGAGGCCGAGAAAATCGAGACTCGTCAGCGCGAGAATCGCCCCGCTCATGCGGAACGGCAGGAAC
>NZ_JAQFVG010000244.1 GCF_029439455.1 Caballeronia sp. BR00000012568055 | reverse complement strand
AATAGTGGTGCTTGAATAGCGCGTACCGAACGCTTGACAGGCCGGGCAGGCCTCCGTGGTGGCGAGCTATTGTTACCTAGAGAGAGCATTAATCCACTTGCCTTCTCAACGTGCAGTGTCTGGTTGAAAAAGCTGCTTTCTTTGGTGACTTTCTTTGCAGCAGCAAAGAAAGTTACCCCCCGCCGGGGAGGCGGCTACTGAAACAAAACGCACAACAACCGCAAGCAGAACCACTAAGCCGCAAGCGACTTCCGGAGCGCCGTCCTCGACCCAGGAAACCGCACGATAAACGTACTCCCGCGCCCGACTTCACTTTTAACATCAAGCTCAGCATGATGCCGCTGCAGCACATGCTTAACGATAGCAAGACCGAGTCCGGTGCCACCGGTATCTCTAGACCGACTCCGATCCACACGATAAAACCGTTCGGTCAACCGAGGAATATGCTCCGCCGGAATTCCAAACCCACTATCTTTAACAGTAAAGACCGCGCGATCACTCACCCGCTTCCAAGAAACATCGATCGCCCCGCCATCAGGCGTATACCGCACCGCGTTAGTAACAAGATTCCCCAGCGCACTCATCACCTCGGTTTCAACCCCAGCGACGGTCAAAGAATCATCGTTATCGAACGTAATGCGATGGCGTCCGCCAGACAAGCTATTGGCATCATCTTCGAGATGCCGCAAAACCGCACGCATATCGAGCAACTCATCTCCGGGCGAACGCATATCACCTTCGAGATTCGCCAAAACAAGCAAGTCACGCACGATGTTCTGCATGCGTGAAGCCTGCTGCTCCATCATGTCGAGATAACGCGCGCGGTCCGCTTCGCCAAGCGGAATATCGCGCATGGTTTCGAGAAAGCCGGACAGCACCGTCAACGGCGTCTTCAGTTCATGCGATACATTGGCAACGAAGTCACGCCGCATCGAATCCGTGCGTTCGAGTTCGGTAATGTCCTGCGTCAGAATCAGCTTGCGATTATCGCCATAAGGAAACACCTGCACCGAGATAGAACGCTGCCGATTCGCACCCATCCCGCGCATCACCAGCATCTCTTCATAATGATGCGAGTTGAGATAGCGAATGAAATCCGGCTGCCGCACCAGATGCGTAATGTGCTGGCGCAAATCGCGCTTGGAATCGAGTCCGAAATGCTTTTCGGCGATGGCATTGCACCACTCGATCTGATCGTGATCGTCCAACATGGCCACGCCATTCGGTGAAGCCTGGATCGCCTGAATGAAGCGCGAATGTTGCTGCTCGACCTGACGCACCTGCGCATGCCAGCGCTCCGCAAGCTTGTGCAGCCGATAGTAGATTTCGCCCCAGATGCCAAGCGCGCTAGGCACTTCGCCATACACGGGCGCTTCGAGCAGACGCCAGAGACGTTGCGTGTGATAAGTGCTGAAGAAGCTTTGTAGGACCAGCATGACCACCGCGAAAGCGAGCGCCACGCGCACGCCGACGAGCGCGCCGATCGCGGCGCACAGCGCGGCGAGCAGCGCGAGGGACACGATAGACCGCGTCCAGATGATGTTCATGTTGTCGGTAGTTCTGAGTGACGTTGATGCAGCAATCTGAATGAAAAGCGGATAACGTCGTTGACTCTCAGGCGCTTCTCAGGCGCTCTTTGCCAGGCGATATCCGCTGCCGCGCACCGTTTCGATCATAGCATCGCAGCCTGCGGGTTTGAGCGCGGCACGCAGACGCTTGATGTGCACATCGACGGTACGCTCTTCGACGAACACGTGATCGCCCCACACCTGATCCAGCAATTGCGTGCGGCTGTGCACGCGCTCCGGATGCGTCATGAAAAAATGCAGCAGACGGAATTCCGTCGGACCGAGATCGAGCTTGATATCGCTGCCCGACTGATTCGCCGCCACCCGATGCGTCGCCGGATCGAGGCGCAGGCCGTTGATCGCGACCACGTCTTCGGTCAACTGCGGCGCGCGGCGGCGAAGCACCGCCTTGATGCGCGCCATCAGTTCCTTCGGCGAAAACGGCTTGGTCACATAGTCGTCGGCGCCGATTTCCAGTCCGAGCACCTTGTCCTGCTCATCGCCACGCGCGGTCAGCATGATGATCGGGATGTGCTTGGTCCGCTCGTTGTTGCGCAGCTCGCGCGCGAACGCAATGCCCGACTTGCCGGGCAGCATCCAGTCGAGCAGTACGAGATCGGGCAGCACATCACTGATCAGGTTTTGCGCCTGTTCGGCGTTATACGCGCGAATGGGGCAATGTCCCGCATGTTGGAGATTCACCGAGATCAGTTCGGAGATCGCGGGTTCGTCTTCAATGACGAGGATACTGCTGGGCATCGGCACCTCTTGACCTTTTGCTTGAATTAAACGATTGCGCTGTAACGGTTGATAAGCAGAACTGCTGATCAGCCGCCCAGCGCTTCACGTTCGAGCTGATCGCGCGAGATATGCCTCACGTCGGTGCCCTTGACGATATAAATAATGAACTCGGCGATATTCTTCGCGTGATCGCCGATCCGCTCCACCGCCTTCGCGATGAACAGATAGTCGAGGCCCGCCGAAATGGTGCGCGGGTCTTCCATCATGTACGTGACGAGCTTGCGCACGAAGGCGCGGAATTCCTCGTCGATCGCCTTGTCGTCGCGCACGATCTGCGCGGCTGCCACCGTGTCCAGACGCGCGAACGCATCCAGCGCGCGGCGCAGAATCGACACCGCCATCTCGCCCGACAGCTTGATCTCGGCGATATTCACCGTACGGCCAGCGCCGTCTTCGTTGATGCGCTTCACGCGCTTGGCGATCTTCTCGGCTTCGTCGCCGGCGCGTTCGAGATTGGTGATGGTCTTCGAGATCGCCATCAGCAAACGCAGGTCGCGTGCAGCCGGCTGACGGCGCGCGATGATATTGCTGCAATCCTCGTCGATTTCCACTTCCATGCGGTTCAACTGCACTTCCGCGGCGATCACCTGATCGGCAATGCCGATATCGAATTCGTTGAGCGCCTGCATCGCCGCGATAATCTGCGACTCCACCAGACCGCCCATTTCCAGCACTTTCGACGACACCGCGTTCAGATCGGCATCGAATTGGCTCGACAGATGTTTATCGGACATAAGTTACTCCTACTCCCTGAAGCCCTTTTTTGCGCTCGATGATTCTGGCCGGAATCAACCGAAGCGACCCGTGATGTAGTCTTCCGTCTCTTTGCGAGCCGGCTTGATGAAGATCTTTTCCGTGTCACCGAATTCGATCAACTCACCGAGATACATATAGGCAGTGTAGTCCGAGCAACGCGCCGCCTGCTGCATATTGTGCGTAACGATCACCACCGTGTAATCGCTCTTCAATTCCGCGATCAACTCTTCGATACGGCCCGTAGAGATCGGGTCCAGCGCCGAGCACGGTTCATCGAGCAACAGCACTTCCGGGCGGATCGCGATACCGCGCGCGATACACAGACGCTGCTGCTGACCGCCCGACAGACCGTAGCCGCTCTGCTGCAGCTTGTCCTTCACTTCGGTCCAGAGCGCGGCTTTCGTCAGCGCCCATTCCACGCGATCGTCCATCTCCGAGCGCGTGAGTTGCTCGAACATCTTCACGCCGAACGCGATGTTGTCGTAGATCGACATCGGGAACGGAGTCGGCTTCTGGGACACCATGCCCACGCGTGCGCGCAGCAGCGAGATGTCCTTGGTCGTATCGAGCAGATTGACGCCATCCATCAGGATTTCGCCTTCGCCGCGTTGCTCCGGATAAAGCGCGTACATCTTGTTGAACGTGCGCAGCAGCGTGGACTTGCCGCAACCCGACGGTCCGATGAAAGCCGTGACCTTCTTTTCCGGAATGCGCAGGTTGATGTTCTTCAGCGCGTGATACTTGTTGTAGAAGAAGTTGAGGTTCTTCACCTCGATCTTCGGCTTGATCGAGTCAGCCGGTTGCGAGCCGTGCGTCGGGCGCACGCTGCCCGCGACCGGGCCGCGTTCGACCGGGGTTTGTTGGTGGTTGACACCACTTTCGACCATATTCATGGAATCACTCCGCCCTTATTTCTTCGAGAAGATCGCACGCGCCAGCACATTCAGGCCGAGCACGCCGAGCGTAATCAGGAACACACCGGCCCACGCGAGCGATTGCCACTGCGGGAACGGACTCATCGCGAACTTGTAGATCGTGACCGGCAGATTGGCGACCGGCTGATTCAGGTTCATCGAGAAAAATTGATTCGACAGCGCGGTGAACAGCAGCGGCGCGGTTTCACCCGCAATCCGCGCGATCGCCAGCAGCACGCCCGTCACGATGCCGCCGACCGACGCCTTCAGCGTGATCGACATCACCATCTTCCACTTCGGCGTGCCGAGTGCGAAGGCGGCTTCACGCAGCGCGTTCGGCACCAGTTTCAGCATGTTTTCCGTGGTGCGGATCACGATCGGAATCTGCAGCAGCGCCAGCGCGATCACGCCAGCCCAACCGGAGAAGCGACCCATCTTCGCGACCACCAGCGCATACACGAACAGACCGACGACGATCGACGGCGCCGACAACAAAATGTCGTTGATAAAGCGCGTCACGCTCGCAAGCCAGCGCTTCTGGCCGTATTCGGCGAGATACACGCCCGCCAGAATGCCGAGCGGCGTGCCGATGAACGTCGCGATCACCACCAGCAACAGCGAACCGACGATGGCGTTGGCAAGACCGCCGCCATCGGTGTTCGGCGGCGGCGTGGACTGCGTGAACAGATCGATCGACAAACCACCGATGCCGAGCTTCAGCGTCGTGAAGAGAATCCACACGAGCCAAATGAGACCGAAGGCCATCGCGGCCAGCGACATCGTCAGCGCGATGGCATTGGTGCCGCGGCGACGGCTTTGCAGCTTCATGCGAATGCGTTGTTCGCGCGCCTGAACCTGATCGGGCGTAGCTGGGCGGCTCATTTCCGGCCCTCCCCGCGTTCCATGCGAATCAGCATGATTTTCGACAGTGCGAGCACGATGAACGTAATCACGAAAAGGATCAGACCGAGTTCCATCAGCGCCGACGTATGCAGACCGGGACTGGCTTCGGCGAATTCGTTGGCGAGCGCCGAGGTAATCGAGTTACCCGGCGAGAACAGCGAGACGTTGTCGAGCAGATTGGTGTTACCGATCACGAAGGTGACGGCCATGGTCTCGCCGAGCGCGCGGCCCAGACCCAGCATCACGCCGCCGATCACGCCGGCGCGGGTGTACGGCAACACGATCTTCCACATCACTTCCCACGTCGTACAGCCGATGCCATACGCCGATTCCTTCAGCAGCACGGGCGTGACTTCGAACACATCGCGCATCACCGAGGCGATGTACGGAATGATCATGATCGCGAGAATCACGCCCGCGGCCAGAATGCCGATACCGATCGGCGGCCCCTGAAAGAACATGCCGATCACCGGCACGCCGCCCAACAGCTTGCCGAGCGGCTTCTCGAAGTATTCGGCGAAGATCGGCGCGAATACGAGCAGACCCCACATACCGTAGACGATCGACGGAATCGCCGCGAGCAATTCGATGGCGACGCCCAGCGGACGGCGCAGCCACGCGGGCGACAGTTCCGTCAGAAACAGCGCGATGCCGAAGCTCACCGGCACGGCGATGATCAGCGCGATGATCGACGTGGCGATCGTGCCGTAGATCGGCACCAGCGCGCCGAATTGGTTGGAAGGCGGATCCCAGTCCGACGTCCACAGAAAGCTCAGACCGAATTTCTGGATGGTCGGCATCGACGCGATCAGCAGCGAAACGATGATGCCGCCAAGAAGCAGCAGCGTGATGACGGCTGCAAGCCGCGTCACGCCACCGAAAATGATGTCGCCGAGACGGCTCGGCGCGCGCTGCGTATGCGCGGCCGGCACAGCCGACGTGAGATTGATGTCCGACATGGGAGCCTTGGTTACGCTACGTGTCAGACCGCGCGACGAGACCTTTCGGCCTGCCGCGCGGCTTGTTTGCTACCTTTTTCTGTCCTGATATCAACAGCTTAGGACAGTTTTCCTGCTCAATGCTTACTCAGCGACAGCCTTGCCCGATGCGTCCTTGACCTTCGCCTTCCACTGCGTCTTGATCTCGGCAACCACCGAATCCGGCAGCGAGATGTAGTCGAGGTCGTTGGCAGCCTGGTTGCCGTTCTTGAACGCCCAGTCGAAGAACTTAAGCGTCTCCGTGCCTTGCGCCGGCTTGTCTTGCGTGGCGTGCAGCAGCACGAACGTTGCACCAACGATCGGCCATGCGTCCTTGCCCGATTCGTTCGTCAGGATCTGGTAGAACGACTTCGACCAGTCAGCGCCAGCAGCCGCTGCCTTGAACGTCTTCGTTTCCGGCTCGACAACCGTACCCGACGAATTCTTCATGCCGACGTAGGTCATCTTGTTTTGCTTCGCGTACGCCCACTCCACGTAGCCGATCGCGCCCGGCAGACGTTGCACGAATGCCGCGACGCCGTCGTTACCCTTGCCGCCCGTGCCCGTCGGCCAGTTGACCGTCGAACCTTCGCCGACCTTCGACTTCCAGTCTGCGTTGACCTTCGACAGGTAGTTCGTCCAGATGAACGAGGTGCCCGAACCGTCGGCGCGGCGAACCACGGCGATATCGGTATCCGGCAGCTTGACCTTCGGATTCAG
Source organism: Caballeronia sp. BR00000012568055 (assembly GCF_029439455.1). Lineage (GTDB taxonomy): Bacteria > Pseudomonadota > Gammaproteobacteria > Burkholderiales > Burkholderiaceae > Caballeronia. The sequence continues at coordinate 29,720 of NZ_JAQFVG010000244.1, read as the reverse complement.
TGCAGCGATCGCCGGATCGTTCCACTTCTTGATCTTGCCGAGGTAGATGTCGCCGAGCACTTCGCCCGACAGCGTCACTTCACCGGCCTTCACGCCCGGCACGTTGATCACCGGCACCACGCCGCCAACCACCGTCGGGAACTGGAACAAGCCGTCCTTGGCGAGTTCGTCATCCTTCAGCGGCGCGTCCGAGCCCGCGAAATCCACCGTCTTGGCGATGATCTGCTTGATACCGCCCGACGAGCCGATGCCTTGGTAGTTCACCTTGCCGCCGCCATTCTTTTGGTAGGCGTCTGCCCACTTGGTGTAAATCGGGGCTGCGAAGGTAGAACCCGCGCCGGTGATATCGGCAGCTTGCGCAGAGATGGCGAACAGAGCGCCAATAACGCCGGCCAGCGCGGTTTGCATCAATTTCATGAGACCTCCAGGGGTTTTGTGAGCGTGTGGAACGACAGCGAGTGAATCGACAGGACAGGGCGAAATATAGGAGTTATCTGTGACAGTAATATGACGATTCGTGAAGCTCGCGTGACAGTCTTCTTACGGAACGTAAATTGAACGATCGTCGATTTGTCAAGGGTTTTCCCGAATAAAAAAAGCGGGCTAAAAAGCCCGCTTTCGCTTTGTGACGATCCGACTAAACGTCTACGAAGTCGCTTCCTTCACCACCTTCGCAATCGTTTCGGCGTGGCGAACGGCGTCCTGATGCGCGGCGGCTTCCACCATCACGCGCAACACCGGTTCAGTTCCCGACGCGCGAATCAAGACCCGCCCGTGCGATTCGAGTGAACGCTCGGCTTGCTCGACCGCGTGCTTGATCGCTTCGCTGCTTTTCCAATCCGCGCCCGGATTCATGCGCACATTGATGAGCTTCTGCGGGAACAGCGTCACGCCTTCCAGCATTTCGTGAAGCGTTTTGCCGCTACGCTTGAGCGCGGCCAGCACCAGCAGCGCGGAGACGATGCCATCGCCCGTCGAATGACGATCCAGCGACAGAATGTGGCCCGAACCTTCCGCGCCGATCTGCCAGCCGTTCTCGACGAGCTTTTCCAGCACGTAGCGGTCGCCCACGGCGGCGCGCACGAATTGCACGCCCATTTCCTTCAGCGCGACTTCGACGGCCATGTTGGTCATCAGCGTGCCGACCGCTCCGTTCACCTTTCCATCGGTCGCGATGCGGTCCTTCACGAGCACGTAGAGCAACTCGTCGCCGTTATACAGCCGACCGGCTGCATCGACGATTTGCAGGCGATCCGCGTCGCCATCCAGCGCAATGCCGATATCCGCGCGATGCTGATGCACCGCGTGCACGAGCGCGTCCGGTGCGGTCGCGCCGACTTTATCGTTGATATTGAAACCGTTCGGCGACACGCCGATCGACACGACTTCCGCGCCCAGTTCATGGAACACGTGCGGACCGACGTCGTACGCCGCGCCGTGCGCGCAGTCCAGCACGATGCGCATGCCGCGCAGATCGAAGCTCGCCGGGAACGTGCTCTTGCAGAACTCGATGTAGCGCCCGCCCGCATCGTCGAGACGGCGCGCCTTGCCCAAGCGCTCGGACGGCGCGCAGGACATCGGCTGTTCGAGTTGCGCTTCGATTTGCAGTTCGACGTCGTCGGGCAGCTTGTTGCCATCGGCGGAGAAGAATTTGATGCCGTTGTCATCGTACGGATTGTGCGATGCGCTGATCACCACGCCCGCCGACAGCCGCAGCGCGCGCGTGAGATAGGCCACGCCGGGCGTGGGCATCGGGCCGGCCAGCATCACATCGACGCCCGCTGCGGAGAAGCCCGATTCCAGCGCCGCTTCAAGCATATAGCCCGACACGCGCGTGTCCTTGCCGATCAACACCGTCGGACGGCTGCCCTTCTGCTGCTTGCCGCCCGCGCCCGCGAGCACCTTGCCCGCGGCGTAACCCAGTCTCAGGACGAAATCCGGCGTGATCGGACCTTCACCGACGCGACCACGAATGCCATCCGTACCAAAATATCGACGTGCCATTGCTGCCTGACCTCCTGATGGACCGGTTGCGCGATTCCGGTCCGCGTTCATGTGTTGGATGTTCTGCCGGCGCGTGCGCTGCGCGTCGTCAATGTTCGTTCTTGCGTTTGTGCTTTAGCTGGCGTCCCGTGTCGCGCGCCATATTTTGAGCGCATCGACGGTTTCGGCGACATCGTGCACGCGGATTATGGCCGCGCCGCGCTCCGCTGCACAGACCGCCGCCGCGACACTTGCTGCGAGCCGTTCACCTGCGCCACGGCCCGTGACCGCGCCGAGCATCGATTTACGCGACATTCCCGCCAGCAGCGCGTAGTTCGAGCCGATAGGACGCGTCTCGGTCAGCTTCGCCAGCAACGCATAATTATGCGCTACGGTCTTACCAAAGCCGTATCCCGGATCGAGACTCACGCGCGCTTTGTCGATGCCGTTTTTTTCGATGGCCTCCAGCCGTTCTTCGAAGAAAGCGCGTACGTCGTGGACAACGTCGTCATAGACCGGCTCGCCCGCCTGCATCGTGCGCGGCTCGCCGAGCATATGCATCACACACAAGCCGCACGTGCTGTCTTTAACGGCATCGAGCGCGCCTTCCTGACGCAAACCCCAGATATCGTTGATCAAATCCGCACCCGCATCCAGCGATGCGCGCATCACGGCGGGCTTGTAGGTATCGACGGAAAGCGGCACATTCATGCCGCGCAGTGCTTCGACGATCGGCACCACGCGCGCCAGTTCCTCGTCCAGCGGCACCGGCGGCGCGCCCGGACGCGTCGATTCACCACCTATATCGATGATGTCCGCGCCATCCGCAAGCATTTTTTCGGCGCGTGCCAGCGCGGCGTCGCGCGTGAGAAAGCGGCCGCCATCGGAGAACGAATCCGCCGTGACGTTGAGAATGCCCATCACGAGCGGACGTTCGAAGCTCAGCGTGAAGCGGCCGCATTGCATCGGCTGCGCTGAAACGGGGATAAGTTTGGGAGTGGTCAAGCGTGTCGGGAGAGAAGGCTTCTGACGCGCGTAACGGCAGTGGCGTCGGAAACTTGAGGCCAAAAACAAACAGGCCGGTATGCGATGCATACCGGCCTGCGATGCTAAAGCGTGTAACTCAGCTTTTTCAGGCCGTAGCCGGCGCGCTGCCAGGCTTGACCTCAGTGCCACCGCTGCTGCCCGGAGGCGTATCGCCCGACGGCGGCGGCAGGTTCTTCGGCGGACGCGGCGGACGGTCCTGCATGATGTCCGTGATCTGGTCCGCGTCGATGGTTTCCCACTCGAGCAACGCCTTGGTCATGGCTTCGACCTTCTCGCGATTGTCTTCCAGCAGCTTGCGCGCGAGGGCATATTGCTCATCCAGAATACGGCGGATTTCCGCATCGACCTTCTGCTGCGTGGCTTCGGACACCGACTTCGCGCCCATCTTGCCGAACATGCCGTTTTCTTCGGTATCGACGTAGACCATCGTGCCGAGCACATCAGACATGCCATAACGCGTAACCATGTCGCGCGCCATCTTCGTTGCGCGTTCGAAGTCGTTGGAAGCACCCGTGGACATCGAATTCAGGAACACTTCTTCCGCTGCACGGCCGCCGAACAGGATCGCGATTTCTTCCAGCATCTTGTCGCGATACAGATTCACACGATCATGCTCCGGCAACTGCCACGTCACACCCAACGCCCAGCCGCGCGGCATGATGGTGACTTTGTGAACCGGATCAGCATGCGGCAACAGCTTGGCGACGACTGCGTGCCCCGACTCGTGGTACGCCGTATTGCGACGCTCTTCCTCGCGCATGACAGCCGACTTGCGCTCCGGACCCATGAAAATCTTGTCCTTCGCGTCTTCGAAATCCTGCATCTCGACGATGCGCTTGCCACGACGCGCCGCAAACAGCGCCGCTTCGTTCACGAGGTTCGCGAGATCGGCACCCGAGAAGCCCGGCGTACCGCGCGCAATCACCGATGCGTCCACGTCGTTCGCAATCGGCACCTTGCGCAGATGCACCTTCATGATGTGCTCGCGACCACGGATATCCGGCAGACCGACATACACCTGACGGTCGAAACGGCCCGGACGCAGCAGCGCCTTGTCCAGCACATCCGAACGGTTCGTCGCAGCAATCACGATCACGCCCGAGTTCGCCTCGAAGCCGTCCATTTCCACGAGCATCTGATTCAGCGTCTGCTCGCGTTCATCGTTACCGCCGCCCATACCCGCGCCACGGTGACGACCGACCGCGTCAATTTCATCGATAAACACGATACAAGGCGCATGCTTCTTGGCTTGCTCGAACATGTCGCGAACACGCGCCGCGCCCACGCCGACGAACATTTCCACGAAGTCCGAACCCGAGATGCTGAAGAACGGCACCTTCGCCTCGCCAGCGATAGCACGCGCCAGCAGCGTCTTACCCGTTCCCGGCGGACCGACCAGCAACACGCCGCGCGGAATACGACCACCCAGCTTCTGGAACTTCTGCGGATCGCGCAGGAAATCGACCAGTTCGGAGACTTCTTCCTTGGCTTCGTCGCAACCCGCGACGTCGGTGAAATTGATGGCGTTGTTGTTCTCGTCGATCAGCCGCGCTCGCGACTTGCCGAACGAAAACGCCCCGCCTTTGCCGCCTCCCTGCATCTGCCTCATCATGTAGAACCAGAACCCGATGATCAGGATGGTTGGCCCGAGGTAGTACAGCGCGGAGACGAGCGCATTCGGTTCATCGTCAGCCTTGCCGCTGACCTGAACGCCGTATTTCATCAGATCGCCGACCATCCAGATGTCGCCAGGCGACACGATCTGGTACTTCTGGCCGTCGCTCGGAGTGACCGTGAGATTGCGGCCCTGAACGGTGACGTTCTTGATCTTGCCGTTCTTCGCGTCGTCCATGAACTGCGAATAGGACACGCCTTCCTGGACGCGGGGCTTATCGAACTGCTTGAACACCGTGAACAGCACCAGTGCGATCACGAGCCACACTGCCGCCTTAGAGAACATATTGTTGTTCAAAGCACCACTCCTCACTCATTGACGGGCGCATACATCGACCTTGCAGCGCCACTAAAGCATTCTAATCCAGACCGCTAGCCCCTGCCATAACGTTTATCTACCGCGCATATAGCAGAAAACGGACTTTTTCCGGCATTTTCGATGTGTGAATGAGTCGATTTTCGTCGAAATGCCGGAAAAGGCGTCAATCGGGACTCGCGCCCGGATGCTTGAGCCGCCGCCCGAGAATGAAAGTCTCGGACGATTTGTCCCGTGAAGCCTTGGGCTTGCGCGGCGCCACCACTTTGAACTGGTGCTTGAACTTCTCGACGATTTGACTGTACCCGCTGCCATGAAAACATTTGACCAGCAGCGCGCCGTCCGGTTTCAGGTGGTTCTGCGCGAACTCCAGCGCCAGATCGCAAAGATGCTCGATGCGAGCCGCATCCGCACTCGCAACTCCGGAGAGGTTGGGGGCCATGTCGGAAATAACAAGGTCCACCTGACGCTCGCCGACGATTTCATCGAGTTGTGCGAGCACGGTGTCTTCGCGGAAGTCACCCTGAATAAAGGTGACGTCGGCGATCGGGTCCATCGGCAGAATATCGAGCGCGATGATCGTGCCGTCGATGCCGCCTTCGCGCTCCGTGTTGCGCTTCGCGCCCGCCGCGAGCTTGTTGCGCGCGTACTGGCTCCAGCTCCCCGGCGTGGACCCGAGATCGACGATCACCTGTCCCGGCTTGATGAGCTTGTCCTGCTCGTCGATCTCCTTGAGCTTGTAGGCCGCGCGTGCACGATAGCCCTCGCGCTGCGCGAGCTTCACGTAGGGATCGTTGATGTGGTCATGCAACCACGATGTGTTGAATCGATTCTTTGCCATTCAAACTGAACTCTGGTGCCCCGACCGTTGTTGCGCGCGCGACGCGAACGCGCGCCCGGTGCGGATTTGCTGTCGTTTTACTGTCTCGAACGATGCTTTTAGCGGATAATACGCGTCTTGTCGGCCGGGCCGGTCATCGGGCGCTTTATGCGCACCGGAAGACGGCATCCGGCCTATTTTGTTTATTCGTGGGCTGAAACGTCGTGAATGGAGCGCGCTGTTGTCAGCAGCGCCGCAGCGGCCGAACCAGAACCGCCCACATTTTAGTCGAGTCCCTTATTTCCCATGCCAGCACTTAAACTCTCTCCCGCCCAGCGCGCCGACCTGCGCTCGCAAGCCCACGCGCTCAAGCCCGTCGTGCTCGTCGGCGCGGAGGGTCTGACCGATGCCGTGCTGAAAGAAATCGGCGTGCACCTCGAAGCGCATCAACTGATCAAAATCCGCGTGTTCGGTGACGAGCGCGAAGCACGCGTCGCGATCTACGACGACATCTGCGATCGTCTGAACGCCGCGCCGATTCAACACATCGGCAAATTGCTGGTGATCTGGCGTCCCGAAGGTGCCGCGCCGAAGAGCCGCGCCGTGCGCACCCGCAGCACCATGCCGCCGAGCGCCGGCGAAGTCGCCGATCGCGAAACCAAGGGCCGCGCACCGCGCACGGTCAAAGCCGTGAAAATCACGCGCGATGCACCCGCCTTCAAGAAGCCGAAGAAGACCACGCTCAAAGTGCTGGGCAACGAACGCGTCACCGCGGGCGGCAATGTGAAGCGTGCGAAGAAGCGTCAACCGAGCGCGAAACGTCAGCACCAGTCGGTCAAATAATCGAACGGCGCGTGTGACGTTGAACGCCACACGCGCCGCTTTGAAACGAACATCAGTAATTCAACGGCGGGCGCGTTTTGCCGCCATCTTCGCCGACTTGCTCTTCGGCACGATCTTCACCGGCTCCGCGCCCGGCAAGCGCCACACGAGCGCCAGCCCGAACAGGCATTCGATCAGATAGATCGCGCTGGAAATACCATGCAGGACGCCGAACTTCGTGGCGTACGGCGAACTGGCGAGATCGGTGCCCGCCTCTTGCGCGGCTACGCGCAGCGAGTTCATGAACGGCTGCAAAGCAAAGTAGCCGATCAACACGCACACCAGCATCACCGCGACGATCCACCGCACGCGCTTGTAATCGACAATGCCGCTTTTCACGAAGCGATTGCCGATCAGAATCAGCACCAACGCGCAGATCACACCGACGATCGCTTCGATGCGAAACAACTGCGCCGCCACCGATCCCGCCGACGTACGGTCCAGAATGGAAAACAGCACCGGTGCTGCGACGAGGCCGAGGGTCAGCAGACTGCCGACCCACAGCATCGAGACCATGCGAAAGAGACGGTGTTGCATCAGACGTAGCGGACCGAGATGATTTCGTATTCGCGCGCGCCGCTCGGTGCCTGCACCGATGCGACGTCGCCTTCCGTCTTCGAAATCAGCGCGCGCGCGATCGGCGAGCTGACCGAGATAAGACCGTGGTCGAGATCGGCTTCATCGTCGCCGACGATTTGATACGTCACCGTATCGCCCGATTCGAGGTCTTCCAGTTCCACCGTTGCGCCGAACACCACGCGGCCATCGGCTTCGACCGTGGTCGGATCGATCACTTGCGCGGCGGCAAGCTTCGACTCGAGTTCAGCGATGCGGCCCTCGATGAAACCCTGCTTTTCCTTCGCGGCATCATATTCCGCGTTTTCCGACAGATCGCCTTGCGCGCGCGCTTCCGCGATCGCGTTGATGACAGCGGGACGCTCGACGGCCTTCAGGCGCTGCAATTCGTCGCGCAGCAACTCCGCGCCGCGCTTCGTCAAAGGAATCGTGCTCATAGACTACCCACAAACAAAATCGTCAAAAAAATTACCGCGGTTAAGCGCGTCTCCCCTTGCGAAGAGACACCGCTTAACCGCGGCTCGTGATACTTGGACCAGTAATCGAAGCCTTAGTTTAGGCGAGCATGCAGCCCTTGTAAATCATAGACTTCCAGATCGCGCAGATAACGCAGGCCCTCGACCGCCGCGCGCGCGCCCGACATGGTCGTGTAGTACGTGACCTTGTTGGCCTGCGCGCTCATGCGGATGGAACGCGAATCCGCGATCGCGGCGCGCGTTTCATCGACCGTGGTAAAGACCAGCGCAATTTCACCGTTCTTGATCATATCGACGATATGCGGGCGGCCGTCCTTCACCTTGTTGACGACCTCCACCGGCACACCTGCCGCCGAAATGGCCGCCGCCGTGCCCTTGGTCGCGACGATCGGATAGCCGAGTTCGTGCAACATCTGCGCGACTTCGACGGCCTTCGGTTTGTCGGCGTCCATCACGGCCAACAGCACCGTGCCCGATTCCGGCAGACGCGAACCCGCCGCCAATTGCGACTTGAACAGCGCCTCGCCGAAGGTGCGGCCAACGCCCATCACTTCGCCGGTCGAGCGCATTTCCGGCCCGAGCACCGGATCGACCGCCGGGAACTTGACAAACGGGAACACCGCTTCCTTCACGCTGAAATACGGTGGAATCACTTCCTTCGTCACGCCTTGTTGCGCGAGTTTTTGGCCGACCATCGCGCGGGCGGCGATCTTCGCCAGCGGCAAACCCGTTGCCTTCGACACATACGGCACCGTGCGCGATGCCCGCGGATTCACTTCCAGCACGTAGATGATGTCCTTCTTCGAGCCATCTTCCTGCGGCACTTGCTGAATCGCGAACTGCACGTTCATCAGACCGATCACGTTCAGCGCCTTCGCCATTGCGGCGGTTTGTCGCTTCAGTTCATCGACCGTTTCCTTCGACAGCGAATACGGCGGCAGCGAGCAAGCCGAGTCGCCCGAGTGCACGCCCGCCTGTTCGATGTGTTCCATCACGCCGCCGATAAACACGGCTTCGCCATCCGAAATGCAGTCCACATCGCATTCGATTGCATCGTTCAGGAAGCGGTCGAGCAGCACCGGCGAATCGTTCGATACCTTCACGGCCTCGCGCATATAGCGTTCGAGATCGCGCGGCTCGTGAACGATTTCCATCGCGCGGCCGCCGAGCACGTACGACGGACGCACGACCAGCGGATAACCGATTTCTTCGGCCAGCTTCAGCGCTTCGTCTTCCGCGCGCGCCGTGCGATTCGGCGGCTGACGCAGTTCGAGATCCTGCAGCAGCTTCTGGAAACGCTCGCGATCTTCCGCCGCATCGATCATGTCCGGCGACGTGCCGATGATCGGCACACCGTTCGCTTCGAGATCGAGCGCGAGCTTGAGCGGCGTCTGACCGCCGTACTGCACGATCACGCCAACCGGCTTTTCCAGATCGACGATTTCGAGCACGTCTTCCAGCGTCAGCGATTCGAAGTACAGACGATCGGACGTGTCGTAGTCGGTCGAAACCGTTTCGGGATTGCAGTTGACCATGATGGTTTCATAGCCGTCTTCGCGCATGGCGAGTGCGGCATGCACGCAGCAATAATCAAATTCGATACCCTGTCCGATCCGGTTCGGGCCACCGCCCAGCACCATGATCTTCTTCTTGTCCGTCGGACTCGCTTCGCACTCTTCTTCGTACGTCGAGTACATGTAAGCAGTCTTCGTCGCGAACTCCGCCGCGCACGTATCAACGCGCTTGTACACCGGACGCACCTTCATTTCGTGACGCTTCTTGCGCACGTCGGTTTGCGTCGAACCGGTCAGCTTGGCGAGACGGCGATCCGAGAAACCGCTCTTCTTCAGATAAAGCAATTCGTCGCGCGTAAGGCTTTCCAGCGTGCGCCCTTCGAGCGCCTTTTCCTTCAGGATGATCTGTTCGATTTGCGCCAGGAACCACGGATCGATTGACGTTTCTTCGAAGATCTCTTCCATCGTCAGACCGAGACGGAATGCATCGCCCAGATACCAGATTCGATCCGGACCCGGCTCGCCGATTTCGCGAATCACTTCGTCGCGGCTGGTGGTCTTTTCATCGAGACCATCAACGCCGACTTCCAGACCGCGCAGCGCCTTCTGGAACGATTCCTGGAACGTGCGCCCCATCGCCATCACTTCGCCGACGGACTTCATCTGCGTGGTCAGGCGCGAGTCGGCTTCGCGGAATTTTTCGAACGCGAAACGCGGCACCTTTGTGACGACATAATCGATCGTCGGTTCGAACGATGCCGGCGTTTGTCCGCCGGTGATTTCGTTCTTCAGTTCGTCAAGCGTATAACCGCACGCCAGTTTCGCCGCGACCTTCGCAATCGGGAAACCCGTCGCCTTCGAAGCCAGCGCCGACGAACGCGACACACGCGGATTCATCTCGATCACGACCATGCGGCCGTCGTTCGGATTGATCGCGAACTGCACGTTTGAACCGCCCGTATCGACGCCAATTTCGCGCAGCACCGCAAGCGACGCGTTACGCAGAATCTGATACTCCTTGTCGGTCAGCGTCTGCGCGGGCGCAACGGTGATCGAGTCACCGGTATGCACGCCCATCGGGTCGAGATTTTCGATCGAGCACACGATGATGCAGTTGTCCGCCTTATCGCGAACCACTTCCATCTCGTACTCTTTCCAGCCGAGCAGCGACTCTTCGATCAGCAGTTCGCGCGTGGGCGACAGATCGAGACCTCGCTTGCAAATCTCTTCGAACTCTTCCTTGTTATACGCGATACCGCCGCCCGAGCCGCCCAGCGTGAACGACGGACGAATCACGGTCGGATAACCGCCGCTGCCCGTCGCTTCGGCGATCTGCGCCTGCACGGCGAGCGCTTCTTCCATCGAATGCGCGATGCCCGACTTGGCCGATCCGAGGCCGATCTTCGTCATCGCATCCTTGAACTTCTGGCGATCTTCCGCCTTGTCTATCGCTTCCGGCGATGCGCCGATCAGCTCGACCTTGTACTTGTCCAGCACGCCGTGATGGAACAGATCGAGCGCGCAATTCAGCGCCGTCTGTCCGCCCATGGTCGGCAGAATCGCATCCGGTCGCTCCTTGGCGATGATGCGCTCGACCACTTCCCACGAGATCGGCTCGATATACGTGACGTCGGCCGTGTTCGGGTCGGTCATGATCGTCGCCGGATTGCTGTTGACGAGGATGACCTTATAACCCTCTTCACGCAGCGCTTTACAGGCTTGCGCGCCCGAGTAATCGAACTCGCACGCCTGACCGATGATGATCGGACCCGCGCCGATGATGAGGATGCTTTTGATGTCTGTACGCTTCGGCATAACTGTGCTCTGTGGTGTTCGGTTCTGTTCGTACTTACGCTGCGACCTTTTGCGCTTCCATCAACTTGATGAAGCGGTCGAACAGATACGCGATGTCGTGCGGGCCGGGCGACGCTTCCGGGTGACCCTGGAAGCAGAACGCGGGCTTATCCGTGAGCGCGAAGCCTTGCAGCGTGCCGTCGAACAGCGAAACGTGCGTGACCTTCGCGTTGGCGGGCAGCGTGGCGGCATCGACGGCGAAGCCGTGGTTTTGCGACGTGATCACCACGCGGCCGTCGTCCTGATCCTTCACCGGATGATTCGCGCCGTGGTGGCCGGTCTTCATCTTCATGGTCTTCGCGCCGACCGCGAGGCCCATGATCTGATGGCCAAGGCAAATACCAAACGTCGGAATGCCCTTCGCGATGAATTCCTTCGTCGCGGCGATGGCGTAATCGCACGGTTCCGGATCGCCGGGACCGTTCGACAGGAAGATGCCGTCCGGATTGAGCGCGAGTGCATCAGCGGCGGTGGATTGCGCGGGCAGCACGGTGACGTGGCAACCACGCTCGGCCAGCATGCGCAGAATGTTGTACTTCACGCCGAAGTCGAACGCGACCACGCGAAACTTCGGCGCTTCCTGCTTGCCGTAGCCGCTGCCCAGACGCCATTCGGTCTGCGTCCACTCATAAGACTTCTCGGTCGATACGACCTTCGCCAGGTCCATGCCCGCAAGTCCGGGGAACGAGCGCGCGAGGCCGAGCGCCTTCGATTCGTCATCGGAGCCGGCGAGAATGCAGCCGTTCTGCGCGCCCTTCTCGCGCAAGATGCGCGTGAGCTTGCGCGTGTCGATACCCGAAATGGCGACGACGCCTTGCGCTTTCAGATAATCGGAGAGGTTTTGCTCCGAACGGAAGTTCGATGCAAGCACCGGCAGGTCTCGGATGATGAGACCGGCGGCATGGACTTTGGTGGCTTCGACGTCTTCGGCGTTGACGCCGTAGTTGCCGATATGCGGATAGGTCAGCGTAACGATCTGGCGCGCGTAGCTCGGATCAGTCAGGATTTCCTGATAGCCGGTGATGGCGGTGTTGAACACCACTTCGCCGATCGTCGAACCGGGCGCGCCGATCGATTGACCACGAAAGACCGTGCCGTCGGCAAGTGCGAGAAGTGCTGGGGAGAATGACGGCAACACGGGAAACTCCTTGGGGGAACACCCTGTTACCGACCGGTCTGTCCTTCAGGCTTGCGCCCGCCGCCCGATGACGGGCGCGGTGTCGCATCGCGCGGTGGCAGCGGCGTCTCGCTTGGCTGGCTCCGTTGTCATTCGCTCGGGGCGATCGGAGACACGCGGCGCGTGCTGGTTGCGCGGCTTGTGAACGGGAAGTGGGAGGTAGGCGCTAGGGTGCGGGTTGATATGCTCAAACCTTCGAATTATAGCGGCAAAACGCCCGATCCGCAAAATTTGGGAACTGTCTGCTTGCCCTTAAGCTTTTTGGTCAGGATGCCGCGCGTTCGGTTTTATGCAGCACGCGACTGGGCAAAACGTACCAGATCGCGCTGGCTACCTGAATGGCGATCAACAGCGCCCAGACCGTCACGTGCGCGGTCACGGGATAGTGCCCGCCCTCTTCCGGCCAATGCGACAGCATAGCGCCGACGCCAACCTGAAAGCAGAAGATCAGCAGGAAGATCACGAGCGTGAGCGTGGTATGCGCGCGGCCGATCATGTGCGTCGGGAAATATTCGGCAGCGACCGCATAGCTCAAAATGCCGACGCCGCCGAACACGCCGTACGCCGCGAGCAGCAGCACGGGCGGCAGCGGCACGCGCAGCACCATCAACACCTGTGTGACGACGAACAGCGCCATGCCCCATCCGCAAAACGCATAGACCGATACCCCGCGCCGCTCCATCCCCCGCGCCGCCGCGCCGAAGCCGACGCAGCCAAACATCATCGCGAAGCCGAGCACGGAAACGAGCGCGGCGGCGTGTGCCGGCGTGAGGCCCATGACATCGAGCAGATAGGGGCGGATCCAGAGCGATTGCATCGCGTAGAACACGCCTTGCGTGACGACGGAAAACGATGCGATCTTCCAGAACGCGCCGCTCTTGAGGATGTGCCACGTGCCTTTGAACTGCGTGACGATATCCGCCTGATGATGGCTGTCGGCCTTGCGTGGCGCGAACAGCAGAATCGCGGCCGCGACGATCAGCGTGAACACGCCAAGGCCCACGCAAACGTGCCGCCACGACGCGACATGCAGCAGCGACGCGAGCGGCGAACCGACCACCACGCCGCCGAGTCCGCCGACGGCCATCGTGAAACCGTTGATCAGCGGCAGCCGCGCCACCGGAAAATGCTGCGCCGATGCCTTGAACGCCGCGCTCAGGCAAACCGAAACACCCACGCCGATCAGCAAGCGCCCCACCATCAACCCGCCGATTCCGTGCGACGCACCAAACACCCAAATCCCCGCCGCCGCGAACACGAGCATCGACGCGGTCACGCGCGCGGGGCCGAAGTGATCGAGCAACACGCCGACCGGAATCTGCGCCACCGCGAATCCGATGAAATACAGCGAAGTGAGCAAACCGAGATCGGCGGCGGAAAGGCCGAGATCGTGCGTGATGAGCGGCGCGAAGCCTAGATTGACGCCCCGGAACACGTACGAGACGAAATATCCGGCAGCAAAAAGCAGGAAGACTTTGAGGCGAGTGGTGGACGACATTCGGTGACCAGCGCTTTTTTGAAACGCCAGTTTAACTGCGTCGCCAAACGAAAACGCCGTCACCTTGGTGACGGCGTGGAATAAAGCTGAAGCGCGCGCGGGCTTATTTCTTTTTCGACTTGCTGCTGGTCGAATGCGCGGCTGCCGGTTTGGCAGTCTTCGTGCTTGCCTTGGGCGGGCTTGCCGCTGCCGGAGACGAAACCTTCTTCACCGCGACTGGCTTGTACTTCGTGCCCTTGGTGCTGTTCGTGCTGTTCATGCTCTTCGACGCCGGCACACGTGTACCGATTTTCGATACCCCGCCCGCCGAACGGCTCGATGCCGACACGGTCTCGATACGCGCCGGACCCGGCTCCGCCGGCACCGCACGGCCGTAAGGCACATGCAGCACAACGACCTGCCCCGGCATAAACGTCTCGCGATGCGTACGGTTCCACGCGCGAATCTGCGCCACCGACACATCATAGCGATCAGCCAGCGTGCCGATGGACTGCTGGCGACGCACGCGGATCAGCATCTTGCGCGTGTCGGGGACATCACGTTCGACGGCGAGCATGGCGTTTTCGGCGACGTCGGCGCTGATATCTTCGTCGTCGTCATCGTTACGGGGAACGACGATGGTCGATCCCGGCTTCAGACGCATGCCCGCCGGAATGCGGTTCACGGACATAAGCGTGTCCGCATCGACACCGATTTTTTCAGCGATCGCGGCCGGACGCGCGCGTTCGGTCACCGTATACGTTGTCCACGACGACAGCGCGCCCGAGTATGACGTCAGATTGCGCTGGAACGTCGCGGCGTTATCGAACGGAAGCAGAATTTGCGGATTCGTCGCGCCGAGAATGACCGGCTTCGAAAACGACGGATTCAGCGAGCGGAACTCCTCGACACTCATGCTGGCGAGCTTCGCCGCCATAGTCACGTCGATATCGCGCGCGGTGGTCACCGTCACGAAATACGGGTGATTCGGAATATCCGGCAGCGTCAGCCCATACATCTGCGGATTGCTGACGATGTTCTTGACGGCTTGCAGCTTCGGCACGTAGTTGCGCGTTTCGTTGGGCATGCGCAGACTTTCGTAGTCCGTCGGCAAGCCCGCCGCCTCATTACGCGCGATGGCGCGCTGCACGTTGCCCTCGCCCCAGTTATACGCGGCGAGCGCCAGACGCCAGTCGCCGAACATATCGTGCAGACGCGAGAGATAGTCGAGCGCCGCACTGGTCGATGCCAGCACGTCGCGGCGCTCGTCCTGCCACATGTTCTGCTTGAGGTTGTAGTCGCGGCCCGTGCCCGGCACGAACTGCCACATACCGGCAGCCTTCGCGACCGACAGCGCCTGCGGATTGAACGCCGATTCGATGAACGGCAGCAGCGCCAGTTCGGTCGGCATATGCCGCTGCTCGAGTTCCTCGACAATGTGATACAGATACTTCTGCGAGCGTCCGGTCATGCGCTCGACGTAATCCGGCCGTTGCGCGTACCAGTTCACCTGCATATCGACGAGATCGCTTTGCAGGTCCGGAATCTGGAAACCATTGCGAATACGCGCCCAAAGATCCGCCGACCCCGCGAGCGAGGTAACTGGCGTCTTGTCTACGTTGATGGTTTCCTTGGCTGCGGCGGTGCGGCGAATGGTGTCGGCGACTTTCTGCTGCGAGGCTTCGGTAGGAGTAGCGGTGGCTGTGTCTGTGGCGGGCGCTGTCGGTCCCTGGCTGGCGCACGCGGCCAGCGTCAGGACGGCGAGCGCACTAAGTGTTAGTCGCATGAACGTCTCGGCTTCCAAAAGGTAATGCTTGGAATTTGCAGCCGATGGTACGGAACCACACTTAAGACGTCAATAAGAATGCACGTAAAACCCCTGCAAAATCCGCGATCTAACGACGTTTCCTACGTTTCGGATTAAGTTGACCACAATTGCTTCAGGTTAGCGGAACTTATCCTTCCAGCCGCGCATCATTCGAAACGCTTCGAGGCGGTCGGAAATCGGCTGGCCGAATTGCGTGGAAAGCGTCGCCTGAACCTCGGGGACGTCGGCGCGCAGGAACGGGTTGACCGCGCGCTCATGGCCAATCGTCGTAGGCAAGGTGGGTTTGCCCGCGGATCGGAGCGCCTGCGCGTCGTCGCTCCAGCGGGCGAGCGCGTCGTTGCCGGGTTCGCACGCGCGCGCGAATCGGATATTCGACAGCGTGTATTCGTGCGCGCAATGTACTTGCGTTTCGGCAGGCAACGCGGCGAGCGCATCGAGTGAATTGAGCATTTGCTCGGCGGTGCCTTCGAACAGACGCCCGCAGCCGCTGGCGAACAGCGTGTCGCCGCAAAATAAATGCGGCGTGCCGTTCGGATCGGCCACCTGAAAATAAGCGATGTGACCCGCCGTATGGCCGGGAACATCGATCACGGTGAATGACAGTGCGGGATGTTCGATCGTCACCGAATCGCCGCCCGACACGCGTTGCGTCAAATGATCGATACGCTCGCTCGCAGGCCCATACACCGGCACGCCACCCTCGGCCGATCGGCTATCGAGCAGTGCTTTCACTCCACCGACATGGTCGTTGTGATGGTGCGTGAGTAAAATAGCGGACAGCCGCCAACCACGTTGTGCAAGATAAGCCTCGACGGGCGCGGCATCGCCCGGATCGACGACGACGGCATTGCGCGAGTCGGACACGATCCAGATGTAGTTATCTTCGAACGCCGGGACCGGCACGTATTCAAGCGCATTCTGGGCAGGTGAATTCATAGCGATTCCGTAGCCGAAACACAGCCAAAGTTAAGGCCAAACATCAACGCGGCAACTCGAACATGTCAGAGCGATCGATTATAGACTGGCCCGCCTGGACGAGCTCCGCGCCCGGACGCTACGTGCTCGACTGGGAGCAGGCGCAGCTCGATCGCGTGGTGTCGGACATTTTCGGCTATCACGCGTTGCAGCTCGGCATGCCGCAACTCGATGCCCTGCGCGAAAACCGCATGACCGGCCGCGCGCTCGTGCTCGATGCCGAAAGCGGCGCGAGCGCGCCTTATACGGTGCCGCACGCTGCATCGGCAGGCGTGAGCGCCTTGCCCGGAGCGAGCGCACCGGATGGCCGGAGCACCGTCTGGTGCGATCTGCTCGATCTGCCATTCGAAGCGCAAAGCGTCGATCTGCTCGTGCTGCCGCATACGCTGGAATTTTCGCGCGATCCGCATCGGCTATTGAGAGAGGCAGAGCGCGTGCTCGTGCCGGAAGGTCAGTTGATCATTCTCGGCTTCAATTCGTTGAGTTTGTGGGGCGCGCGGCAATCGCTCGGCAAAGTCGCGGGGCGGCCGTTCGTGCCGGCGGCGCACGAAATGATCGCCTTCACGCGGATCAAGGACTGGATCAAGCTGCTCGGATTCGATCTTGAACGCGGGCGCTTCGGCTGTTATCGTCCGCCGCTTCTGACGGATAAATGGCTCCAGCGTTATAGCTTCATGGAACCGGCGGGCGATCGCTGGTGGCCCATTTTCGGCGCGGCCTACATGATCACGGCGGTGAAGCGCGTGCGCGGCATGCGGCTCATCGGCCCACGCAGGCTCAAGAAACCCGCGCTCGCGCCCGGACTCGCGCCGGTCGCCGCGCCGCATACCCGCAACGAGATCAATGACTGATTCTGAACAGAACAAGGTAATCGACATTTATACGGACGGAGCCTGCAAAGGCAATCCCGGACCCGGCGGCTGGGGCGCGCTGCTGCGCTTCGGCACGCTCGAAAAAGAGCTATTCGGCGGCGAGCCCGCGACCACCAACAATCGCATGGAACTGATGGCGGTGATCGCCGCGCTCGAAGCGCTGAAGCGTCCGTGCACGGCTGTGATCCATACCGACTCGCAATACGTGCAGAAAGGTATCAGCGAGTGGATTCACGGCTGGAAAAAAAAGAACTGGATGACCGCCGCCAAAACGCCGGTCAAGAACGCCGATCTGTGGAAGCGGCTCGACGCGCTCGTCGCGCAGCATCAGATCGAATGGCGTTGGGTCAAGGGCCACGCCGGTCATCCCGAGAACGAACGCGCCGATGCGCTCGCCAATCGCGGCGTTGCATCGCTTGCGGAAGCAAACTGAACGCAGGGCACCATTACATGCGCCAACTGATACTGGACACCGAAACCACCGGCCTCAATGCAAAGACGGGGGATCGGATCATCGAAATCGGCTGCGTCGAGTTGATGAATCGACGGCTCACCGGCAATAACCTTCACCTCTACGTCAATCCCGGACGCGACAGCGATCCGGGCGCACTCGCCGTCCACGGCCTGACGACCGAATTTCTGAGCGACAAACCGAAGTTCGCGGAAATCGCGGCGCAGTTGCGCGACTTCATCACGGGCGCGGAGTTGATCATCCACAACGCGCCATTCGACGTCGGCTTTCTCGACATGGAATTCGCGCTGCTCGGCTTGCCGAAAGTCTCGACGATGTGCGCCGGCGTGATCGACTCGCTCGCGCAAGCCAAGCAGATGTTCCCCGGCAAGCGCAATTCGCTCGATGCGCTGTGCGACCGCTTTGGCATCAGCAATGCGCATCGGACCTTGCACGGCGCGTTGCTCGACTCGGAGTTGCTCGCCGAAGTTTATCTGTCGATGACGCGTGGTCAGGAGAGCCTCGTTATCGACATGCTCGGCGAACAGCCTATCCCCGGCTCCGTCTCGACATCGGCCATTGCATTGGACGATCTCGATCTGCTGGTGATCGCGGCCAGCGCCGACGAACTCAGCGCACACGAAGCCGTGCTGAGCGATCTCGACAAAGCGGCCAAAGGCACCAGCGTCTGGCGCACCGAACCCGCGCCCGCAGAAGGCGATACCGTCGCAGCTTAATTTTTTCAGATTCGCTTAACTTTACGTTCGCAACCCCTTTACGAAATGCGAAACGCCTGACATAATCTTGCTTCTCTTCGGGTGGTTAGCTCAGCGGTAGAGCACTGCCTTCACACGGCAGGGGTCACTGGTTCGATCCCAGTACTACCCACCAGAATTCTGGTGTTGGTAAAGACAAGCACCGAAGAACAAAAAGCCCAAGTCTCACGACTTGGGCTTTTTTCTTTTGTATGCCCAAATTCTCCAACAGAACGATAGCGTTGTCCCCTTTGGCGTAATCGTAATCAAAGGTCAAGTTCAAGCATGAAACCTGTCCGCGTTGTTTGCGGCACCCGCGCATCGGACGAAGACTTCTTTCTGAAGTCCGCAACCGGAATATCGTTGGTCACGCATCAATACTTCAATCCGTTTGAGTTGCGGCTTTTCTCAAAAAACAGCCAAGGCCTTTCCACGATATACAACATCGCGATCGAAGAAGCCCGGGAAAGCCCGGCTATCTTGGTGTTCGTTCACGACGACGTCCATTTCTGTGATGTCCAATGGAGCCATCAGATCGCCGAGGCCGTGCGGATGTTCGATATCGTCGGCGTCGCAGGCAATGCGCGCCGTGTACCGCGGCAACCTTCCTGGCTCTTCATCGACGAGCATTTCACCGGCGACGAAAAGCGCTTTCTGAGCGGTATCGTCGGCAATGGCAAAGGCTTTCCTTACGAGATCTCGAATTTCGGACCATCACGGCGCGCCTGCAAACTGCTCGATGGCCTCTTGCTCGCCGTCGACAGTGATCGCCTGATTCAGTCCGGCGTGCGTTTCGACGAGCAGTTCGATTTTCACTTCTACGATCTGGATTTCTGCCGTCAGGCTGAACTCGCTCATCTGACAATGGGTACATGGCCGCTCAGCGTCGTACACGGAAGCAACGGTGATTTCCGTTCGCCCGGCTGGAGGCACATGCTGACGCGATATCGGGAAAAGTACGCCGACTAAAAAGCGCTACCCTGCCCAGACGCCCCGCGCCATTCCGCTCGCCGCAATCACCATCACCATCACGAGTCCGGCTTCGAGATCGCTCATCCACGCGAAGCGCTTCGCACGCGTCAGGTCGATCGCCCCGCCCTGCGCCAGCGCGACGCGCCATTTGATCAGCGCGAGCATCGGTGACACTTCGATCAGCAGGATGATGACCAGTACGGTCATCTTCAAATGAAAAAGCGGCTCGTGCAAATAGTACGAGCCGCCCTTCTCGAAGCCACCGAACGCGCGCGTCACGCCGGTGACGATCAGCACGATCGCGGTGATGCCCCATACCGCGTCGGAGCGGAAGACATCGCGTAATCGAAGTTCGTTGGCTTGCACGGATTGCGCGGCATCGATACGCCGCAGCGCCCGCGCTCGAGCCAATATAGAAGCGAGCGCGAAACCGAAGGCAAGCAGATGAAGCGCGGCCAGCAACCAGCGTAACAGCATCCCGACCTCCGACTTTTCGTTACGTCTTCAGATCTGCCGCAAGGTGATATCGAGCGCTTTGGCCGTATGGCGATCGCTGACGCTCACAAGCGGCGCGCGAAACACGGTGGTCCGATTGTGCCCCGCCGCTGCCGGCGAATTCCACTGCAATTCGATTTTCGGACGACGCGCCAACACGCCGCGACGCGCTTGCCCACTCGATTGCACGTACGACGTGGGCGGATCGGTCGCGAGCATGGTGGACGATGGCACTTCCGCCGCCGGCTCCGGCCACTTCAGCGACAACTCGCGCGCATCGTACTGACCGAGTTTGCGGCTTTCCGCCCACACAACAGCCGTGCGCGTCACCGGATCAAGCGAAATCGCATATCGGCCGATAGAAAAGCGCCGCGCCGCGATATTCGTCCGCCACAGCGAGCGCGGCCGGCAAATCCAGATCACGACCGCGTACAGCGCCGGACCGACCAGCAGCCAGCCGTTGGTCTCGGCGAGCGCGTGCACGAATTGCCGCCAGCCGGAAGTCCACACGAACGCGCACACCGAAAACAGCGCGAACGCGAACGTCAGCAGCCCGAGAAAGCGCAGCGCCTGCCGCAACCATTGCGGCAACGGATGCAGCGGCCGCTCCGCGCGCGGCTTTGCGCCCGGCAGAACGACCAGCAGAAAGATAAGCACGAGATTGATACAGGCCCATGGCGACGAAGTCATCGCGCGCAACGAGGACAGGTAGCCCATCTGCGCCATCGAAAAGGCCCATCGCGCCGCGAGCACCAGTCCGATGGCTCGCAGTGCGAACACGGTCCCCGCGCCCGGCGCCGGGCTCGCGCTGATTTGCTTGGGTCTCGCCAAAGAAAACTCCTGTCCACATGTTGCCTGCCGCCGCGTGTATTCAGCGACGGCGAAATCGCTTCGCGCGTGTAGAAAGATTCACGCAGCGAAGCCCGCTCATTATAGGGAGATTGAAATTCTCGTCAGAGGTTTCAATCGGACTGAGCGGTCCAGCGCTCCAAAAGAGACACTAATGTGCTATTACGACAACGCCCCGCGTGCCTTTAGGCGCGCGGGGCGTTGTTTTTTCCTATTGCCGCTATGCCACTGCGGCGACTGGAACCTCAGCTCGCGTTGACTTCGCGCAGCACGGTGCGACGCTTCTGACGCAGCATTTCTTCGTACACGCTGACGTAGTTCGCAGCCATCACCTTCGACGAAAAACGCTCTTCGAACGCCTGACGCACGCGGGCGCGCGGCAGCGTGTCCAGACGCTTCACGGCGGCGACCGCGCTGAGTTCGTCTTCCACGACGAAGCCCGACACGCCGTTCTCGATCACTTCCGGCACCGAACCACGATTGAACGCGATCACCGGCGTGCCACATGCCATCGCTTCGATCATCACCAGACCGAAAGGCTCCGGCCAATCGATCGGGAACACCAGCGCGTGCGCATTGCCGAGGAACTCACGCTTCTCAGCTTCGCCGATTTCGCCGATGTACTCGACGTGCGGCAGCGCCATCAGCGGCTTGATCGTTTCTTCGTAGTAAGCACGGTCAGCCTTGTCGATCTTGGCCGCAACCTTGAGCTTCATGCCTGCCTGACCGGCGATGCGGATCGCGCGGTCGAGCCCCTTCTCCGGCGAAACGCGGCCGAGGAAAGCGAGATAGCCCGGTTCGACATTGGGGATCGGCGTGAGCACATCTTCCGGCAGACCGTGATACACGGTCGAAAGCCAGTTAGCTTGTTGCAGCGGCTGGCGCTGATTGTCGGAAATCGAAATGACCGGCACGTCGCTGAACGTGTTGAAGATCGGCTGCAATTCCGGCAGGTCGAGACGGCCGTGCATGGTCGTCAGGAACGGCACCGGCTGGCGCGCAAACAGCGAGAACGGGTAATAGTCGATGTGAAAATGCAGCACGTCGAATTCGTGCGCGCGGCGGCACACTTCTTCGAGCAGCAGCATGTGCGGGGCCATCACGTCGCGGATGGTCGGGTCCAGGCGCAGCGCCTGCGGCCAGAAAGCTTCGAGCTTCGCGGAAGTCTGCGAATCACCGCTCGCGAACAACGTAACGTCGTGTCCGGCATCCACGAGTGCCTCGGTGAGATAAGACACCACGCGTTCCGTGCCGCCGTAGAGCTTCGGCGGAACAGCTTCGTGGAGGGGCGCGATTTGAGCGATTCGCATGTCGTGAAACTCCTAATGAAAGATCAGGCTGAAACTAATGTCGTGTTGACGTTGTAGAAGCGAATCGCTCGGCTCGGGCGGAAGCTGTCGCGGCACGCGGGCCGCGTCGCAAGGGCTGATGCTCGAGTGAAAAAAGCGTGGTCGCTGATCACCGGGTTTAGCGCAAGAGCGGACAAAGCAAGAGCGATTCCATATCTCAAAAAGCCGCGCGCACCAGCAATAAACGCGCATCTGCTTTAGCGGTTGACCGCTTCCTACAAAAACCTGTCACAAACTTTAGGTGAAAACCCGGAGCGAATTATGGAGCCTTTTACACGGTTGCCGACGTAGTCATTTCAACTTATTTACCTTGTTACAAGGGGGATACATTTTGCAAACCCCTGTTTATTAAGGTTGTTCTACATTGACAGTCATGCATGAACGACGCGCAGGCTTTCCGTCGCGCTTCGATTTCATGTCGGCACGTTCAAACAGGCAGTGCAGGCGCGCCACATGCTTTTCTTCCCGGATCGCCAGGTGCAACGATCCGGTCTGGCACAGGCTTTATCGCAAAAATGCGCGTGTTTTGCTTACAATGCGCGCCCATGTCTGAACCGAGTGTTTTTTGATATCGGCAGATATGGGTTATTACGGCGTCGAAACGATGGTGTACTGTGTTCGGACGGTTACACGGCGCCGAGCAACAATTGCCCGAAGACGCCGTGCCTCGCCGTGATACTGGCTACAATTCAGGCATGGAGACGGCGCCACGTCGCTTGTTTGACGTCACTCGCGCCGAAAACGGGTTGAAGCATGGCCCGAAGGCGCATCACACGCTCAACCGCTCTACGACGAAAAAGACCATTGGACCAACTCACCGTCTCCCAGCGTAACGCGCACAACGAAAAACTCGCGAGCTATGCGCATCGCCCGCTCGCGTTTTTGCTGCGCTACATCCGCCGGCATCCGATTGCGCATGCCATCGTTCTATTCAGCGTGTTTGCCGCAGTCGGATGCGCGCTCGCTTCGCAATACGCCATCAAGCATCTGATCGATGTGCTCGGCCAGGGCCGCGGCCATCCGGGTCCGTTGTGGGGCGCGTTCATGATTCTGGTCGGCCTGATCGCCGCCGATAACCTGCTCTGGCGGGTCGGTGGCTGGGTCGGCGCGCACGTGTTCGTGATCGTCACGGGCGATCTGCGCAAGGACCTGTTCTCGTATCTCAGCGGCCATTCACCGACTTATTTTTCCGAGAAGCAGCCTGGCATGCTGGCAAGCCGGATCACGGCGACATCGAACGCGATCTATACGTCCGAGAACGTGATGGCGTGGAACGTTCTGCCGCCGTGTATCGCGGTGCTGGGCGCGATCGTCATGATCATTGCCGTCAATCCGCTGATGGCGGCCGGACTCATGACCGCGTCGATCATTCTGGCGCTGATTTTGTATCGGCTGGCGAAACGCGGGTCGGCGCGGCATCACAACTTCGCGTCGAAGGCGGCGTCCGTCGATGGCGAACTGGTCGATGTGATCGGCAATATGTCGCTGGTGCGCGCGTTCGGCATGACCTTCCGCGAGCAAAAGCGTTTCGGCTCGACCGTGAAGGCGGAAATGGTCGCGCGGCAGCAGAGCTTGCTGTACCTCGAAAAGCTGCGTCTGCTACACGCCGTTATCACCGCGATTCTGTCGGCAGGTCTGCTCGGCTGGGCGCTGTGGCTCTGGTCGAAGGGTCAGGCGACCTCGGGCGATATCGTGCTGGTCAGTTCGCTCGGCTTCACCATTCTTCACGGCACGCGCGATCTGGCCGTCGCACTCGTCGATGTCACGCAGCACGTCGCGCGTCTCGCCGAAGCCGTTCAGACGCTGCTGGAACCGCATGGCATGCCGGATCGCTCGGATGCGACCGAACTCGTGCCGCAGGGCGGCCGCGTCGATTTCGAAGGCGTCACGTTCGCGTATCCGCGCCGCCGGCCGATTCTCGATAACTTCAATATTCATATCGAGCCGGGTCAGCGTGTTGGTCTGATCGGCAAGTCGGGCGCGGGTAAATCGACGGTGCTGGCGCTGCTGCAACGTTTCTACGAGACGCAGAAAGGCAGCACCAAGATCGATGGTCAGGAAATCATGGCGATCACGCAGGACAGTCTGCGTCACGCCATTGCGCTGGTGCCGCAGGATATTTCGCTGTTCCATCGCACGGTGTTCGAGAACATTGCGTATGGCCGGCCGGATGCGAGCCGCGAGGAAGTGCTCGCCGCCGCGCGTGAGGCGCGCTGCACGGACTTTATCGAAGCGATGCCGGAAGGGTTCGATACCATCGTCGGCGATCGCGGCGTGAAGCTGTCGGGCGGTCAGCGACAGCGGATCGCGATTGCGCGCGCCATTCTGAAGAACGCGCCCATTTTGCTGCTCGATGAAGCCACCTCGGCGCTCGACAGCGCATCGGAAGAAGCGATTCAGCAGGCGCTCGACCGGCTGATGGTCGGCCGCACAGTGATCGCGATTGCGCACCGCTTGTCCACGCTGCAAAACTTCGACCGCATTATCGTGATGAGTTCGGGCAAGGTCATCGACGATGGCTCGCCGCAGGAATTGCGCGAGCGTCCGGGCTTGTATCGGGAGTTGCTGGCGAAGCAGCACGGCAAGGTGCCGTCGATCGTCGCTACGCCGCACAAGCAGCCTGCCTGAGAGTTTTAAAACAAACAGCCGCGATGCCTTGAAGAAAGCATCGCGGCTTTTTTACGCCTTCAGATCGCGCAGAAAGTTATCGCGCCAGACCGAGACATTGTTCTCGCGCAGTTGCGCCATCATCTCGTCGTAGCGCGCTTTGCGTTCGTTCAAAGGCATGGCGAGCGCGCGTCCGATGGCATCGGCCATATCGTCGATATCGAGCGGATTCACGATCAACGCCGCCGTCAATTCACGCGCCGCGCCCGCGAATTGCGACAGCACGAGCACGCCAGGATCGTCCGGATCTTGCGCCGACACATATTCCTTCGCGACCAGATTCATGCCGTCACGTAACGGCGTAACAAGGCCGACGTGCGCCTCGCGGAACAGCGCTGCCAGCACCGGCCGCTCGTACTGCCGATGGATATAGCGAATCGGCGTCCAGTCCAGTTCGGCGTATCGCCCGTTGATGCGACCGGACTCCGCTTCGAGTTGCAAACGGATATCGCGATAGGCATCGACGTCCGAACGCGTGGGCGGCGCGATTTGCAGAAAGGACACGTTGTTGCGCTGCTTCGGCTGATGCTCGATCAGACGCTCGAACGCGCGAAATCGCTCGACCAAACCCTTCGAATAATCCAGCCGATCCACGCTCATCACCAGTTTTCGATGATGCAGCGTGGACTTGACGATCTCCACATCGCGCCCGCTTTCGCCGTCTTTCGCCAGCGCGGCGATTTCATCCGGATACACGCCGATCGGATACGCCGCCGCCTTCAGCGTCTGCCCGAACGCGCTGATCTGCACGGGCTTCGCGCTATCGCGCTGCAATGAGCCGCCCGCCTCCGTTTCGATGTACTCGCAAAACGCGCGCAAATCCGGCTCGGTCTGGAAACCGAGCAAATCGAACGCGCACATCGCTTCCATCAAGGCGCGATGGCGCGGCACGCTCAACAGAATCTGCGGCGCGGGAAACGGAATATGCAGAAAGAAGCCGATGCGATTCTTCACGCCCAATGCGCGCAAAGCCTGCGCAAACGGCAGCAGGTGATAGTCGTGCACCCAGATCACATCGTTGGGCCTGAGCAGCGGCGCAAGCTGCTCCGCGAGCCATCGATTCACGCGGCAATAGCCATCGTATTCATTGCGATCGAACTCGATCAAGTCCGGGCGATAGTGAAACGCGGGCCACAGCGTCGCGTTGGAAAAGCCACGGTAATACTGGTCGTAATCGCGCTTGACCAGGCCGATGGTCGCGAACGTCACCGGTCCGTGCTCTTCCAGCTTGATGCCTTCGGGCGCTTCGTGGAGCACATCGCCGCTCCAGCCGAACCACATGCCGCCGGTTTCCTTGAGCGCGTCGTACACGCCGACCGCGAGCCCGCCCGCCGCCGGGCCGCCTTCGGAAATCGGCGCGACGCGATTCGACACGATAATCAGGCGCCCCATTACGCGTGCTTCCCCGCCGTGCCCGCAATCACCTGCAACCAGTCCAGCAACAGTTCCACCGATTCGATCCGCGCCCGCGCCACCGTATCGCCCGGACCGACTTTCACGGACAGCCCGCCGAACTCGTTGACGACCGCGAAGCCCTTCTCGTCCGTCAGATCATCACCGATAAACACTGGTTTGCGCCCCGTGAACGGCGGCTCGTTCATATAGGCGCGCACCGCGCGGCCTTTATCGACGTCCTTCGGCTTGATCTCGTAGACCATCTTGCCGGGCTGGAGCACGTAGGCATCGGCGTATTCCTTGACGAGCGCTTCGGTCGCCGCACGCGCCGCCGGTTCGCGCTCGGCCGCATTGCGGTAATGCAAAGCGAGCGCCGCGCCCTTGATTTCCAGCAGCATGCCGGGATTCGCCTGAACCACGCCTTCGAGCACATGCTCCATGCGCAGCAGCCGATCATCGTTGAAGCCGATACGTTGCACATCGCTATTCGAATCGCGCCGTTCCGCGCCGTGCATGCCGGCGACGGGCAGATCGGGCATCTGCAGGAACGAATCGATATTGTCGATACCGCGCCCCGACACCACCGCGACCGCACCATTGGTCGCGCGCCTGAGCGCAGTGAGGATATCGGGCACCGAACGCGGCACGAAGATGCCATCGGGCGTGGAGGCGAGTTCGACCAGCGTGCCGTCGAAATCGAAGAAAAAAGCGGTCTCGGCAAGAGACAGGGAATCGGGAAGAATTTGCATCGATTATTGACCTGTGGTTTTGCCTTGGGTTTGCCCTGGATGGGTGCGCATCATACGCGCGTAGGCTTGCGACCTCGAAAGCTGTAACTTTACGTGTTCGTCCGTCACGCTTTCGATGCGCTTTCCTGCATGCGGCGAATTGTCTCAAAAATACGCTGTAACGGAGATGATGCGCCAGTCGGTCCTGCAAAGGCGTCTATTTTGCGATAGACATAGCAGCCGGATGTTCCTGCTGCCGAACCCTTTCAGAACTATCGATGCACGCTTCGTTCCTTCCCCGCCTTTTGCTTCCGCTCGCGCTCTGCACGCTTGCCGCCTGTTCGAAACCCGCCGAACCGTGGCATCTGACCGATGTCACCGGCCATCTGCCCGATCTCGATTTCAAACTTATCGACGATGGCGGCGCGCCCGTCACCGGTCAGCACTTCGAGGGCCGGACCACGCTGGTTTATTTCGGCTACACGCATTGCCCGGACGTCTGCCCCGAGACGATGGCGCGCCTCATGCAAGTGCTCGAGCGCGTGGGACCGGACGCGGACAAGACGCGCATCGCGTTTATCTCCGTCGATCCGGCGCGCGATACGCCCGCGCTTTTGCGCTCCTACGTGCGCGCCTTCGACGATAAACATGCGGTCGGCCTGACCGGCACCGATCGCGCGATCGAAACCGTCGCACAGCAATATCGCGTGGCGTATCAGATGGAGAAGCGCGATCCGAGCGGCGCGTACGAAGTCACGCACAGCTCCGCCGTCTATATCTTCGATGCGCAAGGCCACGCGCGCCTGCTCGCCACCGATCACGATTCGATCGACGCCATCGCTGGTGACCTCAAACGCGTAATTGCCTCCACTCAGGCAAAGGAATCTTGATGTTGACGTCCCTGCTCTACTGGCTCGATCCGTGGGAGCCATCGCCGACCGTGGTGATCTGCGTGCTCGTCGCGGCCGTTCTGTTCGCGCGCGGCGCGCGGCATGCGCGTGTATCGATCGCGCGGCGGATTTCGTTCTGGTTCGGACTGAGCGCGCTTTATATCGCGCTGCATACGCGGCTCGATTACTTCTTCGAGCACGAGTTCTTTATGCATCGCTTGCAGCATCTGGTGCTGCATCATCTCGGACCGTTTTTTATCGCGTTGTCGTATCCGGGCGCGGCGCTGCGTGCGGGCGTGCCGTTCGCGTGGCGTCAGCGCTTTCTGCGGCCCGCAACGCAGAGCAAACCCGCGCGCGTGTTCTTCGATATCGTGTTCAATCCGATAGTCGCGGTCGTGCTGTTCGTCGGCCTGATCTATTTCTGGCTGCTCTCGCCCATCCACTTCAAGGCGATGCTCGATTACCGGCTCTATCGCGCGATGAACTGGAGCATGGTGATCGACGGTCTGCTGTTCTGGTGGCTCGTACTCGATCCGCGTCCCGCGCCGCCCGCGCGACTCGCGCCCGGCCGACGCATTCTCGTGGTGATCGCCGCGATTCCGCCGCAGATCATCCTTGGCGCGTATATCTTCTTCACGCCGCACGAGCTGTATCCGATCTATTCGATCTGCGGCCGCGCCTTCACCTGGATCACGCCGATGCGCGATCAGCAGATCGGCGGCCTTCTGCTCTGGATTCCCGGCTCGATGATGAGCGTGATCGGCGCGTTGATCGCGCTGCGTCACTGGCTGCGATTATCGGCGCGCTCGCGCCTGCGTCACGAACGACGTGCTCCGCGTGGGCGCATCAGCAGCACGAAGCGCGCAGCATCATGAAGGAAAGCCCGGGCGACGCATCCACACGTGCGGAATGCCGTCTTCATCGTGAATACCGGACGAAGGCATAAAGCCGAACGCGCCATAAAAGTTTTGCAGATGCGCCTGCGCGTGCAGGCTCACCGGCTCGTCCGGCCATTGTGCGAGGATATGTTCGAGCGCGCGTTCGAGCATGGCGTTGCCGAGCTTGAAGCCGCGAAACTTCGCCGTCGTCAGCACGCGGCCAATGCGCACGTCCTTCTCTTGCTCTTGCGGAAAGCCAGGCAGCAACACACGCAGATAACCCGCAAGCGCAGGACGCGTTTCACCGGGCGCATAAGCGAACAGATGCCACGCATCGAGATCGAGCCCGTCGATATCGCCATACACGCAATTCTGCTCGACCACGAACACTGCACTGCGAGCGGCGAGCATGTCGTACACCTCGGTGCTGGTGAGATCGTCGAAGCGCTTCCAGCGCCATTCAAGGTCGGAGAGTCGGTCGGTCATGGGAATCGGGATAGCGGCATGCGCAATACAAAGACACGAAATTATGCCGCGCGCCGCCTACGAAAAGCCGACGCGGGAAAAGAAAAAGCCCTGACGGATCAGGGCTTTTAAAGTGGAGGCGCGGACCGGAGTCGAACCGGTCTAAACGGCTTTGCAGGCCGCTGCATAACCGCTTTGCTACCGCGCCACAAGCGGATGTTGGTGTCGATCGCTTTAACGAAGCCGACCAATCCACCAAACAAAAAGGGAAGCTGTGCTTCCCCTTTGACTGGAGCGGGAGACGAGTCTCGAACTCGCGACCTCAACCTTGGCAAGGTTGCGCTCTACCAACTGA
>NZ_JAQFVG010000243.1:83416-130632 GCF_029439455.1 Caballeronia sp. BR00000012568055 | reverse complement strand
CCTGAGGAGACGCACATGGACGCGATTTCCTATCAGCGCGCGCCGGATATCGGCGCGGCGCTTGCGGCTGCGAGCCAGCCGGGCACGATGTTTATCGGCGGTGGAACCAATCTGCTCGATCTGATGAAAGGCGGCGTGATGCGGCCGGTCACGCTCGTCGATATCACGCATATCGATGCGTTGAACGGCATCACGGCGTTGCCCGATGGCGGCTTGCGGATCGGCGCGCTGGTCCGCAATAGCGATGCCGCGAATCACGCGTGGGTGCGCGAGCGTTACCCGCTGCTGTCGCAGGCGTTTCTGGCGGGCGCATCGGCGCAACTGCGCAATATGGCGACGGTCGGCGGCAATCTGATGCAGCGCACGCGTTGCTATTACTTCTACGACACCGGTTTTCCCCAGTGCAACAAGCGCAATCCCGGCAGCGGATGCGCCGCGCTTCAAGGCAACACGCGCATCCACGCCATTCTCGGCGCGAGCGCGCAGTGCATCGCGACGAATCCATCCGATATGAGCGTGGCGCTCGCCGCACTCGATGCCGTGGTGCGTGTGACCGGTCCGCAAGGCGATCGGGCGATTCCGTTTGCGGAGTTTCATCGCTTGCCAGGAGATCGGCCGGAACTGGATACGACCCTTAAGCAGGGCGAACTGATCACGTCAGTCGATCTGCCGCCGCCGATGTTCGCCGATCACGCGAAGTATCTGAAGGTGCGGGACCGGGCGAGTTATGCGTTCGCGCTCGTGTCCGTCGCCGCTGCGTTGCAGATGGATGGACGCACGATCAAACAGGCGCGTATTGCATTGGGCGGCGTGGCGCACAAGCCGTGGCGCGCGACGGCGACCGAGCAGGCATTGACCGGCCAATCGCTCGATACGAACACGCTGCAACACGCCGCCGCCCTCGCCGTACGCGATGCCAAACCGCAGCGCGACAACGCGTTCAAGGTGCAACTCGCGCAGCGCGCCATCGTGCGTGCGATTCAACAGGCCGGAGGTGTCGCATGAGCGTAATCGGACAACCGTTGGATCGCACCGACGGCATTCTCAAAGTCACCGGCCAGGCCCGCTATTCCGCCGACAACACCGACGCCAAACTCGCGCACGCGGTGTTGATTACGAGCACGGTGGCGAAAGGCCGTATCGCATCGATCGATACGAACCGCGCGCCATCCATGCCCGGCGTGCTGCTGGTGATGACGTATCAGAACGCGATGCGCCTGCCGAACAACGGCGTCCCCGATGCGCAGCCGCCCGCCGTGCGCAAGCTCACGCTGCTGCAAACGAACGAGGTGCGCTACAGCAACGAGCCGGTCGCGGTGGTGATTGCGGACACGCTGGAACATGCGCAAGGCGCGGCGCGCTACGTCGATATCCGCTACGAAGGCGCGATGCCGAACGCCGATTACACGCGTGCTCGCGCGACGGCGTATCAGCCCGACAAGATGATGGGCCGCGCCATCACCACGCAACGCGGCGACGTCGATGCCGGTTTGCGCCAAGGTCCGACACGATTGGACGCGGTCTACACGACGCCCTACGAACATCACAATCCGATGGAACCGCACGCGACCGTCGCGCGCTGGGACGGCCCGAATCTCACGCTCTACGATGCCACGCAAGGCGTTTCCGGCGCAAAAAGCGCGGTCGCGAAATTCTTCGGCATTCCCGATAACAACGTGCGCGTGATCTGCCCGTTCGTCGGAGGCGGCTTCGGCTGCAAAGGCTCGGTATGGTCGCATGTCGTGCTGGCGGCGATGGCATCGAAACAAACGGGACGGCCGGTGAAGCTCGTGCTCGATCGGCCGCAGATGTTCGGCATGATCGGCAACCGGCCGTTCACGGAACAGCGCATCAAAATCAGCGCGCGCGATGACGGCACTATGACCGGCATGCGTCACGACGTCATCTCCACGACATCGACGTTCGAAGACTGGACCGAAAGCTCGGCGATCGTTACGCGCATGCTCTACGCGGTGCCGAATCAGGCGACCACGCACAAGCTGGTGAAACTCGATATCGGCACGCCGACTTTCATGCGCGCGCCCGGCGAAACGAGCGGCTGCTTCGCGCTCGAAACCGCGATGGACGAGATGGCGTATCAACTGCGCATGGACCCGCTGGCGTTTCGCATCAAAAATCATGCGGCGATGGAACCGCAAGAGAAAAAACCGTGGTCCGAAAAGTCGCTGCTTCAGTGTTATCAGCGCGGCGCGGATAAATTCGGCTGGGCGAACCGCAGCATGCAACCACGTTCGATGCGCGACGGCAATACGCTGATCGGCTGGGGCATGGCGACGGCGACGTATCCGGCCAATCGCAGCGAGGCATCGGCGGTGGCGCGCATTCTGCCCGACGGCACCGCGATGGTCGCCTCCGGCACGCAGGATCTCGGCACCGGCACCTACACGGTCATGACGCAAGTGGCCGCCGACGCGCTCGGCTTTCCGCTCGATTACGTGCGCTTTGCATTGGGCGATTCATCGTTGCCGAAAGCGCCGGTGTCGGGCGGATCGCAATCGGCGGCGAGCGTGTCGCCAGCGGTGCGCGCGGCATGCACGCAGGCGCGCGATCAGCTTATTTCGATGGCGCTCGCCGACAAAGGCTCGCCGCTGTTCGGCGTTCCGGGCGACGACGTGCGCGTATCGAACGGCTGGGTGGTGAGCGTATCGAATCCCGACAAGCGCGATCCGGCCGCCGCGATCATCGCGCGAAACGGCGGCCGCGCAATCGAAACCTTCGCCACCACGAAGCCCGGCGCGGAGAAACAGCAGTTCGCGTTTCATTCGTTCGGCGCGGTGTTCGTCGAAGTTCATGTCGATGCGGACCTCGGCATTATTCGCGTGCCGCGTATCGTCGGCGTTTATGACGTTGGCACGCTACTCAACGAGAAGACCGCGCATAGTCAGTTGATGGGCGGCATCGTGTGGGGCGTGGGGTCGGCGTTATTCGAGAAGACCGAACTCGATGCGCGCTACGGGCGTTATACGAACGCGAATCTGGCGGAGTACCACGTGCCGGTGAACGCGGATATCGGCATGCTGGATATTTCGTTTATCGGCGAGGCCGATCCGCATATCAATCCGGATGGCGCGCGCGGGATCGGCGAAATCGGCATCACGGGCGTGGCGGGCGCGATCGGCAATGCGGTCTATCACGCGACCGGCGTGCGCGTGCGTGACTTGCCGGTGACGCTGGATAAAGTGTTGGCGTGAAATATCGGACGATGCGCGGCAGCTTTTTCAGCTTGCCGCGCCGTTCGATGCGCTGCACAATCGACGCTTCTCCCCACACGAGCAGCCGCGATGACCTATTCGTCCAGCGCGACCGGCATCCTGCTGGCAGCGGGCCTCGGCACCCGCTTCGACCCGTCCGGACTGCACAACAAACTGCTTGCTTCGTTAGCCGATGGCACGCCGGTGGTGTTTCAATCGGCGCGTCGTTTGTTGCTGGTGGCGGCGGAAGTCGTGGCCGTCGTGAGGCCGGGCGCGGAAAAGCTCGCGGATGTGCTGAACGAAGCGGGCTGCAACGTGATCTTCAGTATCGATGCCGAGCGCGGCATGGGCGCGACGCTGGCCGCAGCGGTTCGGGCGACATCGGAAGCGGAAGGCTGGCTGGTCGCGCTGGGCGATATGCCGTGGATCGAGCCTTCGAGTATCGAAGCCGTCGCGCGTCCGCTGGATGCGGGCGAAGCGCTGGTCGCGCCGGTTTATCGCGGAAAGCGCGGGCATCCGGTGGGATTCGGCATCGGGCATCGCGACATGCTTATGACACTTGATGGCGATGCCGGTGCGCGCGGCGTGTTTGCTACCGCGACGCCTTTCGTCGTGGAAGTGGATGATCCGAATGTGCTGCGGGATGTGGATTTGCCGGGGGATTTGGAGGGGCGGTAGCGCCTGCGTTTCCTACCATCGACATATCAACCGCAGATCGAAGATTAGTCAAGATACCTAATCGAATTGTCACGCCGCCAGCCCCACCTCATTTCCCGCATCATTCCCCACCGCCAGAATCCGCTGGCTCACCTCCAGCAGCGTCGCCCCGAATCCCTTCTGCGCGCGAAAATCCGTTCGCGCGCTGGTCACCACGCGCGGCCCCGCGCTCCACTCGATACGCGCGCCACTTCGCACCAGCGCATCGACGAGTGCGACGTCTTCGCTCGTCGCCAGCGGCGGAAAGCCGCCCGCCCGCAAATACGCACTCGCCGATACCCCCAGGTTCGCGCCATGAATATGCCGATGCCCGTCCGCATCCGTGTACATGCGGCCAAAGTGCTCGCGTACCGCGCCGGTATGCGGTGACCAGTCGCGCACGCCGATCACCCCGCACACCGCGTCCGCGCAGCAGTCGAGCTGGCGCGCGAGCCAGTCGTCGGCGACGGTGGAGTCGGCGTCGGTGAAAGCGAGCCAGCGCGCGCCGAGCGCCAACGCCCGTTCCGCGCCATGCGCACGCGCCATGCCGACGTTGCGCGCATCGATGCTCGTCACGTCCGCGCCGTGCGCACGGGCGGTCTCGCCGGTGGCATCGGAACAGCTATCGAGCACGACGATCACGCGCGCGTCTTCGCCCAGCAATTGATGATGATCTGCCGCGCGTCGCGCCGCGGTGACGCAGGCGGCAATGTGATCGGCTTCGTTATGGGCAGGGATGACGATGGCTAGCATGACCGCTCCGTTTGGCTTGTTCGTCGGCATGCGAGCCGCGATAGGCCAATTTCAGCAAAGGCTATTCCACCGTTTCTATCGACAAAACGAAGCGGTAGGCTGTTTCGCATAAAGGGTTCGACCAACCGTAAAAATTTGCTTAAAAGCAGTGGGCATCGCTAGAATCACTGTATGGATATACAGTACTTTTCATGCGCTAGCTCTCGTGCCTTCAACCAGAAAAAACGTCCCGCTCGATCCCTCTTTCGCCGCCTGGCGTCGTGCCGCGCGCTCGCTGCTTATCGAAGGCGTGCCGCCGCAGGAGGTGCTGTGGCTGGAGTCCGACGCATCGGCGACGGTGTTCGGCGTGGTCGATCCGCCGCCGCCCGGTTCCGTCGATCCGAACGCGCCCAAGCCGCCCAAGATCGCTCGCGAGTTTTTGTCGATGCTCGAAGCCGCCGCGTGTGTGCGCGTGCCGGATCGCTGGCCGTTTCTGTACAAGGCGCTGTGGCGATGGACGCAGGGCGACCGCGCGGTGGCATCGCGCGAAGATGAGGACGGCAGCCGGTTGCATCGGATGATCGAATCCGTGCGGGCCGAGGAAGACAAGATGCGCAAGATCCTGCGCTTTCGGCATCGCGACGATTCGCTCGGGCCGCCCGAGTTCATCAGTTGGTTCGAGCCGGTGCACGATCTGCTGGAGCACGCGGCCATGCACTTCGCCACGCGCATGGGCAACGCGACGTGGATGATCGCCACGCCGCACGGCGCGGCGTTCTGGGACGGCGCACTGCTGCGCGTGGATCGCACCAGCGAGCCGGAAGAAAAGCCCGCCGATTTCGGCGAGACCTCGGGCGGCATGAACGGCGAGGCGGTGAGCGGCGACGCCATCGAAGCGCTCTGGCTGGCCTATTACGAAAGCACCTTTGCCGAAGCGCATGCCAACGCCATCAAAATGGCCTCGCATATGCCGGTGCGCTACTGGAAAAGTCCGCCGGACGGTCGCGTCGATCCTTCGCTGATCTCGCGCGCCGATCCTTACTCGCGGCGCGATCGCCGGCCGCGCAACGTGCCGTCGGACATGGAAGTCGCGCTCGATACGAGTCTGGAGCCGCTCAAGGGCACATCGCTGAAAGAGCCGCCGTCGCTCGATGTGTGCAAGCGCTGTTCGCTGTGGCGCAACGCGACGCAGGCGGTGGCAGGCGTCGGTCCCGCCAATGCGCGCGTCATGCTGGTCGGCGAGCAGCCCGGCGATCAGGACGATCGCGAAGGCAAGCCGTTTCTCGGTCCGACCGGCAAGCTGCTGGATGAGGCGATCGCGGAAGCGGGACTGGCGCGCGAATCGCTCTATCTGACCAATGCGGTGAAGCACTTCAAGTTCGAAACGGAGACCGGCAGCGACGGCGAGCGTCTGCATACCACGCCTTCTCAACGCGAGCGCGAAGCCTGCCGCTTCTGGCTCGAAGAGGAAATGACGCGGATCGGGCCGAAGGTCGTGGTGGCGCTCGGCGCAACGGCGCTGAAAGCGCTGACGGGGCATCGGACGGCGTTATCGGAATATTTGGGGAAGACGATCGAGCACAAGGGGCGCATTGTCGTGCCGACGTATCACCCGTCGTATCTGATGCGGCTGACCGACGAGAAAATCCGCGCCGAAGTGTTCGGGACCATCGTGGAGGCGCTGGTGTTCGCGCAGCAGATTGCGGACGGCACGGCGAGTATCCGCACGCCGATCAAGCCGCGCTGATCGACGGAAGATGCAACAAGGCGCAACAGGAAGAAACAAGACGAAAGTGCCGTCAACGATCTTGTAAGCCACGCGTTATTACCGGTGTCGCGCCGCACTGGCGCTCTACGAAGGTCCAGACGACACCTCCATGGCCGCTCTCCCGCTCCAAGAACTTCGCCGCCAACAATCCCTGATCGCGCTCGTGCCGAAAACCGCCGGGCAACTGAACACCGAACGCGAGCGCATCGTCGCGCGGCTCGGTGTGCTGCTGCATGCGACCATCGCGCTGGCGCTCGCGGGCGCGGTGCTGATCGCGTATCTGCCGTTTTCGTCGGTGCCGAACGAATATCGCTTTGGCGTGCAGGAAGTGCTGGCGGTCGGCGTGTTCGCCACTTGTTTGTTCCTGCTGCACGAACGCGCCGAACTCGCGCTCGGCCTCTACAACTTCGAGCCGGTCGAGCAAACCACGCAAGGCGAACTGCGCGCGCTGCTGCATCGCGTGCCGGAAGGCGTGTCGTATCAGGAAAAACTCGCCGCCGATAACCGCACCTTCGTGACCGGCGAAATCGACGATATCCGCCGCCGCGCCGAAGCCTTCGCGCCGACGCCGCTGCCTTCGGAAGACGGCAACACGGAAACCTGATCGACAGAACATCGACTGCACTGCGTTATAAAACCGCCGGCCTGCGCCAAGCAGGCCGGCGGTTTTGCTTTTCGACTGCCGATTTTTTCAATCCAGCCGATGCGCCCTTGACGTTCCCTTTTCCGGCATCTTCAATGAGCGTAAGGCCGGGCGCGAAACGAAGCGCGCCAGCGCTACGCGGGCACGCCCGGTGCTTGCCCATGATTTTTGCCTCGTACGCCCGGTCGCCCTACACACCGTGGCCAAGCCCATTGCCGGAGCAAAGATGCGCGCCATCCCCCTCTCCATGCTGATCGAAAATCTGGTTCCCGATATGCCCAGCGCCACCGCATCCCTCGAACACGAGCACGACGATTACGACGCCCTCGTCGCTTTCCACGGCATCGAGCGCGAACGGCTGGTGCTGATCCATCCCGGCAGCCATCAGTCGGCGCCCGCCTGGCCCGCCGAACGATACGCCGATGTGGCAGACCAGCTCGCCGCGGACGGCTGGCAAATCGCCATCGTCGGCGACGCGCCGGAACCGGAGCGCACCGCAGGCGTTTTGGGCGCGATGCAAACCGCCGCGTTGTTCCTCGCCGGCGCGGTCGGCCCGCGCACGCTGCCGCGCCTGATCGCCGACGCGCGCCTGCTCCTTTCCGACGATGCCGCCGCGCCCTCGCCCGTCGCCAAAGCGCGCGCGCTCGGCACGCCCCATATCGTGCTCGCCGAGCATCCGCGCGATACCGACAGCGCCGCGATCATCGCCCGGGCGCGCGCCGAACTCTCCGGCACCCGCGACGCGCATCCCGGCCGGCCATTCACGCTGCATATGCCCGCCGAACACGACGCGCTTTAAGCGATAAGGCACAGGAACATCGACATGACATTCGACCTGCAAACCACGCCCGTCCCCGATCCGATCGCCGACCCGAACCGCGATCCGGAAGCCGATCCGCTCACGCCGCCATCGCCGGGACATCGTCCGGACGAGCCGCAGCATCCCGACGCGCCGCCCGACAAAGATCCGATCCGGCGCTTTTAAAAATTTACTGCTAATAGTCCGGGATTTCCCTCATACGCCTTCATTCGCGCCGCCGCGTGCCGTAAATCGGGCATGCGGCGGCACGTCGCCGTCGCCATCAAACGACCTGGCGCACTCATGAACGGAATGACGTTGAATAGAAAGCTCGGCTCGCTGATCGCCGTGCTGTGGATCGGCCTGATCGCGATTGGCGTGATCGGCGCGTGGCAAAACCGCACGTCGATGATCGAGGATCGCAAGGAGCAGTTGAAGACGCTGGTCGGCGAGGCGTACGCCATCACCACGTACTACGCGGCGCTCGCCGACAACAAAACCCTCACGCAAGACGATGCCAGGAAACAGGCGCTGGCCGTGATCGGCGCGATCCGTTACGGCACGGACGGCTATCTGTCGATCAACGACTCGCATCCGACCATGGTGATGCACCCGATCAAGCCCGCGATGAACGGCAAGGACTTGTCGAGCTATACCGATCCGGCGGGCAATCGCCTGTTCGTGGATATCGTCAAGGCGGGCGATCAGACGGGCGGCGGTTTCATCAATTATTTGTGGACGAAGCCCGGCAGCGATAAGCCCGTGCCCAAGCTCTCGTACTCGCAAAAATTCGCGCCGTGGGACTGGTATCTGGTCACCGGCATGTACATGGACGACGTGCAGAGCGCGTTCTATGCAAGCGCGCTGCGCTGGCTCGGCATCACCGTGCTGCTCGGCGCCATGGCGACGGCCGCGATGATCGTCGTGTTGCGCAGCATCCGGCGCAATCTCGGCGGCGAGCTGGAACTGGCGGTGGGCGCGGCGCATCGCATCGCGAATGGCGATCTGACGGCCAATGTGAGCGTGCATCCGAATGATACGACCAGCCTCCTGCACGCGCTGAACACGATGCAGCGCGGTCTCGTCGAAACCGTGTCTCGCGTGCGTCATGGGACGGAGAACATCAACGTGGGCGCATCGGAAATTGCGGCGGGCAATACCGATCTGTCGCAGCGCACCGAGGAACAAGCGGCGGCGCTGGTGCAAACGGCATCGAGCATGGAGCAGATGACGGCGAACGTGAAAAGCAACGCCGACAGCGCCGCGCAGGCCGCGCGCCTCGCCAGCCAAGCGGCGGACGTCGCCACGCGCGGCAGCGGCGTGGTCAGCGATGTGATCGATACGATGACGCGCATCACGGCCAGTTCGAAGCAGATCGGCGACATCATCGGCGTGATCGATGGCATCGCGTTTCAGACCAACATTCTCGCGCTGAACGCGGCCGTGGAAGCAGCGCGCGCCGGTGAGCAAGGACGCGGTTTCGCAGTCGTGGCGGCGGAAGTGCGCAGCCTCGCGCAGCGTTCCGCAACAGCGGCGAAGGAGATCAAAGCGCTGATCGAGACATCGACGGATACGGTGCAGCAAGGCGCATCGCTCGTATCTAATGCAGGCACGACGATGAGCGAAATCGTGCAATCCGTGCGGCGCGTGAACGAGATTCTCGATGAAATCAGCCACGCATCGAGCGAGCAGAGCGCGGGCATCGAACAGGTGAATCGCGCGGTGGTGGAGATGGATCAGGTCACGCAGCAGAACGCCGCGCTGGTGGAACAAGCCGCCGCCGCCGCGCACTCGCTGAAGGATCAGGCCGATATGCTGCGCGAGGCGATCGGCAGCTTCAAACTGCCGGCGTAAGCGTTCTTACGCGAGATATCGCTCGACCAGACGCGCCCAGTACGCCGCGCCGATCGGCAAATTCTTGTCGTTGAAATCGTAGTGCGGGTTGTGGACCATGCAGCCGTCCTCGCCCGCACCATTTCCGATGCGCAGAAACGTGCCCGGCCGTTCCTGCAGCATGAACGCGAAATCTTCACTGCCCATCAGCAAATCCGTCTGCGCAACGACGTTTTCATCGCCGACCAGTTCGCGCGCCACCTGCGTCGCGAATTCCGTTTCCGCCTCCGAATTGACCACGACCGGATAACCCGGCGTGACCTTCACGTTCGCCGTCGCGCCATAACTCGCGGCCTGCGCTTCCACCAGTTCCTTGATCCGCGCCCGCAGCCGTTCGCGAATCTGCGGATTGAACGATCGCACCGATAATTCCAGCGTCGCACGCTGCGGAATCACGTTGTTGACCGTGCCCGCGTGCATCGAACCGACAGTGACGACGGCGGGTTGCGCGGGATCGATATTGCGCGCGACGATGGTCTGCAAGGCCATCACGATGCTCGCCGTCACCACCACCGGATCGACCGCCATATGCGGCCGCGCCGCGTGCCCGCCGACCCCGACGATTTCGATCGACACCTGATCGCACGCCGCCATGAACGGCCCTTTGCGGAACAAAAATGTGCCCGGCTGCGCGCCCGGATGATTGTGAACGCCGAAGACCGCATCGCAATGAAAACGGTCGAACAGGCCTTCCTGAATCATGCGTTCCGCGCCGCTCGGCACGCCGTGTTCCTCGGCCGGCTGAAAGTACAGATGCACCGTGCCGTTGAAACGCTTCGTGCGCGCGAGATGACGCGCCGCGCCGAGCAGCATAGTCGTGTGGCCATCGTGGCCGCATGCGTGCATCTTGCCGGGCGTTTCGCTTGCGTACGGCTTGCCGCTTTGCTCGATGATCGGCAGCGCATCCATATCCGCACGCAGTCCGATACTCTTCGTGCCCTCGCCCGCGCTGAGCGTGCCAACCACCCCCGTCCCCGCGATACCGCGCGTCACCTGCCATCCCCACTCTTCGAGCCGTTGCGCGACCAGCGCCGAGGTGCGCGTCTCTTCGTAAGACAGTTCGGGATGGCGATGGATGTCTTGGCGAATCTCGCGCAACGCGGGCGCGTCGTCGGCGAGATCGGCCAAAACAGTAAAGCTCGCAGTGAAGCTCGACATGGGCAAACCTTTTGAGGATGAAAACGGAATCGCAAAACGGCGCACATCATGCGCCACTCACGCGGCGTGCGCCAGTTCCAATTTCACTTCGACCGACATGCGCGCGAGGGTTCACTCACTACACCTGGAAAGTGGCTCCATCGGTTTTAATGAAATGGCCCTGATGTCCGGAGCCAAATGTCTCTATATTTGTCCGTGAAAGCTCTGGCCTGGTCAGGCCGCCACAGAACCCAAGGAGATCGTCGCCGTGAATTCCCCTCTCAATAACGCCAGCCTGCAAGCCCGCAAAAATGCCGCCACGCCGCGCGGCGTCGGCGTGATGTGCGACTTTTATGCGGCGCGCGCCGAGAACGCGGAATTGTGGGACGTCGAAGGACGGCGTTTTATCGACTTCGCGGCGGGGATTGCGGTGTGCAATACGGGGCATCGGCATCCGCGTATCGTCGAGGCGATTCGCGCGCAACTCGATTGCTTTACGCACACGGCGTATCAGATCGTGCCGTATGAATCATATGTGTCGCTGGCGGAAAAGATCAGCGCGCGTGCGCCCGGCAAGTTTCAGAAGAAGACCGCGTTCTTCACGACCGGCGCGGAAGCCGTCGAAAACGCCGTGAAGATTGCGCGCGCGGCGACCGGACGTCCCGGCGTGATCGCGTTCGCGGGCGGTTTTCATGGCCGCACGCTGATGGGCATGGCGCTCACCGGCAAGGTCGCGCCGTACAAGATCGGCTTCGGGCCGTTCCCGTCGGATGTGTATCACGCGCCGTTTCCGAACGCGCTGCATGGGGTATCGACGGAAGCATCGTTGCGCGCGGTCGAGCAGTTGTTCAAGAGCGATATCGAGCCTGCGCGCGTCGCGGCGATCATCTTCGAACCGGTGCAGGGCGAAGGCGGTTTCAATCCCGCGCCGCTGGATTTCGTGCGCGGCCTGCGCAAGATCTGCGATCAACACGGCATTCTTCTGATCGCCGATGAAGTGCAGACCGGCTTCGCGCGCACCGGCAAACTTTTCGCGATGGATCACTACGACGTCAGCCCCGACCTCATGACGATGGCCAAGAGTCTCGCGGGCGGCATGCCGCTGTCGGGCGTCGTGGGCCGCGCGGAGATCATGGATGCAGCCGCGCCGGGCGGACTCGGCGGCACGTACGCGGGCAATCCGCTGGCGGTGGCGTCGGCGCATGCGGTGCTGGACATCATCGACGATGAAAAGCTGTGCGAACGCGCGGTCGTGCTCGGCGACAAGCTGAAAGCGAAGCTCGAAACGCTGAAAAGCGAAGTGCCGCAACTTGCCGATGTGCGCGGCCCCGGCGCGATGATCGCCGCCGAATTCCGCGCGCCCGGCACGACCGAACCGGACGCCGCGTTTGCCAAACTCGTGCAGACGCGCGCCCTCGAACGCGGCCTGTTGCTGCTCGTGTGCGGCGTGTATTCGAACGTGGTTCGCTTCCTGTTTCCGCTCACCATTCAGGACGCCGTGTTCGATGAAGCGCTCGCCATTCTCGAAGACGTGCTGACCGAAACGGTCGGCGCGACGGTTTGAGGTCCGAACGAATGAGCCTGAAAGATCAACTGAAAGACGCGTCGCTGCTGCGTTTCGATGCCTTTATCGATGGCGAATGGCAGCAAGCCGACAACGCCGCCACCTTCGACGTGCTCGATCCATCGAACGGTGAATCGCTCGGCCGCGTGCCGATGATGGGCGCGAGCGAAACGCGCCGCGCCATCGATGCTGCGAACGCCGCGTGGCCCGCATGGCGCAGCAAGACGGCGAAGGAACGCGCCGCGATCATGCGCCGCTGGTACGACCTGATGATGGCCAACGCCGACGACCTCGCGCGCATTCTGACCGCTGAGCAAGGCAAGCCGCTTGCCGAAGCGAAGGGCGAAATCGGCTATGCGGCGTCGTTTATCGAATGGTTCGCGGAGGAAGGCAAGCGCGTCGCGGGCGATACGCTCGCCACGCCCGCAGCGGACAAGCGCATCGTTGTGACGAAGGAACCGATCGGCGTGTGCGCGGCGATTACGCCGTGGAATTTCCCGGCAGCGATGATTACGCGCAAGGTCGGCCCGGCGCTCGCGGCGGGTTGTCCTATCGTCGTGAAACCGGCTGAAGCCACGCCGCTGTCCGCGTTCGCGCTGGCCGTGCTCGCGGAACGCGCGGGGGTGCCGAAAGGCGTGCTCAGCATCGTGACCGGCGATCCGAAGGCCATCGGCGCGGAAATGACGTCGAATCCGATCGTGCGGAAGTTGTCGTTCACGGGTTCCACGGCGGTTGGCCGCTTGCTGATGGCGCAGAGCGCGCCGACGGTCAAGAAAGTTACGCTGGAACTCGGCGGCAACGCGCCTTTCATCGTGTTCGACGACGCCGATCTGGACGCCGCGGTGCAAGGCGCGGTGGCATCGAAATATCGGAACAGCGGGCAGACGTGTGTGTGCACCAACCGCTTCTATGTGCACGAACGCGTGTACGACGCCTTCGCCCGCAAACTCGCCGATGCAGTCAGCGCACTGACAATCGGACGCGGCACGGACGACGGCGTGACGCTCGGCCCGCTCATCAACGAAGCAGCCGTGCAGAAAGTCGAGTCGCACATTGAAGATGCGCTGTCGAAAGGCGCGTCGGTCATGACGGGCGGCAAGCGTCACGCGCTCGGCCACGGTTTCTTCGAAGCGACCGTGCTCGCCAACGTCACGCCCGACATGAAGGTGGCGAAGGAAGAGACCTTCGGCCCGCTCGCGCCGCTGTTCAAATTCTCATCCGACGAGGAAGCCGTGCGCCTCGCCAACGACACCGAGTTCGGTCTTGCCGCGTACTTCTACAGCCGCGATATCGGCCGCGTGTGGCGCGTGGCGGAGCAACTCGAATACGGCATGGTCGGCATCAACACCGGTTTGATTTCGAACGAAGTCGCGCCCTTCGGCGGCGTCAAGCAATCGGGGCTGGGCCGCGA
The DNA here is from genome assembly GCF_029439455.1 of Caballeronia sp. BR00000012568055. Classification (GTDB taxonomy): domain Bacteria; phylum Pseudomonadota; class Gammaproteobacteria; order Burkholderiales; family Burkholderiaceae; genus Caballeronia. The sequence continues at coordinate 116,777 of NZ_JAQFVG010000243.1, read as the reverse complement.
AGGGTCGCATTACGGCATCGACGACTATGTGGTGATCAAGTATCTCTGTCTCGCCGTTTGATGCTCACGGTGGCCGCGTCTTACTTCGCTGCGGCCACCGGCGTCACCTTCACCACCGCCGCCGACATGAACACCGCATGCACGGTGTCGCCCTTCTTGAATTTCTGCGATTCAAACTGCGGCAACAAGTCGATGGTTTCCGTATGCCACGGACCGCGCAGCGTTATCTTGTGACGCTTGACATCGACATTTTCGACGGTGGCCACGACCTCCGTCTGACGCGAAGAAGTAAAGCCGCTCTCGCCGTTCGCGCCTGATGCGGGCGAGATGCTCTGCGAATCTTTGCGCGCACGCTCGCCCGCGCCCTTGCCCGTCACCTTGTCTGCGGTCAGCAACACCGCGTTCTTGTACAACACATCCACCTTGTCGCCGACGTGCAATTGATCGAAGTTCGTCACGTCCTTGCTGATGACGAGCGTCGCATCGCGACGCGGTCCGCGCACGGTCACCATCCGCGTGCCCCGATCGATACTGAGAATGGTCGCCTGAATATGCACCGGCGGCGCGGCGGCAAGCGTGTCTTCTGCCTGCTTGACCAATGCGTCGTTATCTTGCGCGACGGCTGCGCGCAGCGGCGCAGCGACAGCGATCGCGAAGAGAATCGAAAGCGCGCAACGTTTCATTTTCATACATGTTCTCCGTAATGTAATCCGTAGTGCCAAGTATTTCAGATTGCTGTCGGCACGCGTGATATTGCCGAGGCTCGGAAGTTATACCGCGCCGTCATAAGGCATGTCCATTCCCACTCGCGGCACACATTTTGACGAACCGGTAGAATCGGTTCCAGAGTCGGCGCGGGCGCAATTTTGTGCATAAACGCACCCGTCGATGCGCCGTTCGTCACCTCTCTCAGGGCCGTTATGCGTCGCTCCGCGTTCTTTATCCGTTTCATCGGTATCGGCGTTCTCTTTCATATCTATGTCGGCGTGCGGCTGATTCCGGATGCGCCGGTCGCGCATGCGTGGAAAGTGCTCGCGGTGGCGCTGCTGGTGGCTTCACTGGTACTGATACCGCTTGGCATGTCGGCGCGCAATATCGAACAGCAACCTTTGTCGGATCGTCTTGCGTGGCTGGGGCTGACGGCGCTCGGGTTCTTTTCGTCGTTGCTGCTGCTGACCTTTGTGCGCGACATCGTCTTGCTGGCCGTGCGTGTGACCGACTGGCTGCGCGGTGCGCCGATCGGCTCGCCCACGTTCGTGGCGCGCAGTGCGCTGGTGGTGCCGGCGCTCGCGCTGATGTCATCGGCGATCGGGTTTTACAACGCTCGGCGTCGCGCGCCGGTCGTCAGTGTCGATGTGCCGATCGACAATCTGCCCGCCGCGCTGCAAGGTTTCACGATCGTGCAGATCAGCGATATCCACGTCGGTCCGACCATCAAGCGTCATTACGTGGAGCGGATCGTCGCGGCGGTGAATGGATTGAAGCCCGATCTGATCGCCGTCACGGGTGATGTCGTCGATGGCGCGGTGCCGCATCTGGCCGATCACACGCGCCCGCTGTCCGAACTGAGCGCGCGGCACGGCGCGTTTCTCGTCACGGGCAACCATGAGTACTACTCGGGCGCGGAAAAGTGGATCGCGGAATTTCGACGGCTCGGCCTGATCGTGCTGCTCAATCAGCATGTCGTGCTCGATCACGACGGCGCGCGCGCCGTGATTGCGGGCGTCACCGATTACAGCGCCGGCAGTTTCGATCCCGAACATCACAGCGATCCCGCCAAAGCCATCAGCGGCGCCCCCGACGACGCCACCGTGCGCGTGCTGCTCGCGCATCAGCCGCGCAGCGCGCCCGCCGCCGCCGATGCCGGTTTCGACTTGCAGCTTTCCGGCCACACGCACGGCGGCCAGTTCCTGCCGTGGAATTTTTTCGTGCGATTACAGCAGCCGTTCGTCGCGGGCCTCGTCAGGTTCAACGGATTGTGGGTCTATACGAGCCGCGGCACCGGCTATTGGGGACCGCCGAAACGTCTGGGCGCGCCATCGGAAATTACGCGCGTGCGATTGATCGCAGCACCGGCCGTATAACGCTTACGCGGGAAACAAGAGAAGTGGACGCGCGCGATACACGCCGCGCGTCCTGCGCTCGGGGAGAAGCGCGACGTCCGGTCTGGGGAAGACCGGACATCCACATCGCCGGAGGGGAACCGTCGATGCAGAAGCGACAAAGTACGGGAAATGCATACGCACAAGCCAGTAGAAAACTCTTAACTTGCGCATTTTTCCGCAGCGTTTCGAATTACTTTTTGGTCTGCAGCACGACTTTGACCAGTGAGCCGCTCGAGAGCTTGGCTGCCTCGTGCGCGTCGCGTGCGTGAATCTCGATCGGCAGTTGGTTGGCGTCTTTCAGTACGACCACGCCCGTCGATACATCGACGCTCGATACCTGCGCGACGAATTCCTTGTCGCCGGGAATCATCTCCTGCACTTTGGCATGCTTGACGGGTGTCAGCGTGACCGGCTGCATGGCGCTGCTATTCACGCGTGAACCGACCGACACTTGACGAAGGTCAAGTACCTGACTGCCGACGTTCAACTGCGTGGCATGTCCTTGCGCATCGACAACGGTGACGCGATGCGCTTCGGGATCGACCGACTGCACCGTGTCGATGGTCTGCACGAGCACCGCGCCCGCAATGGATGAGGCGTTGACCATCGCCGACGCGCCCGTGCTCGCCAGCACGGTACACAGCGTGGTTGCAACAGTCCCGAATACTTTCATTGTCATGGTTATGTTCCTTTGTTTCGAGCGACCAGCGAGGCTCGTGAGCGGATTGTGCCGCGTCGAAGGATCAATCATGAATGATCGGACTGCGAAATTTTGTCAAAACTCACACGCCAATTTGAACCGATAGCGCACGCATCAGGCCGCGCCCGACATCACCGTGGGTTTCGTTGCGTACACGCTGCGATGCGGCGCGGTGCCGTCGCGCGGCCAGTCGGAACGCGCATCGAAAAACCACTCGGCGCGTTCGCGGCCTTTGCGCAGCAATGCATGAATCAGCGCAGGATTTCGATCGAGTTTGGACGCGTAATCAAGGGGACCGGGATAATCGCGCGCTTCGAGATGCATCTGCACCACGCGTATCTTGATGGGCTTGTAGCGCGCCTTCAAAGACTCGTCTTGTTCGATCAGCGCGTTGATGCGCGTCGTGAAGTAAAGCTCCTGCCCGAGCGCAAGATTGCCCGATAATTCGTTGCGCCGATCGATGATTTCGTTCGAGGACTCAGGCAATTCGTGCCGCCGCTGCGGATTGATCTGCACAACCCAGATTTCATCCGGACGATGCGCGAGGTCAAAGTCGGTGAATTCACGCACGGGCGGATTGCTGCTGAACAGGCCATCCCAACACAAATGCCCGCTCGCTTCGACCGCGCGATAAATCGGCGGCACGGCGGCGGACGCCACCAGTTGGTCCTGATTTAGATGCTCGCCGGGAAAGATCAAACGGTCGCCGGTGCGCACATCGGTTGCGCCGATCAGCAGCGTGGGTTTGGCGCGACGGGCGGAATCGGTGGGAAGCGCGTTGAAGGGAAGATGCTTGCTCAGCAGTTCACGCAAGCGATCTTCGGCAATCGGCGGATAGAGATACGGACTGACTTCGGCGCTGACCGGCAGGCGCGTGACCCACACGCCCAGCGCATTCGCAACGATATCCGGCGCGGCGCGCGCTTCGAGATCGCGCCAGAATCCGGCGAGGCGTTCGACGGCATCGGCGGGGCCATCGAGCAGCAAACCAGCCCACGCGATGGCGCTGCACATCGCACCGCCCGACGTGCCCGACAAGCCGACCAGCTCAAAGCGGTTAAAGCACTCCGCGCTGAACAAGCGCTGCAGCACGCCCGCCGCGAATGCTGCGTGGCTGCCGCCGCCCTGACATGCAATCGCTACTTTGGGAATCGCCATTGCCGCACCTCGCTTTGCGCTGCATCGCTCGACAACTCAAGCATAGGCTACGCGAGTGCGCTTAAGACCTGCTGCGTCGAACGAATCCGGCCGATGCGCGGAAAGATAAAGCGGCATGTGGCATCGTGCATATCGGCGTGGAGATCGGCCATGGCGTCTTCGACGAAGATTTGCTGATAGCCACGCTCGTTCGCGCCGCGCGCCGTCGAATCCACACCAATGGATGTGGAAATGCCCGCCAGCACGATCGTATCGATACCGCGCCGCCGCAAATGCAGATCGAGGTCCGTGCCGTAGAACGCTCCCCACTGCCGCTTTATCACGACGATGTCCGATGGCTGCACGCCGAGTTCGGGGCACGGGTCCATCCAGCCGGCGGGCGCGGTCTCGGGCATCGCTTGCGGCGAATCGGTGATCGGCCGCAAGCCGCCCGGCGCGGACGGCCACGCGACGCGCACCAGCACCACGGGCGCACTCACGGCGCGGAATCGATCGGCGAGCAATCGCGCGTTGGCGAGCACTTCGGCGGCCGTATGCGTCTGCACCGGCAGCGCGGCGATACCCGCCTGAAGGTCGATCAGCACGAGCGCGGTCTTGCTCGTGTCCAGCTTGAGTTCGGGAGCGTTCATCGGAATCGAGGACAGGTTGTTTACGCGTCGGTCTGCTGAAATTTCAGCGCCGCGCCGTTCAGGCAATAGCGCAGGCCGGTAGGTTTCGGGCCATCGTCGAATACGTGACCGAGATGCCCGCCGCAGCGCCTGCAATGCACTTCGATACGCGGCATGCCCAGATCGGTATCGACATGGGTGGACACCGCGCCGTCCATCGGCATGAAAAAGCTCGGCCAGCCCGTGCCGCTGTCAAACTTCGCCGCCGATGAAAACAGCGCCAGCCCGCAACCCGCGCATTCGAACAAACCGTCGCGCCGCTCGTTCAGCAGCGGACTGGCGAACGGCGGCTCGGTCGCGCCGCGCCGCAACACGCGGAATTGCTCGGAGGAAAGACGGCGACGCCAGCCGGCATCGCTATGTTGAACTTCGCGGGATGCGTGCGCGGAGGACATCGCATCGCCGGAAAAATTGGCCGTGAAGGCGCCGAAGAAGCCACGTTTCGTGCGTTTCATGATTTTCATCCGAAGAACGCCTCTTACGTTTTGACCGGCGTACGCGTTGGCACGCCGGGCCGTTGCCGCCTTGAAAACCCCTACGACTTCAGCCGATACCCCGTCTTGAAGATCCACGCGACGATGCCGATAAACACCGCGAGGAACACCAGCGTCATACCGAGACTCACGGCCACGTCCACATCGGCGAGACCGTAGAAGCTCCAGCGAAAGCCGCTGATCAGATACACGACCGGGTTGAACAGCGCCACGGTCTTCCAGAACGGCGGCAAGATATTGATCGAATAAAAGCTGCCGCCCAGAAACGTGAGCGGCGTGACGATCAACAGCGGAATGATCTGGAGTTTCTCGAAACCATCCGCCCATACGCCGATGATGAACCCGAGCAAGCTGAATGTCACCGACGTCAGCAGCAAAAATACGATCATCATCACCGGATGGTCGATGCGCAGCGGCACGAACAGCCCGGCCGTGGCCAGAATGATCAGCCCGAGTATGACCGATTTCGTCGCCGCCGCGCCGACGTAGCTCAGCACCAGTTCGAAGTACGAAACCGGCGCGGACAATAGCTCGTAGATGGTCCCGGTGAACTTTGGAAAGTAGATGCCGAAGGACGCGTTGGCAATGCTTTGCGTCAGCAACGACAGCATGACCAGACCCGGCACGATAAACGCGCCGTAGCTGATGCCGTCCACTTCCGGAATGCGCGAGCCGATGGCCGCGCCGAACACGACAAAGTAAAGCGATGTGGAAATCACCGGCGACACGATGCTCTGCATCAGCGTGCGGCCGGCGCGCGCCATTTCGAAGCGATAGATCGCGCGGACTGCGTACAGATTCATGTGTTTTCCCTGACGAGGCTCACGAAGATGTCTTCCAGCGAGCTTTGCGTCGTCTGCAAGTCCTTGAAGCGCACGCCGGCTTCGTCCACATGGCGCAACAGCGCGATGATGCGGCCGGGTTCGTCGTGCGAATCGTATGTATAAGTCAGCTCGTGACCGTCCGCCGACAGCGCCATGTCGTACGAAGCGAGCGCGGCCGGCACGGCATCGAGCGTGTGTTCGAGTTGCAGCGTGAGTTTCTTTTGCCCGAGCTTGCGCATGAGTTCGGCTTTCTCTTCGACCAGCTTGATCTCGCCTTTATTGATCACGCCGATGCGGTCCGCCATCTCCTCCGCTTCCTCGATGTAATGCGTGGTGAGAATGATGGTCACGCCGTTCGAGCGCAGTTCGCGCACGAGATTCCACATATCGCGGCGCAATTCGACGTCCACGCCCGCGGTCGGTTCATCGAGAAAGAGAATCTCCGGCTCATGCGCCAGCGCTTTCGCAATCAGCACGCGCCGCTTCATGCCGCCCGAAAGCGTCATGATTTTGTTGTCCTTCTTGTTCCACAGCGACAGCGCCTTCAGCACCTTTTCGATATGCGCCGGATTCTTCGGCTTGCCGAACAGCCCGCGACTGAACGATACGGTCGCCCAGACGGATTCGAAGGCATCGGTGGTGAGTTCCTGTGGCACGAGGCCGATCATCGAGCGCGCCGCGCGATAGTCGGTGACGATATCGTGACCATTGACGGTCACCTTGCCTTCGCTCGGATTTACGATCCCGCAAATGGTGCTGATCAGCGTGGTCTTGCCCGCGCCGTTCGGCCCGAGCAAAGCGAAAATTTCGCCGCGCCGGATCTCCAGATTGATATCGGAGAGCGCGCGGAATCCCGACCCGTAGGTCTTGGACAGATTGGATACTTGGATGACGGTTGGCATGGCACGGACGATAGCAGATAAGGCGCGTTTCGGCTTGATCCGTCCGGCCTTCGTGCGCCTCGTGCTGCACTGCCTACAATGTGTGCTGCACAGGAGCCAAAACATCATGCTGTTCGAACAGATTCAGACCGCCTGCCTCAACGACGCCGATTTGCCGTGGGTGCCCTTCACGCCCTATAGCGAGCGCGTGTTGATCAAATATTTCAAACTCGATCCGATTCGCGGCGAGACCATCGCGTTGCTGAAAGCGCCTGCGAAAGGTCAGATGCCGAGGCATCGGCATACGGGGACGGTGATCGTTTATACCGTGCAGGGGCGATGGAAGTATCGCGAGCACGAGTGGATCGCGGAGCAAGGGAGCATCGTGTACGAGACGGCGGGGTCGAGTCATACGCCCGAAGCGCTCCCCGGTGAGCAAGACAATCAAGACATCATCACGCTCAATATCATTCAGGGCGAACTGCTGTTCGTGAACGACGGCGGCCAAGTGCTGGCCGCCGAAGACTGGCGCAGCGGCTGGGAACGCTATGCCGCGTTCTGCCGCGCGCAGGGTATCGAAGCGAAAGATCTGACGGCGTTCGGCTAAGGCTTCACGCAAAGCACACGTTTCGGTTTCCTATCGAATGGGAATGGGCCGCACGTAAATCCGCGTTCTGTCTTTTTCGCTGGGTAGAATCGCGGATAAAGGGCGATGCGTGCCCTGAAATTCATCGAGTTTGCCGGGCGCAGGTCCGGCGCCATCACTGGAGGAAGACAGCATGAGCATTCGGACCGTCGGTATCGTAGGCGCGGGAACCATGGGCAACGGCATTGCGCAAGTCGCGGCTGTCGCAGGCTTGCAGGTCATCATGATCGATGTCAACGATGCCGCGCTCGCTCGCGGCGTCGCCACGCTCACGGGCAGCCTGGAGCGGCTCGTATCGAAGGAAAAGCTGCAAGCGTCTGCGCGCGATGCGGCCATCGCACGCATCGAAACATCGACGGATTATGGTCGCCTGTCGGCAGCGGATATCGTGATCGAAGCAGCGACCGAAAACGTCGATCTGAAGCATCGCATCCTGAAGGAAATCGAACGCGTGGCGCGCGAAGACGCGATCATCGCGTCGAACACGTCGTCCATTTCGATCACCTCGCTCGCGGCCACGTTGAGTCAGCCGGAACGCTTCATCGGCATGCACTTTTTCAATCCGGTGCCGCTCCTGCAACTGGTCGAAGTGATTCGCGGCATTCAGACCAGCGACGCAACCTTCGCCGCCGTGCGCGAACTGACCGAAACACTCGACAAGTCGCCGATCGGCGTGCGCAATTCGCCGGGTTTCGTCGTCAACCGCATTCTGGTGCCGATGATCAACGAAGCCTTCTACGTGCTTTATGAAGGCGTGGCGAGCGCCGAGGAAATCGACGCGGGCATGAAGCTCGGCGCGAATCATCCGATCGGGCCGCTGGCGCTGGCCGATCTGATTGGTATCGACGTGTGTTTGTCGGTGATGGACGTGTTCCTGAAAGATTTCGGCGATTCGAAATACCGCGCCTGCCCGCTGATGCGCGAACTCGTTGCGGCGGGTCGCCTTGGCCGCAAGACGAAGCACGGTGTGTACAAGTACGACTAAACCGCCGCGAAACTGCCGTAGGATCGCTCCATTGAACACGTTCGATGGAGCCGAACATGTTGTCCGAGGACGAACTCTCGCTGCTCGACGCAATCCGCGAAACCGGCAGTCTGTCGCGCGCGGCGGCACGGCTGGGCAAAGCGCCTTCCACCGTTTCGCACGCCGCGCGGCAACTCGAAACGCGCTTCGACGCGCTGCTGTTCGACCGCCGCCGCTATCGCCTGCAACTCACGCCCGCCGGCCATCTGCTCGCCGATGAAGCCGCGCGGCTGATGCTCGACGTAGGCCGTTTATCGCAGCGCGTCAAGCAAATCGCGAGCGGCTGGGAAGACCGGCTGTGGATCGTCTGCGATGAAATACTCGAATTCGAAACGATGCTGCCCGTCGTGCAAGCCTTCGATGCGCTCGGCTCCGGCGTCACGCTGCGCATGACGCACGAAGTGCTGAGCGGCACCTGGGAAGCGCTCCGCGATGGCCGCGCGGACCTGATCGTCGGCGCGACCAACGAGCCGCCCGCGATTCCCGGCCTGCGCTGGTTCGAACTCGGCGTGATGGAATGGGTATTCGCAGTGGCATCGCGCCACGCGCTCGCCGCCGTCGATGAACCGCTGCGGCGCGAGCAGATCGCGGCGCATCGCGCAGTGGTGGTGGCGGATTCGTCGCGGGCATCGGCGGGGCGCGCGTACGGCGTGGTCGGCGGACAGAGCGCGCTGGCCGTGCCGAGCATGCGGGCGAAAATTCTGGCGCAGCGGCAGGGATTGGGCATCGGCTGGGTGCCGAGGCATCGCGTGGCGGGCTTGCTGGCGCGCGGCGAACTTATCGAAAAAATCACCGCCGATCCGCGTGAGCCGAACACGCTTTATGTCGCGTGGCGCGGCGATCACGAAGGCCGCGCGCTGAAATGGTGGATCGAGCAATTGAAGCAGCCGCGTCTGGCCGAGCGGCTGGTCAAAGGACTCGACACACTCGTCTGACACTTTCGGTCGATCGTAAAAACTCGTTACAACTTCCGCAACGATAGAGCGACGGATTTCCCGCCGATACGACGTTTAACCGAATGTCGCAACCAAAAACCGACGAGAAAGCTCATGAAGAAAAATATCTGGACGATTCGACTCGCCGCGCTCGCCGCATTCGGCGCGCCGCTGGCCGCTGGCTCGTTTGCCCTCCTCCATAGCAGCGAAGCGTCGGCGCAGGCCGTGATCATTGCGCCGAACGCGCCGCCCCCGCCGATGCGCTCCGAACCGCCGCCTCCGCCGCGTGCGGGTTACGCGTGGGATCCCGGCCACTGGCGCTGGGCGGGCGGTCAATACGTGTGGGCGCCTGGACACTGGCGTCCGGTGCGCGTGGGCTACCGCTGGGTGCCTGGCCACTGGATTCAGCGCGGTCCGCATTACCGCTGGGTCGAAGGCCACTGGGCCTGATTCACGCGATCCGCTTTCTTCGCAGGAGACCCGCGCCGCCCGCCCGAGCACGATAACCGGACAACCGGAACACGAGGCGGCGCGTTATCAATCGTCATAAGGTGATTCATCATGTTGAAGACGCTCTGCGCAATTGCGCTCGCGGAGGTGATGCTGGCCGGCTGCGTGGTGTATCCCGCGCATCCGGCTTATTACCGCGCGCCGGCCGTAGTGGTTTATTAAGGCGGTAACACCCGCGCGACACCACAACCGACACGACTTTGAACGAAGAAGAAGATCCGGATATCGCGCTGCTGGCCCGCGTCGGCAATCAGGACTCGGGCGCGGTCCGCGAGATCGTCGCGAGGAAACTGCCGCGCATCGTCGCGCTGGCGTCGCGCATGCTCGGCGATCGCGACGAAGCCGACGACATCGCGCAGGAAGCATTTCTGCGCATCTGGAAAATTGCGCCGCGCTGGAAACCCGGCGCGGCGCGCTTCGATACCTGGCTGCATCGCGTGACACTCAATCTTTGTCATGACCGGCTGCGCAAGCAACGCGAAACCACCGCACCCGATGACGATCTGCCTGAACAGGCCGATGCCGCCCCGCTGCCCGACGAACGGCTCGATGCCGCGGGCACCGGCAGCCGGATCGGGCGTGCTTTACAGGCGCTGCCCGCGCGTCAGCGGGAAGCGCTGGTGTTGCAGTACTACCAGGAACTGCCGAACGCGGAAGCCGCCGCGCTGATGGGCGTGAGCGTGGACGCGCTCGAAAGCCTGCTCGCCCGCGCGCGCCGCAATCTGAAGATCGCGCTCGCCGATCTCGAGCGCCCCGCCGGGGAAACGAAATGACACCCGAACGATTCCGCCATCTCACCGAAGCCTATGGCGCGCTGCCCGAGCGCTGGCCGCCTGACGAGCGCGAAGCGGCGCGCGCGCTGATCGAGGCGCGCGATCCTGAAGCGCTGGCGGCACTCGCCGAAGCACGCGCGCTCGATGGCCTGCTGGATGCGCATAAAGTCGAAGCGCCGTCCGCGCAGTTGATCAGCCGTATCGTCGCGTCGGCGGCGAAGCGGCGGCCGTTCTGGCGAAGGCCGCGTGTGTGGTTCTCCGGCGTCGGTTTTGTCGGCGCGGGCGCGGCGGGCGTCGCCGTTGGCGCGCTGATCGTGTCGATGCTCGCGGCATCGCCCGCGCAGACGGCGTCGCACACGCACGGCTGGTTCGATCAATCGTATTCGGGCACGGCGTTCGGCGCGCCGCCCGACGACTGGAGCGATCAATGAGTCCACGTTTCATCAAGACGATCGCGGTCGTATCGATCGTGCTGAATGTGTTTTTGCTGGGATCGCTGGCGGGCGGGGCGTATCGCGTGTCGGGGATGTTTACACATCAACGCGCCGATGCCGAGCAGCAACGCGGCATCCGCTTCGCCGCCGCCGATCTCTCCGCCGACCGTCAACGCGAATTACGCGATGCGCTGCGCGAAACGCGGCGCGATAGTCAACCGCTGATCCGGCAGGCGCGCGATGCGCGTATCGATCTCGCGCACGTGCTCGCCGCGCCGACGCTGGATCGCGCGGCGCTCGATGCTGCGCTGGTGCGCGCGCGTGAAGCGGATATCGGGCTGCGCACGCGTATCGAAGGCGCGGTCGCGAATTTCGCGGCGACGTTGACGCCCGAGGAGCGCATCAAACTCGTCGGCGCAATGGAGCGATACGGCCCGCTGCGCGCAGTGCCGCCGAAAGAACGGCCCGCGCAATAAAAACGACGGATTTCGCTGATTCGCACGTGTAAGTAGAAAACCACGCAGGAGACCAACATCATGGCCATCGCGCCGCAACTCTCGCCTGCCGCCATCGCGGTGAATCGCTTCGGCCTCGGCGCGCGGCCGGGCGAAGCGCTGCCCGACGATCCGCGCGGCTGGCTTACCGAACAGGCCGATCCGAAACGTAGCGCGTATCAACCGATGCCCGCCGCTTTGTCGAATCAGCCGAACAGCGCGCAGCTTTCCGCGCAATTTGCTGAACGCGAGCGCGCGTTAAAAGACACGAAGAGCGACGACAAGCAAGACAAAGCCGCCGTGCGCAAGCAATACGCGGAGATGATCCGCGACGACTACCGCAGCGCCGTCGATGCCCGCGTCGCGAGTGCGCTGACCGCGAGCGCGCCGTTCGTCGAACGGCTGGTGCACTTCTGGTCGAACCACTTCGCCGTATCGATCGAAAAGCCGCCTGTGGCGATGCTCGCCGGTTCTTTCGAAACCGAAGCGATCCGCCCGCACGTGCTGGGCCGTTTCGAAGACATGCTGATCGCCGTCGAGCGCCATCCGGCGATGCAGATTTTTCTCGATCAGCCTCGTTCCATCGGTCCGGACAGCGTCGCCGCGCAACGCGCCGCGATGCGCAATCCCGACAACAAGCGCGGCCTCAACGAGAACCTCGCGCGCGAGATCATGGAACTGCATACGCTCGGCGTGCGCAGCGGCTACACGCAGGCCGACGTAACCGAATTCGCGCGCGCGCTCACCGGCTGGAGTCTCGGCGCGATGGGCGCGAACGCGGGCAACGAACCGGTGCCGCCCGGCCAGTTCGTGTTCCGCGCGCGCGTGCACGAACCCGGCGTGCGCACGATCATGGGCCGTCAGTACGCACAATCCGCTCAGGCCGATGAAGCGCAGCCGCTTGCCGTGCTGCACGATCTCGCGACATCGCCCGCCACCGCGCAGCACATCGCGCTCAAGCTCGCGCGCCATTTCGTCGCCGATAACCCGCCGCCCGCGCTGACCGAGCGCCTCGCGACCACCTTCATGCGCAGCGGCGGCGATTTGCCGAGTGTGTATCGCGTGTTGATCGAGTCGCCGGAAGCGTGGTCGAGTACCCCCGCCAAGTTCAAGACGCCGTGGGAATGGACCATTTCCTCGCTGCGCGGTTTGGGTCGTACCGATCTCCACGGCATGCAGGCCGCGCCGCTGCTTACGCAATTGGGCCAGCAAACCTGGCGTCCCGGCTCACCCGCCGGTTTCGACGATGTCGCCGCGAGCTGGGCTGCGCCCGACGCGCTGGTGCGCCGCGTGGAACTGGCACAACGCTTTTCCGCCCGCACTGGCGATTCACTCGATGCCCGCGCGCTCGGTCCGCAATTGCTGCCCGGTTCGCTGTCCGAAACCACGGCCACCGCCATTTCCCGCGCCGAAAGTCAGCAGACCGCGCTGGCGCTGCTGCTCGTATCGCCCGATTTTCTGAGGAGATGAAACCATGATTTCGCGTCGCCATTTTTTGACGTGCGCCGGTGCAGGCGCAGGCGCGATGCTCATCGCGCCGCAACTCGTGTTCGCCTCCGCCGAAACCGACAAGCGCTTCGTGTTCGTGATTCAGCGGGGCGCGGCAGACGGGCTGAATATCGTCGTGCCGTACGGCGATCCGGCGTATGCGTCGCTGCGCGGGCCGCTGGCGATCGATGCATCGAATGCGTTCAAGCTCGACGGCACTTTCGCGCTGCATCCGTCGCTTGCGCGCACGGCGCAGATGTATCGCGATAAACAGGCGCTGTTCGTGCAGGCGGTGGCGTCGCCCTATCGCGAGCGTTCGCATTTCGACGGCCAGAACGTGCTCGAAACCGGTGGCACCGCGCCGTATCAGATGAAAGACGGCTGGCTGAATCGCTTATTGTCGATGCTGCCCGCGCCGCGCACCGATGCCATCGCGTTCGCGCCAACCGTTCCGCTGGCCTTGCGTGGCCGCGCGCAGGTGACGTCGTACGCGCCGTCGTCGCTGCCGCAAGCGCCCGACGATCTCATCACGCGCGTCTCCCAGCTCTATGCCGGCGATGCGCAACTGCATCCGCTGTGGGACGCCGCGATGCAGGCTCGCGGCCTCGCCGCCGATGCGGGCGCGCGTCAGGATCCCGCGAGTCTCGGCAAGCTCGCCGCGAACTTCCTGAGCAAGCCCGACGGCCCGCGTATCGCGATGATCGAAACCGGCGGATGGGATACGCACAGCGCGCAGAATCCGCGCCTCGCCAATACGCTCAAGGCGCTCGATACCATGATCGGCGCACTCGCCGATGGCATGGGCGCGCAATGGGCCAATACCACAGTGCTCGTTGCCACCGAATTCGGACGCACGGCGGCGGCGAACGGCACGGGCGGCACGGATCACGGCACGGCATCGGCGGCGATGATTTTCGGCGGCGCGGTATCGGGCGGGCGCGTGATCGCGGATTGGCCGGGATTGAGCAATGGCGCGCTGTATCAATCGCGCGATCTGAAGCCAACCACCGGGCTCGACGCCGTGATCGCCAGCGCGACGGGCGAGACGTTCGGCATCGAGCCGCAGCGCGTCGCGTCGAACTTGTTTCCGGAGCTTGGGACGCAGCGCTTCGGCCAGCGGATTCTGCGCGCCTGATTTATTGCGTCAGTAGCGCCGCGACGTGCGCCGATCCCGTCTGCACCGCGATGTCCTTCGCGGTCATGCCGCGATCGTCGCGCAGAGCGGGATTCGCGCCGCGCGCCAGCAACGCCGATGCCGTCTGCGCCTGATCGTAGCCCGCCGCCCACATCAACGCGGTCAGATGGTTGTGATACGGCGTGTTGACATCGCTGCCCGCGTCGAGCAGTTGCGTGACGATGGCGGTGTGCCCGCGCCCCGCTGCGTATTCCATCGCCGTTTTGCCGACGCGATCGGTCGCCTTGAGGCCGGCGTGATGCGCGATCAGTAACGCGGCGAGTTCGGCGTTGCCATCGTAGGCGGCGGCCATCAGCGGCGTGATGCCTTGCACATCGGCCTGACTCACGTTCGCGCCGCGATCGATCAGCATGCGCGCCATCGGCGTGAGGCCGCGCTTGCACGCGCTGATCAACGGTGTATCGCCGATACGGTTGCGCGTATCCACTTTCGCGCCTTCATCGAGCGCACGCGCGACGGCTTGCGTATCGCCGTTGCGTGTGGCCGCGAGCAGCCGTTCGTTGAGCGCATAGGCGGCGTCTTGCGCATACACGTTCGCGCAAAAACACGCAGCGAACAGCATCGTCGATATTTTCATTGAAGATTGGCGATGTAGTTGGCCAGATTCTCGATATCCGCATCGGATAAATTCTTCGTCACGCTGGTCATGTTGCCCGCGTCGTTCGTGCGCTTCTTCGCACGAAAATCCTGCAACTGTTTGACGATATACGCGTACTGCTGACCCGCCACGCGCGGAATCTCGTTCTGCCCTTTGAAGCCGCCGAGATGGCACATCGTGCAGAGCACCTCTTCGGACTTCTTGCGTCCCGCTTCGACCTTGACCGCATCTGCCTTGAAGTCGGTCGATGCGGGCGTTTGCGCGGCGAAGTAATCGGCGAGATCGTGCATATCGTCGGGCGAGAGATTCGCGGCCATCGGCGACATGCGCGGATCGCTGCGGCGGCCCGCTTTGAAGTCGCGCAGTTCGAGATAGATATAACGCGATGTCTGACCCGCGAGCGACGGATAATCGCCGCTCGTCGAATTGCCGTTCTGGCCGTGACACGCCGCGCACACGGCGGCTTTCGCGGCGCCGGCCTGCGCGTCCGCGAAAGAATGGGAAGGCAGCGACAATAACAGGCACGCGACGGTCCACAGCGCATACACGAGCCAGACGCGCAGGCGCTTCGGGCGGGTCATCATCGGTCAGTTCAGCGCGAACACGACGACGCTATTGCCACGCTTGTAGTCGAGCTGCGTATTGCCGCCCGCCGCCACCGCGATGTATTGCTTGCCGTTGACCATGTACGACACCGCAGGCGCATTCACGCCCGCGCCGCACTGGAACGCCCAGAGCTTGCGGCCGCTGGACGCATCGAACGCGGTGAACATGCCGTTGCCTTCGCCGTTGAAGACGAGATTGCCCGCCGTCGCCAGCACGCCGCCGATCAACGGCTGGTCGGTCTTCACGCCCCACGCGATCTTTCCCGTGTCCACGTTCACCGCGACCAGCCTGCCCCATTGCTGCTCGGACGGAATGGTCTTGAACGCGCCGCCGAGCCACAGCTTGCCGCCGGGATACGCGGCGTCTTCCACCTGATACGTCATCGGCTGATGAAGATTCGCGGCGTAGGCCAGACGCGTCTTCGGATTGAAGGCCATCGGCGACCATTCGACGCCGCCGTTCGCGCCCGGCAACATGCGTGCGCCGTTCGCCGTCGGCAAGGTCCAGACGCCTTCCTGCGGAATCATCGCTTCGGAGACGCGGATCAGATGACCGTCGCGCCTGTCGTGCACGTAGACGAATCCCGTCTTGCCGCCGTGGATGATGCCGGGAATCGTCTTGCCATCCTTGTCCTTTACGTCGATGAGAATCGGCGGGCTGACGGCATCGAGGTCCCACACGTCATGCGCGATGTACTGGTAATGCCATTTGTACTTGCCCGTGTCGAGATCGACAGCGACGAGGGAATCGGTATAAAGATTGTCGCCGGGGCGAATTGCGCCATACAAATCCGGCGATGGATTGCCGACCACGAAATACAGCGTGTGCGAGGCGCGATCGACGGCGGGAGCCATCCACACGCCGCCGCCGAGTTGCTTGTAGAAGTCGCCGCCCTTTTCCGCGAGCGTCTTCTTTTCGGCGGCGATATCGCGCTTCATGTTGCGGCCCACGGCGTCGTTTTCGGCCCAGACGCCTTCCTGACCGGAATCGGGAATCGTGTAGAAGGTCCAGAGCAACTGGCCGGAATTCGCATCGAACGCTTTGACGAAACCGCGTATGCCGTACTCGCCGCCGTTCGTGCCGATCAGCACCTTGCCATCGACGACGACCGGGGCCATCGTTTCCGAATAGCCTTCTTCGGGATCGGCGATCTGCGAAGACCAGACTACGTTGCCGGTTTTCGCATCGAGCGCGACGAGTTTGGCGTCGAGCGTGCCCATGTAGAGCCGGTCGCCGGAGATCGCGACGCCGCGATTGTTCGGGCCGCAGCAGAACGTGGTGACCGAACCCATCTTGTGCTTGTAATGCCAATACTCTTTGCCGGTGACGGCATCGATTGCATAGACGTGGTTGTAGGACGTGGTCAGGAACATCACGCCGTTCGATACGATCGGCGCGGTTTCCATCGACTCCATCACGGCGGTCTGGAAGATGAACACCGGTTTGAGCTTGCCGACATTCGACGTATTGATCTGCGATGCGGGCGCATAGCGCGTTTGCGCATACGATCCGTTCGAATGCAGCCACGACGCGCTGTCGGTGCCGGACGCGTCGAGTTGCGTTTGCGAGACGGGCCGCAACGCCGATGGAACCGGCGCGGCTTGCGTGGTATTGGTGTTTTGTATCTCGTCCGCTGCGCGCGTTCCGGGCGATGTAATCATCCCGAAAGCGCCGAGCACGACGGCGAGTGAACCAAGCGAAGTACGGGAATAACCGGACATGGCAGTCTCCCAATTCGTTCTTGTTTTGCGCGGTGGGGTGAACGTCGGGGTCGCTCGATCGGCGTCCTTCACGTCCTCAATGAGCATAGGCAATTTAACGATGCAATTCCAGAAACCGTGTTGATCGTTATGTCTCGTACCATGACCTGATCGCACCAAATTTTTTAGTAGTATGGATTGCAATGCGGGTATGATGCCGCCGTCGTATCAGGCTGCTTTCTTGTCCTGATCATTCCTCTTCTTGCCGATTCCACGCTCATGTCAACCACACCGAACGGGCAACCCAATCCTTCGCCGCGGCAATCGGTCGATATCGCGCGGATTCTGCTGATCATCGTGATTCTCACGGGGCTGACCATCGGCAGTCTGTATGTGCTTCGGCCATTCCTGCCGGGTCTGATCTGGGCGACGACCATCGTCGTGGCCACGTGGCCGCTGATGCTCGGCGTGCAGCGGCGCGTGGGCAACCGGCGCTGGATCGCCACCACGGTCATGCTGCTCATGCTGCTGATCGTGATCGTACTGCCGCTTTATCAAGCGATCTCCACGCTCGCGCTGCATGGCGCGGAAATCATGGCGGCGATCAAATCGCTGCCGACTTACGCGCTGCCGCCGCCGCCGAGTTGGGTTCACGATGTGCCCGTCGCCGGTCAGCGTGTGGCGACCGAATGGCAGTCGCTGTCGGATGCCGGTCCCGGTGGTCTGCTCGCCAAGCTCGAACCGTATGTGACCATCGCGGCGCGCTGGATGCTTTCGCATGCGGCCGTGGTCGGCGTGTTCGTCATGCATATGGCCATCACCATCATCATCTCGGGCATTTTGTATATGCGCGGCGAGGCGGCGGCGCAGTACATCGTGCGCTTTGCCACGCGTATCGCGGCGCAGCGCGGCGCGGAAGCGGTCAAGCTCGCGGGGCTGGCCATTCGCGCGGTGGCGCTGGGCATCGTGGTGACGGCGGTGACGCAATCGGCGCTGGGCGGCATCGGCTTGTGGGTGGCGGGCGTGCCGGCGGCGGGCGTGATTACGGCCGTCATGCTGATGCTGTGTCTGGCGCAAATTGGACCGTTGCCGGCGCTGCTCGGCGGCGTCGCCTATCTCTTCTGGCATGACGCGCATGTGGCCGCCGCGCTTCTGCTGGTCTGGTCGATCATGATCGCCATGCTCGACAACTTTCTGCGCCCCATGCTTATTCAACGCGGCGTCAATCTGTCGATGCTGCTGATTCTGTCCGGCGTGCTCGGCGGCATGTTCGCGTTCGGCATCGTCGGATTGTTTATCGGGCCGGTGATTCTGGCGGTGACCTCGGCCATTCTGAATGCGTGGATCAACGAGCAGCCGCCGCTGCCGCAAGTGGAAGCGGTGAATGGCGAAAGCATCGCCGATGGCACCGCGGACAAGGATCTGGCGAAGCTGTCGGGAAAGCGTTCGTGATTAAGACGGAATAATTCCGAATTCATTATCTCGATTTAATGTATGCAATAAGACATGCCTTAAATCGAGTATTCGGAGTCTGACGAATTTGAGAATTTAAATCAGTTAACTCAAAGTTTTACAGCTATTTGCCCAGGCATTCTCCGCTACAATGCAGTCCTTTGAATCTTGCCCGCCAGGGCGCAGGGGAAGGCCATGTCAGTGCGCGACGTGGAAGCAATCGATTACGTAGGGGTGAATATCCTATTCAAGAAAGTTTATGTCGGCATTTTCGACGAACTCGATTGGCAGGACGAATCGGAACATAGGAATTTGCTTACTCGTAAAATCGATCACTGCATTCGACATATTCGTTCGGGACAGTTGCTGGCGAATTACCCGAAAGTGCGCGGTTACGAGATCGTGATCGAATACGTGTCGATGCACCCCATGACGCAAGCGGGCCTCGAATTCTGGAAATCGCGTGAGCACATCATTCGCCAGGCAGGTTTCGACGTACGCACGCGTGGTGTCAACGTGCGTGGCTCACTCGGGCTGAAGGTCGAGGAAGTCGCGGAGCGTGAAGCGCCGGTGCTGAATGATCTGGTCGAGCCCGCGCCGCTCAAGCTGGAGAACATCGAAGTGCTCGACGCCGATCCGCTCGCGGGCACCGCAGATTATTCGGATGTGTCGTTCTTGCCGCCGCCGTCATCGAAGCCGCGCAATCGCCACAATCTTCCGGTTCTCACACGGTTGTCCGGACGGCGCGCCGCAGCACACTAGCCATGCCTTCGTGACCGCTCCACGCGCAACGGCGCGGTCATTGAACGGTATGCGCATGCTTTCACGGCTTATCCGGTGAAAAGCAAAACGGCGAAGCAATGAGCTTCGCCGTTTTTTTATTCGTAACGATACGTTCACGACGCCGTTGTCTGCCGCAACTCCGGAAAGTCCTCTTCCCAGAACTCGAACTCGCCGCGCGCGCCGTCCTGCACGCGCGATGCTTCCTGCCTGCGCAGATCGACACGACGAATCTTGCCAGAAATGGTCTTCGGCAACTCGGCGAATTCCAGACGACGAATGCGCTTGTACGGCGCGAGCCTTTCGCGCGAAAACGCGAACACGCTCTTGGCCAGTTCCGGGCCGATCGTATAGCCGTGACGCAGCGTGACGAACGCCTTGGGCACGGACAAACGCAATGGATCTGGACTCGGCACCACCGCTGCTTCCGCGATCGCTTCGTGTTCGATCAGCACGCTTTCCAGTTCGAACGGACTCAGCCGATAGTCCGACGACTTGAACACATCGTCCGCGCGTCCGACATAGGTGAAATAGCCGTCTTCACCGCGCGCGGCGACGTCGGACGTGCGATAGAAGCCGCCGCGCATGGCGTTGTCGGTGGCGGTGGGGTTATCGGCGTAACCGGTCATCAGGCCGAGCGGCGGCGGATTCAGTTCCAGCGCAATTTCGCCCTCTTCCGCGATCACGCCGTCCGGATCGAGCAGCGACACGCGATAACCCGGCAGCGGCCGCCCCATCGATCCCGGCACGAGCTTCTGTCCCGGCGTGTTGGCAATCTGCGCGGTCGTTTCAGTCTGGCCATAGCCATCGCGGATCGACAAGCCCCACGCATGCTGCACGCGCTCGATGATCTCCGGATTCAGCGGCTCGCCCGCGCCGACGATCTCGCGCAGTTTGATCGCGTACGAGCTGAGCGGTTCCTGCACGAGCATGCGCCAGACGGTCGGCGGCGCGCACAGCGTCGTCACTTCGTATTTCACGAGTGCTTCAAGCGTACGCACGGCATCGAAACGGGCGAAATTGCAGATAAACACGCACGCCTGCGCGTTCCACGGCGCAAAGAAGCAACTCCACGCATGCTTGGCCCAGCCGGGCGAACTGATATTCCAATGCACATCGCCGGGTTGCAGGCCAATCCAATACATCGTCGATAAATGCCCGACCGGATAGCTTTGATGCGTGTGCGCCACGAGCTTCGGTTTCGATGTCGTGCCCGAGGTGAAGTACAGCAGATACGGATCATTCGCATATGTTTCGGCATCCGTATTAAATTCCGCCGATGCCGCGTAAGCCTCGTCATACGCAAGCCATCCATCCACCGGCGCGCCCACCGCGATTCGCAACCCCGGCACGTCGATGCCCTCGAACTTATGCGCCTCGCTCGAATCCGCCAGTACATGCCGCACATGACCCAGCGCGATACGATCGCGCAAGTCGCCGGTGGCAAGTTGCGTGGTTGCGGGCAGCACGATCGCGCCGAGTTTCATCGCCGCGAGCATGGTTTCCCATAGTTCGACCCGGTTCGGCAGCATCAGCAGAATACGTTCGCCGCGCTTGACGCCGGGCGCACGCAAATGATTCGCCACGCGCGCGGAACGCTCGCTCATCTGCGCGAAAGAGAGACGCAATTCATCGCCGTTATCGCTGACGATATGCAGCGCGGGCGCGTGATTGCCGCGCGCCATCGGATCGAAATAATCGAGCGCCCAGTTGAAGCGATCGAGCACCGGCCACGCGAAATCGCGATACGCTGTTTCGTAATCCGTACGATGTCTGAACAAAAAGTCTCGTGCGTCGATAAAGGCCTGCACTGCGCTCATTGCGTCTCCCATTTGTGTCTTATACGTTGCGTGCAATCACCATCCGTTGCACTTCGCTGGTGCCTTCGTAAATCTGCGTGATACGCGCATCGCGGTAATGACGTTCCACCGGATAGTCCTGCAAATAGCCGTATCCGCCGTGAATCTGAATGGCATCGGAACATACGCGCTCCGCCATTTCCGATGCAAACAGTTTGGCCTGCGAAGCTTCCGACAAACATGGAATGCCTTCGGTCCGCATGCGCGCCGCATGATGCACGAGCAGGCGCGCGGCGTTGATCTGCGTCTGCATGTCCGCAAGCATGTTCGCGACCGATTGATGGTTGGCAATCGACGTGCCGAACTGCACGCGATCCTTCGCGTATGCGCGGGCCGCATCGAACGCCGCGCGCGCGATACCCAGCGCCTGCGCCGCAATGCCGATCCGCCCGCCTTCCAGATTTGACAACGCGATCTTCAAGCCCTCGCCGCGATTGCCGAGCAGATTGGCAAGCGGAATCGCGCATTCATCGAAGTTGATCGGACACGTATCCGATGCGCGAATGCCGAGCTTATGCTCCGGCGCGCCGACGTTGAAGCCCGGCGTATCCGTCGGCACGATAAAGGCCGAGATGCCGCGCTTGCCCGCGTCGGGATCCGTGACGGCGAAGACGATCGCCACGCCCGCGCGACGCCCGTTGGTCACGAACTGCTTGCTGCCCGAAATCACCCATTTGCCGTCTTTTTCGATGGCGCGCACACGCAGGTTATTCGCCTCCGATCCCGCCTGCGGCTCGGTCAGGCAGAACGCGCCGATCACTTCGCCGCTCGCCAGTTTCGGCAGCCATTCGTCCTTTTGCGCATCGGTGCCGTAGGCGAGGATCGGGCCGCAGCCGACGGAGTTGTGCACGCTCATCATGGTCGCGCACGAGGCGCAGCCGGCGGCGATTTCTTCCATCGCGAGCGCGTAGGCGGTGTAGTCGCTGAAGGTGCCGCCGAGTTCAGCCGGCACGATCATGCCGAGCAGACCCAGCTCGCCCAACTGACGCACGACGGCGTCGGGAATCGCGCCGTCGCGGTCCCATTGACCGGCGTTCGGCGCGAGCACTTCGGTCGCGAACTGACGCGCGGCGTCGCGGATCATGCGTTGTTCTTCGGTGAGGAAAGCGTCGATCATGATTGAACCTGTAGACTTTGCAGCCAGTCAGTTTAGGCAAAGGCCACGCCTCAGCCGATGCCCGAAACGATCACGCTAACTGAGCGCTTACGCCACCTAGTGACAACCCGAACTTCTGTCGAACGCGACTCGATCGCCGTCAGTCTCGTCGATGCCGCCTTGCGATGCGCCGAAGCACGCGGTATCGACCGAAACGCGCTGTTGAACGACGCGGGCATCGCGCCGGCGATGCTCGATTCGCCGCGCGCACGCGTCTCGCCGGTTCAATACGGCAAGTTGTGGCACGCCATCGCCGATGCGCTCGACGACGAGTTCTTCGGCCAGGACCCGCATCCGATGCGGCGCGGCAGCTTCGTGCTGATGTGCCACGCCGCGATCAGCGCACGCGATGGCGCGCAGGCTTTAAGCCGTATCGCGGGCTTTATGCGGCTGGTGCTCGATGAACTCAGCTTCGATATCGATATCGACGACAAACGCGTGCGCATCTGGCTCACGGATCGTCACGAAGCCAAGCCGATGTTCGCGTACGCGACCGGCTTTATCCTCGTCTACGGTCTGCTGTGCTGGCTGCTCGGGCGGCGCGTGCCGCTCTTGTCCGCGCATCTGCGCTGTCCGGAGCCGGTCGAGCGCGACGAATACCGCCTGATGTTCTGCGACGAACTGCGCTTCGATCAGCCTCGCTCGTACGTCGATATGTCGCCGGAATGCGCTTCGTTGCCCGTCGTGCAGTCCGCCGCCACGCTGAAACCCTTTCTCCGCGATGCCCCCGCGAACTTCATCGTCAAATACCGGAATCCGGATTCGCTGGCGGCGCGCATCCGAAAGCGGCTGCGGCAAACGCGGCCGTGCGACTGGCCGGAAGCGGACCAGATCGCGGCGGCGCTGAATATGGGCGAAGCGACGCTGCGGCGGCGTCTGAAGCAGGAAGGGCTGAGCGTGCAGGCAATCAAGGACGCATTACGCCGCGACCTTGCCATCTCCCGTCTCGCCGATACCCCCGACACCATCCCGCAAATCGCCGATGCGCTCGGGTTCGCCGAGCCGAGCGCGTTCCGGCGTGCGTTTCGCAAATGGACGGGCGTGCGACCGGCGGATTATCGGCGCGAGCGCTGAATGTTGTTATATTGAGATGAACCGAAAACACGGAGCCCATCATGACAAAACCGAGTCAGGACAAGCCGCACGAAGACGAATTGCTCGATGAAGCGCTGGACGAAACATTCCCCGCCAGCGATCCGATCGCCGTCGATGCGGAACCGGAAGACAATGAGGAACGTAAGCGTCAGAAGCAGTAAAGATCAATAAGGATCAGTGCAGATCGCCGGAATTGCCGTCTTCCGAACTGGTCAGCAACGCGACCAGCTTTTCCACATGCTGATGCAGCAGCTTCACATGTTTATCGACCTGCTCCAGCCGGCCTGACAGATCGGCCTTGGCGCTTTCGCTCATGCGATCGGACGCCAGCAGTTCATCGACCTTCGGCTGCATGCCATCGACCTGCAGCAATGTGAGTTGCCGTTCCAGCCGCCGCAAATCCTGCGACAGCAACTCGCGATTTTTCCTGAACAGCAAATCCCGCCGATTCGCCTCCGCCACCTGCTGCGCCTGATCGGCCACGCGGCGCGTGGCTTCGGTCTGCGCCAAAAGCGGCTCCGGCCCGCGCAGCACCGAGCGCTTGGGCTGCGGATGCGCCGTGCCACGGAACACCGCCAGCGGCGTTTCCTCGTCGAGCGCGCGCTGCGATTCGGGCGGAATCTCGCTCCGGTCGTGGCGATCGTCCATCCAATGCGGCGGCAGGCCGGTCACCAGTTCGATGCCGCGCACGAATTCCTCATTGAAATCCCGCTGTCCCGCGACGATCAGCTTCATGAACGTCGGCGAGAAACTCATCATGCGCGCGAGGCGCCCGGCCGCGCCCGGCGTGCCGACCAACACGTTCAGATTGGAACGCCAGACCAGAAACAGCGTTTCGTCGAAATCTTCCATGAACAGGCTCCTGGCAAACAAATGCGCCGAGTGCGTTCATCGCCAAATGTGCAAAAAAGGCCGCGTGTACGCGCATGCGGTTTCAGCGGAAACCGGTCGCCGCGGCGGGCGCGCCGCGCGTACATACCGCATAAAACACCAAACTACCGACATCGGCAAGTTGGACCGATATCAGGGTCCGCGCCTATGGAAATCGAAAAAGATCGTTCCGAGGGCAGCGAACCGCTGAAAACGCTATTTTACGGCTCGTTGCGCAAATAGCCTTCCTTGCTTGGCTCCATCATGAAGAAGGACACCGCGAAGGAAATCGCGCACATCACTGTGACGTACCAGAAGAATGCCGATTCGTTGCCCGCCGACTTCAGCCACAACGCGACATATTCCGCCGATCCGCCGAACACCGCATTGGCGACCGCGTACGACAAACCCACGCCCAGCGCGCGCACTTCGGGCGGGAACATTTCCGCCTTGATCAGCCCGCTGATCGACGTATAGAAACTGACGATGGCCAGCGCCACGACCACCAGCACGAAGGCCATTACCGGACTGGTGACGCCCGACAGCGCGTGCAGCAGCGGCACCGTGCCGATCACCGCGAGCCCGCCGAACCAGAGCATCGACGTACGGCGACCGATGCGGTCGGACAGCGCGCCGAACACCGGCTGCAACAGCATGTAGACGAACAGCGCGCCGGTCATCACGTTGCTGGCGGTCTTGGCGTGCATGCCGGCCGTGTTGACCAAATACTTCTGCATGTAGGTCGTGAACGTGTAGAAAATCAGCGAGCCGCCCGCCGTGAAGCCGACCACGGTGAAGAACGCGCCCTTGTGCTGCATCAGCCCGCGAATCGTGCCCGCTTCCTTGCGATCGCGCTGCTCGGCGGTGGTGGTTTCATCGAGCGAACGGCGCAGGTAGAGCGAGATCAGCGCCGCGCACGCGCCGACGAAAAACGGAATGCGCCAGCCCCACGCCTTCAACTCTTCCGTCGATAAAAACATCTGCAAGATCACCAGCACGAGTAACGCGGCGAGCTGCCCGCCGATCAGCGTCACGTACTGGAACGATGCGAAAAAGCCACGGCGTCCGCGCAGCGCGACTTCACTCATGTAGGTGGCGCTGGTGCCGTACTCGCCGCCGACCGACAAGCCTTGAAACAATCGCGCGAGCAGCAATAGGAACGGCGCCCACGCACCGATCGACGCATACGTCGGAAGAAAGGTGATGACGAGCGAGCCGCCGCACATCATCAGCACGGAGATCATCATGGCGTTGCGGCGGCCGTGTTTATCGGCGATACGGCCGAACAGCCAGCCGCCGATCGGGCGCATCAGAAAGCCAGCGGCAAACACGCCTGCGGTGTTCAGCAACTGCACGGTCGGATTGCCGCCTGGAAAGAACGCCGCCGAGAAATACAGCGCGAGGAAGGAGTAAATATAGAAGTCGAACCATTCGACGAGGTTGCCCGACGACGCACCGACAATCGCGAAGACGCGACGCCGGGTATCTGCTGCGGTGTATTCGGGTAGATCGGTCATAGTCTCTTTGGGCCTTGGTCGTTTATTGGAAGTTATCGTGATTCGGGCGCAAGTTTATACGACGCTTTCCATCGCCGCGCACTCCGAAATAACGTGTAGGCCCGCGTGTAGGTAAATACCCTTATCGCCCTTTTTATCGATAAAGTCGCGGGAATAGACGAATCGCATGACGAGGAAATCATGATTGAACTGAACGACGCGTTGGCATCGAAATTTGCGCGGGTCGCGTTGGGGCATCTGACGCGCGAATATCCGAACAAGCTGGATCATGTAATGGCGAGCGCTGCGGATGTGCAAAGTCCGCGCGCGCTGCATCCGATTTTTTATGGCAGTTACGATTGGCATTCGTGCGTGCATGGATATTGGCTGATTGCTCGTCTGCTCGATCGGTTTCCCGCGTTGCCGGAAGCCGCGCAGATTCGCGCGGTGATCGACGAGCATTTTACGGATGCAAATGTGGCAGCAGAAGTCGCGTATCTGGAGCGGCCGGCCGCGCGCGGATTCGAGCGCCCTTATGGCTGGGCGTGGCTGCTCGCACTTTCCGGCCAATTGCATTCGATGCAATCCGACGATGGCAAACGCTGGGCCAAAACGCTTCAGCCGCTCGCCGATGCCTTCGTTGCGCGCTTCAGCGAGTTTCTGCCGAAGTCGACGTATCCGTTGCGTGTGGGCACGCATTTCAATATGGCGTTCGCGTTGACCTTATCGCTCGGCTATGCGCGCACAGTGAACAACGCGTCATTCGAACGCCTGCTCAGCGAAACCGCGACACAGTGGTTTGCAAAAGACGAAGCCTGTCAGGCTTGGGAACCGTCCGGCGACGAATTCCTTTCCCCTTCGCTGATGGAAGCCGTGCTCATGCGTCACGTGTTTCCGAGCGATGCCTATATCGACTGGCTGAACCGCTTTTTCCCGCGACTCGCGCAACGCGAACCCGCGACGCTTTTCATTCCAGCCACGGTCACCGATCGCAGCGACGGCAAGCTCGCGCACCTCGACGGGCTGAATCTGAGCCGCGCGTGGTGTCAGCGCACGATCGCGCGAGCGCTGCCTGCGGGCGATGCGCGCATCGGCATATTGAATGCGAGCGCGGACGACCATCTCGCGTCGGGCATCGCGCATGTGGCGGGCGATTACATGGGCGAACACTGGCTCGCGACTTTCGCGATGCTCGCGCTCGAAGCGTAGTCAAACGCGCGGCTGAAACGCGATCACGCTCATGCCGATCAGCGCGATCGCCGCGCCCGCGATATCCCACGCCGTCGGCCGAATCCGATCGACGGCCCATAACCAGATAATCGCCACGCCGATATACACGCCGCCATACGCCGCATAAATGCGGCCAGCGGCGGTATCGTGCAGCGTAAGCAGCCACGCGAACAGCGCCAGCGACAACGCGCCCGGCACCAGCAGCCACGGCGAGCCGTCCGCCTTCAGCCATCGATACGGAAACCAGCAGCCCGCGATCTCCGCAATCGCCGTGAGCACATAAAGCAGAAGTGTTTTCATGATGCGCATTATCCGTGGCTTCGGGTTGCGCTGACGCGCCGCGCTCGGGAGAATGTCGCCTTCGATCCGCCATCGAACGGACACACACGTGAATTCCCCACAAGAACAAGCCGCCGCGTTGCCGGTGCACTGGCATCGGCGTGTGCTGATGCTCGCGGTTCCCATCGTCCTCGCCAATCTGACGCAGCCGATTCTCGGCGCTGTCGATACCGCCGTCGCCGGTCATCTCGACGGCCCGCAATATCTCGGCGGCGTCGCGCTCGGCGGGCTGGTGTTCAGCTTCGTGTTCTGGGGCTTCGGCTTTTTGCGCATGGGCACCACGGGGCTTGCCGCGCAGGCGTTCGGCGCGCGCGATCAGGCCGCGTTGCGCGCGACGCTGCTGCGCGCGTTGATGCTTGCGTTTTCGATCGGCATCGGCGTGCTGGCCTTGCAGGTGCCGATCATTACCTACGTGCTGTCGGCGCTCGGCGGCAGCGCGGCCGTACACGATACCGCGAGCGCCTATTGCCACGCGCGCAATTGGGCCGCGCCGTTCGCGCTCGGCAATTACGTCGTGCTGGGCTACTTGCTCGGCTGTCAGCGCGTGCGGCTCGGGCTGACCATTCAGGTGTTCATCAACGCGGTGAATATCGTCGCGGTGCTGCTGTTTGTTTATCGATTCGACTGGAGCATTGCGGGCATCGGCGCGGCGACGGCGTTCGCGGATTTCGCCGGTTTCGTGCTCGGCCTTGCAATGCTGTGGCGTCTGCGCGCGCACGGCCTGCCGCCAATCGCCCTCTCCACTTTATTCGATACCCACGCGCTCAAGCGTCTAGTCGGAATCAATCGCGATATCTTCGTGCGGACCTTGTGCCTGCTCGGATCGTTCGCGTGGTTCGCGCACATGGGCGCGCGTCAGGGCGATATCGTGCTCGCTGCGAACGCCTTGCTGCTCAACTTCCAGACCTTCATGGCCTACGGACTCGATGGCTTCGCGCATGCCGCCGAAGCGCTCGTCGGCGCAGCGATCGGCGCACGTGACCGGCACGCGTTCCGCCAGGCCGTCAAAGTGACGATGCTGTGGTCGGCTATCGGCGCGGCGGGCTTTTCCGTGGTGTATTGGATCGGCGGGGAATGGATCATCGCGCGGCTCACGGATCAGGACGCGGTGCGCGCGGCGGCGGCGCGTTATTTGCCGTGGGCGGCGGTGTTGCCGCTGGCATCGGTAATGGGATTTCAGCTCGATGGCGTGTTTATCGGCGCGACCCGCACGCATGAATTGATGAAGGCGATGGTGGTATCGCTCGTGGTATTTGCGGTGGCGGCGTGGGCGCTGGTCGGGCCGTTCGGGAACCACGGATTGTGGCTCGCGCTCACCGTTTTTATGGTGGCGCGAGGGGTGTCGCTGATGGTGCAGGTGAAGGGGATTGAGCGGGTTGTTGCCGCTTAGTTCTGCTGCGGCTTCAAGTCGGCGAGACCTTTCAATAATGCCTTGTGGAATACCGCCGGATCCTGCATCTGCGGCGCGTGGCCCGCGTCCGGAAACTCGATCAGCGTCGAGCCCGCGATGCGCTCGTGCGCGAGCTTCGCCAGTTCCGGATATCGCCCGAGCGTCGGACGGATTTCAGGCGGCGCGAATTCGCGGCCGATGGCCGTCGTGTCTTTATCGCCGATCAAAAGCAAAGTCGGCGTCTTGAGCTGATCGAATTCATAGCAAACAGGCTGCGTCATGATCATGTCGTACTGCAAAGCCGAATTCCACGCGACGATATCCTTCCCCGGCCCGCGATACATTCCCGCCAGCATCTGCACCCAAGGCTCGTAATCCGCGCGCCATTGCCCCGCGTAATACGTGCTGGTCTCATAAGCGCGAATGCTGTCCGCGCTGGTCTTCAACTCACGCGCATACCAATCGTCGATGGAAACCGACGGCACGCCCTTCGCCTTCCAGTCCTCCAGCCCGATCGGATTCACCAGCGCCAGTTGCTCCGTCTCGCGCGGATACATCAACGCATAGCGCACCGCGATCATGCCGCCCGTCGAATGCGCGATGATCGTCGCCTTCGAGACACCGAGCGCCGCCAGCAACGCATGCGTGTTGCGCGCGAGTTGCTGGAAGCTGTACTGATAGCGCTGCGGCTTAGTCGATTTGCAGAAGCCGATCTGATCCGGCGCAATCACGCGATACCCCGCATCGCTCAATGTGTCGATGGTCTGCTTCCACGTCGCCGCGCAGAAATTCTTGCCGTGCAGAAGCACCGCCGTCCGGCCATTCGGATGCGCGGGATGCACATCCATATACGCCATCTTCACGACCTGCCGCTGCGACGTGAACGCAAAGCGCGCCACGGGATACGGGTAATCGAAGCCTTCGAGTTCGGGACCATAGGACGGACCGTCGTCGGCTGCGTGCGCCTGCAGCGACATCGCAAGGCAGGAGACAAGCGCGAGCAGGACACGGAGGCAGAGATTCATATCGGCGGATCGCTCATTGAAAGGTGCGAGGCATTCTATCGTTCGATACGCAATCGTGCCCCGCGCGTGCATCGCTGCGCTTATACTTTTCGGCCTGTTTCCACGCGCTATTTCGACGCGCTCATTCAACACGACACAATGCACTCAGGCATCAAGGCTTTCATCGCGGCGCTGTTCGCCACGGTATGCGTCAGCGCCACCGCGAGCGACTGTCCGCAGTTCAGTCCCAACGGCCGCACGCCCATCGTCACGAACACGAAGATGCGCGCCGCCACGCAGGAAATCTGCTATTCCGATTTCGCGTTGCTTCATTCCGGCGTCACGCATGGCCCTTTGTGGTCGGCAGAACATCTGACCGCGCAGGGTATCGACGACGCGAAGGACAACACGCGCACCAATCGCTTTTTTGTCGAGAAGCGTCTGCCGCAAGGCGAAAGCGCTCAACTCGATGACTACAAACGCAGCGGTTACGATCGCGGCCATATGAGTCCCGCGGGCGATCGCGGCACGAAGAAGGGCATGGCGGAATCGTTCTCGCTGGCGAATATCGTGCCGCAGGATCCGTCGAACAATCGGCGCATCTGGTCGCGTATCGAACAATCGGTGCGCAGGCTGACGGAAGAATCCGGCGAAGCGTATGTCGTGACCGGGCCGCTGTTTTCAGGGCGGCAGTTGCAGACCATTGGCGACTCGCGCGTGTTCGTGCCGACGCAGCTTTATAAAGTGGTGTACTTGCCGCAGCGAAAAATCGCGTTCGCGGTGGTCGTCGAAAATACGCCGACCAACACCTACACGATGAAAACCGTGCGCGAACTCGAAGCCATCAGCGGCCTCGCGTTTCCCGGCATTCCGGACGCGCTCAAGGACAAACGAATTGGAGGATTGAACGGTGTTTAAACCCTTTGGCAACGATACCGACGCACTCAATATCGCGGGCGACGCGATCAACATCGTCAACGGTAGAACGCGCTTGACGATCAGCGGCGACCTGACCATCGCGCGCGATCAGGCGGGTCTCGCCAACGCGATCGCGCTGCAAAAAGCCGTGAACGCCATCGTCGATGCCTTGCAGAAAGAGGCGTCGCTGCCCGCCAAACTCGCGGACGAACCAACAAAGCCCGGTGGCGCCACAGACAATCCGTTTATCTGAGGCGTCTACACTTGGCTGTTACCGCAGTACGGAGAACGGATGTGATCGAATGCCATGTCGGCCCGAGCCCGCTCGGGCACATTTTGTATCGCGCTGAAAACGAGGCGCTGACGGGCTTGTATTTCGTCGGACAGAAGCATTTTCCGCCGGGCGTGCCGGAATCGACCTTGTCGGAGCACGCGCCGACATCACGCGTGATCGCGATTGCGCGCGAGGAAATCGCCGAATACTTTGCGGGTGAACGCACGGATTTCAGCGTAGCGGTGAAGCTCGCGGGCACGCCCTTTCAACAGCAAGTGTGGGAACAATTGCGCCTGATTCCCTTCGGCGAAGCGTGGACGTATGGCGATCTCGCGCGTCGCCTCGGCTTGCCGCCGGGCGCATCGCGCGCGGTGGGCGGCGCGAACGGGCGCAATCCGGTGGCGATCATCGTGCCGTGTCATCGCGTAATAGGCGGCGATGGCGAACTGACCGGCTATGCGGGCGGCGTCGATCGCAAGCGTCATTTGCTGACGCTCGAAGGCGGACCGGGACGCGAACAACTGAGCCTGTTCTAGAGGCATCAACGGGCGAGTTTGCTTAAACGGACGTCCGCGCTACCGAAGAGGCGGCGTCTGTGGCGGCGGAAGGTCGCTGTCGCTTTGTCTTTGCAGATCCTGAACGCGCTGCTGCAAGGCGCGCAGTTGCGCCTGCGCGGCCGCCTGCTCCGTGCGCAAATTACGAATGGCTTCTTGCTGTTCGAGTTGATGGCTCGCCACCTGCCCTTGCTGCGCATGGGCGATAGCGAGATCCGCCTGCAGGCGATTGGCCCGATCCGTCTGCGCGGCGATCTGCTTATCGGCGTAAGCCTTTTCCGCTTCCAGTTTGATGCGGCGGATTTCAGTATCGGCAAGTGTCGCGGATGATTTCACGAAATCCGCATAGACCGCTTCGGCGCGCGAATCGTTTTGCGTCTTGTAGACACGCCACACTTTGCTTTGCTGAAACAAAGCGGCGTAATAAATCATGCTTTCCGCATAATACGAAAGACTCGCGCCATAACTGCCATTGAACGCCTTGCGCAACGTGACGATTTTCCCGTCACGCGACAAGCTCTCCAATTCGGCGACATCGCCATTTGCAGGCTGGCCGTCATCGGGAATATCGATAATCACAGGCTGACTGGCCGCGTCATTGCCCACGGCGCGCGCAGACGGCAAAACGCCGATGCACACGGCCATGATTAATACGCTTCGCGCAATCGTCATGGGCTTCATTGCGAAATCCCCGAGCATCGAGAAACTTCATTCGCAATGGATTATGGCGATAGAAATCGGCTAATTCCAGCCTATTCGATTGGCGCTTGGCAAACGACGAATCACAACAACGTCGGACGCGCGAAGCGGTCTTCGGATAACTGCGGTTCGCGATTACCCGACAACGATTTACGCGGCGAGAAAATGCGCGAATCAGACGGCGTATCGTGGTGCTTCGAAAAAATAGCGCCGTCGCTTTTGAATGTGAATGGCGCGGCGGAAAGAATGCCGCTATCGGGGAGCGGCTGGGCTGCGCGAACCGGCGCAGCGGTCACGACGAGCAACGTGGCGAGGCTGGCGGCGAGCGCGATGACGCGCTTGTTGGAATTCGAACGGTGCATGGCGAAGACTGATCGGTAAATGGCGCGGCGCGCCGAAAAAAGGCGGCTGATAAAAGCATTGGCCGCGCGCTACGAAACAGCCTGTATTTCAGCAGCGACGCCCTACTTCGCCCATGAGAAACATCTCAAAATAATCCGAAGTGCGCCTGAAAAAGCGTGTTTTCGATTGCAAAGGCCGAGCGGGCGTGAAAAATGCCTCTGATCAGCATTCGCACCTTCCGCTCGACGGCTCGATGTACAGGCCACCGCGACACCGGTTCCGTCATATCGAGCCGTGGCGCGGCGTTGTGGCTGCCCGAGGTCGGCAGTAAGTGAGACGCAATCGAGCGACATCGAAGCTGCAGTCAGCCATAATGCGCGTTCACCTGACGCCGGTCCGCCAAGTAAAAACGAAAATGCAATGACTGAAGAGCACAACCTCTCGAATCCACCAGACCGGCCGAACGCCGCCGCAAGCGACGGCAACGTCACGACGGGCGTGCCTGGGCTGGACGAAATCATCGGCGGCGGTTTTGTCGAAGGCGGCCTGTATCTGATCGAAGGCATGGCGGGCGCGGGCAAGACCATCTTGTCCTCGCAGATCGGCTTTCATCGCGTGGCGAACGGCGACATGGTGCTGTACATCACGCTGATCGCGGAGTCGCATACCA
>NZ_JAQFVG010000243.1:0-83396 GCF_029439455.1 Caballeronia sp. BR00000012568055 | reverse complement strand
TGTCGTTCTACAACGCCGACGCCATTTCGGACCGCATGCTGTTCGTGTCCGGCTATCACGAGTTGATGCGCGACGGCCTCGCCGGTTTCCTTTCGCTGATCGCCGCGACCATCAAGGCCAGCCGGCCGCGCTTCATGGTGATCGACGGTTTTCGCAGCGCCCGCGAATTCAGTTCGACGGAGCTGGAGTTATCGCAATTCATCCACGAGTTATCGGCGTTCGTGAGCGCCGCGCGCTGCACGACGCTGATTCTCGCGCCGCTGTCGGGCAATGAGCCGCATCCGGAGCACACGCTGGTCGATGGACTGATCGAACTGAACCGGTTCAACAACGGCATGCGGCGCGCGCGCGAAATCGAAGTGCACAAACTGCGCGCACGCGATCATCTGCTCGGCAAGCATTTCTTCAAGATCACGGGCGATGGTCTCGTGACCTTTCCACGTATCGAGGCTTCGCCCGCCAATTCGACTTCGATGCCCGATTTCCAGAGCCGCCTCGGCTTCAGCTTCCCCGACTTCGATCAGATGCTCGGCGGCGGCGTGGTACGCGGTTCGACTACGACGCTGGTCGGGCCGTCGGGCGTCGGCAAGACGCTGCTGGGGCTGAAGTTCCTGCAAGCGGGCGTCGATCTGGGCGAGAAGTGCGTGTACTTCGGGCTGTACGAATCGCCCGAGCGCCTGATGGCGAAGGCGCAGTCGGTCGGTATCGATCTGTCGGAGGCGCTGAAGGATGGCCGCTTCACGCTCGACTGGCATCCGGCCGTCGAATTGGCGATCGATGAACTCGCGGTCGAACTGCTGAACGTCGTGCGGCGTACCAAGGCGTCGCGGCTGGTGGTGGACGGCATCGACGGATTCCGGCAGTCGGCGAATCGCACGGAACGTTTCGGGCTGTTTCTGAACGCGCTGACGCACCGTCTGCGTGACGAAGGCGTGACCACGCTGCTCACCGAAGAACTGCCGCTCTACGCCGATTCGACGCCGCTCGTCACCCTGCGCGCCTCCGCGATGACCGAAAACATCGTGCTGCTGCGCTATGTCGAAGCGAATTCGGCGCTGTATCGCATGGTGTCGGTGGTGAAGCAGCGCGAAGGCGCGCACGACTGCTCCATCCGCCGCCTGACGATCGACTCGCGCGGGCTTCATATCAGCGATGGCTTTATCGGCCCGACGGGATTGTTGTCCGGACATCCGTCGCTGGCGCCGGCGCTCTCCGTGTCGGACCCCGGCTCGCGGCAATGAAAAAGATCCTCGTCGTCGATGACGAATTCGACATACTCACCACGTGGCGGCTCGTGCTCGAAATGGAGGGCTACGAAGTCTCGACCGCGACGAACGGGCGCAACGCGCTCGACGCCGCGCGCTCGACCACACCGGACCTCGTCATCACTGACTGGATGATGCCGCACATGGACGGCGTCGAATTGATCCGCCAGCTTGCCGCCAGCGAGACGCTCGGCCGCGTGCCGGTGATTCTGATGAGCGCGGCGGCCAACGCGCCGAAACTCGAGCATCCGAATGCGCGGTTTCATCGCAAGCCGCTATCGATCGATCAACTGATCGAGTCGGTCAGGCAGTTAATCGGTTCCGCCTGAATCGCGGGCATGAACCGTGCTCTACCTTAGCGTTCCTGCTTCACCATCGCATGATCAATCAGACGGGAGGACACTATGGCTCAGGATCAACTCGAAGGCGCGGCACAACAGGTCGCGGGCAAGGTGCAGGACGCTGTCGGCGCGCTCACTGGCGACGCCGGGCTTCAGGGCGAAGGCAAACTGCGTCAGGCTGCCGGCAATCTTCAGCAGAGTTATGGTCAGACGGTCGATAACGTGCGTCTGGCAGTGGCGAATCAGCCGATTCAGGGCGTGCTGATCGCTGCGGCGGTTGGATTCGTGCTGGGCGCTTTGTGGAATCGCGACCGGTAATAAGGTGTTCGAAGAGGGCCGAAGTTATTCGCATCGGCCCTCTTCGTTTTTATGCTGCCAGTACATTTCCCAAGGTTCCGATTCCCGGAATCGACACTTCTACCCGCGCGCCGTCCTTGATCGATCCCACGCCGATCGACGTTCCGCACGCGATTACATCGCCCGGTACGAGCGTCATATCCTGCGATAACATGCTTACCTGCTCGGCGGGCGAGAAGATCATGTCGTCGAGCGGATAGTTCTGGCGTTCCACGCCTTCGAGCATCGTCACCACGTTGGCCGCGCGCCAGTCGAAACCACTGACGATAGCCGGTCCCAGACACGTGAAGGTATCGAAGCCTTTCGAGCGGCACCATTGCGCGAAATTGGGATCTTCCTGCAACAACTCGATGGCCGTGACATCGTTCACGCAGGTGTAGCCGAAGATCGCGGCTTCGGCCTCTTCAACCGTCGCATTCGATACCGTCTTGCCAATCACGATACCCAACTCGCCTTCATACGCAATTTTGCCGTGGTAACTCTTCGGCCTCCGAATCGATGCGTCCGGCCCGATCACCGACATCGGCGGCTTGATCAGAAACAGCGGATGTTTCGGCGGCGCTTTATCGAGCTTCTGCGATAGCGCGTAATAGTTGTTCCACAGCGCGATGACCTTGCTCGGCTCGCATGGCGCAAGCAGCGTCAGATCATCGACGACATGAGCGATATCGGTCGGGCGCGGGCGATCGAACAACGCGCCGTCGTGCTGCACGACGCGTCCCGAGTGCTGATCGAGCGTGCCGAAGCCGATATGGCCGTCGGCATCGCGGAAGCGGATCCAGGTGGTCACGTAGCCGCCCTCCTCAGATCGCGCCGAGACTGCGCAAGGTGGCGACCTGATCCGGCGTATAACCGAGTTCGGCCATCACTTCGTCGGTGTGTTCGCCAAGCAGCGGCGAGCGTTCGACTTCGGTCGGGCTATCGGACAATTTGATAGGATTCCCAACCGTCAGATATTTTCCGCGCACCGGATGATCCACTTCCACGATCGTGCCCGTCTTACGCAGCGACGGCTCTTCGGCGATTTCCTTCATCGAAAGAATCGGGCCGCATGGAATATCGTGCTTGTTGAGAATATCCATGGCCTGGAACTTGGTCTTCGTCATGGTCCAGCGCTCGATTTCCTCGAAAATCTGCTTCAGATGCGGCAGGCGCGCGTTCGGTGTTTTGTAGTCCGGATGATCGATCCATTCCTCGCGGCCGATCACCTTGCAGATTTCGCCCCACACCGGCGCTTGCGTGATGAAGTAGATATACGCGTTCGGATCGGTTTCCCAGCCCTTGCACTTGAGAATCCAGCCCGGCTGACCGCCGCCCGATGCATTGCCCGCGCGCGGCACCGCTTCGCTGAACGAACCGTTCGGGTATTGCGGATACTCCTTCATCACACCCGTTCTATCGAGCCGCTGCTGATCGCGCAGCTTCACGCGGCAGAGATTGAGCACGCCGTCCTGCATCGCGGCGAGCACTTTCTGGCCGCGTCCGCTCGTATTGCGCTGATACAGCGCCGTCACGATACCCAATGCCAGATGCAAGCCCGTGCCCGAATCGCCGATCTGCGCGCCGCTGACGACCGGCGGGCCATCGTCGAAACCGGTGGTCGATGCCGCGCCGCCCGCGCACTGCGCGACGTTCTCGTAGACCTTGCAGTCTTCGTACGGTCCCGGCCCGAAGCCCTTCACCGACGCCACGATCATCCGCGGATTCAGTTCCTGAATGCGTTCCCACGTAAAGCCCATCCGGTCCAGCGCGCCGGGCGCGAAGTTCTCGACCAGCACGTCGCATTTCTTGACGAGCGTTTCGAGCACCTTCTTGCCTTCCGGATTCTTCGTGTCGATGGTGATCGAACGTTTGTTGTGGTTGAGCATCGTGAAGTAAAGGCTGTCGGCGTCGGGGATATCGCGCAATTGATCGCGCGTGATATCGCCCGCGCCTGCGCGCTCCACCTTGATGACGTCCGCGCCGAACCACGCGAGCAACTGCGTGCAGGTCGGTCCCGATTGCACGTGCGTGAAATCGAGAATCCGCACGCCGTCGAGTGCCTTGCCGGAATTGTTCATGCTTTTGTCTCCAAACTTTTCGTTCGATGTTTATGTGCACTTCGTCCGCGCCATCGTCTCGGGCGCTTGCAACGTCTGATATACAATATTCCAGACACAATATTAGTCAACTGTCAGGGTATGCAGGATTACCCTGTGATGCGCTGCGTCATCGGCCAAAACGCTTGCTCAACTTGCTTTGCAGCGCACGAGAGATTGCATTGCAACATAAACGCACGTGCGGTCTCGCGATTGATATGTGATATATCTAATATCAGCGAGCCACGGAAGCGCTCGCGCCTCTATAGGAGACGCAATGAATATCCACGAATATCAGGCGAAGGCGCTGCTGCGGAAGTACGGCGTCGCGGTGCCGGAAGGCCGCGTCGCGTTCGACGCGCAGGAAGCCGCCGACGCCGCGCGCACGATCGGCGGGCCGGTCTGGGTCGTGAAATCGCAGATTCATGCGGGCGGACGCGGCGCGGGCCGCTTCGTCAACGACCCGGACGGCAAAGGCGGCGTGCGCGTCGTGAAGTCGATCGATGCCGTGCGCGAGAACGCGCACCAAATGCTCCGCTCAGTGCTCGTGACGAAGCAAACCGGGCCGGCGGGCCGCGAAGTGAAGCGGCTGTATATCGAAGAAGGCTGCGATATCGCGCGTGAGTTGTATCTCGGCATGCTGGTGGATCGCGCGACGTCGCGCATCACGATCATGGCATCGACCGAAGGCGGCATGGAAATCGAGGAAGTGGCGCATCGCACGCCGGAAAAAATCCTCAAGGTCGCGATCGATCCGGCGACCGGGCTTCAGCCATTCCATACGCGTCAGGTTGCGTTCGGGCTTGGCTTGACGGGCGCGCAGGTCAAGGCGGCATCGAAATTCATCACGGCGCTTTATCAGGCGTTTGTGGAACTGGATGCCTCGGTCGTGGAAGTGAATCCGCTGGTCGTGACCGGTTCCGGCGACGTGCTCGCGCTCGACGCCAAGCTCAATTTCGACGATAACGCGCTCTATCGCCATCCGGATATCGAAGCGCTGCGCGATGAAGACGAAGAAGATCCCGCCGAAATCGAAGCGGCGAAGCACGGCCTCAATTACGTGAAGCTCGACGGCAATATCGGCTGCATGGTGAATGGCGCGGGTCTCGCGATGGCCACGATGGACATCATCAAACTGCGCGGCGGCGAGCCGGCCAATTTTCTCGATGTCGGCGGTGGCGCGGCGCAGGAACGCGTCGCCACCGCGTTCAAGCTGATTCTGCGCGATCCGAAAGTGCGCGGCATCCTCGTCAATATTTTCGGCGGCATCATGCGCTGCGATGTGATCGCGCAAGGCGTGGTCGCGGCGGCGCGCGACGTGCATCTGCACGTGCCGCTGGTCGTGCGTCTGGCCGGCACCAATGTCGATGCAGGCCGCGAAATCCTGCGCACGTCCGGTCTCGCCATCATCCCCGCCGATAACCTCGCCGATGCCGCCGTGAAGATCGTCGGCGCGGTGCAAGAAGGAGAATTCGCCAAATGAGCGTGCTGATCGATCAACACACGAAGGTGATTTGCCAGGGCTTTACCGGCGCGCAGGGCACGTTCCATTCGGAGCAGGCGATTGCCTACGGCACGCGCATGGTCGGCGGCGTGACGCCGGGCAAAGGCGGCACGACGCATCTGAATCTGCCCGTGTTCGATACCGTCGCCGATGCCGTCGCGCAGACCGGCGCGGACGCGTCCGTGATCTACGTGCCGCCGCCCTTCGCCGCCGATGCGATTCTCGAAGCCATCGACGCGGAGGTGCCGTTCATCGTCTGCATCACGGAAGGGATTCCGGTGCTGGATATGTTGCGCGTGAAGCGCGCGCTGAGCGGGTCGAACAGCCGCCTCGTCGGGCCGAATTGTCCGGGCGTGATTACGCCGGGCGCGTGCAAGATCGGCATCATGCCGGGGCATATTCACCAGCCGGGGCGCATCGGTATCGTGTCGCGGTCGGGCACGCTGACCTATGAGGCCGTCGCGCAGACAACGGCGGCCGGTTTGGGTCAGACGACGTGCATCGGTATTGGTGGCGATCCGGTGAATGGGACGAACTTCATCGACTGCCTCTCGCTGTTTCTGGAAGACGATGCAACCGAGGGCATCATCATGATCGGGGAGATTGGCGGATCGGCGGAGGAAGAAGCCGCGCAATTCCTGAAAGATGCGCGCACGAAGAAGCCGGTGGTCGGTTTCATCGCCGGAACGACCGCGCCGCCGGGACGTCGCATGGGCCACGCGGGCGCGATTATTTCGGGCGGCTCGGGCACGGCGACCGCGAAGATCGACGCGATGCGCGCAGCCGGCATTCACGTCGCGGATTCGCCCGCCGCGCTCGGTGAAACCATGCTCCACGCCATGCGATAAGCGGCACACGGCGCGGGATGCGCTTCCCGCGCCGGGCACACATTTAATTGTCGATTTAAACGGACATCGATAGACTTGTGTCTTTTCTTGTGCCCGCATGTTTCACTATCTCGACCCGGCGGTATCGCTTGCCGTGCGCATCGGCCAGATCACGGCGCTTTCGTTCGGCACGCCGCACGTCGGCGAACCCGTGCGCGAACCGGCGTTTGTGCATTCAAGCGCCATTGTTCCGACACCAGACGCAAAAAAGGCCGCGCAACCCATGCCGCGCGGCCTCTTGAAAACACGCTGACGCCCGATCGGATCAATCCAAAAAGTCGCAGTTCGCCTCGACAAACGCGGCCAGATCCAGCGAATGCTGCTTCACGAGCCGTTCGACCAGTTCCGTGTCCCGCTTCTCCAGCGCCTCGATGATCCGCATATGATCAACGATCGATCGCGATGCGCGGTCGCTCTGCGAGATGGTCATCTTTCGAATCGCGCGCACGTGCACGAAGATGTTCTTGATCGTATCGAAAATGATTTCCGACTTCGACAGCCGCACGATAGCCGAATGAAACGCGATATTCGCTTCCGAATATTCGTCGATATGCTCGGCCGGCGTCGAGTCGCGGAAATTGTCGAACATGTGCCGCAAGCGGGCGATTTCCTCGTCCGACGCGCGCTGCGTGGCAAGACGCGCGGCCATGCTTTCCAGCGCGGCCCACATGTGGATCATCTCGACGATCTCGCGCTTGGTCTTGCGGAGGATATACACGCCACGACGCGGCACCGTGCGCAGAAAGCCTTCCTGTTCCAGCAAGGTCATGGCCTCGCGGATAGGCGTGCGGGAAACGCCCAGCGCTTCCGTCAATTCTTTTTCGTCGAGACGAATCTCTTCACGCGAACGATAGATGTCCGCCTCGGCAATGGCCTGCCGCAGCTTCGCGTACGCCTGATCGCGCAGCGAAACCGTGGCGTTGATCGGCTCCAGCGATAGCGTCAGACCGCCCGCCCGCTCCACACGATCTACAGATTGAGTATCAGATGGCATTGATGACTTGATTTCCCAAGTGCGGACGGCCTGCGTCGATACGCTTGCCCGAACCGCCGTTCTGATCGTCCGCCGTGAGACCGGCGTAGCGACCGTTGTTTTGTGCGCGTTGCAGCATGTCCTGCGGCACCGCCGACGCAATCATAAACGTAACGCCCACACCCGCTGCAACCAGCGCGAATCCGACAACTGCCAACAAAGCGATGCTCATTTCAGGCTCCGGGTTAACTCCATAAGAGCCTTCAGTATATGTTGCGTCGCAACAGGACGCAACATATTTTGCATCTTGTATATCAGAAACAACGCCGGTTTCGTCGTAGCAGTTTAGGCCGCTTTTTGCGGCTGCGGCGGCGCGGCGGCTCGGGCTGTTCCCTGATTGACGCCCTCTCGCAGCTTGATCAAGGCGAGCACGGCATCGATCATCGGCGTTTCGACGTGCACCATGCGGCCGATTTCCTGCACGACGGTCATCAACGGATCAATTTCCATCGGACGTTTGGCTTCGCAGTCCATCAGCATCGACGTTTTGTGCGCGCCGACCGCGCCCGCGCCATTGATGCGCCGCTCCACGTCCACGCGGAAGTTCACGCCGATCTTGTCGCCGATCGCCTTCGCTTCCAGCATCATTTGTTTCGAGAGCGCGCGCGTGCCGGGATCGCTGGTAAGCACGTCAAGCGTCGCGCCGGTTAGTGCGCTGATCGGGTTGAAGCACAGGTTGCCCCACAGCTTCAGCCAGATTTCATCGCGGATGTTGTCGCGCATCGGCGCTTCCATATCGGCTTTGGCCATCAGATCGTGCAGCGCCTGCAGACGCGGCGTGATTTCGCCGCTCGGCTCGCCGATCGGAAACTTCTTGCCGTAGTGATGCGTGATGACGCCAGGCGCGGAAATCTCAGCCGCCGGCAGCAGCACGCAGCCGATCGCGCGTTCCGGCCCGAACAGGCTCCACTGCTTGCCGCCCGGATCGATACTTTGCAGCGTCGTGCCTTCGAGTTCGCCGCCGTGTTTGTAGAAGTACCAGTAAGGCAGGCCGTTCACGGCGGTGACGATCATCGTGTCGGGTCCGAGCAGCGGCGGAATCAAATCGGCGACGGCGGGAATCGAGTGCGCCTTCAGCGCGATGATGACGACGTCCTGCGGCCCGAGTTCGGCGGGACTGTTCGTGCAGCGCACTTTGACGACGTGCTCCTCACCGTCGATTTGCAGCCGCACGCCATTTGCCTGCATCGCCGCGAGATGCGGCCCGCGCGCCACGAAGCTGACATCCGCACCGGCGCGCGCGAGTTGCGCGCCCATGTAACCGCCGATTGCACCGGCGCCATACACGCAGATCTTCATATTTTCGTCTCCTGAGTTATAGCCTTATAGCCTTCTGATATACAAGATACTACATTCCGTATGAGACAGAGACAAGGCGAATCATTCGTTGATGACCAAGCGAAAACCCGCATACGCGCATGGCGATGCGGGCGTTTAGAACAGTTTGAAAGCTCAGGCTTCGACGGCCTGGAGCGTTGAGAGGTAGCTTTGTGGATGCGCGCTGAGATGCGACCAGACAGTCGCGACGCTTGCGCGCAGCGCGTGACTGCGACGGCGCACGAGCATGACCGTGCGCGACGCGACGGGCGTGATCGGAATAAAGCGAAGCGACGCGTGTTCACACGCGATGCGCGTGTGCATCGGCAAAATGGCGATGCCGAGGCCGGCTTCCGCCATGCGCATTGCCGCAGCGGATTGCGACAAACGCTGCCGCACCGCGCCCGATACCGCGTGAAGCGCGAGCGCCGCTTCGATGGCGGCAAGACTGCCGGTGTCGTCATCGAGCAGGATGAGCGGCTGGCCGCGAAGCTGATGCCACTCGATTCGCCCCACCCCGCTCAGCCGATGCGACTCGCTTACCACCGCCGCGAGGCCATCGTCGAATAAGGGTTCGGCGATCAGTTCGTCGAAACCGTCACGCGCGATCACCACGCCCAGATCCGCCTCGCCCGATCGCACGAGTTGCAGCACCGCGCTTTGCGGCCGGTCGAG
Source organism: Caballeronia sp. BR00000012568055 (assembly GCF_029439455.1). Lineage (GTDB taxonomy): Bacteria > Pseudomonadota > Gammaproteobacteria > Burkholderiales > Burkholderiaceae > Caballeronia. The sequence goes on along the minus strand of NZ_JAQFVG010000243.1, from coordinate 73,939 downwards.
CAGCGCGATGGAAATATCCGGCGACTGTTCATGACACGACGCCAGCAGCGACGGCAACACGCTCGCCGTCAACCCGCCACTGCACGCCAGATGAACGATGCCCGGCGCGCGCGCCTCGTCCGGCCGCAACGCCGCTTCGAGTTCCTCCACCAGCGGCGCGATCCGCGCGAGCAGCTTGCGTCCGGTGTCCGTGAGCGCGACCTGACGCGTGGTGCGATCGAACAGCCGCAGCGCGATCTCATCTTCGAGTTCGCGGATGCTGCGGCTCACCGCCGACTGCGTGATGCCGAAGTCATCGCCCGCGCGCGTAAAACTGCGATGCCGCGCGAGCGTGACGAACAGCCTCAACTGATGCAGCGACACGCTCGGCAACGGCCCTTCCACCGTCATTGAACCGAACCGGTCTGCAAGGACGCGTTGATCGATTGCTCGTTCGCGGCCGTCTGCGTCACCGTATTTTCGATCCAGCGTTTGCGCATCGGCGCGAGCACGAACTTCGCGCACAGTCCGGCTGCAATCGACGTAATCGCACACACGATGAACACCGTATTCCACGAGCCGAGCGACGCGAGCACCGAGGCAAGCGGAACCAGCATCGACGCTGTGCCTTTGGCCGTGTACAAGGTGCCCGCGTTGGCGGCGGCGTATTTACTGCCGAAGGTATCGGCGCAAGTCGCGGGGAAGATCGAGAAGATTTCGCCCCAGCACAGGAAGGTCATCGCGGCGAACAGCATGAACATGTACGGGTTATGCCCGAACTGCATCAGGCCGAGCAGCGCCACGCCTTCACCGAGAAAGATGATGAACATCGTATTTTCGCGGCCGATTTTGTCGGAGATAAAGCCGCACAGCGGACGCGTAAAGCCGTTGCACATATTGTCGATGGACAAGGTCATCGCGAGCAGCGGCAGCGTGACGCCGAGCAACGTGACCGGCATCTTCGCAAAGCCGTATTCCTTGGCGATCGGTCCGAACTGCGCGGTCGCGATCACGCCGCCCGCCGCAACGCAGACGAACATCGCGTAGAGCACCCAGAACAGCGGCGAGCGGACCATTTGCGCCGTGGTGTAATCGATCTTGGTCGATACCACGCGCTTGGCCGGCACGATGTTCGCGGGCGGCTTCGGACGCACCAGCATCAAAGCGAGCACGAAGATACACACGCCCTGGAAAATGCCGAAGAACATGAACGCGCTTTCGTAGCCCGAACTCTGGATCATGTTCGAAATCGGAATCACGGTGACCGCAGCGCCTGCGCCAAATCCGGCGGCGGTGAGACCCGCTGCGAGACCTCGCTTGTCCGGGAACCACTTGAGCGCGGTGCCCACGCAGGTGCCATACACGCAACCCGCGCCAACCCCGGCGACCACGGCCGCGATGTAGAGATGAATCAGGCTCGTGGCGTGAGCATCGATCACCCAGCCGATCGCCGCACAAATCGATCCGCCGATCACCACGGGCCGCGGCCCGAATTTATCGACGAGCCAGCCTTCGACCGGCACGAGCCACGTTTCCGTCACGATGAAAATGGTGAAGGCCGTCTGAATCGCCGCTTGCCCCCAATGATGCTTGGCATCCATCGGGACGACGAACAAAGTCCACGCGTATTGCAGATTCGCGACCAGCCCCATACAGATAATGCCGATCGTCAGTTGAATCCATCTGTTGTGATGACGCCGGGGCGATTGATGTGATCGCCCGGACACAACCGTGTCTGCGCTTGCCATTGACTGTCTCCGTTTTCTTCTTTGGCGCTCGTACGGCGCCTGATGAGCTGCGAGAACCGGCGCGGTGCGTCGGCGGCGTGGCGGTCGGTCAGGGGAAATGCCCGTTGCAAACTGCGAGGGTTGCAGCGTTGGGCTGGAGAGCATCCGCGTCAGTCGATCGAAGAATCATGTCGGGCGATTCCCACTAGAGTTCGGATGTTCGATACGGCGAAAATCGTCGCGCCGGGGCGGACGCAACGTGTCTTTCTTGTCTTACTACGGCCTGCAATGCCCCTTACAGACACTTAACCGATGGGGCATGTTGGCATCGTGAGGGAGAAAAACGATTAAGGAAAGTTAGAAAAAATTATTGTATAAATTCACTATCGTTAATGGATGAGGGCTTGTCGTGCTGCGTAATGCAACTCTGCGTCAACTCAAAATTTTCGAAACCGTCGCACGCCGTCTGAGTTTTTCCCGCGCTGCGGAAGAGCTTTATCTCACGCAGCCGGCCGTCTCCACGCAGGTCAAGCAGCTCGAAGAACACGCGGGCCTGCCCTTGTTCGAACAACTCGGCAAGAGGATCTATCTCACGGCGGCCGGCAATGAAATGCTTCATTACAGCCGCGCCATTCTCGAGCAATTTCGTGAAGCCGACGACGCCATGGCGCGCTTGAAAGGCATCGCGGGCGGCACGCTGAATGTCGCGGTCATCAGCGCAGGCGATTACTTTTTCCCGCGCTTGCTGGCCGCGTTTACCCGACAAAATACCGATGTACGCCTCAATCTCGCCGTGCATAACCGCGAGGAATTGCTGCATCAGCTCACGGACAATCTCACCGATCTCGCCGTGATGGTCCGTCCGCCCGCCGACATGGATACGGTCAACGTCTCGTTCGCGCCGCATCCGTATGTGATCGTCGCGCCGCCGGATCATCCACTGGTCGGACAAAAAAACGTGCCGCTGGAAGCGTTGGCCGACGAGCCGTTTATCGTGCGGGAACGTGGTTCTGACACCTGGAATTCGATGGAAGAAGGTTTCGCGGGACGCCTCACGAACCTGAACATCGCGATGGAAATCACCAGCACGGAGACCATCAAACAAGCGGTGATTGCGGGCATGGGTCTGAGCTTTTTGTCGGCGCATACGATCAGTATGGAACTTCAGGTCGGCAAACTCGCCGTGCTCGATATCGCCGCGTTTCCGGTCATGCTCAATTGGTTCGTTGTGCATCGCAATAACAAACGGCTGCCGCCTGTGGCGTTGGCATTCAAACAATTTCTGATCGATGAAGGCGCGGCACAGATCGAAGCGATCACGCAAATAGTCGCGAAAACGGGCAAGCCGGGACGTATAAGTAAAACAAAATAGTTATTCGAAAAAACTTTGACTGTTCTGAATGGATCGATTTTCCTATCCTGCCTGAAAGCCCCCCACGGCCATTCAGGAGACGAACATGATCCACTCGACATACGGCGATGACCGCGAAGTCCACGCGCAAGTCTGCGCATTCAACACCGCGTTCGAAGAACTCGATCTGATGTTTCGATGGGACGTGCCGACGTATCGCGCGCTGGCATCGGCGGATAGCGATTACGGCAAGCTCGCGCAGTACATCGATACGCATCACCCGCATCTGCTCACGGCGTATAGCGCGGAGTTTCTCTGCCAGGCGATCGTCGAGCGCAAGAATTCGACGATCGAAGCTTGCCGGCAGAATACGGTTCAGTACGAAGACAGCACGCAGCGCGCAAAGCTCTGGCGCGCACGCGATCGGGCCGCTGCGACGGTTTGATCGTGCGGTTTATAAAAAGGGCGGTTCATTTTGAACCGCCCTTCTTCTATTTTTAGTTATTCAGCGATACCCACACGGCCTTAGGCTCCGTGAAGTTTTCGATCGCCACGTCGCCGTGTTCGCGGCCAAAGCCCGAATCGCCCGATCCGCCCCACGGCAAGCGCACGTCCGTGTAGCCGTACGTATTGACCCACACCGTTCCTGCCTTCAACTCCGCCGCCATCCGATGCACGCGGCCGATATCCGCGCTCCACACGCCCGCCGCGAGGCTGAACGCGGTGCCATTGGCGATGCGCAAGGCATCGGCTTCGTCGTCGAAGGGAATCACGCTGGCGACTGGCCCGAAAATCTCTTCCTGCGAGATGCGCATCTCGTGCTCGACGTTCGCGAACACCGTCGGCTCGACAAAGAAGCCTCGCTCGCCCACGCGCCGCCCGCCCGTCACCAGCGACGCGCCTTCGCTTCGGCCGATATCGACGTAATCGAGCACGGTCTTCATCTGCTTGGCGGAAATCACCGGGCCCATATTGGTTTCGCGCTTCGATGGATCGCCGAGCTTGATGGTGCGCGCGCGTTGCGCGAGCAACTCGACGACATCGTCATACACGGCGCGCTGCGCGAGAATGCGCGATCCCGCCGAACACACCTGCCCTGCGTTAAAGAAGATGCCCGAAGCGGCGGCGCGCACGGCATTGTCGATGTTGGCATCGGCGAAAATGACGTTGGCGGACTTGCCGCCCAGTTCCAGCGTCACGCGCTTGAAGTTGCCCGCCGCGCCTTGCAGAATTCCGCGCCCGACCGATGGCGAACCCGTGAACGTCACCTTGTCGATGCCCGGATGCGCGACCAGCGCGTCACCCACCACCGATCCCTTGCCGGTCACGATATTGAGCACGCCCGGCGGCAAGCCTGCTTCCAGCGCGAGGCGGCCGATCATCAGCGCGGACAGCGGCGTGATCTCGGCGGGCTTGACGATCAGCGTGCAGCCGCACGCGAGCGCGGGCGCAATCTTCCACATGCCGATCATCAACGGGAAATTCCACGGCACGATCGCCGCGACCACGCCGACGGGTTCGCGGATGGTGTACGTAAGCGCATCGGGACGCGCGGGCACGACCTGGCCGTTGATCTTGTCGCACCAGCCCGCGTAGTAGGCGAGCGTATCGATGGCCGCGGGCACGTCCTGACGCTGCACGGCGGCGATCGGTTTGCCGCCGTCGAGACTTTCGAGCGCGGCGAGTTCGTCCTGATTGTCGCGCAGCAAATCGGCAAGTTTCATCAGGATGCGGCCGCGCTCGGCGGCGCGCATCGCGTTCCACGGTTTGAGCGCGGCGCGCGCGGCGAGCACGGCACGATCGACGTCGGCGCTCGTGCCCTGCGCGACATGCGCGATGGTTTCCTCGGTGGCGGGATCGAGATTATTGGTGTAATCACCGCCGCCCGGCTCGGTCCACTCGCCGTTGATCAGCAGCTCGTAGCGCTTGATTTCCGCTGTGCTTGCCATGTCTCGCTCCGAATGTAGTCGTAATCCAAGTGATGGTGGGACAGATCAGCTATTAGGGATAGCAAAAGGTTTTTATGGTTTTCATAGGGCGAAGTGTATGGTTCAACGCCCTCCGAAATTCTTAATTTCATCTCAAATTTATCTGAATTGTCCGATGGGCCGTGATTTGAAGCATCTCTACCATCTTGAAATTGGCATTGAGTTGCCGCGGAGGTAGAAATGGGTTCAGCCACATCCAGCTCGAAAAACGATCTGTATATCGTCATCCGGCGCGGCGCGTTGCGCAGCATCGTCGGGACCGCCTGCTCGGCGGTCGTGGTCGCGCTGGGCGTTGGTGCTGCAGCGGGACACTTCATCGCGCCGAAGTCACGGCTTCGTTACGAACCTGTGCCGACGCCTTCCGCCGCTCCGGTCGCGCCGGTCGCTCCGGTCGCATCAGGCGATGTCGCACGGTTGCAGGCGGCGAATGCATCGCTGGATGCGCGGGTCGAGCGGCTCGCGGTTCAGCTCGACAAGCTCAGCGGCTTCGATCAGCGCCTGCGCGCGCGATCGTCGCGTGCTATCACGACGACGGTGGCGCGTGCATCGTCCGGTGATGCTGAAGGCGGGCCGGAGTTGCCGCCTCGACCGTGCGACGCGGCGGCGGGTGCGTCGTCGAATCCGCAAGGCGCCCGCGCGGAACTCGACTGCATTTCCTCGACGATCGATGCGCTCGAACACGGTGTATCGCAGCACGAGGATGCGTGGGACGCCTTCCCCGGGCGTCGTCCGATTGCGTACGGGCGGACCAGTTCATCGTTCGGCAATCGGCTCGATCCGTTTTCGGGTCATCCGAGTTTTCATCCGGGCGTCGATCTGGTCGCGCCGACCGGCACGCCGATTCGCGCGGCCGCCAAAGGACGCGTGATCTACGCCGGACCGATGCCGGGCTACGGCAATGCAGTCGATATCGATCATGGGAACGGATACGTCACGCGATATGCGCATGCATCGAAGATCGAGGTGCGCGTCGGACAGACGGTGCAGCCGGGCGAAGAGATCGCGAAGGTGGGATCGACCGGGAGATCGACTGGGCCGCATCTGCATTTTGAAGTGCGAATGGATGGGCGGGCGGTGGATCCGGCGGGGTATTTGGCGTTGTTTGGAGCGGCGGCGGGGGGGTGAGGGTGGGGAGGGATGCGGGCGGTGACATCGTGCGAGGGGCGGGCTTCTGAGCTGCTTAAGCGGCAGCGAACATCGCGGAACGACCGCAAACGTGACATCTGCATTTCTAAACTGCCTACGCGGCAGCGAACAAAAAGCCCGAGCGCGCAGCGGGCATCCTGATTTTCTAAGCTGCCTACACGGCAGCGAACTCACTTCATCGGCACTGGCCGAGCATGGTGATTTTCTAAGCTGCTTACACGGCAGCGAAAATCAAAGACATGGGCGCGACGGTGGGCGTACCTTTCTATGCTGCCTACGCGGCAGCGAACGCGGCGCGAGCTTGCGGCTCTACAAGCGTCGGTTTCTAAGCTGCCTACACGGCAGCGAACGACGTGGGGAGCTGGACGGACGGCTCCACGCATTTCTAAGCTGCCTACGCGGCAGCGAACGGCGGACAGTGTGACGGGGACGTTCGATGACTTTTCTAAGCTGCCTACGCGGCAGCGAACCATGCCGCGCCACCGAGCGAAGCACGCGCCACTTTCTAAGCTGCCTACGCGGCAGCGAACTCGATGGTCATCGTTGCGATCGGGTGACGTGTGTTTCTAAGCTGCCTACGCGGCAGCAAACAAACGATCCGGTGCCCGTCTTTATCGAAAACTTCTCTAAGCTGCCTACGCAGCAGCAAACCCTTGCGGTCACGCGCGGCGGCAGTGATGTGTTTTCTAAGCTGCCTACGCAGCAGCAAACTTACTAGACTGTTCAACTACGTCGCGTCTTTCTTTCTAAGCTGCCTACGCAGCAGCAAACGTCATGCACGGCCGGCGAGGTGATCATGGGCGTTTCTAAGCTGCCTACGCAGCAGCAAACGGAAAAATTCCAACGTCTCGGCGGGCGTACATTTTCTAAGCTGCCTACGCAGCAGCAAACTAGACTCAAACTCCGCCACCCCTTTGATTTAAAAAGAAAAAAGCGCGGACCACCCCAAAACACCCAAATCCCCACCCCACCCCTAACCCCTTGATTCCCCAAGCCCCTCCAAGCCACTCAAAAAAAGGGTTAGAAACAAGGCACCGTCCCTCCCAAACTCAGCCCATAGCAATTGAACCGTCCGGCCACCGCGCGCCCCGACCCGACCCGCTGATCGATAAACAAACAAAACGGCTGTCCCGTGCTCGCGCTCCGCACATGCAGATAAGGCAAATCCGGACGACGTTCGACGCTATCGGGAATCGCCGCCGACGCTTGCTCCATCGTCTCGCCCTTGCGCCGCATGCGGCGCCGACGCAAGCGATCCACATTCGTCTTGAACTGCCGCCGATGCACAACCCCGTGCACCGCCTCCGACGGAACGGCTTCGGCGTCAGTAAGCTTCACATGATCCCGCATACCCTTTAGCCACGACAGCGCCATCAATCGCTGCAAACCCGCTTCATCGCTATGCAAACGCAGCACGTCGCCCAATGAACGCGGAAGCAGACTGTATTGCGGAAAGCTGATCCCGATATCCTCGGACTCAAGTTGCACCAGCGCCCGATGCAGCTTGGCGACCAGCGCACCCAGCAAGTGTGTGCGGCTGAACTCCGGATCGGGACGCAAGGTGATGTCGATAAAGTGCGTCGTCATGGCTGTCAGCTCGCTTCGCCGAAAACGCCACCGCGAATCAACACGGCTATCACGAAGTGTTGTTGCTCAAGCGGCGGCGTCTTGTCTTTCAGCATCCAGTCATCGAGCAACGTGTAGAAGTCCAGCTTCTGCTTTGGCTGCCGATACGCCCTTCCCTGCGTCGTCACCGAACCATAAGGCTCAACCGCAATCGGCCCGGATTCATGCGCCCCTTCGTACCACGAATCAATTGTCCGCAACGCATTGCCGATCTTCTGCGAATGAATCGCCGCGACATCCTGCACTTTATAAAGGTACTTGCTCGGCCTGCCTTTGACCTTTTCCATCACCAATTCCTGCGATGGAAACACCTCCTGTCCACACCCAAGCCGCACATAAGCGATCACCTGAAGCAGAACATGAGCACGTCCCGCGAGACCATCGGCGATCAACGCGCCCAGCGCGCTGACGTTGGCATCGCGTTCATCCATCTCTCGCAGGTTCAGCGATAGCGCATCGAAAGACCAGGCACGCGCAGACTCGCCCTTTCGCAGATGCGTCACGTCCACGCGCACGCTTTCCGCGCCAATCCGATTGCGCCACAGAAAGCGGCCATTCGCCAGATTCGCCGCATAGCGATTGGCCAGCTCCGTGAAATCGCACCGCGCAACGTAATCGCTGACGACGTCGTGCAACCTCGCCCGATACGCCGCACCATTGCACGCCGAAGGCGCACCCACGCCCGACAGCACGCGCAACGTGAACTGAATTCTGAGCGTATCGGCATCGGGCGGTAACGTGGCAATCTCCACCGTCTGCAGATTGGCGTTTTCAATTGCTGCATCCAGCTTCGCCGGGTCCTGATCCTTCGTCTTCAGTCGATTCGAAATCGTGCCACGCACCGCTTTCTCGCGCACCGCAATCGGCAACCACGCCGATGCATCGTCGCGTTCATCCCAACGTCCTGAATGGAAAATCGCATCGGACGGGTCCAGCTTGCGCTCGAAAGCGAGTACAGACGCGGTGGTCAACTTATCAGACATTTCTTTCGTCATCAAAAGTAATATTATTCAATTGCAACACTCAACCCGAAGCGGGTCGGCAAGCCACTTACTCAAATTCCGGCAAATCTTCTTCGGCCGATTCAGCCACAGACTCGCCATGCTCGTAACCACTGCGGCAGCGATATAAACCGGCCTCAAGATCAGACTCAGCTCTCCACCACAACTCGTAGGGATGTTTCAATCGATGCGGGCTGATCCACTGCCCGAATGAATACACCGACTCGACGAACACAAACGGCGTAGTCGTATCACGCGCATTGGCGACGCTTCCCGCAGGCAAGGGCTTGCTCAGCGCGGCATAACCGACGGGAATCGGCACCGTCCATCCGCCGCCCTTCGGTCGATTCGGGTCCGCCCAGTGAAACTTCTTGTTCGATCCTTCGGATTCCTTCTTTTCATGCACTGGTCGATAGTTGAATCGGGCCGCATGAAGCCATGCATCGAGCAAAGTGCTATCCGGATGCTGTTCGCACAAAGCACGATGGCGATCCTTAAGCAGATCATCGCGACCGACCAATGCGTAACCCGGCAACCATTGACGACGCCAAAGCGCGAACGCCTGCCTGAGCTTCTCGTGTGTGTCCGGAAGCACCGCCATCCACGGACGGGTACGTCGGCCGGGCATGGAAGGCGTCGGCAGCACAGTGCCGCCGGCAATCCGCATGCGCGAAACGATCTCGCCTATTTGCGTGGCCCAGTCGGCAAATTGCGCTTCTTCGTTGAGCGTGGTTTGCTGTGCGGCCACTTGCGTCACCTCGAACAACAAGGTGATATCCAAATGCATCCGCCCTTCTTCGACGATGGACGCCGATGCGCCACTGCTGTTCACCGGATTGCGCGTCAGATTAAACGTCTTCACATAGCCGCTAGTGACCTGCTCTTCGTGGTGATGGCAAATCACGCCTACTTTGTGCAACTTTAAAGGAATGGCGGCTGCGGCGAGCTTGCGTTGCAACGCCCACATCATTCCCATGAACGCGGTGATGCCGGGAAAGCCGTGCGTCAGCGGACTGGAAATGGCGTTGGCATTCTGCACGCGAAGGTGAGGCAACACGAGCATCGCGGTGTCGTCCGCCGATATCGTCATGCGAGTCATACGTGTCCTCGTCGCGCGATCAGTTCATCGTGCGTCTTGCGAAATGGAATGTAGTTCGGGGCATCGAACTGATCGCGCAAACGACGCAGTTGTTGCGTCCATGTGCTGTCTTCGCTCAGCAATTCGTTTACCCATACCCGAGACTCGTTGCTTCCGACGGTCGGGAGTGCGCGAATGATCTGATCGTTAAGCCAATTGCCGAAGCGCCGGGCCACCTGAGCAGGCCAATCCACGTGTTGCCATCGACTCGCAAACTCAGCCTCATCAGGCAACTCCGCGCGACGAGGATCGAGCCATAGCTGCTCTTCCTCAGCCAAGTCTTTGAACGATGGTTCGCGAGTCCACCCGGCAGGCTGAAATGACAGTTCGCCTGCGTAAATCACCAGTTCATCGAAAATGATGTTCCTCAAGTCTTTGGCGCGTTCGCGGGTATCTTTATTGTTTGGGCGCGAACTCGTCATGAGATTCAGAAGGCTGCGGATTGCAACGCGCACATCGGGGCGCGCTTCGAAGGATCGATCGAAAATTGACTCCGCGTTGACTGGAAGATAATTGCGCTGACTCCGCCAGACTGCCGGTGGCGATGAGGACAACAAATAGTTGACGCCACGACGCTCGCTCGTCAATTGCGATACGTTCTGCGGTTGAGTGCCGCCCAGCTTTTGCACTGCAAGATCACGATACTCGCGACACTCGCCGTCATGCGCCAAACCATCACGACGCGCTTGACGCGCGGCTTTGTTCGGCTCGCCAAAACGTGTCTCCTGGATATCGTCGTAGACCGGTTGGACGAGCGAAGTTGGATATAGCGGCGCGAACAGGTGATATTGCGTATCGTCGTTGGCGTCGTCGCCGGTTAGCCAGTACATCTGTTTGGCGTGGGCGTGTGAGCTTGCAACGCCAGCGCGCGGTGCGGTGAGGGATATCAGCGCATCGCTCAAAGATTGCGCTTCGGTTGGATCATCGGAGAGCGCTTGTAACGCGTTTGCATCGCTTGCGATCAATGCTTCCAGCAGATTGCGTCCGCCTGCTTTGAGCTTCAGCAGTTTGTAGACGTCCAAGGCGGCGGCATTGCCTACTACATCGACAGCGAATCGGCTGCCGAGCGCGTGACTGCCGAGCACATTTAGTGCTGGTAACGTGGATGGCTCGACGTAGAAGTTGGTGCCGCGTGCGTCGGAATGGATGGCTTTGAGCGAGTGCGTGACTGCCTGGATTTGTTTGACGCGGCGAGCGGCGCTTTTAAGCCATATGTCGCGTTGGTGTTCGGCTATTAATTCCTGGCGTTTGGGGTCGTCGGGTGAGAGTTTGTCGAGCTTGCTCTGCAAACGGTCTTTAAGGAATTGATCGATTGCTGCTCGAAAGCTGATATTTTCTTCGGAACCATCTATTTTCATACGGTATCCTTCTTTTCAAGAATTGGTCTATCTCTATCTTTTCACTTCGAGAGATCAACCATTTAACTCTGAAGTTTTTACGGCAGTTACGCGACTCCACTATACGCATCGAGGTTGCTTTAAGGCATCGCCAATTTTCTTAAAAAGCTTACTCGCCATCATGATATTCTTAGGATGACTTTCTACCTTATCGGTAGCTCATAAAAGTTAGCTCTGAAGGCTTAACATTTTCCCTCTCTCGCCGCGAAGGCAGCTAAATATCATCGCTTGCTGAAACCGAGCAATGAATGGAACCACCAACCATCTCGTGATTCAGGCAAGCTAACGGAAGCGATTTTCTTAGCGATGGCAAACATGCTTTGATCCTGCGCATCAGCCGTTTGCCGCAACAGATCCAACAACTCAGCATGACACCACGGACCGACACCCGCGCCTGTCATTTCGTGGTCTGGAATGCGCGAGAGCAGGTCTTTAATATTCGTATAGGTTTTCGGCTGACGCCCCTGTCCATCGATCACGCGATGCAGAACTAACTCATCTTCATCCTCGGACGGCAGAAGAACAACATCCTCCCGACGCTGCGAATCCAATCGAAAGCGCTGCAATTGCGGCAATACACCAGTGAGCCAAATCCGCGCATATCGCGCGTCGCGGATATGCCAATGTCGAGTGGCATCGCGGTCCACGGGCGTATAAAGCTTGCCGGTAGGCTCGCGTGGAAGCATCGCGTCGCGCATTCGGCCGTGTTCAAGGTCGATCAGACTTTGGCTCGGTTGCAGCTTGTCGGCGTGTTGAATGCGCGGCTGAGCATCGATCGGCCACGCTGGGTTGTCTTCAGGAAGATCGAGCAGATCACTCAACCGGTGGGACCTCAAATGAAAATGGATTCCCGAATCCTGTTGCTTTGACACAGTCACATCGTGCGTCTTCGGATCGACGAAAGACATTTCGAAACCCGGCTTGCAGAACACCGCAGCAGCGCTGCTTTTATGCTCGAAGTGGCGCAGGTTCGTATCGAATACAAGGATGTTGGGGCGCACTACCGCTCCGGACCGATGACGTCTTACTCGTCCTGCAAGCTGAATCAGCGAACGAATCGACGAGGGTTCTGCGATTGCCCAATCCGCATCCCAATCCCTTCCTACCTCACAGACGGGTGACGCCAACACGACGAACATATGATGGAGCTCCGGACTCGCGTCCAGCAACTTGCGCACGGAAGCATGGCGTAACGCGGGATCATCACCCTGCTTATCCGGACGACGATTCAACACGCCATCGAGCTGCCTTTCGATCTCTGAGCGCGCAAGCAGCGGAAACTGCGAGTGATATACGCACAGATGCACGCGCACATCCGGCACAGGCGCACCAAGCCGATACATCGCTCGCGCAACATCAAACAACGGCTTTATGTTAGCCATCCGAATCAATCCAAAACTCACGCGCTTGCCGCTTGGCGCATCGACGATGTGATTCTGTTCGTCCTGATGCAAGGTCCACGCACGTTGCAGCGCCAGCACGGCGAACGCTTCGTGTCGTTCGCGCTTTTCCATTGCCGACCACGTGCTGCCGGGCAGCGGCACAAGTTCCGCTCGCCGCCGCACTTCCGCTTTGCTCAGTTGAACACAACGCTTTTGCACGAATGCATCATGCGCCAGCCTGAAACTCGCGCCATCGGCACAATCGGCGTGGGTTTGCGCGAGCTCATCGACCCACAGACACGCGACGCGCGGCATTTCCCCCGGCCGCTCGCCACGATTGCGCTGATAGTGCGTCCGACCATCCAGATACGCGAGAAACAAGCCCTGCACGAGCGCAGGCGGCAACGTCGCTGACGATAACAACACCCGAGCGCCAAGCAGCCCGGACCAGTGGACCAGTCGCGTCAACGCCGGAAGATCGGTCATATCGAAATCGTCTGGTTCGTCTAAAACGAGATCACTGGTAAGGAGTCTTAACATCAGTGCAATCTGTCGCCCGCCTCGAAGACTTTCTGTTGCGGGCGTCAGATGATCGACCGTGCAGACCAACAGCGGCGCGGCAACCAGCGAGCGAACTTTCGAATCATCTGTCATGCGTTGCAGAAGCGGATGCTGGTCATTGCCTTCGAAAATCAATTGACCGCCCTCATCGAGCAAACCTTGCGTCGATGCGGAACCACTTGCTTCGGCCTGATCTTCCCTGCAATCGATCAACGCGCGACTGTCCGCGCCTCCGACCCTGATAGCCAACTGGCTTTCGTCCAATCCGAGATCGCGTTGAAAGCTATGTCCGGTTTGCAGCGTCAGCGTGCGCAGGCCGATGGCAAACGCGCATCGCATGCCGCGGACCGGATCGGCGAGTGCCTTCATGATTCGCGCGTTGCCTAAAGTCTTGCCGCATCCCGTCGATGCCATGTTGACGATAAATGCGCCGTGCTCAGCCGCGCGCGTTCGTATGCCGGCGGCGAGGTCGGACGCTTTGTCTTGCCAATGAAAACGGGCATCGGTATTTCGTTTCTTGAGTCCGCGATGGTTCTGCAATGCAGGAAGACTGCGCACCAGCGTCGGCAACGAACGAGCAATCAGCGATGCGTGCGCCTGCACGCCGAGCAGATGTTCATCGAGCGTTTGATTGAATGCAGGCTCGTGCGCCGCGTTCGTGGTTGGCTCAATGCCTCGCAAGCGGCGCGTGTTGGCATACAACGGATAGTCCGCGTTTCGATGCGGCATGCGACGCGCATCGTCCTCGATGCTCGAATAGTGATGATCGGCCAGCATCACGCAAAGCCGGGAAATATGCATGATGAATGGATCATCCATTGCGGCAGTCATCGTCTGCGAATGCGGAAGCGTCTGCAGCTTGCGCGCATAGCGCGCCGCCTGTTTGCGCCACGCTGACGTGCTGACAGGCAATCCGTGCGGGAATCGCCAATGCTTCACCACCACGGCAAAGTCCGCTTTCTCGCGTGGCTCGTTCCAGTCTGCATTGATCCGCGCCATCAGGTCGAGCAAGGCACTTCGATTGATGGCGTTCACATTCGCACCGAAGCGACGCCATGTTGCACCCGCATGATCGATATCCGCCGCTTCGCTTCCATCGGCTTGTCTGACGGGCAAGCATGGCATCCGATGATGCGTCAGGATCAACCACGCGACCGCCTGCGCCAGCGGCGGCAACGTGGCGAAGGGAAAGTTGGTGCTGGCTTGCGGCTCATCGAGACCATCGCGAAGCAGACGGCCCGAATGATGATCCAGCCACTGCGCTTCGAATGCTTTAGCGTCGATCTGCGAATCGGCACAGGTTGCGAGCCGATTCAACCAATCGTTATCATCGTTCGTTATGCAAACAAATGCCTGAAAAAGCCGCACCGATACCCATTCGTGCCGGTAGTGATTCCGCTCCCCCATACGCGGTTTTCGCAAGCGATCCTGAAATGCCTGCGTGGCCTTGCCCAGATCGTGCACCAACGCCGCCAGCGCACTCAGCGCCGACATTGCCGGCAGATGATGCCAGGTGCTCTCGTCGTCGGCGCGGAGTATATCGTTCGTTGTGCTGTTGGTCGGCACTGCACCTTCGGTGTTGAACTGACGCGCATCACCTATGATCCACATCAGTTCGCTATGATCTCTGCCGCGTATCCAATGGCACGCTACGGCGGTGTTTTTTCGAGCGCTTTGGCGCAGCAGTTTGCGAACGGTATCGAGTCCGGCTTGCGTGATGGACGTTTGCCACGTGCGCTCGCCGCGTCGCTCGGCAAACTGATCCAGTATGCGGCGTGTTTCGGTCAGCGCGCGTTTATTGCATTGGGAAACGAAGAGTACGTTCATGCTTGCGCATCCGGCGAGTGATTAAGATTCCCGGTTTCTGTTGCGATGGACTTGAGCGTATCGATGATGAAGTCCAGCGATTCATCGCGTGTGAGTGCTTCAATGCACTGGCGACGAAACTGCTGCTCGTCGTCACCGCGCATCGCCGAAAGGAACGCTTGCGGAAGAATGGTTGCGTCTTTGACGAGATCGGCGGCATCGAACACCAGTCCGCCGCGCCTCGTTTTGCCGTGTAGTACCGCGAGGCCGTGTGGCAAGCCGAGTACCCAGGTGGCGGTTGCGCCGAGTCCGTAAGCCAGGTAATTGCCGTGGTCCAAGAAGCGGTTGGCGGCATCTGTGCCGCTTCCGCGTTTGGCTCGCGTGAAGTCGCCGTAGTCAACGGTGTCCACTGCGAGCTTGAACAAGGCCTTCGTGAGTCGCGCTTCGATGATAAGCAGTGCGGCCGAATCGGGCGCTGCGGCGATCTGTTTTTCAAACTGCTTAACGAGCGCGTGAAGGCGGTCGGCATCGACGGTGAATCCTGACTCGCGTAACGCGCGTGCGGTCCAGGCGTGCTGTAGTCGTGACAAGCGAGTTGTTTGCAGATGTCTGGCGGCTTGAGAGCGTAAGTCATCGTTGAACCAGAAGCGCACCCAGGCCTGAAGATACTCCGTTGGCCGATATTCGCTTTGTGGTGATAGCCAGGCTATCTCGACATCGATTTCGTTTGCGCTGTAGAGCGGCGTGCCACCGCCGCCGCAAAAGCCCACCAGCACGCCGGCCTTTGCAAGCTCACGCATCGCCGCTTGCGTGATGGATGTGCCGGTGCCGAGCAAAATGCTCGTCGTATTGGCGATGGGGATGTTCCAGTAGAGGCTTTTCTTACCCGCATCGGTTACGTATTCGACGCGACCGCCATTGACGAGTACGCGGCAGTGTTCGAGATAGTAAAGGTTTGCACGTTTGGAGTGCAGAATGGTTTTTAGATCGGATGCGCGAATGGGGTCCAATTTGGTCTCCTTGCATTTGCTTAGGAGGTGGACCGTAGCAGAGTGGGATGCGGGGAGGTTTGCTGTATCCTGAAAATCGGGGAATGGGGAATGGGACGAGGTGTTTGGAGCTTGCGACAGGGTTTAGGGCGGAATTTTGCTGGTGTCTGTAGGGGGCTTTGGACTGCCTTTACGCGGAAGCGAACGGATGTTTGTGCGAGACGCAGGAGCAGCGCCGTTTCTAAGCTGCCTACGCGGCAGCGAACGGCGGTGAAGGCGGGTTTATTCGGGCGCGTGTTTTCTAAGCTGCCTACGCGGCAGCGAACCCAACCTGCCGCCCGTAAGCGCGCATATATTCTTTCTAAGCTGCCTACGCGGCAGCGAACTACGCAGCGCGCCGAAGATGACATTCGATACTTTTCTAAGCTGCCTACGCGGCAGCGAACCACGATGCATCCCCACTCTGTGCTTTGATGGCTTTCTAAGCTGCCTACGCGGCAGCGAACGCCTTGTTCGACGACGGATGGCAAATTCCTGATTTCTAAGCTGCCTACGCGGCAGCGAACCGCGTCGTCGGTCGTCGCCTTCTTTTTCGTGATTTCTAAGCTGCCTACGCGGCAGCGAACGTAGATGGGCCGCGTCGTGCTGTCCGGGTTCGTTTCTAAGCTGCCTACGCGGCAGCGAACGTCATAAAACTTCCCGTACTCGACGTGTTCAGTTTCTAAGCTGCCTACGCGGCAGCGAACGAAGCCGGATGCTTCAAGCTGCGCGCCGCCTTTTTCTAAGCTGCCTACGCGGCAGCGAACCGTCGTTCTCGACTGTCGATCTGATTCTGATCTTTCTAAGCTGCCTACGCGGCAGCGAACAGCACTTCGCGACGATCCGCGCTGCGATGTCGTTTCTAAGCTGCCTACGCGGCAGCGAACGATGCTGCGCATTGCGTCGCGGATCACCGCGCTTTCTAAGCTGCCTACGCGGCAGCGAACGAACGCACAGACCGTTCCGCATGAAACCACCGTTTCTAAGCTGCCTACGCGGCAGCGAACATTGACGTCGGCGATCGACATCCATTCGAGGTTTTCTAAGCTGCCTACGCGGCAGCGAACCTGATCGTGATCGTCTGCCCGCTCTTCTGCATTTTCTAAGCTGCCTACGCGGCAGCGAACTCGCCGTCGTCTTCGTGTACCGCCCACGTTCGTTTCTAAGCTGCCTACGCGGCAGCGAACGGATTCGCCGTGACGACGAAGGCTCGCCCGGTTTTCTAAGCTGCCTACGCGGCAGCGAACGTCCGGGTTCAGGCGAATCACGTCTTTGTTAAGTTTCTAAGCTGCCTACGCGGCAGCGAACCACCATTTTTGGAGGGAGCAAGGGATGACGAATTTCTAAGCTGCCTACGCGGCAGCGAACTCGTCGCCGAGGTCCACAGGCACAAGCGCACCAGTTTCTAAGCTGCCTACGCGGCAGCGAACACTCAATGCGCTGATTGGGATGCTCGCCGCTTTTTCTAAGCTGCCTACGCGGCAGCGAACGTTGCTTGTTCATGTGTTCATGCCCTCGGTAGTTTCTAAGCTGCCTACGCGGCAGCGAACCCGGCATCATCAAAGACATGGGCGCAACAGTGTTTCTAAGCTGCCTACGCGGCAGCGAACATCGTGAGGATCGCGACGCCGCCGGGCATGTATTTCTAAGCTGCCGACGCGGCAGCGAACGCGCATGCCTGCGTCGCGTTGCATCATCGTGTTTTCTAAGCTGCCTACGCGGCAGCGAACGACTTTCCCGCTGTGGCTGCGGATATTGTGAATTTCTAAGCTGCCTACGCGGCAGCGAACTTTGTTACTCCTGTCGTTTATCGTGTGTCGTTTTTCTAAGCTGCCTACGCGGCAGCGAACACCGTACGGGCCGAAAGGTGACGATTCAGGGATTTCTAAGCTGCCTACGCGGCAGCGAACTTACGGCTGACGATTCTGAACTCGACGGTGCCTTTCTAAGCTGCCTACGCGGCAGCGAACATCGCGTCCATGCCTTGTTTCGGAAGATTCAGTTTCTAAGCTGCCTACGCGGCAGCGAACGTCGTGTACGCGTTGATGTCTTGGCCGCGCAATTTCTAAGCTGCCTACGCGGCAGCGAACAACAACATCGGCAACGATGCGGCGGCGAGCATTTTCTAAGCTGCCTACGCGGCAGCGAACACAGCTAGGGTGTCCGCGATAACGTTCATCCCTTTCTAAGCTGCCTACGCGGCAGCGAACAAAACAATTCGACGGTTTCGCTTAAGCGGTGCTTTCTAAGCTGCCTACGCGGCAGCGAACCGGGGCAGTCGTCAATCGTCATGTGAGTTTTATTTCTAAGCTGCCTACGCGGCAGCGAACTAGAGTCAAAAAACGATATCCTATTGATTAAAAAGAGAAACAGCCTCCAATCGCCTAAGATACCCAAATTTCCTTGTCCCACGTAAGTCATTGATTTTTATATCGGCCACAGGACACGTCAAAAAAAGGGTTACGCCGCTTCAACTCGCATTGCGACGCCACGAGCGAATGAATGGTACTGGCGTTCTCTGCATACGGAAACGCATCGACGTTAGACCGGGCATCACTTCATAACCAATGCGGCTGGTTCACATCGACACGCATCGCCGAAATGACAAACCGCGCCCCACAATCACTAGCAACTGTCTGCCCCGCCATCGCCCACTGAAAAGCAGCCAACTCCTGCCGACACTCGACGTCCCAACGAAGCGATACACATCAATGCACCACGCGTCGAACCACAAAAAATCATTGATCTGCGCATTAATAACTGGTCGGGACACGTGATCCATATGCTGCACACGTTATGCTCGGCCGCAACGATGTCGGGGTAAATCGTCACCGCCAACGTTTATGCTTCGTCGCGCGCATCGAATGCATTCGGCGGTTTAACGCTCACTTTGAATCAGCTTTGCATTCACCGCGCAGAAGCGCCCATTCTTCGCATTGTTTACCATTCTCAAAATGGCAGACGCCTACTTGCCCGGCAGCGGTATCGACGATCTGCAACTGCCCTCCCTGCTTGACACAGTTGACAGATGCGGGATTGGCGAGACCGATTGGTTGTGTCGAATTCGCTTGCTGAACGTAAGATGTGCAGGACGCCAAATAGATTGCCGTAAGCAAAACGATCAGCGCCGAAGAAAGCGTTTTGGCTCCAGCAGATAGACGCGAGTGTTGCATGTGTTAAGTGATCTGTAGATGAAAGTTTGGAAAAAGCGTGCATCGCGATTGCCGAATCGCCTGACTTTATAACATGGCTGTCTTTGCGCAAAGGAGAGCCACGTCCAGTCGTCCTAATACTTGCATGACCTTTCATCATTTTTCAAATGCCGGCGATAACTCAACGTATCGAATCATAGGCAGGACACGACGACGTTATGTGTCATAGCCGATGCACCCGCCTCCTCAAACATTACAGAATGAATAGAAGACACAACGCCTATGCCAAAACACGAACGCTCTCGAACGAATCCGGTAATCGATGCAATCTGGCGCCTGGTGCTACGCCTCGGCTTTCCGCTCGCTCGCGCCTGGTGGCACATTCGACGGCCTCATCATGAAGGCGCGCTGGTTGCCATCTACGTCGGACAAGCGCTATTGCTTGTGAAGTCGTCGTATCGGGCAGAGTGGAGCTTTGCTGGCGGCAGTCTTCAACCCGGCGAGACGCCCATTGCAGCGGCACGTCGGGAAATGGAAGAGGAGATTGGACTCACGCCGCATTCACTGCGCGCGGCCGGCAGTGTCAGTGGCATCTGGGACGGCCGGCAAGATCGAGTGCACTTCTTCGAACTGCATCTTGATTGCTTGCCGGAGCTACGCCTTGATAACAGGGAGATCACGGCGACGCGTGTTGTATTGCCGGAAGAGTTGGGCAGTATCCCTTTGACCGGGCCTGTCGCGTCGTATCTCAGCAGGAAGGGCTAGAGATGGGCGCTAGCCGCCTGTCGCTGCTTTATGACCAGGCTTGTGGACCGGGTGGAATTCGAACCCATCTCACGGGGATCGTCGGGCATACAGGGGCCACTAACTCTTTGATAGTTCCAGAGGCTGCGCGCCCTGCGTGCCCCCGACGTTTTGCGAGTGTCCCCGGAGCGGCATACGGGCGGCGGACGCCGGCTCAACCGGCTCGCGCTACGCTGCCGTTCACCGGCGTCTCACGGAACCGCAAGGGCAGGCACTGCACGATCAGGTGCAAGACCAGCGGCACCAAGACACCATCGTCTACCAGCCCCATCAGCGGAATCGCAACATTGAACGGCTCGAGCGCATACAACGCGAGCAGCACCGTCACGGGCATCAGCCACCGCGGTCGGTCAGGTTGGCGCAGCGCGCGCCATAGCACGAGTCCATCGTTTCTGACGACCTTCCACAAACCGAACAATCGCTTCACGATCACATCTCCTCCACGCGTTTCAATCCCTTAAACTTCGACATCGTACTTCTTGCGCGTTGCGCGCGTCTTCGTCAGATCAAGAACCGCGCAGTCCGGGCACCACGTTCCACCGTTGACCGAACCCGGTACCGCGTCCCAGACATGCCCCTGACGCACTCCCAGGTCAGCTTGAACGTGGCGTTTTGATACTCGGTGCTCGGGCACCGCCCGCCGCGTGAGCGGCCCAATTTCTTGCATTTCTTCCAGCGTCGAGCGGTACGGATCGAACGCGCATCGCCTGCACCAGGAGCAGCCGAATACGATGCCGCCTTCCGTTTCCCATTCATGGCCTTGCGCGCATCGAAAGCGATACTGCGCAAGCCTCCCTGTGTAATTGGTCGCCAGGCGCGTCCCACCACGCGCCTCGGTGATTGCTTGCAGTTGCTCCAGCCCATCGGCGGTGCGGAGCGACGCGCTCCGCTGACCAGCGGTTGTGCTTATAAAGCACAAGTCGGAGATTGTTGCTTGCCACAAGAAACTCCGATCGATCCGTCAACGCCTGCCTGAAGGCGGTTTCGGCATCCTTCAGATTCTGTTGTTCATATTGCGCCAGCCCCAAGATTGCAGCGTGCTTCGGGCCAGTTCGGATGACACGCGAGTGCGCGGCGGAATGCGGCCTCGGCATCTGCTGGCCGGTCGAGTTGGAGAAGAACAGCGCCAAGGTTGTTGTGCGCATGAGCCAAGTTAGGAGCGATCTCTATCGCCCGATTGAATGCGGCCTCGGCTTCAGGCAGACGTCCGATGTCCACCAACAAGAGGCCAAGCGCATAGCTCGCGTCAGCTAACCCAGGGTCAATGTCCAATGCGCGACGTAATGCCGCCTCCGACTCGCGAGTTCGCCCCAGATCGCGCAGCGAAAGACCGAGATTCGCGTGAATCGCCGCGTCGGCCGGAACTTGCACTGCAATCAGAATTAATCATTGCGAGCGATACGGAAGGCTTGGTAAAGATCCAATAAGTTGCAACTTTAGCTTACGTCTGAATATCGGCGGTAGCGACGTCGGAATTTCACACTTTCTTTAGATAGGAATACTTTAAATATGCCGCGGTTATTTATTACCGATACGCATTGAAACCGGAATATCGCAACGTAATTCCTGATCGAAAATGGCGTTTGAACAAACCACACGTGCTCATTCGCTCGCTCCTGAACGCTATCCCCGATGATGTGTCGCGAATAGGACCGCTCTTATAGGAATTCGCTAACCCCGCTCAGACAATCGCCGTATGAGCTAGACGAGTCAGCTCATCACTAGCATCCTGGGACGCACCAAGAGATGCTCGCCCATCACTTTCCGAAGACCATCATCATGTTGGACCGTTCTGCATTGACCTCTATGAAACCGCTTTTCGCAACGCCATGTTACGGAGGCAATGTGGCTGCGAATTTTGCTAAAAGCATGCTCGCACTTAATAACGGCTTATGGCAGTCCGGCATGAACGGCGTGATCCAGATCAATTCGGGGGAAAGCCTGATTACGCGCGCGCGAAATGAAGCCGTCGCAACGTTCCTGCTTGATCCCAGTCTCACGCATCTGTTCTGGATCGACGCAGACGTCGGTTTCTCCGTTGATCAAGTTTTCCGCTTGTTGCTTGCTGATCGCGATGTCATCGCTGGTGCGTATCCACTCAAACGTTTTGACTGGCCAAGTGAATTGCCCGCTGGATTGACGGAAACGACATTCAATGCGCGCTATTTGCGCTATCCGGTGAACGTACACGATGGCGCCTCATCAGATATCGACGAAGACGGTTTTGTCGAAGTAAGCGAAGCGCCCACCGGTTTCATGTGTATTCGCCGCAGCGTCATCGAAAGGATGGTTGCCCGCCTTCCTGAGTTGCAATATGTTCCAGACGGTCCCCTCGATTCGCCGATTCGCAATCTCTGCTACCGCTTTTTCGATGTGATGGTCGAACCATCGACCAACCGTTACCTCTCCGAAGATTATGCGTTCTGCCGGCGTTGGCGCGATATCGGCGGACGTGTTTTCGTCGATACACAATCGAAGCTGTCGCACCAAGGTCTATACACGTATCACGGAGATTTCGGCGCGGCGTTGGCGGCCAGTCCCACTACTGCCGTCGGCGGTGAATAGAATTGTCTGTATGCAACCTGTTGAAACCAACGAACTAAGCAAACGGGCGCGAGGCGGCACCGAACTCATGCTCGACATGCTGCACGCGCGGCTCGATCCACAACTCGCGAGCCATTTTCAGATCATTCCGGAACGCGTGCGTTCGCTTGATCCTACTCGCCGTCCCATCTTGTGGCTTCACAACACACCGAGCCGTGAGGAGTCCGGTTTTCTCGAGCGGCCGGAAAATCGCAAGGCGTTCGCTGGCATTGTCTGTGTATCGCACTATCAGGCGCAACTCTTTCAACTGATTCCCGGCGTGCCGTTCAGCGAGATGACGGTGCTTCAGAACGCGATCGAGCCGTTCGGTGCGTATCGGCCGCGTGTGAGCAAAAGCATTCGCTTGATTTATCACACGACGCCTCATCGAGGTCTGAATATTCTTGTGCCGGTGTTCGAGCATCTCGTACAGCTTCATCCGGAAATCGAACTGGACGTTTTTTCGAGCTTTGATATATATGGTTGGTCCGACCGCGATAAGCCATACGAAGCGTTATTCGAACGTTGCCGCGCACATCCACGCATTCGCTATCACGGCGCACAACCCAACCAGGTCGTCCGCGATGTGCTCACCGAGTGCGATATCTTCGCGTATCCGAGCATTCATGCGGAGACAAGCTGCATTGCGGCCATCGAAGCGATGTCGGCGGGTTGCCTGGTTGTTTGCCCTTCGTTTGGCGCGCTGCCTGAAACCTGCGCGAATTTCGGACGAATCTACAGCTACACCGAGGACGTGAACGTGCACGCCAATCGGTTCGTGAGTGCACTCGATGAAGCAATCCGCACTGTGCGGCTGCGAAGGGTGGAAGACGAATGCCTGCGCGCAGAACAAGTCGACTATTTCAACCGCTTCTTCTCGTGGGATAGGCGGATTCGAGAATGGGATACCTATCTTCGCGGGTTGATTTAGTAACGGACAAGGCTGCGCTTCGAAGTGGTACTTCGAACTTTGCGCCGCGCAGTTTGGGTAATCAGCCGTCAAGTTCTTGACAACGTTGTTTGCTTACTGTGCGAGGGCCAGTTCTGGATCAGCCGATTCGCCCTTGACTTGTATCCATCAACATCTCGCGGAATCGCGCGGGCAGGCGCTACACGATCAAGCGCAGTGCCTGCGGTACCAAGGCACCATCGTCCAACAGCGCCATCAGCGGAACGGCGACGTTGAGCGGCTCGATTGCATACAACGTAAGCAGCACCGCGACAGGCATCGACCAGCGCCTGCGTGAGAAATGGGATGATTGGCATGTACGGGCGCATGATCATAAGCTTTTGCTCACCCGCAAGCAGCACCATATAGCGGCTGATGGTGCGGCCAAGGTCGCACTTTCTCAGGAAGTGTTCAGCGAACTCGTCGAGTTGGGTGATCTTGCGGTTGTCCTCGCCTGCAAACTCATAGATGGGCAGAAACCGCTCATCGGCATTGAAAGCGAAGTGGCGGACGTTGTTGTTGGCGAAGTAGTAGGTGCGGTCGCGGTTGCTGACGATGAACAGCTGCATGAAGCAGAGCAGCGTCTTTGTGTAGCCGTTGCCCGGGTCATGCTTGTATTCGACGATCTGCTCCATTGCCCTGCGTGGATTCACGCCCAGGGTTTTCAGCTCGATCTGCACGCAGGGCACGCCGTTGATGAGAATGAGAACGTCGTAGCGGTGGTGGCTGTTGTCGGTGTTGATGCGGAGCTGGCGAACGACCTCGAAGTGGTTTTTGCACCAGTCCTTGATGTTCACCAGCGTGTAGTTCAACGGCGTGCCATCGTCGCGGGTGAAGGAATTGATGCCGCGAAGGGTCTTGGCAGCGGTGTAGACATCCGCGGTAACTATTTCATCCAGGAGCCTGGCGAACTCGGCATCAGTCAGCCTGACGCGGTTGAGGGCCTCGAACTTCTCCCGGAAGTTCCTCTCCAATGCGGCGCGATCGCGAATGTCGTCGCGGTATTCGTACTTCAAGTTCTGAAGCTTGCCAAGGAAGCCGTACTCGATGTGCTCTTCTTTGAAGACGCGGCTCGATGCTCCGGACGGCAGATCGTAGGTGAACTTGGATGGAGGCATGGGGAAGAACGTGCGTTGGCTATGAATCGGAAGGCGATGCGGGTGACTGCCGTTCCTTAGAAGCCGCCTCGAAAGGGGCTGTGAACTTCCGCCTTGGACAAATCTTACAGACCACTTCTGGTCGGAAACGAGCTCCGCTGACGTGCAGCTTGGTGCATAACCTTTGTCGGCTTACCATTGCAACACAAATAAACGACGCGCAATGGCCGCCCGGTTGTACCCACAAATACATACCGCGGACTTCTTCTATGCCTTAGGGAGTAGCGTGCCTACCCACAAGGATGACAAACGAACACGCGAGGATTACGCAAGGGCCTCACTCAGCAACAGTTTCAACGTAGCTGCTATTGAGGCCCTAGTGAGTAACATATCCCCACATGGTCCCGACAGGTGTGCCTGAAAGCCGATTATCAGAAGCGGCAATATACTAAGTATTTGTTTTTTAAACAAATAACTTGGTGGGCCGGGTGGGATTCGAACCCACTATCGGTCGATTATGAGTCGACAGCTTATACCATTTAAGCTTCCGGCCCCGCACAGGACAGCAAGCGCGCAAAGATCAGAAAACCACAAAAAGAAAGCGCCGAATCGGCGCTTTCTCATCACATCCTGACCAAGCGTGAGGCGACTTGCGAAGGGTAGCGAGTGTGCCTCACAACACGTCTCAATACAAGCCCGTCAATTCCCCTCGAGGAACGACTTGAGCTTATCCGACCGGCTCGGATGTCGCAGTTTGCGCAGCGCCTTCGCCTCGATCTGGCGAATCCGCTCGCGCGTGACATCGAACTGTTTGCCGACTTCTTCGAGCGTGTGATCCGTACTCATCTCGATACCAAACCGCATGCGCAGCACCTTCGCCTCACGCGGCGTCAGCGAGTCGAGCACATCCTTTACGACATCCCGCATCGAAGCATGCAAGGCGGCATCCGAAGGCGCCACCGTGTTCGTGTCTTCGATGAAATCGCCCAGATGCGAGTCGTCGTCGTCACCGATCGGCGTTTCCATGGAGATCGGCTCCTTCGCGATCTTCATGATCTTGCGGATCTTGTCCTCCGGCATTTCCATCTTCTCGGCCAGCGTCGCCGGGTCCGGCTCGAGACCGGTTTCCTGCAGAATCTGCCGCGAAATACGGTTCATCTTGTTGATCGTCTCGATCATATGAACCGGAATCCGGATGGTGCGCGCCTGATCCGCAATCGATCGCGTAATAGCCTGGCGAATCCACCACGTCGCGTACGTCGAAAACTTATAGCCGCGACGATATTCGAACTTGTCCACCGCCTTCATCAAGCCGATATTGCCTTCCTGAATAAGATCGAGGAACTGCAAGCCGCGGTTCGTGTATTTCTTCGCGATCGAAATCACCAGACGCAGATTGGCCTCGGTCATTTCGCGCTTGGCCTGCCGCGCCTTCAGTTCGCCCGCCGCCATCTGGCGATTGGTTTCCTTCAGGTCCTTCAGCGGCAACACCACACGCGCCTGCAAGTCCAGCAGACGTTGTTGCTGTTCACGAATCGCGGGAATATTGCGCTCCAGCACCGCGCTGTACTCGTGCGCTTCGGCTACGACCTTATCGGACCATTCGAGATCGGTTTCGCTGCCCGGGAAACGCGCGATGAATTCAGCGCGCGGCATCCCGCATTTATCGACGACGGTATGCAGAATCTGCCGCTCGACCTGACGCACTTCATCCACCTGCGCGCGCAGCGTATCGCACAGACGCTCGACCGTGCGCGCCGTGAAGCGAATGTTCATCAGCTCGGTTTGAATGGCCTCTTGCGCCTTCAGATACGCCTTCGACTTATAGCCTTCCTTCTCATAAGCGCGACGCATCTTGTCGAACCATTCGCTGATGAGCGCGAATTTCTCGAGCGACTGGAGTTTGAGCGCTTCGAGTTGCGCGGCGTTGGCGCTGGCTTGCGCCGCGCCATCGTCGTCTTCCTCTTCCTCGTCGCTCTCTTCGTCCGATTCCTCGTCTTCCGATTCGATCGCCTCGGCTTCCTGCTCGGAGAAACCGTCAGTATCTTCGGCATTCGGATCGATCAGGCCATCGACGAGTTCATCGACACGAATCTCTTCGTTCTGCACACGTTCGGCCATCGCGAGAATATCGGCGATGGTCGTCGGGCAGGCGGAGATCGCCATGACCATGTGCTTGAGGCCGTCTTCGATGCGCTTGGCAATCTCGATTTCGCCCTCACGCGTCAGCAGTTCGACCGTGCCCATCTCGCGCATGTACATGCGCACCGGGTCGGTCGTGCGGCCAAATTCGGAATCGACGGTGGACAGCGCGACTTCGGCTTCTTCCTCGACTTCATCGTCGGAAGAGGCGTTCGGAGCGTTGTCGTTGAGAAGCAGCGTTTCGGCATCGGGCGCTTGCTCGTACACCGCCACGCCCATGTCGTTGAACGTGCTGATGATCCCTTCGATCGCCTCGGTTTCCGTGAAGTTGTCCGGAAGGTGATCGTTGATTTCACCGTACGTGAGGAAGCCTCGCTCCTTTCCGAGCTTGATGAGCGCGCGCAGTTTGCCGCGCCGCTCTTCGAGTTCCTCGACCGTGCCGGGCGCGCTCGACGAGAACGCGTCCTTCAGCAGCGCCTTTTCTTTCGCGCGGCGATCGCGAGCCCTGGCCTTTTCGACCTTTGCCGCCGGTGCGGCGGTCGGCTCTGCGGGTTGCATTGCGTCGTCTTCGACGGGTACATCGTTCAGCTTTTTCGTCATGGAGTTCGCCATACAGGCTTTAGTCTCGACTCGCGGCTGCTGGACAACAGCCGATGGAACCGTGAATAACCAAATGCGCACGCTGCTTCGTCCTGCGTGCCCTGCCCGGAGCGCCACCGAGGTCCGGCCCTGATCCGATTACGATCAAATTCGCCCCTTACCCTCAATAGCAGCCGCTTCCCTTGTGCCCGTCTGTTCGCCGGCATGCGTTTCCGTCTGACTTCTGTCCGTTCGAAAACACTGAAAACGCTTTACAACCCGGACCGAACAGGCGATACAGCCAGCGTCCTGCGTACCTCTCCATCTACCCGGCAACACCGGGGTTTTACCGACTTGTCAATCAATCGCGCTTTTGGGCCAAGCCTTTCTCAAAAAAGAGACGTTCCAACCCGCGAAAAGTTGACAAAAAGCAATCAGCCTTGAACTAGAAATTATAGCATTTCACTTCGATGCGTCCGGGCTCGCCGCCCGTCCAGCCTTGATCTGCGCCACCTTCGCCGACAGATCGGAAAACTCCGCCACTTCCTCCGCCGACAAGCTCGGCTGGCGCGCCAACTGATCCAACCGCGCGCGATAACTGTCGTGCCGCAACTTCACGACCGTCGCCTGCAACTCCTCGGCGAGCAACCGCTTTTGTTCCTCGACGCGATCCGCCGCGCCCTCATCGGACGGATCACGCATCAATAAATCGCGCACGTTTTCATCATAGGCGAGAATTTCCTGGAAGATATCCTCGTATGTGGGCGCATTCGCTGCATTTCTCAATATCTCGGAAATAAGCTGGAATTCCGCCGCCGGGCCCAATTCGCGCGCGTGTCCGATCAGTTCGCTGAACAATTCGCCATGCTCGGTCATGGTGACCAGCGTGCGCTCGCTATCCTGATCGAGCGATGCAGCAATGCCCGGATACATCACCAGATTGCGCAACGCGCGTTGCTCCTGTCCCGTTACGCGACGCCGCTCGCTTTTCGGCACATTCGCGCGCGCAACGGCCGCCGCGCGCGAGTCGATGTCGCACAGTGCGGCGATTTCCGTGAACGGCGTATCCAGCCGATCCGCCAGCATGTGCAGAATCTGCACGCGCAGCGCGTTCGCGGGCAGCGCTTGCAGAAGTGGTTTCGCATCGAAGAGCGCCTTCGCGCGGCCTTCGGGCTGATCCAGCTCCTTGTCGCTCAACACCTCGTTCAGCAGAAACTGCGACAGCGGCATCGCTCGATCGACCTGCTCGCCGAAACCATCCGCGCCGAATTCGCGGATATAGCTGTCCGGATCGTGCTCTTTCGGCAGAAACAGAAACTTGATGGTCCGATTGTCCGCCGCGTGCGGCAACGCGGCTTCCAGTGCGCGGCGCGCGGCGCGACGACCGGCTGAATCGCCATCGAAACTGAATACGACGGTTTCTGTCTGACGAAATAGTTTCTGAACGTGGACCGGCGTGCAGGCCGTTCCGAGCGTCGCCACGGCGTTCGCAAACCCGAGTTGCGCGAGCGCGACGACATCCATGTAGCCTTCGACGACGAGCGCGTAGCCCAGTTCACGAATCGCAAGACGCGCCTCGAAAAGGCCGTAAAGCTCGCTGCCTTTGCTAAATAAGGGCGTTTCCGGAGAATTCAGGTACTTCGGTTCACCGCCGTCGAGCACGCGTCCGCCGAAGCCGATCACATTGCCCTTCACATTGCGGATCGGGAACATCACACGTTCGCGGAACCGGTCATAGCGACGCGCCTGCCCTTGCGCGTCCGTCTTCTCACTGACAATCACCAGTCCCGATTCGACCAGATTGTCATTGCGATAGTCCGGAAAAGCGTCTTCGAGGTTCTGCCAGCCGTCCGGCGCATAACCCAGCCCAAATCGCGCCGCGACTTCGCCGGTCAACCCACGCTTTTTCAGATACGCGATGGCATCAGGCGCACTACGCAGTTGCTTGCGATAGAAATCGCACGCGGTTTGCATGACTTCCGTCAGCGCGACGCTCACCGCTTTGCTCGGCGCGCTCTCCATTCCGCCCGCGCCGCCACCACGGAACGACGGCTCCTGCGGCACCGTCAATCCCGCGCCCTGCGCGAGATCCTTCACGGCTTCAGGAAACGTCAGCCCGGTGTGCTCCATCAGAAAGCCGATCGCCGTGCCATGCGCGCCGCAGCCGAAGCAGTGATAGAACTGCTTGGTCGGACTGACGGTAAAGGACGGCGATTTCTCGTTATGGAACGGGCACAGACCCATGAAGTTCGCGCCGCCCTTTTTCAACTGGACGTAGCGGCCCACCACATCGACGATATCGACGCGGTTGAGCAGATCCTGCAGGAAAGCGTTCGGAATCAAAGCGAGCTGGCGATCTGGCGATTACTTCGAAAGCGCCGCTTTGACCTGCGCCGACACCGCGGTCATATCCGCCTTGCCCGCGAGTTTCGGCTTGAGCACGCCCATTACCTTGCCCATGTCCTGCGGGCCAGCGGCGCCCGTCGCGGCGATCGCGGCTTGCACTTCGGCTGCGACGGCATCGGCGGAAAGCTGTTCGGGCATGTAGCCGGCGAGCACTTCGAGTTCGGCTTGTTCCTTGGCGACCAGATCGTCGCGGCCGGCGGCCTGGAACTGGCTGATCGAATCCTTGCGCTGCTTGATCATCTTATCGACGACGCCGGTGATGGCTGCGTCGTCGAGCGTGATGCGATCATCGACTTCGCGCTGCTTGATCGCCGCGAGCAGCAGGCGAATCGTGCCGAGACGCTCGGTCTCTTTCGCGCGCATGGCGGATTTCATATCGTCGCTGATCTGGTCCTTGAGGCTCATCTTTCACCCGGTGCAATTACAAGAGTTGAGGTCCGGCCAGCGTGTCCGCGCTGCGTCGTGAAAGCAAAAGCCCGCTTGGGAACGCATCCTCAAGCGGGACTATCGACGGGCTTCGAAACGGGCGGCGAAAAGCGCCACCGTGACGCCGGCCAGAGCGGAGAGGAATCCTCCGATTGACCGCTTGAGTATAGCAAACGGGTTCGTTTTTCGAGGGCGTCGCCAGGCGAGTGCAAACGCGTTTTCAGCCAGCCGTAAATTCCGCCGATGCCTTGCCCGCCGCCACGCCCGACGCCCACGCCCACTGGAAGTTGTAGCCGCCGAGCCAACCCGTCACATCGACCACTTCGCCGATGAAATAGAGTCCGGGCACGCGCTCGCTCATCATCGTGGCGGAGGACAGTTCGCGCGTATCGACGCCGCCGCGCGTAACTTCCGCCTTGCGATAGCCTTCGGTGCCGCTGGGCGTCAGCGTCCAGTTCGACAAGGACGCGCCGAGCGCCTTCAAGACGCGATCGGGCAGATCGGCGAGACGCGCATCGGCGGCGACGTGCTGCGCTTCGAGCCACGCATGCGCCAGCCGCGCGGGGACCAATTCCGCCAGAAAATTGCCGATCTGCTTTTTCGATCCCGCTTTGGCTTCGAGCAGGCTTTCGGTGGCATCGGCGTCGGGGAGGAGATCGAGCTGGATCGGCTCCGACGTGTTCCAGTAGCTGGAAATTTGCAGCACGCCCGGACCCGAGACGCCGCGATGCGTCAGCAGCAAGTCTTCATCGAACTCGCCACGCGTTTTGCCTTTGCCCGCGCTGATGCGCACCGGCAGCGACAATCCCGACAAGGCAGCAAATGGCGTCCAGTCAGCCGATGTGAACGTGAGCGGCACCAGCGCAGGCCGCGTATCGATCAGCTTGTGCCCGAATTGCTTCGCGACGCGATAGCCAAAATCCGTCGCGCCGATCTTCGGTATCGACAAACCGCCCGTTGCGATCACGAGCGCGTTCGATGCAATCGCGCCCGCGTTCGTATCGAGCGAAAAGCGCGCGCCGTCGTGGCGAATCTCATGCACCGCGACCGGACGACGCCACGTCACGCGCCCTGCATCGCACTCGCTTTTCAGCACGTCGATGATGGTCTCGCTGGAGTCGTCGCAGAAAAGCTGACCTTTGTGCTTCTCATGCCACTTCACGCGATATTGCTTGAGCAGCGCGAGAAAATCGCGCGGCGTATAACGGGCCAGCGCCGAGCGGCAAAAATGCGGATTCGCCGACAAGAAATTGGCCGGCTGCGCGTTGATATTGGTGAAGTTGCAGCGCCCGCCGCCCGAGATGCGGATTTTTTCGGCGAGCTTTTCCGCGTGGTCGATGAGCACCACGCGGCGCCCGTTCTGAGCGGCGACAGCGGCGCACATCATGCCCGCCGCGCCCGCGCCGATAACGGCGATATCGAAGGATTCCATGCCGCGCATTTTACCTGCGGACGCGCGCATTCAAGCCCGCTGCTATACTTTTCTGTTACCGCCAACATCTTGAATCCATGCTAGTTCTCGGCATCGAAAGCTCCTGCGACGAAACCGGCCTCGCGCTCTACGACACCGAACGCGGCCTGCTTGCGCACGCGCTGCATTCGCAGATTGCGATGCATCGCGAGTACGGCGGCGTGGTGCCGGAACTGGCGTCGCGCGATCACATCCGCCGCGCGCTGCCCTTGCTCGAACAGGTGATGAGCGAGGCCAAAACCGAACGCGGCGATATCGATGCCATCGCGTTCACGCAAGGTCCGGGACTGGCGGGCGCGCTGCTGGTGGGCGCGAGCATCGCGAATGCGCTGGCAATGGCGTGGGACAAGCCGACGGTCGGCATCCATCATCTCGAAGGGCATTTGCTGTCGCCCTTGCTCGTCGATGAACCGCCGCCGTTTCCGTTCGTCGCTTTGCTCGTGTCCGGTGGTCACACGCAGTTGATGCGCGTCACCGATGTCGGCGTCTACGAGACGCTCGGCGAAACGCTCGACGATGCCGCCGGCGAAGCCTTCGATAAAACCGCCAAGCTGCTCGGTCTCGGTTATCCGGGCGGTCCGGAAGTATCGCGGATGGCGGAATTCGGCACGCCGGGCGCGGTATCGCTGCCGCGTCCGATGCTGCATTCCGGCGATCTCGATTTCAGCTTCAGCGGTTTGAAGACAGCGGTGCTGACGCAAAGCCGGAAGCTTGGCGCGAATGTCTGCGAGCAAGCCAAGGCCGACCTCGCGCGCGGTTTCGTCGATGCAGCGGTAGACGTACTAGTGGCGAAATCGCTGGCGGCGCTGAAGAAGACGGGGCTGAAACGGCTGGTCGTGGCGGGCGGTGTCGGCGCGAATCGGCAACTGCGCGAAGCGTTGTCAGCGGCGGCGAAAAAGCGGCGTTTCGATGTCCACTATCCCGACTTGTCGCTCTGCACCGACAATGGCGCGATGATCGCGCTGGCCGGCGCGTTGCGGCTCGCGCGCTGGCCCGATCAGGCTGCGCGCGATTATGGGTTTTCGGTCAAACCACGCTGGGATTTGGCATCGCTTAATTCGGCGGGTTGAACGGCTGCACAATCTGCTGGAAGACCGGCAGCGCTTCGCATCGGTCGGCGTGTCCGATCAACGTTGGCCAGCGCGTCGAAGTAAAGATGGACGGATGCGCCTCACGCGCAAATCGCAACGCGCAAGCCACCGCGATATCCGCGTGACCAATCGCATCGCTGAACCAATACGGCGTGGCGCGCGCGGCGCGATTGGCTTCGAGCACATCGAGCACGCGCTCGACTTGTCCTGTGCAACGCGTCACCCACGTCTGCGATTTCTGCTCGTGCAGCACGCGCTCATACACAAGCGCGACGGCTTTATCGGCTAAGCCCGTCGCGAGCGCGCACACCTTCAGCGCCTCACGCCGCTCCTTTCCCTGCGATGCAATCATCACGCGCGCCTCGCCCGCTTGCTCATCGAGATAATCGAGGATCATCGCGCTTTCGATCAGCACATCGCCCGAATCGAGTACGAGCGTAGGCACGCGGATCAGCGGATTGAACGGCGCGATCTGCTCGGCATCGCCGAACACGGACCACGGGCGATGCTCGTACGCCATGCCATAAAGACTCAGCGCGATGGCGACGCGCCGCACGAACGGGGAATCGTATTGGCCGATGAGGATCACGATAGGCTCCGCTTAGAAGTGGACGGACAGTTTAATGTCGCGCGGAGCCGTACAACAAAACACCATTCAAGACTGAACGCGCTTGTCCCGCTCGATCACCGCATACGCGCTGTGATTGTGAATCGACTCGAAGTTTTCCGCTTCCAGCACATACGCGACGATGCGCGCATCCGCATTCAAACGCGTCGCGACATCACGCACGAGGTCTTCGACGAACTTCGGATTTTCATATGCGCGCTCGGTGACGAACTTCTCGTCGGGCCGCTTGAGCAAACCCCACAGTTCGCACGATGCTTCTTCTTCCGCAATCCGAATCAATTCTTCCACCGCGACTTCACCCGCCAATTCAGCGGAAATCGTCACATGTGAGCGCTGATTGTGCGCGCCATATTGCGAGATTTTCTTCGAGCACGGGCACAGGCTCGTGACCGGCACCAGCACTTTCATCGACAGACGCGTTTCGCCGTCGCGCTTTTCGGCCACGAACGTCGCTTCGTAATCGAGCAGACTTTGCACGCCGGACACAGGCGCGGTCTTCATCACGAAGTACGGCAAGCTCACTTCGATACGCCCGGAATGCGCCTCAAGCTTCGTCAACATCGAAGCCAGCAAACCACGCAACGCAGCCTGATCCAGCGGCTCGCGATTCTCTTCCAGCAGCGCGACGAAGCGCGACATATGCGTGCCCTTTTGATCGGCAGGCAGATGCACATCGAGATTCCACACGCCAACGCTCGGCTGCACGCCGCTCGCCGTCTTCACCGTCAACGGATGCCGCACGCCCTTCACGCCGACGCGCTGAATCGCGATCTGGCGCGTGTCGGGGGTACTTTGAACGTCGGGCATCACGAAGGCGGGATTCATCTGATTCATGGTTTTGTCCTTATGCGCCGCGCGCCGGACAGACGCGGGCGATTCGTATCGTCAAAGCGCACACGGCGCGGGACCATGCCCGCGCCGTGCGTTCAAACGTTGATGCACGACGCACCCCGTGCGCCGTTCGCAGCAAAAGAATCAGGCAACCCGCTTTGTCAGCTTGCCCGCGTTGGCGCTTTCGATGGCATCGAGAAAACGCTCGCGGATGGAACGCGCGATGCCCGTTGCATCCAGACCGACGCTGGCGAGCAGCTTGGCCGGATCGCCATGATCGATAAAGGTGTCCGGCAAGCCCAATTGCAGCACGGGTTTGACGATGGAACTGGCCAGCAGCGCTTCCACGCACGCCGAACCCGCGCCGCCCATGATCGCGCCTTCTTCGATAGTCACAATGGCATCGTGTGTGGCGGCGAGTTCGCGCAGCAAATCGGCATCGACCGGCTTCACGAAGCGCATATTGGCGACGGTCAGATCGAGCTGTTCGGCTGCCGCGATCGACGGCGCGACCATCGTGCCGAACGCGCAAATCGCGATGCGTTTGCCCGAGCCGAGCTTTTGCGTCGATTCGCGGCGAATTTCGCCCTTGCCGACCGGAATCGCGGTCATTTGCTTGACGGTCGCCACGCCCGTGCCCGCACCGCGCGGATAACGCACGGCCGTCGGATTCGACTGCTGAAGCGCGGTGTACAGCATCTGACGACATTCGTTTTCGTCCGATGCCGCCATCACCGTCATGTTCGGAATGCAGCGCAGGAACGCGAGGTCGTAATTGCCCGCGTGCGTTGCGCCGTCCGCGCCGACCAGACCCGCGCGATCGATCGCGAACACGACCGGCAGGTTTTGCAGCGCGACGTCGTGGATCAGTTGATCGTAGCCGCGTTGCAGGAAGGTCGAATAGATCGCGACGACCGGCTTCATGCCGTCAGCCGCCAGGCCGCCTGCAAACGTCACCGCGTGCTGTTCGGCGATACCGACATCGAAATAACGCTCCGGGAAGCGCTTCTCGAACTCGACCATGCCCGAGCCTTCGCGCATTGCCGGCGTGATGCCGACCACGCGCGAGTCGAGCGCGGCGGCGTCGCACAGCCATTCGCCGAACACCTGCGTGTAGGTTTTCTTCGACGGCGTGGTCGCGGGCTTGATGCCTTCGGCCGGATTGAACTTGCCCGGACCGTGATACAGCACCGGATCGGCTTCGGCGAGCTTGTAGCCCTGGCCTTTCTTCGTGACGACGTGTAGGAATTGCGGACCGCGCAGTTCCTTGATGTTTTGCAGCGTCGGAATCAGCGAATCGAGATCATGACCGTCGATCGGACCGATGTAGTTGAAGCCGAATTCTTCGAACAGCGTCGCCGGGACGATCATGCCCTTGGCGTGCTCTTCGAGCTTGCGAGCGAGATCCAACATGGGAGGCGCGGCGCGCAGCACGCGTTCGACGCCCGCACGCGCGGCAGCGTAGAAACGGCCCGACATCAGACGCGCGAGATGGCGATTCAACGCGCCGACCGGCGGCGAAATCGACATATCGTTGTCGTTGAGGATGACGAGCAACGGAAGGTCGTCGGCAACGCCCGCGTTGTTCATCGCCTCGAAGGCCATGCCGGCGGTCATCGCGCCGTCGCCGATCACGGCGATTGAATAGCGGTTGTCGCCCTGGAGCTTGTTCGCGACCGCCATGCCGAGTGCCGCCGAAATCGACGTGCTCGAATGCGCGGTGCCGAAGGTGTCGTATTCCGACTCGGCGCGGCGCGGGAAGCCGGAGATGCCGTTCAACTGGCGCAGGCCCGGCATCTGATCGCGGCGTCCGGTCAGGATCTTGTGCGGATACGTCTGATGGCCGACATCCCATACGATGCGGTCAGCAGGTGTATCGAACACATAGTGCAACGCGATCGTCAGCTCGACCGTGCCCAGATTGGACGACAGATGGCCGCCCGTCTGCGACACGCTGTCGAGCACGTAGGCCCGCAGTTCGTCGGCCAGCGGTTGCAATTGGCGGCGATCGAGGGCGCGCAGATCGGCCGGATCGTCGATGGTTTTCAGCAAGTCGTACATCGTCGTCCCATTTTAGGAAAACTGGCGTGATTCGTTCAGCGCGTTCGTTTCAATCGATGAAACCGCGCGCCGTGGGGTCTGTCACGCGTTCAACAATCAATTCACCCGGTTCACGACCAGGTCGGCAAGCTCGGCCAGACGCTGGCCTCGTGTGCCGAAGGGCTGCAGTGCTGCGTGCGCGTCTCGTCCGAGTTGCGCCGCGAGTTCGCGCGATGCATCGAGGCCGATGATCGACACGTACGTCGGTTTGTCGTGCTGCGCATCCTTGCCGGCGGTTTTGCCGAGCGTGGCGGAGTCAGCGGTGACATCGAGAATATCGTCCACGACCTGAAAAGCAAGGCCGACTGCAGCAGCGTACCGATCCAGCGCGGCCAGATCGGCAGCGCTCGGCGTGCTGCCGGCCAGCGCGCCCATGCGCACCGCCGCGCGCAGCAACGCGCCCGTCTTCTTGCGATGCATGGTTTCGAGTTCCGGACGCGTCAGCTTGCGGCCCACGCTTTCCAGATCGATCGCCTGCCCGCCCGCCATGCCGATCGAACCGCTCGCCAACGCGAGTTCGCGCGTGAGCGCGGCTTGCTGCGAATCGTTCAGACCATTGCCTTCGGCGGTCAATGCAACGAAGGCCTGCGATTGAAGCGCGTCGCCGACCAGCAGTGCCGTCGCATCGTCATATTGGACATGTACGGTGGGCTTGCCACGACGCAATGCGTCGTCGTCCATGCAGGGCATATCGTCATGCACCAGCGAATAGACGTGAATCATTTCCAGCGCGCAGCTTGCAGCTTCGACTGCCGACGCACTCGCGCCGGTCAATTCGCCGGCCGCATGGCACAGCAGCGGACGCACACGCTTCCCGCCGCCCAGCACGGCATAACGCATGGCTTCATGCAGACGCGCCGGCGCGATATCGGTACCCGGCAGATAGTGCTCGAGCGCCGTTTCCACGCGATCCAGCGTGCCGCGCATCCATTGTTCGAAGGTCATAGATCGTCTTCCCCGTTGTCGTTGATTGCTCCGGCACCCTGGGTAGCGCGCTGTACCTCGGCGGGCAGCGGCTTGAGCGTCTCGCCATCGAGTACGCGAACCTGCTGCTCGACTTTTTCGAGCTGTTGTTGGCAAAAGCCCACAAGCGTGGCACCGCGACGATAGGCCGTCAGCGACTCTTCGAGACTCAGCGCGCCTTCTTCCATGCGCGCCACGAGAGACTCGAGTTCGGCCAGTGCGGCTTCGTAGTTCTGCGGAAGCTGCGCTGTATCGGCTTCTTCGCTTGATTGTCGGACCGCGGTCTTCGCCATGAATCGTGGATGTGCAAATGAAATTCGGAACCAAGTCGCACATTCTACGGCAAAAGACAAATTTTCGACCCGCATCCCGTCCGTGTCAAAGCGTGTAGACAGTTTTCCCTGCCGCCCGTCACCTCATATGGTTGCACGATTGCGGCACTCGTTTGCGCGGAACTCTCGCGACAATTTATACCCAAATCAAGACCTTATGCGCCCCTTCGTGGCGATTTTCGGTATAATCGCGGGCTCCCCTAAATCGATCGATCTTCGATGGTTGGGTTGTTCACTGCTTTCACGTTTTTACGGGAGTAGGAATGTCCAATCTGAGCAATGCGTTGCAGCTCAAGGCTTTTCACAGCCAATTGCCGGTCACGGCATATTTCGACGAAGCGCTTCTCGCGCGAGAAATCGAAACACTTTTCAAGCAAGGTCCTCGCTATATCGGGCACGAACTCATGGTTCCCGACGCGGGCAACTATTTCGCGCTTCCGGGCGAGAACGAAGGGCGCGTGCTCGTCCGTAATCAGCAGAACAATATCGAACTGCTGTCGAACGTGTGCCGCCATCGTCAGGCCATCATGTTGAATGGGCGCGGCAGCGCCAGCAACATTGTGTGCCCGCTACACCGCTGGACTTATGATCTGGACGGTCAATTGCTCGGCGCGCCGCACTTCGCGGACAAACCTTGCCTCAACCTCGGCAAGACTTCGCTACAAAACTGGCAAGGTCTGCTGTTCGAAGCGGAGGGCCGCAACGTTGCGGCGGACCTCGCCCGACTTGGCACCGCGCGTCACTTTGACTTCTCGGGCTTTATGTTCGATCACGTCGAAGTGCACGAGTGCAACTACAACTGGAAGTCCTTCGTCGAGGTCTATCTCGAGGATTATCACGTCGCGCCGTTCCATCCGGGACTCGGCAGCTTCGTATCGTGCGACAACCTCGAATGGGAATTCGGCGACTGGTATAGCGTGCAGACGGTCGGCGTCCACAAGAATCTGGAGAAGCCGGGCAGCCCGACGTATCGCAAGTGGCACGACGAAGTGCTGCGCTTCCGTAACGGCACGCCGCCCGAATTCGGCGCGATCTGGATGGTCTACTACCCCGGTCTGATGATCGAGTGGTATCCGCACGTGCTGGTGGTGTCGTGGCTGATTCCGCAAGGCGTGCAGAAGACGACCAATATCGTCGAGTTCTATTACCCCGAGGAAATCGCGCTGTTCGAGCGTGAGTTCATCGAAGCGGAACGCGCCGCTTATATGGAAACCGCGCGTGAAGACGATGAAATCGCCGAGCGCATGGATGCGGGCCGCCGCGCGCTGATGTCGCGTGGCGAGAATCAGGTCGGGCCGTATCAAAGCCCGATGGAATCCGGCATGCAGCATTTCCACGAGTTTCTGCGGCATCAACTCGGCGCGATTTGATATAGGCCGTTTGGCCAGTATTACTAAAAGGCGGGCTTTCGGGCTCGCCTTTTTGTTTAGACTAACGGTTCAAGCCCTCGCTCATCAGCGCTGCTCAGGAGCCGTCATGCCGCACACTCACTACACCACGCTCATCTCGGCGACCAATCTTGCCGTACCGCTCGCCGCCGCGCCCGGCAGCGTCCTCGTTTTCGATTGCCGCTTCGATCTCGCCGCGCCCGAATCCGGCGAAGCGGCTTATGCCAAAGGGCATATTCCGGGCGCGCAGTACCTTCATCTCGATCGCGATTTGTCCGGCGAGAAAACCGGCAAGAACGGACGCCATCCGTTGCCGGAGCGCGCGGCTTTGGTGGCGAAACTGGCGAGTTTCGGTCTGAACGACAAGCAGCAAGTCGTCGCGTATGACGCGCAAGGCGGCATGTACGCGGCGCGCTTGTGGTGGCTGTTGCGCTGGCTCGGACATGACTCCGTCGCCGTGCTCGATGGCGGTCTGCAAGCGTGGGAAGCTGCGGGCCAAGCGCTCGACGCCAACGTTCCGGCAAAAACGTCAGGCACGTTCAAAGCCGCCGCGCCGCTGCAAGTGACCATCGATGCCGCCGCGATCGAACGCAGCATCGGCACGCGCGATCATCTGCTGATCGATGCGCGCGCCGCCGATCGATATCGCGGTGAGAACGAGACGCTCGATGCCGTCGGCGGGCATATTCCCGGCGCGCTGAATCACTTCTTCAAGAACAATCTGAGCGAGGAAGGCCGCTTCAAGACCGCACACGAATTACGCGATGCATTCGGCTCGCTGATTGGCACGACATCGGCGGATCGGGTGGTGTTGCAGTGCGGCTCCGGCGTGACCGCGTGCCATAACGCGCTGGCGATGGAAATCGCCGGCCTGCACGGCGCGGCGCTCTACCCGGGATCGTGGAGCGAATGGAGCGCCGATCCGGGCCGCCCCGTCGCGACCGGCGCTACGCCCTGAAGCGTTATTTGACGCCGTGCTCGCCGAACCACGCGAGCACGCGTTTCCACGCATCCTCCGCATCGCCCTTGCGATAGCTCGGACGATAATCCGCGAAGAACGCATGCCCCGCATCGTCATAAACGACGAACTGCGAGTTCTTCGCGGGTGCTGGATCATTGGCGAGCGCCTGCTTCATCTGCTCGAGCGTGTCTTGCGGGATGCTCTGATCCTGTCGCCCGTATAGCCCGAGCACGGGCACTTTCAGACTGGACGCCTGATCGAGCGGATTGCTCGGCGTGTTCTCGGTCTTGTTGCCAACCACGCGTCCATAAAACGCAACCGCTGCCTTCAGATTCGAATTGTGCTCGGCATAGAGCCACGAAATGCGCCCGCCCCAGCAGAATCCGACGATACCCACGCGCTTCAGATCACCGCCGTGCTCGCCCGCCCATTTCACGGTCTGATCGATATCCGAAATCACTTGCGAATCCGGCACTTTCGAGACCAATTGCTCGTTGAGCTGCTGCATCGACTTGTATGCCGATGCGTCGCCTTGTCGATTGAACAAATCCGGCGCGATAGCCATATAGCCGAGCTTGGCGAAGCGTCGGCAAATATCGGCGATATGTTCGTGCACGCCGAAAATCTCATGAATCACGATGATCACCGGCAGATGCGTCTTGCCCTTCGGTTGCGCCCGATACGCCGGTACGAGCACGCCGTCCGCGCCGCGTACACCGACTGCGCCGGCTTCGAGACCGGTGTCATCGGTATGGATGGTTTGGGCGGAGACGGGCAGCACGGCAGCGGCGAAACCGGTGCCGAAAGTGGCCTTGATGAAGGTACGGCGGTTGAACGGAACGTGCGGAATGAGGCTATCGACTTCAGGGTCTAGCATACGAAGCTCCCGCGGCAATGGATTCCCGAAACCGCGCGGAAGCCCCAAGGCTGGACGATACGCGGCGCTGCACGACGATGAACGCGCGTTGATCCCAGACTTGAGAAAAGCGCGCCGCCCATTCTAAACAGCTTGAACGAACGGCGCAGATCGACTATTCCGCTTACGCAAGATCAATGCAGCTTGACGCGCGGCGCCGTCGAGCGACGCAGCCAGTGCGCGAACGTATCCAGAACCATGCGCGCGTAGCCGTGCAGCGCCGCCACATGCAGCCGATACAGCGACATATACATGAAGCGCGCAAACAGCCCTTCGATCAGCATATTGCCGCCGATCAGTCCGCCCATCAGACTGCCGACCGCGCTGTAATGCCCGAGCGACACCAGCGAGCCGAAATCGTGATACGTATATTCGGGCAACGGCTTGCCCTGCATGCGCCGCTCGAACGCCTTGAACAGAAAGCTCGCCTGCTGATGCGCAGCCTGCGCGCGCGGCGGCACACCACGTTCGTGACCGGGCCACGGACACGCGGCGCAATCGCCGAGGGCGAAGATGTTTTCGTCGTTTTCGGTTTGCAGCGTGCGGCGCACGATCAACTGACCGAGGCGATTAGTGGTCAGGCCGTCGAGATTCGAGAGAATCGAAGGTGCTTTGATGCCCGCGGCCCACACGGTTAGATCGGCGCGAATGACCTTGCCGCTCGCGGTGCGGATCGAATCGCGCGCGACGTGGGCGACGGTTTCGCCCGTCAGCAATTTCACGCCGAGCTTGGTCAGCAATTCCGCTGTCGCCGTCGATACCCGTTCTTGCAGCGCCGGCAAAATGCGCGGTCCCGCTTCGATCAGCACAATGCCGATGTCATGCTTCGGATCGAGCTTGTGCAAGCCGTACGCCGACAACACCTGCGCCGTATTGCGCAACTCCGCCGACAATTCGACGCCCGTCGCGCCCGCGCCGACGATCGCCACCTGAATACGCGGCACCGGATCGATACCCGGCTCGTCTTCGACACCTGCCGCGACCGGCTCAGGCGTGAAGTGCTCGGCACGCATGCAGGCAGCGATCAGACGTTTGCGGAACAATTCGGCCTGACTGACCGTATCGAGCGCGATGGAATTTTCCTGCGCACCATCGACGCCAAAATAATGCGTCGTACTGCCGATCGCGATCACCAGCGTGTCGTATTCCAGTTCACGCTCGGGCAAGATCTCGCCCGCTTCATCGTCCCGCAGCGCGCCGATCGTAATGCGCTTCTGCGCGCGATTCACGCCGACCAATTCGCCCTGCTGAAACTCGAAGCCATGCCACATCGCCTGCGCCGCGTATTCGAGTTCCTGCGTGAACGGATCCATGCTGCCCGCCGCGACTTCATGCAGCAGCGGCTTCCAGATATGCGTGGGATTGCGATCGACGAGCGTGACCTGCGCCTTGGGCGGCGTCTTGCTGTCAGTCGAGCCGAAGCGGTCACCCAAACGCGTTGCGAGTT
Source organism: Caballeronia sp. BR00000012568055 (assembly GCF_029439455.1). Lineage (GTDB taxonomy): Bacteria > Pseudomonadota > Gammaproteobacteria > Burkholderiales > Burkholderiaceae > Caballeronia. The sequence goes on along the minus strand of NZ_JAQFVG010000243.1, from coordinate 31,543 downwards.
CGAGACCGCCGGCCCCTCCGCCGACGATGATGAAGCGATGCATGGACTTCTCCCTGTGCTTTTATTCGATCGGCCACTCATTGTGCGTGAGCGGACGTGACAGTCACAAGCGCGTCACCAACATGTCGGGCATATGCGACAACCGCCGCATATGCCTTGCGCAAAGCTTTTTAATGCGCCTCTTCCCAGTTATTGCCGACACCGACTTCGGCAATCAGCGGCACCTTCAGTTGCGCGACGCCGCACATCAGTTCAGGTAAGCGCTTCGTGACTTCGGGCAATTCATCCTCGGGCACTTCGAGCACGAGTTCATCGTGGACCTGCATGATCATCTTGGTCTTGATGCCCGATGATTCGATCCAGTCCTGCACCGCGATCATCGACAACTTGATGAGATCGGCGGCCGTGCCTTGCATCGGCGCATTAATTGCCGCGCGCTCCGCTGCCTGACGACGCGGCCCGCTGCCGCCATTGATCTCCGGCAGCCACAGCCGACGCCCGAACACGGTCTCGACGTAACCGTTCATCTTGGCCGTCGTACGCGTGTTCTCCATATACGCGGCCACGCCCGGATAACGCGCGAAGTATCGGTCGATATACAACTTCGCCGCGTCACGCGTGATGCCGAGATTCGACGCCAGCCCGAACGAACTCATGCCGTAAATCAGGCCGAAGTTGATCACCTTGGCGATACGGCGCTGATCGTTATCGACTTCGATCGGCGTCACGCTAAACACTTCAGACGCCGTCGCGCGATGCACGTCTTCGCCATTGGTGAACGCGCGCATCAGCGATTCATCGCCGGAAATATGGGCCATGATACGCAGTTCGATCTGCGAATAATCGGCGGAAACGATCTTGCTTCCCGGCGGCGCGATAAACGCTTCGCGAATGCGCCGCCCTTCGCCGGTACGCACCGGAATGTTCTGCAAATTCGGCTCGTTCGATGACAAACGTCCCGTCACCGCAACCGCCTGCGCGTAGTTCGTATGCACGCGCCCCGTCGATGCGTTCACCATGCGCGGCAACTTGTCCGTATAAGTGGACTTCAGTTTCGACAAGCCGCGATGTTCGAGCAGCACCTTCGGCAGCGGATAATCTTCCGCGAGCTTTTGCAGCACTTCTTCGTCGGTGGAAGGCGCGCCACTCGGCGTCTTCTTCACGATCGGCAATTGCAGCTTCTCGAAGAAAATCTGCCCGATCTGCTTGGGCGATCCGAGATTGAATTCGCCGCCTGCGAGTTCATACGCCTGCGCTTGCAGATCGATAAGACGTTTGGCGATTTCGGTGCTCTGCGTCTCAAGCCGTTCGCGATCGATCAGGACTCCGTTGCGTTCCATCTTGCGCAGCACGCGCGAAGTCGGCATCTCGATATCGCGATACACACGCAACAAGCCTTCTTCCTGCTTGACTTGTGGATATAGCGCCTGATGCAAACGCAACGTGATATCCGCATCTTCAGCCGCATAAGCGGACGCCTTCTCGAGCTCCACTTCATCGAAGCCGATCTGCGATGCACCCTTGCCCGCGACATCTTCGTACTTGATGGTCTTCACGCCGAGATGGCGCAACGCGAGGTTGTCCATATCATGCGGTCGATGCGACTCCAGCACGTACGACTGAAGAAGCGTGTCATGCTCCACACCGCGAATCTCGATGCCGTAATTCGCCAGCACTTGCTCATCGTATTTCAGATGCTGACCAACCTTCTTCTTCGATGCATCTTCGAGCCAGGGCTTCAACTTCGCGAGCACTTCATCGCGCGGCAATTGCTCTGGCGCATCCGGCCCGCGATGCGCAACCGGAATATAGGCCGCATGCCCCGGCTCACACGAGATCGACACACCCACGATCTGCGCCGTCATCGGATCGAGCGATGTAGTCTCGCTATCGAACGAGGTGATCTCCGCTTCATTGATGCGCTTCATCCACGCATCAAACTGTTCCCACGTCTGCACGGTTTCATAGTGATGCACGATCTCCGTGACTTCGGCGGGCGGCGTATCGCTCGGGCCTTCCACGGCATCAGCGATTTCCACTTCGCGCAGCCATGTTTTGAAGCCGTGGCGCAGGAACACGTCACGCATTTCCTCGCGCGATTCAGGGCGCGATTGCAGCGTGGTATCGATCGATTCGATTTGCGATACGAGGTCGCATTCGGTGTGTACGGTAACGAGCTTTCGCGCCATCGGCAGGAAGTCTAAAGCCTTGCGCAGATTGTCTCCTACCGCACCTTTGATCTCGTTTGCATGTTCTACGATGCCATCAAGGGAATCGTATTGCGTGAGCCACTTGAGCGCGGTTTTAGGACCGCACTTCTCGACGCCCGGCACGTTGTCCACCGTATCGCCGATCAGCGAAAGATAATCGACGATACGCTCCGGCGGCACGCCGAACTTCGCGAGCACGCCCGCGCGATCGAGCGTTTCGTTGGTCATCGTATTGATGAGGGTGACATGATCCGTCACGAGTTGCGCCAGATCCTTGTCGCCCGTCGACACGATCACTTTCATGCCGCGTTTTTCGGCCTGAACCGCGAGCGTGCCGATCACATCGTCGGCTTCGACACCTTCGATCATCACGAGCGGCCAGCCGAGCGCACGCACGGCCACATGAATGGGCTCGATCTGCTTCGAGAGGTCCTCGGGCATGGAAGGACGATTGGCCTTGTAGTCAGCGTACCAGTCGTCGCGGAAAGTTTTGCCCTTGGCGTCAAAAACGCACGCGCTATACTCTGCATTGATTTCGCGCCGCAAGCGCCGCAGCATGTTGATCATCCCGTACAGCGCGCCTGTAGGGCCGCCGTCGGGACCACGCAGGTCGGGCATGGCATGGTAGGCCCGGTACAAGTAGCTAGAACCGTCGACCAATAGCAGGGTCTTACCTTCAAGACTTCGTTCTTCAGGCATTATGAACAAGAGAAAAGTGATTCCGAGTCTGCGATCACTCGCAGATCAAGAGCGCGCGACGGCCAAAAAGGCTCGCGCATCGTGGCAGATGTTCACGATTATGGCAGAGTTTATCGAGGCGACCGAGTACCTCTCGGAGATCCGTCCTGCCATCAGCATATATGGTTCCGCGCGTCTCAAACCCGAGTCGCCGTACTACAAGCTGACCATCGAAATCGCGCAGAAATTCTCCGATGCGGGCTTCGCGGTGATCTCGGGCGGCGGTCCGGGCATCATGGAAGCGGCCAACAAAGGCGCGCATGCGGGCAAGTCGCCGTCGGTGGGTTTGAACATCGAATTGCCGCACGAGCAGTCGGGCAATCAATGGCAGGATATCTCGCTGCGATTCCGCCACTTCTTCACGCGCAAGGTCACGTTCGTGAAGAACTCGGATGCGGTCGTGGTGATGCCAGGCGGTTTCGGCACGCTGGATGAACTGGCCGAAGTGCTGACCCTGATTCAGACCAAGAAGTCGCGCCATGTGCCTATCGTTTTGGTGGGCGCGGAGTTTTGGGCCGGCTTGCTCGATTGGTTCAAGAACACACTGTTGACCAATGGCGTGATCAGCGAGAAGGATCTGGATCTGATGAAGGTGATCGACGATCCGGATCAGGTGCTGGATGCGGTGTTGGCGTTTTATGAAGATCGTGAGGATGTGGCTGAGCAGCCGGCGGAAGGTAAGTCGGATGATGATCGGCCGTTCTATTTGTAATGCGCGACAAAAAAGCGGGATCGCTTGATCCCGCTTTTTTGCTTCCTTGCTTACTGAAACGCCACTTCCGCAAAGCTCCGCAACTTCCGCGAATGCAGCTTCGACAAGCCGTTCATCCGCAACAACTCCATCGCCTTCACGCCGATCTGCAAGTGCTGATCCACTTGCGCGCGATAGAACTGATCCGCCATTCCCGGCAGCTTCAACTCACCATGTAACGGCTTATCCGATACACACAGCAGCGTCCCATAAGGCACACGGAATCTGAACCCGTTCGCCGCGATCGTCGCGCTTTCCATATCGAGCGCCACCGCGCGACTTTGCGACAACCGACGCACCGGCTCGCGATGATCGCGCAACTCCCAGTTGCGGTTATCGACGCTCGCGACCGTACCCGTGCGCATCACACGCTTTAACTCGACGCCATCCAATTGCGTGACCTGCGCAACGGCACGTTCCAACGCAACCTGCACTTCGGCAAGCGCAGGCACCGGCACCCACAACGGCAGATCATCATCGAGTACGTGGTCTTCGCGCACATAACCGTGCGCCAGCACGTAATCGCCCAGACGCTGCGTATTGCGCAAACCCGCGCAGTGACCGAGCATGATCCACGCATGCGGCCGCAACACTGCAATATGATCCGTGATGGTCTTCGCATTCGACGGCCCCACGCCGATATTCACCATCGTGATGCCACTGCCGTCCGCACGCTTCAGGTGATACGCGGGCATCTGCGGCAAGCGCGGGGGTGCCGCGCCCTCTTCCGGTTGCTCACCGAGATTCGCGTTATACGTGATCACATCGCCTGGTTCGACGAACGACGAATATTCACTGCGATACGCGCGCGTCTCTTCATCGTCGGCGCGCGACATCATCGTGCGGCCGAGCTTCACGAACTCATCGATATAAAACTGGTAGTTCGTATAAAGCACGTAGTTCTGAAAATGCGTCGGCGAAGTCGCCGTGTAGTGCCTCAGCCGATGCAACGAGAAATCCACCCGCGCCGCCGTGAACAAAGCCAGCGGATGCGGCTCGCCCGGTCCCGGCTCATACGTGCCATTGACAATGCGATCGTCCAGCAACGCGAGGTCGGGTGTATCGAAGATATTGCGCATGGCGAGCAAGCGGTCGCGATCGAGATCGCCCTCGAGGTGAATGCCTTCCGCGAACGCAAAGTGAATCGGAATGGGTTGCGCCGATACGCCCACTTCGATTCCCACGTGATGGTTCTTCGTCAGCAAGCGCAATTGCTCACGGTAGTAATCGCCAAACAGATCGGGCCGTGTCAGCGTGGTTTCGAAGATGCCCGGTCCGGCAACGAAGCCGTACGAACGCCGCGAGTCGATTTGCGTATTCAGCTCGGTCCGCACGCGCACGAACGGATAGCACGCGCGCACGCGATGCGTGAACTGCTCGTTGCGCCGATACCGCGCGAAGGCGTCGCGCAGAAAGCCCGTGTTGGCTTCGTAGATCGCGGAAAGGCGCGTGACGGCAGCGACGGGATCGTCGAAAGATTCGGTGGGAAAGTCGTTGGCGGGTGTGCCTTGCGTGGTTTGTGTCCGGTCGTTTGTCATGATCTTGTAGATATTCCGAATGCCATCGTATCGAAAGACATTAACACGGAAGATTGTGCGGACCATGAAGCCCATGCTGCCATGAGTGCGCCCGGCGACACGGTACAACGGCATTTATTCGAAACGCGCGAAAGCGGCGCAAAATAAGGCGTTGCGCCGGAGTCGGGCATTGAATCCGGCATTGAATGTGCTGCCAATTTGCTAGAATCCGACGATTGTCCGGAGAACCATCATGAAGCCGCTTCTTTCCGCCGCCGCCGCGGCCGTTTTTGCCGCCGCAAGCTTTGGCGCGTTCGCGCAGCCGAACGTTCAGCCAGCGGACCAGCCGGTCGCGCAAAAGCAGATGTCGCCGGAAGAAGCCGCGGGCCTTCCCGATCTGAAAGCCATCAACCGGCCGCCCGCGAATGTCAGTTCGAAAGTCGAAATCTCGCCGCCGCGTCTGCCGAGCTATCACGAGCTGAGCACCAACGGCACGGAAATCACCGAGTATCGTGACAAGGGCAAGCCGGTGGAAATCGACGTGCGTTCGAACTTCGGCACGCGCTATCAGATGAGTTCGCCCGCCGACACCTCGCCGCAAGTGCGCGACAACGGCAAGGCAAGCACGCGTCTGCCGTCGATCAACCTGCATTACTGAAGTCTCAAGCCTGTCCCCGGCCCGCTCTTCCTGAGCGGGCGTATCTTCAAGGCCGCTGGCCCGTGACGCAGCGGCCCGCGCCGCCCAACCTGACTGACGTATCCCGCATGGCCGTATTCACTCCCGTCTCTGACGCCGAACTGGGCGACTGGCTGCAACATTACGATCTCGGCGATGTCGTCGAATTGCGCGGCATCCAGTCGGGCATCGAGAACAGCAATTTCTTTCTCACGACCACGCGCGGCGAATTCGTGCTGACGATCTTCGAAAAGTTGACGGCGCAGCAGTTGCCGTTCTATCTCGATCTGATGCGCCATCTGGCGTCGCATCGCGTGCCCGTGCCGGACCCGATGCCGCGTCGCGATGGCGCGTTGTTCGCGCTGCTCAACGGCAAGCCCGCGACCATCGTAACCAAGCTCGAAGGCAAGCCGGAACTCGCGCCGACGCCCGCGCACTGCATCGAAGTGGGTCAGATGCTGGCGCGTCTGCATCTCGCCGGGCGCGATTTCCCGGCGCATCAGCCGAATCTGCGCAGTCTCGCGTGGTGGCAGGAAAACGTGCCGTCGATCATCGACTATTTGAGCGAAGCGCAGCGCACGCTGATCGAAAGCGAACTCGCGCATCAGGCGGCGTTTTTCGGCTCGGGCGATTACGCATCGCTGCCGGGCGGCCCGTGCCATTGCGATTTGTTCCGCGACAATGTTTTGTTCGCGGATGGCATCGAGCACGCGCGGCTGGGTGGATTTTTCGATTTCTACTTTGCGGGCGTCGATAAATGGTTGTTCGATGTTGCCGTCACCGTGAACGATTGGTGTATCGATCTGAATATGGGCGTGCTCGATCACGCACGTGTCGATGCCATGCTGCGCGCGTATCAGACCGTGCGTCCGTTCACGCCGGCAGAAGAGCGCCACTGGAACGACATGCTGCGCGCCGGCGCGATGCGCTTTTGGGTGTCGCGCCTGTACGACTTCCATCGGCCGCGCGAAGCGCAGATGCTCAAAGCGCACGATCCCGGCCATTTCGAACGCATTCTGCGCGAACGCGTCAAAGCGGCGTCGACTCACGCCCAACGGTAACTTTTCACACTCATGCGACTCATCGAAGTCCCCGCCAAGACCGGCTATGTCTGGTTCCGCCAAGGCCTGTGGCTGTTCCGCCGCAATCCGTTTGCGTTTCTCACGGTGTTTTTCGCGTATCTGTTCGCGATGACGCTGATTTCGCGCGTGCCGCTGATCGGGCCGTTTTTGCCGCTGCTGTTTATTCCGGGCGTCGCGGTCGGCTTCATGGCGGCGTGTCGCAATACCATCGCTGGCAAGCCGGTCTGGCCGACCATTCTCGTCGATGGCTTTCGCTCCTACGGCGGCACGGTCGCCCGTCGGCTGCTGCTGCTCGGCGCGCTGTATATCGTGGCGATGGCGGTGATTTTCGCGTTATCGGCGTTGGTCGATGGCGGCACGTTGCTTAGCATGATGATGGGCGACGGCCCGACCGGCGACCCTGAAACCGTCGCCGCGAGCTTCAGCCCGCTCGCCGTGCTCGTGGCGATGGCGTGCTACGTTCCGGTCGCGATGCTGTTCTGGTTCGCGCCGATTCTGGTGGCATGGCACGAGGTTCCGACCGCGAAGGCGTTGTTCTTCAGCCTGGTTTCGTGCTGGCGCAATCGCGGCGCGTTCGTGCTGTATGGGATCGTGTGGATCGCGGTGGCGCTGGCGGTGTCGTTCGGTCTGACGGCGCTGATGCAGGCGATCGGCCTGAGCCAGGAAATGGCCTTTGCCGTGCTGATGCCCGCATCGATTCTGGTGACCACGGCGCTTTATTGTTCGTTCTACGCCACCTATCGCGGCTGCTTCGGCGTGCAATCGCCGGAAACGCCCGATATCCCCGACGCAACGGGCGCTTAAGCAGCGCCGCGCAGCGTTCCTTCGCGCGCGAAGCGTTTTACGTACACTAGCGACATCGGCCATACGGCCTTTTCGTCGCGCTTCGCCGCGCCTCGCCATGACCTCGCCCGCCGAATTCCCGCTCGAACTCGATCAGCAACTCTGCTTTGCGCTCTACTCGACATCGCTTGCGATGACGAAGACCTACAAGCCGCTGCTCGAAAAACTCGGCCTGACCTATCCGCAATATCTCGCGATGCTCGTGCTCTGGCAGAACGACGGCATCACGGTCAAGGAAATCGCCACGCGGCTTTCGCTCGACTCGGCGACGATGACGCCGCTGCTTAAGCGGCTCGAAGCGCAGGGTTACGTCGAACGTACGCGCGGGATTGCTGACGAGCGGCAAGTGCATATTCGCCTGACGCAAAACGGACGCGATCTGCGCGAGTCCGCGAAGGGCATTCCTACGGAAATTTTCTGCGCGGCGGGATCGGATATCGACGAATTGCTGCGTTTGCGCAGCGATCTGGTTCGTCTGCGCGCATCGCTTAACGAGTACATCGGACAGTCATAGCCGAGCCGATAGAGAACGGCTAAGCAAATCATCGCGAAAATTTAATTTGTACACTAATGATTATCGCGATATATTCCTCTCCGTGGTCGATGCAGTGCTGACCAGTCAACCAACCGAACCAAGGAGAGAGCCATGACCATTCTGTACAAAGCTACGGCAACCAGCACCGGCGGACGTGACGGACGTGCGGTGTCGTCGGATGAGCAGTTGAATGTGAAGTTGAGCGCACCGAAGGAATTGGGCGGCGCGGGCGCGGCGGGCACGAATCCGGAGCAGTTGTTCGCAGCCGGTTACTCGGCGTGCTTTCTGTCGGCAATGAAGTTCGTCGCCGGTCAACAAAAGAAAACTGTTCCCGCCGATACAACGGTCACCGCCGACGTAGGCGTCGGCCCGAACGATGCAGGCGGTTTCGCGCTCGATATCGAACTGTGCGTGACGCTGCCGGGTCTGGATCGCGCCGAAGCACAGGCGCTCGTCGATACAGCGCACAAGGTTTGCCCGTACTCGAACGCGACGCGCGGTAACGTCGATGTGCGCGTGAAGCTCGTCTGAGGCTTAAGCGCCTGAGATACAAAAATGCCGGCTGCAAAGCCGGCATTTCTATTTGCCTCAAAGCTTAAGCTAAAAGCTTAGCTGGACATCCACGACGGGTAACGCGTCGCCTTACGCTTGTCCAAAGCCTTCATACGATATTCGAGATCGTAAATGTCGGTGGCTTCGGCGAGATATTCGTCGTCGCGTTGTTGATCGCGTTGGTCGGCGGACTTCGTCAGGAACAGGAAAATGCGGCTGAGCAGGAACATGGTGGGCCTCGCTGGGATACTAGGGTTACTACCTATGAAAGTGATTATAGGGTAATCCCTGACACAACACCAGCACTTTTGTGACAAATCTCTGATAGTAAAGACTAATTTGCAACACTCGAAACGCTGGATGCCCCGTCTACGCGACCGCTGCGTCGCGTGCAGCCTCGCTCGGGCGTCGCTGATATTTGAAAAAATCCCACATCACCGCGCCGGAGTCCGGACCTTTGGACGAGTGGAACGCGACGGTATCGTCGCCGCCGGCCCATGAATGGCCGAGTCCGCGCACGATCGACGTCTTCACCACGCGCCGGCCATTCTTGATGTAGTCCGTCACCACGCCATCCGGATGCGCTTCTTCGCGCGCTTCGCCTGCGCGACGGTTGCCGGCTGCATCGACGAAACCGTTCAGGCGCAGAAACTGTTTCGCCAATTGCTCCGCGTTCGACGCGCTCACCACCGAATCCAGTTCGCCGTGAACGATGATCGCGGGCATGCCGGGGTAATCGCGCACGTCGAGCGCGGCGTCGATCAGCGAAATGGGATCGGTGCGGCTGCCACGTCGCATGACGTCCATCGCGCCGATAGCCGAATGCGCTTCACCAAAAACCGGCCCGGAATGCAGGCCGACTGCCGCGAATAATCGCGGATAGCGAATCGCGAGCAAGGCCGCGAGTCCCGCGCCCGCGGACATGCCCGCGAGATACACGCGTTCTGCATCGAGGTCATGCTCGTCGATCACCGCCTTCACGAGCGATACGATCGATGCCGCCTCGCCGCCGCCTCCGCCGGCTGAATCGTCGTACCAGTGCCAACAGCGATGCGCGTGTTCGTGCTTCGATTGCTCAGGAAACAGCACGGCGAAACCGTATTTATCGGCGAGCAGATTGATGCGCGTACCCTGCGCGAATTCATCCGCGTTCTGCTTGCAACCGTGCAGCATGACGACGAGCGGCATCGGCTCAAGCGCGGTTTTCGGCGGCAAATACAACGCGTACGAAAGATGGTTGACGAAGCGCCCGGCCGTTGGCGGCGCGGAGTGATACGACCGCTCCCACTTTCCGCGCGCCCACGCCGATGCCCGCGGCCGCACCCGCGATTCGCGCACGGCAGGGCGCGCACTCGCGCCCGCACGCGATGGCGTCGCGGCTTTCTTGGCTGCGCCCGATTTGAGCGTCGATTTGACGGTCTTCGCGGCTTTAGCGCGCGTGGGCTTGGCAACCGGTCGCGGCTTGGCGGCGCGAATGGCTTCCGCCTGGCCGGCAACGAGGCGTCTCAGGCCACGCAACCAGAGCTTGGTAAGGCTTTTAGACATTCGGCGGTTCCTCTACATATGGTGCATTCGTACGACGCGCGAGCAGAAAAGCGCGCCGAGTTGTGCATTGCACAATAACATCAAATGACGATGGCGGCGCGTATCCGAAATCTTATAAATGCAGGAGAATTGCACTCGTTTCAGCGATTTAAGTAAAAAATAACCGATGTTACACGACGTAACATGACATATTTCAGAGCCTGCGCGAGATAATTCAGGATCGTCCCACACGGTATACTCCTGAACATTCCTACACTGTGAATTCCGCGCGCAACAGCCGATATCCAAATATCGGCATGTACTGACGCACCGCAGCAACAGCCATTCCCATTATTTCGATGAACCTGGATTTGCCCGTTTCCGTCTGGATGTCAATTACCGCGCTCGGCAGCGTGGGCGTCATGGCGCCTGTCGCGATGGCTGTCGCGGCGTGGCTCGTGGTCGGTTATCGATGGAAATATGCGCTTGCGTGGCTCGGACTGCTAGGCATGGCCAGCGGCCTGGTCGCGCTGACGAAGATCGCGTTTATCGGCTGGGGAATCGGTGTGCGCAATCTCGACTTCACCGGCATCAGCGGACATGCGCTGATGTCCACATCCGTGCTTCCGGTGGCGCTGTTCGTCGCGCTATTGCCGGCGCGCAACTGGATTCGCGCGAGCGGCGTCGTGGCCGGATTGCTGTTTGGCGTAATGGTCGGCGTGTCGCGCGTGGTGTTGGACGCACATTCGATTTCCGAAGTGGTCGCCGGATGCGCGCTCGGCGCGTTGGTCGCGCTGTCGTTTGTGTGGATCGCGTGGCGCGCGGAGCCGGGCAAGTTGTCACCGATGCCCGTCGCGGCAAGTCTGGCCGCTGTCGTGGTCGCGTTGCACGGCGTGCCGGTGCCAACGCAACATTGGATCACCGAGATCGCGCTCGGTTTGTCGGGCCACGAACGGCCCTACGTGCGCGCTCGCTGGAAAGTGAAGCACTATCACATTCCCGACCGCCGCACGGAAGCTCGGCCGCCGTTCGCTGCGGCAGCGGCCTGAGCATTCACACTCAGTCGTTCACGCCGATGATCACGCTCGACGCCTTGATCACCGCGACCGCCTTTTGACCTTGCGCCAGCCCGAGCGTATCGACGCTCTGGTTCGTGATGACCGCCGTGATGGTCGTCGAATCGTCGAGTGATAAGGTCACTTCCGAGTTCACCGCGCCCTTCGTCACACTGGCAACCGTACCGCGCAATTGATTGCGCGCCGACAGCTTCACGCCAGTGTCTTCCATCAGCATGACCCACGACGCCTTGATCAGCGCCACGGCGTCACCGCCTTCCTTCAGATTCAGCGCTTCCGTGCTTTCGTGCGTGACGACCGCGACGATGGTCTGTCCGCCCGGCAAGCCGAGCTCGATTTCATCGTTGACGGCTCCGCGCGTGACTTTGGTCACCTTGCCCGTCAGTTGATTGCGTGCGCTTGTTTTCATTCCCAGTCTCCCGATGAGTTGCCAGTCGCGTGCAAAACCTTCGATGGCCGCGCCCGCGCGTTCAAGAAATTTGCGATGCTCGCGCTCCACCGCGCCGTAGGTCTCGATCAGCCTGAGCGCAGCCGGCGTGAGTTTGGTGCCGCCTCCGCCGCGCCCGCCGCTCGCAGTCACGACGAGTGCCTCGCCCGCGAGGTTGTTCATCGTATCGACGGCGTCCCACGCGGCCTTGTAGCTCATGCCGACGGCCTTCGCCGCCGACGTGATCGAACCGGTATCGCGGATCGCCGCCAATAACGCGATGCGCGCCGCGCCGCCGAGCGTCTGATCGCCCGTTTTGAGCCATACGGAGCCGCCGATTTCCAGCGAATCGCGTTCTTTATTCACTGCGTCCTCTTACACGATTTGGATGCGAGCCTTGCGCGGAAATTATATCGATCCGCATGACGCCGCTGATCATCATCACGGACGTTCGATCATATAGCTCTCAACATACCAAATGATCATTTCATAGTTCATGAAATCGACACACGCACCGGGAAACATGGCCGTCTGTAATCCATTTCTATGTTTCCAATCCGCCCCAATCCACCCAATTCGCCCTTGCGCAAGCCCAAAAGACTCCAGGAATCGACATGAATCAGATTGCCTTTACCCAAACCCGAGAGAGTAAAACGCTCGGGCAACGGCTTGCCACCTTGCTGTTCATCATCGCTATCGTGGCGGGCGCGGCGTATTGCGTGCTGCATCTGCTCGAGGATTTGTCGCCGGTGCGCGAGTCGTCGGCGTTTCCGTACATTCTGCTCGGCATTGCATTGCTGATCGCGCTCGGCTTCGAGTTCGTCAACGGCTTTCACGATACCGCGAACGCCGTCGCCACGGTCATCTACACGCACTCGCTGACGCCGAATCTGGCGGTCGTGTGGTCGGGTGCGTGGAACTTCATCGGCGTGCTGATTTCGAGCGGCGCGGTGGCGTTCGGGATTCTGCAATTGCTGCCGGTCGAGCTGATTCTCGGCGTCGGCAGCGGCCAGGGCTTCGCGATGGTCTTCGCGCTGCTGATCGCCGCTATCATCTGGAATCTGGGCACGTGGGCGCTCGGTCTGCCTTCGTCCAGTTCGCACACGCTGATCGGTTCGGTGATCGGCGTCGGCCTGATGAATCAGATGCTGCACGGCACGGACGGCACCTCGGGCGTGGACTGGAATCGGGCGCTGGGCGTCGGCAAGTCGCTGCTGTTCTCGCCGATCATCGGTTTTATCGCAGCGGCTTTTTTGCTGTATGTGCTCAAGCTCGTGGTGCGCGTGCCCGCGCTCTACAAGGAGCCGGAAAAGAACACGCCGCCGCCGTTCTGGATTCGCTGCCTGTTGATCCTGACGTGCACGGGCGTCTCCTTCGCGCACGGTTCGAACGATGGCCAAAAGGGCATGGGCCTGATCATGCTGATTCTGATCGGCACGGTGCCGACCGCTTACGCGCTCAACAAGGCCGTGACGCCTGCCGAAACGCAGACGTTCCTGTCGGTCAGCCATAGCGCGGCCGAAGTGCTGACGAAGTACGCCGGCAGCGCAGCGCCCTCAGCGGATTCGAAGAGCGCCGTCGAAAAGTATGTTCAGACCAAGCATGTCGCGCCGGATACGATCGCCTCGCTTAAGAGCCTGGTTCAATCGATCGATTCGCAAGTCCGTCCGAACGATTCGGTGTCCAACGTGCCGCAAGGTCAGGTGCGCAACGTCCGCAACGAGATGTATATCGCCTCGGAAGCGCTGCGGATCATGGACAAGCAGAAGGACCCGGCGTTCTCAGCGGATGACGGCGCGGTGCTCAACAACTACAAGAAGCAACTCGATCACTCGACCAAGTTCATCCCGACGTGGGTGAAGGTGGCGGTCGCGGTCGCGCTCGGTCTGGGCACGATGGTCGGCTGGAAGCGCATCGTTGTGACGGTAGGCGAGCGTATCGGCAAGACGCACTTGACGTATGGCCAGGGCGCATCGGCTGAATTGGTCGCGATGCTGACCATCGGTGCAGCGGACGCGTACGGTCTGCCAGTGAGTACGACACACGTGTTGTCGTCGGGTGTCGCGGGCACGATGGCCGCGAATGGCTCGGGTCTGCAATGGCGCACGGTGCGCAGCCTCGCGCTGGCGTGGATTCTCACGCTGCCGGTGTCGATCGTTCTGGCTGGCGCGCTGTTCTGGGCGTTCCGCGGACTGTTCTGAAGCACGAATGAAAGCGTGTTTGAAAGTTTTGCCCTAAGCTCGCTTTCAACCCTTTAGTTTCGACAATCGATGTACCCGGCCCGCGTGTCCGAAAGGACGCGCGGTCCTTTTGCTATCAGGCTTTCATGGTCATTGGCACAGCCATTGCTCAATCCTCCTCGTCGATCGCACGACACCGGCCAGCGGACACGTTCCGCCGACCACTCGACGTGCCGCTGGCTGGGAGACCACGTCAGGCGCCGGTCAAGTCACGCGGTCTTTGATAAGGAGAAGTCAAATGACGATCGGAACCATCCTGCTGATCATCCTGATCTTGTTGTTGGTCGGCGCCATTCCGTCGTGGCCGCATAGCCGCAGTTGGGGTTATGGCCCGAGCGGGATTCTCGGCGTCGTATTGGTCGTGGTGATCGTGTTGTTGTTGATGGGACGGATATGAAGTCTCGCGGCCGATCGTCATTCGAACGGCCTTGCTGCAAACTCATCTGAAAAGGAAAAGGGGCGCCCGCTGGACGCCCCTTTTTCTGTCTCGACGATGCCGCGTTCAGACGCGCATCACCTGCCCATTCGGCTCGATCTTGCGCGGAATGACCGGCTCGCTCGGTTTCGGCGATGCCTTCGCGCGCGGCGCGGTCATCTGCGGATCGGACGCTGTCTTGTCGGCGACCTGTTTCACCGTAGTCGAAGCCTTGCGCTTCTTTTTCGATGCCGTTTGCGTCGCGGCATGCGGCTTGGTTTTTCCAGCCTTTGCGCCTTGCGATTCGGGTGGATTCCAGACTTCGGTGTATCGCTCGGACGCCGAAGCGGCCGATATGCCGAGGAAGAACAAAATGGAGAGGAAAACGAGCTTCAAGAGATTCGCTCCGTGGTTCCGAGGTTAGTGACCCGCATGACCTGCACTGCCGGCGAGGATGGCATCGAGCGTGCGCTCGGATGTTTCCAGCTCCTGCAAAGCGGCATCGAGGCGCTCTTGCGAGCGCGCGATGGACTGTCCGCCGTCGATGAAATCGGGTTCGCCACGCGTGGCGTCAAACGCCGCGTGGACGGCGCGCGTCGCCATGATGAAGCGTTCGAGCGCAACGGCTTCGGGCGATTCCCGGCGAGGGTTCATCGGCATACTCCTTATGCGGACAAGCTGTACGAATATACAGTAACCCGGCGCGTCGGAAAACCGCCCGAATGCGACGTGGTGAAAATGCCGAAGCAGGCCTTGACCGCGACGTTTCGACGCGAATCGCCATCGTACGTCGCGCGATCAAGTCGCGATTAAGTCGCGCTTAATTCTCCGACGACACACTCGCTACGACCATTCACCGAGGAGCGTGTCATGCCAGCCCGCAGCGTCCGCCGTCCGGACTTCACCAATCTCAAATCGACGATGCGCAGCCAGTACGCGTTGCGCCTCCACGAATGTCGCTTGTCGCAGCCGATCGAACCGCCATGGGGCCGCGCGTATCGCATGGCCGAATGGTCGATGAAGGACGACACGCGTGTGCAACGCTGCGTGGTTCCCGCCGATTGCACGCCATCGCGCCTCGCCGATGAAATCCGCGCCCACATTCCCGGCCGACGATACGGTCCGCAAGACGACGAGGAATAAGCACATCGAAGCTTGCTAATATCCACATATAGACTAATATACGAGTCAAGTTCCTTTGGAGACTCGATATTATGCCGAACGCCGCACGCCTCGCGCCCGCGGCAGGTGGCCGTCCGCCGCCGCCCGCGCCCGATCTGAGCGAGCTATCCGCGGCCGGCCTGCGCGCGTTCTTCAACATCGCGCGCGACTGGTCGCTTTCAGCCGAAGAGCAAATCATTTTGCTCGGCGCGCCGGGCCGTTCCACCTTCTTCAAATGGAAGGCTGCGCCGCAATCCGCGCGGCTGGCGCGCGACACGCTCGAACGCTTGTCACTCATTCTCGGCATCTACAAGGCGTTGCAGATTCTCCTGCCCGAACCCAACGCCGCCGATTCCTGGATCAAACGCCCCAACGCCGCGCCGCCGTTCGGCGGACGTCCGGCGCTGGATCGCATGCTGGCGGGCAATATCAGCGATCTCGTCGCGGTCCGCCAATATCTCGACGCCATGCGAGGCGGATGGGCGTGACAGGTACTAACGTGATTACCGGCTGGCGCGAACGCTGGCCGCATAGTGCGCTGGATTGGTCGCCTGCGTATCGCGTGATTCCTACGCGTTTTCCTGCCGTCAACTTGTTCGATCGCGTGGCATCGCCGAAAGATTTCGAAGCGTTGTACGCGCTCGAAGCGATGACCAACGACCGCCTGCGCACCGAACTCGGCGAACTCGATCTCGTGCCGCCCGACGAACGCTGCTTCGGACCCGGCTGCGGTCCGATCATGGCCGCGTTCACGCATCTGAACCCGAGCGGCAGCCGCTTTTCCGATGGCAGCTACGGCGTGTTCTACTGCGCGCGCGACAAGCAGACGGCGATCGCGGAGACGCGCTATCACGCCAGCTTGTTTCTCGCGGCGACAAACGAAGCGCCGCTGCGTCAGCAGATGCGGCTCTACACCGTGCAGGCGCAGGGCGAAGTGGTGGATTTGCGCGGCGGGCGTATCGCGGAAGCGGGATTGGATCGGCGCATTCTCGATCCCGACGATTACGGCCCCGGCGAGGCCATCGGTCGATTGATCCGCACGGCGGGCGCGCCGGGGATTGCGTATCCATCGGTGCGGGATACGGCGGGCGAATGCCTCGCCGCGTTACGCACGACGATGCTGCGCGATTGTCGCCACGCCGCGTACCTCGAATACAACTGGAACGGTCGCGCAATCGATTGCGTGTTCGAATTGAACCAGGTTGGCTAGCTTTAGCTAAGCGCGACAGCCGCAGCCGACCGCGTGCGCGCCAGCTTCTTGGTCGCGGGCCGCGCCGCTTTCGGCGATGCCTTGCGCGCCACGCTCTCCAGCGCTTGCGTCGCCACGCCCTTCTTGCTCGATTTCAACGCGCCCGTCCGCGCCTTTCGGCTCGAATCGGTGAGCAGCTTCGCCAAACGCGCATCGCTGGTCGATACACCTTTGCGCTTCTCGCGCGCCCTCCGCTTTGCATCCTTTTCGAGGAAGATGGCGAGCGCGGCTTCATCCGTCTTCAAACCGCGCCGGCGCGATGCGGGCATCGCATCGGCCAATTCGCCGGCTTCGAAGGCCTCGATCACAGCCGGATGCACATAGCACTTCCGACACACCGCAGGCGTATTGCGCAGCAATTGCGCGACATCCTTGATGGTCCCGACGATATGCTTGCGCGCCTCCGTCACCGTCTCCCATTCCAGCCGGCGCAGCGCCGCCAGCGCGAACACGCTGCCCGCCCACGTGCGGTAATCCTTGGCAGTGAATTCCGCGCCCGTGACTTCATGCAAATAATCGTTGATATCGGATGAAGTCACGGCATGGCGCTCGCCGTCCGCATCGAGATATTGGAAAAGATCCTGGCCCGGCAAGTCCATGCAGCGTTTGACGATCCGCGCCACGCGCGCATCGCTGACGGCGACATCGTGCTCGATTCCGCTCTTGCCGCGAAACTTGAACCGCAGCGTATTCGCCGATACCTTCAGGTGCCGCTTGCGCAGCGTCGTCAGTCCATACGAGCGATTTTCCCGCGCATATTCCTCGCTGCCGACGCGAATCAGCGTTGTATCGAGCAGCCTGACGACGGTGGCAAGCACCTTGTCACGCGGCATTCCATCGAGCGATAAATCACGCGCTACGCGAGCGCGCAGCTTCGGCAGCACCGCGCTGAACGCGAGCATGCGCTCGTACTTGGTGGCATCGCGGGTTTCGCGCCATTGCGGGTGATAGCGATACTGCTTGCGCCCGCGCGCATCGCGTCCGGTGGCTTGCAGGTGCCCGCGCGAATCGGGGCAAATCCATACATCGATATAAGCGGGCGGAATCGCGAGCGCGTTGATGCGCCGAATCTCGCCTTCATCGTCGATACGCTTGCCTTGCGTGTTGAAGTACTTGAACGCGCCATCGGTCCATTCGCGCGTGTAGCCGCGCCGCGAATCGTCCACGTAGCGCAGGCCGGGCGGCAGGTCTTCGGGGCAGCCGTCGGGTGCATCGTCGAGTTGGGTCGTCGTTGTTCTGTCCACTGCGCGCCTCGCCATGTCTTCGATTACATGGCGACATATCGAGCAACGTGCGTGCCGAGCAACCTTATTCAGGCAAAGCCAGTTCCCGCGCACCTTCCGATGCCGCCCAGCGCTCCTTCACCGACCAGCGCTCATCGGTGCCCGGCTGCACGATCGTCAGCCGCCCTTCCGAAGCGAACGCGCCCGTATCGATATAAATCTGCGAGCCAATCTGCTTAACCGCGCGCGTCGGCGTGTGGCCGCAGTACGTGGTCGAAAGGCCGTGCTGACGCGCGGGATCGGCGTTGCCGAGTGCGAGACCACGTCCCCACAGCAACTGATTGCGCGCTTCATCGGAGTAATGAGCGGAATCGAGATCGGCGTCGCTGCCGAAGAATTCCGCATGCAGCACATTGAATCGATGCGCGCCCTGCCCGACCACGCGCACCAGCGGCAGCTTCGCGAGCCGCACCGCCAGTTCGCCCAATTGATCGTCGTGAAGCGTTTCCGCCCAAGCGCCGCCGATCGCGTACCACGCCTGACGGCGCATCGCGCCGGTCGCGACCGCGATCAGCGAATCCTCGTGATTGCCGAGCACCGGAAAGAACCACGGCTTGTCGATCAGATCGATGGCCGCGAGCGAATCCGTGCCGCGATCGATCAGATCGCCGACGGAGAACAACCGGTCGCGCGCGCCATCGAAAGCGATTTCGCGCAGCAGATAACGCAGTGCATCGACGCAGCCGTGGATATCGCCGACTACGAAGTCGCGTCCGGTTTCGTTGGCCGGATGCCTGCAAATGAGAGGATAAGTAGGATCATTCATGCGACCGATATTAGCGTCTGTCTCCGGGCGCGTGTGCGTGCTTGGTCGCTTATGTGAAACGATTCGAGCGCAAGTTTCGCGCGCACTCACCTTCGCCCTTTATCTCGCGATGATAATGCGGCAAAAGCTGCGGCACATCGGGCAAAGCCTTATCGAAGACGGGAATTGTTGCGTTTGAAAAAACCGCGAAACCCTCAGCCTCCTGAAAGGCGCATCGGCAATAATCGCAGGCGTCGCGCGAACCCATAACGGACCCTGACATCCGATGATAAAAATGCTTCCGCCCGTTTTGCGCAATCGACCGCGCGCCTTGATTGGTCTTGCAGTCGGCGTATGCGTCGGTCTGCTTTTGCCTTTCCCTCTGCGCGGAACGGTGCGCGCGCTGATCGGCTGGGACACGGCCGTGTGGCTGTATCTGCTGCTGATCTGGATTCGCATGGGCACCGCCGATCAGACCAACGTGCAGGAGCTGGCCGAACGCGAAGACGAGAACGCCGCGACCGTGCTGATGATCGTCAGCATCGCGGCGATGGCGAGTCTGGTGGCGATCGTCGTGGAACTGGCCAACGCCAAGAATCACGCCGACCCGTGGCTCAACTACGCGCTCACGGGCGCGACCATGCTCGGCGCATGGTTTCTGATCCCGACGATGTTCACGCTGCACTACGCGCGCCATTACTATCGATCGGACGCGCAGCAGACCGCACTCAAATTCCCCGATAAACATCTGAGTCCGGACTATTGGGACTTCCTGTATTTCTCGTTCACCATCGCGGTGGCCTCGCAGACCTCTGATGTCGCGTTGTGCTCCAGAGCAGTGCGCCGCACCGCACTCGCGCAATCGGTGTTGTCGTTCTTCTTCAATCTTGCCGTGCTTGGCCTGAGCGTGAATATCGCCGCGAGCATGGTCGGCGGATAAGCGCTTCCCCATCGCATCCCATCGCCGCCGTCATTCGAAACGCGGCTGTCACATGCACTCCACACGCACTCCATAAGCTCGAAGGCACGCCGTGTAAAAAAGCGGTCCGCGCGGCGAACCTTTTTACACGCGGCACGTTCGTGCCTTTTTAGGCAGCCGCTTAAGGCTTATTCAGACGATGGGCGGATTTGCGCGTGGTGCAACGCACACGCGCTTTTTTGCGTGGCACATCGATTGCTGCACTGCGCCAGCTATTCCAGATAAACCCTGATCAGCGATTCCAACGCGTGCCGATCGATTGCCCGACTGCCGCGCGCGTGCCATCCGCATGTGGAGCCCACTTTGCCCCTGAACGTCCTGCTGGTCGCCTCCGAAGCCGTTCCCCTCGCCAAGACCGGCGGCCTCGGCGATATGGTCAGCGCCTACGCCGCCGCCCTGCGCGAAGCGGGCGGCGATGCCACCATCCTGTTGCCCGCCTATCCGAACGCCATCGCCGCCGCTGAAAACGTCAGCACAGTCGGCACGCTGACCGGCTTGCCCGGCGGCGATGCCACGCTGTTGCGCGCGCGCATGCCGGATACGGGCGTGCCGGTGCTGTTGCTGCGCTGCGATGCGCTCTATGCACGCACCGGTCTCTATCAGGACGCACAGGGCCGCGACTATCCGGACAACGCCGTGCGATTCGCGACGCTGTCGGCGGCAGCGGTTCGCATCGCTCAGGGCGTGCGTGGGGTGAAGAAGCCCGACATCGTTCATGCGCACGACTGGCATACCGGCCTTACGCCGTTGCTGATGAAACACGCCGGCGTACAAGCCAAAAGCGTCTACACGATCCACAATCTCGCGTTTCAGGGCAACTACGCGCTGTCGCTCGGCGCATCGCTGGGCGTGCCGGAAAAATGGCTCGTGCACGCGCACAGCGATCCCAAGAGCATCGAATTCTACGGCGCGTTGAGTCTGATGAAAGCGGGCATCGTGCACAGCGATCGCGTGACGACGGTCAGCGAAACGTACGCGCGCGAAATTCTCACGCCGCGTTTTGGTCACCTGATGGAAGGCGTGCTGCAAAGCTGCAAGGACAAGCTTTCGGGCGTGGTGAACGGTATCGACAAGGAAACGTGGAATCCGGCCACGGATGCCACCATCGAACGCAATTATTCTTTTGACGATATGCGCGGCAAGCACGCCTGCAAGCGCACGCTGCAACGTATGTTCGGCCTGCCGGTCGGTCCGTTCGCGCCGTTGATGGCGATCGGCAGCCGCATGACGGGCCAGAAAATGGCCGATGTCGTGCTCGACGCGCTGCCGCGTTTGCTGGAGAAACATCCGCGCCTGCAACTCGCGGTGATCGGCAAGGGCGAGGCGTATATCGAAAAGGGATTCCGCAAGCTCGCGCAGCAGTGGCCGGATCGCGTGGGCGTGCATATTGGTTATGACGAGCGGCGCGCGCATGCGCTGCACGCGGGCGCGGACATTCTGCTGCATGGCAGCCGATTCGAGCCGTGCGGCCTGACGCAAATGTACGCGATGCGCTACGGCACGCTGCCGGTGGCATCGCGTGTGGGCGGCCTTGCAGACACGATTGTCGATGCAACGCAAAACGCCGTGCGCAACGTGCTGCGCCCGGCCGCTTATCTGCGCGATGGCACCACGGGTTTGCCAATCGCCGCCGCGCCGACACCCCGCCACGCCGAGCCGACCGGCTTCCTCTTCGACGGTGACCGCCCCGACGACATCATCGCCGCGACCACGCGCGCGCTCGACGCCTATATGCGTCCGCAACGCTGGCGCGCGCTGCAACGCAACGCGATGTCCTGCGATTTTGGCTGGAACGAAGCGGTCGGCAAGATGGTCGCACTGTATGTCGATGTCAGCGGCATGCGTCCGTCGCGCACCGCCTTGCGCGTGCGCCGTGTTGCGGAACCCACACCGCAGATTCATGTCGATGCGAAGGCGCTGGTTGCAAAGCGCGCCTGACCAGTTTCACCTCGTTTCATCGGGCGTCGCGGCACGCTACGTGCTCCGACAACGCTTGCGACCGTGGCGCCTTCCCGATGAAACACGCGGCGCATCGCGAGACGCGACCGAGGCCAGCGTCGATTAGCGGCGTTATAGTGAGTGAGGTCCGCGTTACATCGCATTGAGGCGGACAAGCTGTCAGCCAGTTTGGCCCGTGAGCGTGATCGCGATTCGCAGTGCCCGCATCCCCGCCACCGCAGGACGACTCTGGAAAAGACGAACGATGGAAAACCATCAAGCTCATCATGCGTATGCGCCCCGTATTTACTTCATCGATCCCCTGCTCGTCGGCCCGCTCGCGAACTGGCCTGCCCAGTTCGAGCACGCGGCCACGCTCGGCTTCGATCATGTCCTGATCAGCGCGCCCTTCGCGCCCGGCAGCAACGGGCATCGCGAAGCGGTGGCGGATCATCACAGCCTGCATCCTGTCTTCGAAGCACGAGGCGACGCCACCGCCGGTCTGCGTCAACTCGCCGATGCCGCGAAGAAGCACAAGCTCACCTTACTGGTCGATATCGTCATTAATCGTGTGAGCACGGAAGGCGGGCTTTATCAACAGAACACGCACTGGTTTCAGCCCTTCGAAAGCGCCGATGCGCGCCTCGATCCGCGTCGCGCGCCGCGTCAGCGTGACGTCGCGTATGCGAATTTTGCCGATGGCGAAGCCGCGCATGCGTTGACCGAATGGTGGTCGAAAGAACTGATTGCACTTGCCGATGCAGGCATCGGCGGTTATCGCTTCGACTGTCCGCATACGGTGCCCGCGCACGTGTGGCGCAGGCTTGGCGCGGCCGTGCGCGAGAAACATGCGGATACGCGCTGGCTCGCGTGGACCGTGGGCCTCACGCGTCACGATCTCTACGGTCTGACCGATGCCGGTTTCGACGCCGTGTTCGCCTCCACGCGCTGGTGGGATTTTAAAAGCGCCTGGCTGATCGATGAACACGCGGCCTTGTCGCGCATCGCGTCGCCGATTGCGTTTCCTGAAGATCCGTACGGCAATCGCCTGATCAACGATCTGACCGATACGAGCGATACCGCACTGGTCGAACGCGCGTACACCCGTTCGCTCGATATCGCTGCATCGCTCGGAACGGGTTTGCTCGTGCCGATGGGCTTCGAATACGGCGTCGGCCTGCCGATGTCGCCGCAATACGGCGTCGCAGCCGAATTCGAGCGCGCGCGCATGGAAGCGCGTATCGATCTGTCGGCGCAAATCAGGCGTGCAAACAAGCTCCAGCGTGAAATCGAAACGCTGGCGAGCGTCGGAGAATTGCGTTCGCTGACCGGCGCGGGCACGCCTTACGCCACGCTGATCCGCGCCGATGGCAGCGATCTGCGCACGAGCGAATCCGCCGTTGTGGTGATCGTCAACCCGGATAACGTCGCGCCGGTGCATGTTGACACGCTGCATCTGCTCGAATCCGTGCCGGGCAATTACACGCGCTTCGCCCCGCTCGACGATGCCAAAGCCAAGGCCGAGCGTCTTGCGCCTTTCATGCTCAAAGCCGGCGAAGTGCGTCTGTTCCGCGCCGAAGCTGAGCCGTTCATCCTGCTCGCGCAGCCGCAAGTGAAACGCGGCGCAAAGGCAGCTGATAAGAAGTCCGTAGCAAGTGCAATCGAAGCGCCGCGCGTATCGATCGAAAGCGTCACGCCTTCAGTCGATAACGGTCGATTCCCGGCCAAGCGGATCGTCGGTGAAGCGGTTGAGATTCAGGCCGCGATTTTCGCTGAAGGTCACGACAAGATCGCCGCCGCCGTGCAATGGCGCGCCGCCGATGAAACCGAATGGCATGAAGCACCCATGACGGCCGTGCAACCCGCCGGTCTCGACTTGTGGACCACACGCATTCCTTTGGAACGCGTGGGCCGTCACGAATTCGTCGTGATGGCATGGCGCGATGACTACGCGTCGCTCGTCGATCACATGCAGAAAAAGCTCAAGGCCGGGCAGACCGTCGAACTCGAAGTCGAAGAAGCGAAGCATCTGTTCGCGCTGATTCTTGCCGAAGTGAAGACGGTCGAAGATGCGGACAGCGCGCCGCTCGAAAAGATCGTCAAGGAATTCACGAAGGCCGAAGACGCGCGCAAGCTCGAACTCGTGCTCGCGCCGACGACCGCGAAGGCGATTGCAGCGGCGCGGCATCGTCCGTTCCTGTCGCGTGATCCGGTGGTGTATCGCATCGACTCAGAGCGCGCCGCCGCGCGATTCGCAAGCTGGTACGAAATCTTCCCGCGTTCGATGAGCGACGATGTGAACCGTCACGGCACGTTTATCGATGTGATCGGCAAGATGCCGCGTATCCGCGAAATGGGCTTCGACGTGCTGTATTTCCCGCCGATTCATCCGATCGGCGTGGCGAATCGAAAAGGTAAGAACAACTCACTGACCGCGCAACCGGGCGATGTCGGCAGTCCTTACGCCATCGGCGGAAAAGACGGTGGCCACGATGCGCTGCATCTCGAGCTCGGCAATCTCGATGACTTCAAGCGCATGCTCGACGCCGCGCATGAACACGGCATGGAGATCGCGCTGGATTTCGCGGTGCAATGCTCGCCGGATCATCCGTGGCTCAAAGAGCATCCGACGTGGTTCGCGTGGCGTCCCGACGGCACGCTGCGTTATGCGGAAAATCCGCCGAAGAAGTATCAGGACATCGTGAATCCTGACTTCTATGCGAAGGACGCGAAGCCGGAATTGTGGACCTCGTTGCGCGATGTCTTTCTGCATTGGATCGCGGCTGGCGTGCGCATTTTCCGCGTTGATAACCCGCATACGAAGCCGTTCCCGTTCTGGGAATGGGTGATCGGCGATGTGCGCGCGCGTCATCCCGATGTGATCTTTCTGGCCGAAGCGTTCACGCGTCCGCGCGTGATGAATCGCCTGGCCAAGCTCGGCTTCTCGCAGTCCTACACGTACTTCACCTGGCGCGAGTCGAAGCGCGATTTTCTGGAGTACATGCACGATCTCACGCAGACCGATGCCAAGGATTATTTCCGTCCGAACTTCTTCGTCAATACACCGGACATAAATCCGCGCTTTCTGCAAAGCTCCGGCCGTCCGGGATTCGTGATTCGCGCGGCCTTGGCTGCGACCTTATCGGGCTTGTGGGGCGTGTACAGCGGCTTCGAACTGTGCGAGTCCGCCGCACTGCCAAATTCCGAAGAGTATCTGGATTCCGAGAAGTATCAGTTGCGTGCCTGGGACTGGAATCGTCCGGGCAATATCGTCACCGAGATTACGGCGCTCAATCGCATCCGCCGCGCGAATCCTGCGTTGCAGACGCATCTCGGCGTGAATTTCCTGACCGCGCATAACGACAACATTCTGTTCTTCGAGAAGGCCAACGCTTCACGCGACAACGTGGTGCTGGTCGCCATCAACCTCGATCCGTTCAACGAGCAAGGCGCGGATATCGAACTGCCGTGGCAGACGCTGGAACGCTGGGGCGTGCATGAATGGGATGCGGTCGCGGTCGAAGATCAGGTGACCGGCGAACAGTTCGAATGGCGCGGACGCCGCCAGCATGTACGGCTCAATCCGCATTCGCTGCCATTCGCGATCTGGCGCATTTCGCCGACATGGGGCTTGCCGAAGCCGCACACGAACGAGTAAGCGAGGCAGCAGTACCAACGCATACAAAGAACATTGGAGCAAACCGTGGATACAAGGGTGAAGCGCAACAAGAAGGCGTCGATTCTCAACGACGATCCGCTCTGGTACAAGGACGCGATCATCTATCAGGTTCACATCAAGTCGTTCTTCGATTCGAACAACGACGGCATCGGCGATTTTCCGGGCCTGCTTGCCAAGCTCGACTACATCGCGGAACTCGGCGTCGATGCGATCTGGCTGCTGCCGTTCTATCCATCGCCCAGACGCGATGATGGTTACGATATCGCCGACTATCGCAATGTGCATCCGGACTACGGCACCATCGCCGATGTGAAGCGCTTCATTCAGGAAGCGCATGCGCGCGGCATTCGTGTCATTACCGAGCTTGTCATCAATCACACGTCTGATCAGCATCCGTGGTTTCAGCGCGCGCGGCGTGCGAAGCCGGGATCGAATCATCGGAACTACTACGTATGGTCCGATACGGACAAGAAGTACGAAGAGACCCGCATTATTTTTATCGATACGGAGCCTTCGAACTGGACGCATGATCCCGTTGCGGGACAGTACTACTGGCACCGCTTCTATGCGCACCAACCCGACCTGAACTTCGATAATCCCGCTGTTATCAAGGAAGTGCTGAGCGTGATGCGCTTCTGGCTGGATATGGGTATCGACGGGCTGCGGCTGGATGCGGTGCCGTATCTCGTGGAACGCGAAGGCACGAACAACGAGAATCTGCCGGAGACGCACTCCATCCTCAAGCAGATTCGCGCGACCATCGACGCGGAGTATCCGAACCGCATGTTGCTCGCCGAAGCAAACCAGTGGCCGGAAGACGTCAAGGAATATTTCGGCGATGAAGACGAATGCCATATGGCCTTCCACTTCCCGCTGATGCCGCGCATCTACATGTCGATTGCGAGCGAAGACCGCTTCCCGATCACCGACATCATGCGTCAAACGCCGGATCTCGCCGAGACGAATCAATGGGCGATTTTCCTGCGTAATCACGATGAACTCACGCTCGAAATGGTTACCGATTCCGAGCGCGATTACTTGTGGAACACGTATGCAAGCGATCGCCGCGCGCGTCTGAATCTTGGTATTCGACGCCGTCTTGCGCCGCTGATGGAGCGTGATCGCCGCCGTATCGAACTGATCAATTCGCTGCTCTTGTCGATGCCCGGCACGCCCGTGATCTATTACGGCGATGAACTCGGCATGGGCGACAACATCCATTTGGGCGATCGCGATGGCGTTCGGACTCCGATGCAATGGTCGTCGGATCGCAACGGCGGCTTCTCTCGCGCCGATCCCGAACAACTCGTACTGCCGCCGGTGATGGGATCGCTGTATGGCTACGATGCGGTCAACGTCGAATCGCAGAGCCGCGATCCGCATTCGCTGCTGAACTGGACGCGCAAGATGCTTTCCGTGCGTCGCGCAAAGCAGGCATTCGGACGCGGCACGGTTCGATTCCTGCGCCCGAATAACCGCAAGATTCTCGCGTATCTGCGCGAGACCGAAGGCGAACCGCCGATCCTTTGCGTGGCGAATCTTTCACGCGCGCCGCAAGCGGTTGAACTCGATCTGTCGGAATTCGCAGGCTCGGTGCCGCTGGAAATGACGGCCGATTCGCCGTTCCCGCCCATCGGCCAGTTGACGTATTTGCTGACGTTCCCGCCGTACGGCTTCCTGTGGTTCCAGCTTTGCCCCGGCAACATGCGGCCAGCGTGGGCGCAAGCGCCTTCGGAGCAATTGCCCGAATTCGTCACGATGGTGATTCGCGCGGGTCAAACGGGACCGACGCCGGAGAACGTGCGTCTGCTCGAATCGGAAGTGCTGCCGAATTATTTGAGCAAGCGCCGCTGGTTTGCATCGAAGGATCAGAAGCTGCATGCGGTGCGCCTCGCTGCATTGACGACGATCGAAGGCGCGGGCTTCGCGTTCACCGAAATCGAAGCGGATGTAGGCGATCATTGCGAGCGCTATGTATTGCCATTGTCGATTGCTTGGGGCTCCGAAACAACTTCGCCCTTGTATATGCAGTTGGCGCTGGCGCGCGTGCGTCGCAATCGCAATATCGGTCACTTGACGGATGCGTTCTCGGTGCCGTCGTTCACGTACGGCGTGCTGCGCAAGCTCGCGGAACGCGCTGTAGTCGAAACGGTGCAGAAGAGTCAGATTCGCTTCCTGCCGACCGAACGTCTGATGGAACTCGACTTCAATCCGTCCGAGCCGCCGGAAATTCGCTGGCTCGCGGCCGAGCAAAGCAATAGCTCGCTGGTGATTGGCGACAAGGTCGTGCTCAAGCTGGTGCGCCGGATTGTCGGCGGCATTCATCCGGAAGCGGAGATGAGCCGCTATCTGACCAAGCTCGGGTATGCGAACACGGGGCCGCTGTACGGCGAAGTCGTGCGCGTCGATCCGGAAAACGTGCCGCATACGCTCGTCATTCTGCAAGGCTTTATCGACAATCAGGGCGATGCCTGGAATTACGCGCTCGATTATCTGCGCCGTACCGTGGATGAACTCGCGGTGTCGGTGGATGCCGAGCAGAACATGCCCGAGCATGATAAGGAAATCGAAGGATTCGAAGGCTATGGAAATATCGCGGGCATCATCGGCAAGCGTTTGGGCGAGTTGCACGTCGCGCTCGCCACGCCTACCGACGACGAAGCCTTCTCGCCGCAGCGCGCATCGAAGGAAGACGTCAAGGGCTGGCTCGATGGCACGCTGAAGCTGCTGAATTCCGCGCTCGATATCATCACGCAGAAGATTGGCGACTTCAGCGAGCACGATCGTTTCCTCGCGCAAAGTCTGCTCGATCGCCGCGACATGCTGGTCGATGCAGTGAAGAACCTCGTCAGCGATCACGCCGATGCACTGTGTATCCGTATCCACGGCGACTTCCATCTGGGCCAGGTTTTGATGGCCCAAGGCGATGCGTATCTGATCGACTTCGAAGGCGAACCGGCGCGCACGCTCGACGAACGCCGTCGTAAAACCAGCCCGCTGCGCGATGTCGCCGGTCTGCTGCGCTCGCTGTCGTATGCCAGCGCCGCTGCCCAGCCGACCACGGAAAACGCGCCTGCGCAAACCGCAGACAGAAAGCGCGCGCTTTTCGAACGACTGCGCGCTTTTGCCGAGGAAAGCTTCTTGCGTGAGTACATGGAAGCGATCGCGTCGTCGCCGGAAAGCATTGCGGGCGACGATGTGTTCCAGCCTTTGCTCGATCTCTTCCTGATCGAGAAGGCCGCTTACGAAATTCGCTACGAAGCAGCGAACCGGCCGACCTGGATCGGCCTTCCGTTGCGGGGTCTCGCGTCGCTCGCGAGCCGCTTGCTTGGCGATACGGGCGAGCCGCCCGCGCCCGGCACGCGTCCCGTGTTCGAAGCAAACAAGGACAACCCGGATGGAACTCACCATGAATAATCGTAGTGATCCAGGAGCGGATACGAGAAATCCGGCGCACGGTCTCAATCCGCTCGATATCGATGCACTGGTCGATGCACGGCATCCCGACCCGTTCTCGATGCTCGGCCTGCATGACACCGATCAGGGTCATGTGGTGCGTGTGTTCGTGCCGAATGCGTCAGGCGTTTCTGTGGTCGATGCATCGAATGGCGAAAGCATCGGCACGCTCGTGCGTATCCACGATGCAGGGCTTTTCGCGGGCTTCGTGACGCATCCGTGTGCGTATCGCTTGTTGATCGACTGGCATGGCACACCGCAGGAAACGCACGATACCTATGCGTTCGGCCCGGTTCTGTCGGATGAATGGCTCGCGCGTTTATCGCAGGCTGATCCGTATGCCGTGCTCGAATGCTTAGGATCACGACCGATTACGCACGGCGGTGTCGCGGGCGTGCGTTTCGCGGTATGGGCGCCGAATGCGCGGCGCGTGTCGGTGGTCGGTGACTTCAATACGTGGGACGGACGCCGGCATCCAATGCGTATGCGTCATAACGCGGGCGTGTGGGAACTGTTCGTGCCGGGCATCGGCGCGGGCACGCGTTATAAGTATGAGGTCGTCTCTCGCGAAGGCTGGACGCTGCCGCTCAAGGCCGATCCTTGCGCGATGCAAAGCGAGAAGCCGCCATCGACCGCATCGGTGGTGGCGGATGGCGATGCCATCGACCATTACGCATGGACGGACGCGGAATGGATGAGCACGCGAGGCGGCAAGCAAACCGCGCAATCGCCGATCACGATTTACGAAGCGCACGCGGAGTCGTGGCTGCGCGTGCCGGAGGAAGCCAATCGCGGCATGAACTGGCACGAGCTTGCGGAGCGCCTGATTCCGTATGCGAAGGGCATGGGCTTCACGCACCTCGAATTTATGCCGATTGCGGAGCATCCGTTCGGTGGATCGTGGGGATATCAGCCGCTTGGTCAGTTCGCGCCGTCCGCGCGATTCGGCACGCCCGAGCAATTCGCCGAGTTCGTGAATCGTGCGCACGAGGCGGGATTGGGCGTGATCATCGACTGGGTGCCCGCGCACTTTCCGAACGATGCGCACGGTCTGATTCAGTTCGATGGCACGCCTTTGTATGAGCACGCGGATCCGCGCGAAGGCTATCACCAGGACTGGAACACGATGATCTACAACCTCGGCCGCAACGAGGTGAGCGCGTTCCTGATCGCATCGGGTCTTGCATGGCTCAAGCGTTATCACGTCGATGGTCTGCGTGTCGATGCGGTCGCTTCCATGTTGTATCGCGACTATTCGCGCAAGGCCGATGAGTGGGTGCCGAATATTTATGGCGGCCGTGAGAATCTCGAATCGATTGCGTTTCTAAAGCGATTGAATCATGAAGTACGGCAGATTTCTGGGGCGATTACGGTTGCCGAGGAATCGACTGCATGGCCGGGTGTGACGGCGAGCGTCGAGTCGGGTGGACTGGGCTTCGACTTCAAGTGGAACATGGGCTGGATGCACGACACGCTGCACTACATGGAAGAAGACCCCGTGTATCGGCAGTATCACCATCATCTTTATACGTTCGGGATGGTGTATGCGTACTCGGAGCGTTTTGTTTTGCCGTTATCGCATGATGAAGTCGTGCATGGCAAAGGCTCGTTGATCGGCAAGATGCCGGGGGATCGCTGGCAGAAATTCGCTAATTTGCGGGCTTATTTCGGGTTTATGTGGACGCATCCGGGGAAGAAGCTGTTGTTTATGGGTGGTGAGTTCGGGCAGGTTGCCGAGTTCAATCACGATGAATCGCCGCATTGGCATTTGCTCGATGATGCCCTTCACGGCGGCTTGCAAAAGCTCGTGCGTGATCTGAATATGCTTTATGTGAATGAGCCTGCTTTGCATAAGCTTGATAGCGATCCTAGAGGCTTTGAGTGGATTGTTGGGGATGACAACGGGAATAGCGTTTATGCGTATCGACGTACTGATGCTGAAGGGCGTGATCTTGTTGTTGTCTGCAATATGACGCCGGTGCCTCGGCAGGGGTATCGGATTGGCTTGCCGCGTGGCGGGCGGTGGAGCGAGGTTTTGAATTCCGATGCTTCTGTTTATGGTGGGTCGAATATGGGCAATGGGGGCGTGATTCACGCCGAAGATGTTTTTAGTCATGGACGGGGGCAGTCGGCTGTGCTTACTTTGCCGCCGTTGGCTACTATTGTTTTGCGGGCTGACTAAGGTCGTTTTTGTTAGGTGCTGCTTCTCTTTGTTGTGCGGCTTATGCACTAGCCGCCTCCCCGGCGGGGGGATCACTTTCTTTGCTGCTGCAAAGAAAGTAATCAAAGAAAGCAGCTTTTTCAACCAGACACTGCACGTTGAAAGGGCAAGTGGATTAATGTTTTCGCTTGGTGACAATAGCCCGCCGCCACGGAGGCCTGCCCGGCCTGCAAGCGGATGGGTCAGCTTGCGTTTTAGCAGTTCGAGCGCTTAAGCAAAGTGGTTCGCGCTCATCCGCGCGGCGTG
>NZ_JAQFVG010000242.1 GCF_029439455.1 Caballeronia sp. BR00000012568055 | reverse complement strand
GGATCGATTATCGGGTCCATCGTCGGTGACCAATAGCCGAGGAACACATCGATCTGTTTGCTCTTCACGCCTGCGAACGTAATCGGCACGGAAGCAATCGTCTTCGTCGGGTTGTAGCCGAGTCCTTGCAATACCGTCGATGCCAAACCCGTCGTCGCCGCGATATCCGTCCAGCCGACATCCGCGAATCGCACGTTTTTGCAAGCGGCAGGTTCGGCGGCATTCACCGCATACGCGCACGACAGTAACGCAACTGCAAGACCAAGTCGTTTCATAGTGAGTTCTCCGAGTATTTTTTCGAGCGCGCAACAAACCGCACGCATGCGATGCGCGTGAATGAATCGAGCAATAGAAACGTTAAGCCGACAAACGCCGCTCCACACTCGGCGCATGTCCAAACTGCGCGCGATACGCCTTGCTGAAATGACAAGGCGAATGGAATCCGCACACGCTGGTCACGCGCGCAATCGATGCATCGGTATTGCGCAGCAATTCGCGCGCACGTCGCAATCGCAGCGTGAGGTAGTAATGCGTCGGCGACACGCTTAAGAACATCTTGAACATGCGCTGCAAATGCCGTTGCGACAAATGCACCAGCCGCGCGAGTTCTTCGAGCGACAAAGGCTCTTCGATATTCGCTTCCATCAACCGCACGACTTCCACGAGTTCCGCTCGCGAAAAGCCGACGCGCGCATCGACGGGAATATGTTGGTAGTCCGTAGAACCGCGAATCCGTTCGACGATGAATTGCTCCGACACCTGCGCCGCATGCGCCTGTCCGAGCCGCATGCCGACGAGATTGAGCATCAGATCGAGCGGCGCGGTGCCGCCCGTGCAAGTCACGCGATCACGATCGATCACGAACAGCTCATCGGCGAATCGCACGTGCGGATAGCGCTTGTTCACCGGCGACATGTCTTCCCAGTGCAGCGTGCAGCGATAACCATCGAGCAGTTTCGCGGCCAACAGCGCATACGGACCAGTGCAGATGCCGCCCAGCGGAATGCCCGCTTCGTGCGCGCGCTGCAAGAGGCCGATCACTTTTTCATCGACATAATCGGCCACGTGCCAGCCCGCGCACACGATCAGCACGTCCGGCATGCCCGCTTCGTCGAGCGTCACCGTCGGTTTCACGGTGATGCCGTTGCTCGCGCGCGCCGGTTCGCCGTCGGGCGTGATGATCGACCATCGATAGTGCTGCTCGCGGCCCACGTAGTTGGCCATGCGCAGCACTTCGACGGCGCTGGTGAACGCGATCATCGAAAAGTTCGGCAGCGTGAGAAAACCAAAGTGCGCGAGATTGGACAACGGTGAATCCGTAACCGCTGGGACGATCGCGTCGCGCTTCATTCAGGCCTCTTAACTTTGTTGCGTCGCCGGTGCGCGGCGCACCTTGAAGACGCTCTTCAGACCAGAGAACAGCGGGGCGCGCGCCGTGCCAGGCGAACGTCCGAAGCTTTCCGTGATGCGGTCGAGAATGATCGCCAGCAACACCACGGACAAGCCGCTTTCAAAGCCCAGGCCGATATCCAGACGCTGAATCGAGGCGAGCACGTCGTTGCCCAGACCGCCGGCGCCGACCATCGACGCGATAATCACCATCGACAAGGCCATCATGATCGTCTGGTTCACGCCGGTCATGATCGACGGCAGCGCGTTCGGAATCTGCACCTTGAACAGCAGTTGCATCGGCGTGCAGCCAAACGCCTGACCCGCTTCCACGATCTCACGATTCACCTGCCGAATACCGAGCGCAGTCAGACGCACGGCGGGCGGCATCGCGAAAATAACGGTGGCGAGAATCCCCGGCACGCGGCCCAAACCGAACAGCATCGCGGCCGGAATCAGGTACACGAACGCGGGCATGGTCTGCATCAGATCGAGCACGGGGCGCACGGCCATTTCCACATACTTGCTTTTCGATACCCAGATACCGAGCGGAATCCCGAGCAGCAAACTGATGATGGTCGAAGACAGCGTCAGGCCCAGCGTAATGACCATCTGATCCCAGAAGTTCGTCGCGTAGATCAGCAGGAGCGCGGCGAGCACGAAGGTGGCGAATCGCCAGCCCACACGCCACAAGCCGATGCCGACGAAGATCGCCATCAACAGCCACATCGGAATGGCTTGCAGGCCATGTTCGACGGCTGCCGCGAACGTTTCGATCACCTTGCCGATGGAATCGAAGGTCTTGGCGTCGTGATCGAGAAGATAGTGGACGCCGTGGTCCACCCAACTACCGAGCGGGATGATTTCAGACATGGGAACCTCGATGATGGGTAAGGATCTTCAGCACGTTTGCCTTGTTGATCGATCCGCAGTACGAACCATCTGCTTCGATCACGGGCAGCGGCGCGGGACTGTCAACCACGCGATTCACGACTTCATCGAGCGTCATGCTGCGTTCGATGCAATCGATATGCTGGACATTGGCGTTATCGCGGCCAACGAAGCCGCGGATACGGCGCTGCGCATCGAGCACGAAGGCGTAGTCGGCGCTGCCGTTGAGCGTCTGCGCCACGCTCGATGCGTCGATTTGCGGCGAGTTCATCAGCGGCACGGCATCGGTTTGCATCAGATCGCCCGCCGTCAGATAACGGCTCGTGTCGATCCCTTCGAAGAACGCTTCGACGTAGTCATCGGCGGGATTGGTGATGATTTCCTGCGGCGTGCCGACCTGCACCACGCGCCCGCCTTCCATGATCGCGATGCGCGTGCCGATGCGCATGGCTTCTTCCAGATCGTGCGACACGAAGAGAATGGTGCGCTGCTGTTCGCGTTGCAGATCGAGCAGCACGTTCTGCATTTCCTTGCGCTTGAGCGGATCGAGCGCGGAGAACGCTTCGTCCATGATCATCAGCGAAGGATTCACGGCGAGCGCGCGGGCCAGACCGACGCGCTGCTGCATCCCGCCCGAAAGCTGCGCGGGCAGCTTCTGCGCGAACGGCGCGAGGCCGACTTGTTCGAGCACGGTCATGGCGCGCGCTTCGCGCTCCTTCTTGCCGACGCCCGCGACCTCGAGGCCGAATGCGGCGTTGGAAAGAACCGTGCGTTGCGGCATCAGCGCGAACGACTGGAACACCATGCTCATGTCCTTGCGGCGCAAGTCCGTGAGTTCGGAACGTTTGACGGCGGCGACATCGCGGCCATCGATCAGCACCTTGCCGGCGGTCGGTTCGACCAGACGGTTGATCAGGCGGATCAGCGTGGATTTGCCCGAACCGGACAAACCCATCAGCACGAAAATCTCGCCTTCTTTGACGTCGAAAGAGACGTTGTGGACACCGACAATCTGCCCGGTACGCTTGAAGACTTCTTCCTTCGTCGCGCCACCGGCCAGCATGTCGATTGCCTGCTTGGGGTTATTGCCAAAAACCTTACACAATCCTTCGACTACGACCCTGGGGGAATTCATCGCATTCTCCATAGCGTGGTCAACGCAGGTCCGCGCTGTTGTGCATACATAGTTGCCAGAAAAAAGTCCGCCAAGCCGACTATTTGCGACAGACACATGTGGAAATACGACAAGCTATTTTGACGACGGTCATAGCATCACGCGGAAAGCCTTGACTGGCAAGGCTTCGCGGACGGGAAGAGAACGAGTGTTTGTGTTTTTCCGCATGTCGCGTGAGGACAAGCGGGATGCGTTTTTGGGGCTATCTAAGGGTATATCCCGTGCGCCATTTTTCAGCCTTTTTGTCGGGCATTCAGGCAATCAGGCTGTCAGGCTGTCGGACGGATCATCTGGAACATTTCGCCGATCTCGGCGTAATCGGCGCGATAACCGGCGCGCATGATCGGGCAGGCGGCGGCGGTATCGAAAAGACCGTCTTTCAGGAACTCGTTGCGAATATGGACGCCGACGACCTGGCCAAGCGCCAGCCAGTTGTCCATAGGCTCGCCGGCGAGGTTGTTCAGACGAATGATCTGAAGCAGCTTGCATTCGAGCGCGGCAGGCGATTCCGCCACATGCGGCACATCGACATTGCGGCCTGGCGCTTTGGTGAGACCGGAAAGCTCGAATTCATCGACTTCCAGCGCGACGGGCGCGGACGTGCGATTCATCTGCTCGGCGAGCGGGCGCGTGGACATGTTCCAGACGAACTCGCGCGTCGCCTCGATATTGACGATGCTGTCCTTGCGGCCTTCGCTGCAAAAACCGATGACGTAGGGAAAAGTCGCGAACGCGCCGAAGAAACTGTAGGGCGCGAGATTAATGCGGCCATCGGCGGCGCGGCTCGAAATCCAGCCGATTACGCGTGGCGCAACGATCGCCTTGAACGGGTCGTGTTTGAGACCGTGACCTTCGGCGGGATCGTAGAAGTGAATATCGGCGGACATGTGCGGTGCCTTTCCTCAAACGGAAAGCATACCGCGATGCTTCGAATGCCGACGGAGCGAGTCCGCGTGACGTATGCTCTGAAAAACTAGAAAAACTACAGAAACGGGTGAATCTGGCGGGCGGGCCGTGCGGCGAATGCCGTCGTGCGTTGCTTAGATAGTGTTTCCCGCGCCGCCGTTAGCTGCGCATTACAGACGGATGCCGAAAGCGGTGCCACGTGCCTTGCGTTGACGCTCCCATTCACGGAAACGTGCTTGATACGAGTACTCGTTGTCCATCGGCAGGTGCGGCGATTCGAACAGCGAAGCAAATTTTTGCAGCAGTGCGAAGAGGTAGCTCATGTCAGACTCCGGTTGGTTTCAAAGGGTTTTCCCTTAGCAACGATTATAGGGTTAACCCCCTTCGCATTACTAGTGCAATGCAACATTTCTTGTGGAGTTTTCCGGTAGTTTTTCTACATTCTTACCGATCTGAATCGACAGGAATGCGGGGACAGGACGCAGAGGCTTGTTGCGCGGACATGCTGGAAGTCGGCGCGCGATGACACCGCACATCGCCGGGCGGCGAAGTGTCGCAGGAATGTGACAGGCGGGAGAGTCAGTGCGCCGCGTGTCGGGCGCGGTGATGCGTGTGGTGCGGGCGATTCGCAGGCGCGGCGGCGCTGACCGGTTCGATCGGCGAGGCATCGGGGACGGCGGCTGATGCGCGCGCGATGCCGACGTTCGCCGAATCCGTATCGAAGAGAGAAGCGAGCGTGGCCTGCTGTTCGAGCATCAACTGGCCGACGCGGTTTTGCTGCAAGGCGTTATCGTGCCGCATGCGCAGCAGCACCGCCGTTTGCGCGATATTGGCCGCGACCGCCAGCAGCATGGCGCAGACGATGAAGCTGAGCATCGTCTTCAGGTGGCGCGCGTGGGCAGTGGTCACCGCGCGCTGTTCGACGAGGACGGCGCGCAGGGCGTCGATGGTATCGGCGAAAGCGGTGGCGCGGACGCGGTCGAGATCGGGCGCGGCTTCGGGCTGGTGGTGGCGCAAGAGCGTGGTGCCGTCGCGATCTTGCGCGATGAGCGTCGCGGCGAGCGTGGCGGGCGCGCGGTCCGCTTCTTCGTTGGCATCGGACGGCGGGGCGAGCATCGCGGAGGCTTTCGGTTCGTCCGGCGCGGCGACTTCATCGAACGATGCCTGCGCAGGCTCGGGCTGCGCTGTATCGGCCTGAACGATGCGCTTCGGCGCGGAAGACGTGGAAGGCGCAGATGGCGCAACCCGCGCCTGAACCGCGGCGAGAAACACATCGGGCAATTCGAAGCCTTCGAACGTGCCCTGGCGAATATCCGTGTTCTGCGCCTGAAGGTTGGCGCGCTCGGCGTCTTCGGCAAACAAATCGAGCGTTTCGCCCGCGCGCTGCGATTCGCTCAATTGCGCGAGCCGCTGAGCGGAACGCGCGGCGCGGGCGATTTTCTTCTCGGCATCGGCAAGATCATTGCCTGCGGTTTCCCCGCGACGACTCGATTTCGTGAGCAAAGCTGAATCTCTTTTTACTGCGGAATCTGACATAGGTTCGAAAGGCGGCGGCCGGGACAGCAGGCGCACGGCGCATACGGTCCGGCGATGTTTTCGAGAGGCGGCATTGTCGCACGGCGGCGGGCGCGCGCCGGTATCGGCCGGTACAAATTTCGCCTGATTCAGGCGGCATCGTCTTCCCGAAACTCGCGCACGACGTCGAGCTGGCGCAAGCGCTCGCAAATCGCCCGATATTCCGTCGATGATGCGCGCGACAGTTCGACCATCACCTCATCCAGTTCCGGCGAATCCTCGCTCTGCTGCACGACGAATTGCTTCACGCGCACGCTGCCCGGCCCGAGCGCTTCGTGCAGCGCATGAAAACTGAGCGAGCCGCGATCGACCAGCATCCTTAATTGACGACGCTGCCTGACGCTGATGAAGCGCCGTTCCAGCGGCTTGAGCCCCGCCAGAATCAAAAGGATGATGGCCGTGGCCGCGATCGATGCCGTGTACAGCCCGCCGCCGACCGCCAGTCCGATCGCCGCGACCGACCACAGGCTCGCCGCCGTCGTCAGCCCGCGCACGATCTCGCCGCGCAGCAGAATCGAACCCGCGCCGAGAAAGCCGATGCCCGACACCACCTGCGCCGCGATCCGCGACGGATCGAGCACGACATGCTCAGAATTGAGCACATCGGCGAAACCGTAGGCGGACACGATCATGATCAGCGCCGAGCCGACGCACACCAGCATATGCGTGCGCAAACCCGCCGCCCACGACAAGCGCTCGCGCTCGAAGCCGATCACGCTGCCCAACGCAGCGGCCAGCACGAGCCGCGAAATAAGTTCGACGTTCCCCAGCATGTTTGTTCACCTCCTTTTTCATTCGTTACCGGTTCTGCCGGTGCGCGCAAAGCCGCGTTTGCTATGCTTTCTGAGTTATGCGCGGATCTCGTGCACCTCATAGAACCATCAAGCAGAACTTGCCTTTATGCAGCAAAAAGAAACGATGCAATCGACGAACCCGGACTCAGGCGCGGCGCTCCGCGCGCATTACGCGAATATCGTGCTGCCGGTCTGGCGCGGGCCGGGCTTCAACGCGGCGCTCGGTTTGCCGTACGAAGCCGTCGCGCCGGACAATCACGCGCCCTTGCCGCCGAAGCGTTATCGGGCGATGGCCTGCGCGCGGCAGTTGTTCGTTTTCGCCGATTCGGGCGATCTGGCGCATGCGGCGGTGTTGTTTGCATCGCTCAGGCATTACTTTCGGGACACGAAAAACGGCGGTTGGTTCTATAGCGTCGATGCAAACGGCGCGCCGCTCGAGCGCCAGAAGGATCTTTATACGCATGCGTTTATCGTGTTCGCGTGTGCGCATTACGCCCGCGTGAGCCGCGATGCCGACGCCTTCGCCTTGCTCGATGAAACCGCGCGCTTCATCGAAACACGCTTTTCGCACGATGGCGCGTTGCTGAACGCCGTGCTCGCGGAAGACCTGAGCGCGCCGCTCGAAGGTCCGCTGCAAAATCCGCTGATGCATCTCGCCGAAGCCTGGCTCGCCGCCCGCGACGCCACCGGCGATACCGCGTTCGACAAGCGTTTAGGCGCGCTTGCGCAAGCGGTCGCGGACACGTTCGTGCATCAGCCGACCGGTTCCATCGCCGAATTGCCGATGGGCGTGGCGGGGAATCGGCTGGAGCCGGGGCATCAGTTCGAGTGGTATTTTCTGGCGCTGGGAAGTGGCCACGCGGCGTTCGAATCGGCGGGACTCAATGCGGGACTGGCGCGCGCGTTCGACTTCGCGCGCGAACACGGCGTGGATCGGGAAACCGGCGGCGTGTGCGCCGCGCTCGATGAAACCGGCCGCGTGATCGACGCCACGCAGCGCATCTGGGCGCAAACCGAATATCTGCGCGCGCTGGCCACGCGCGGCGACGCGCACGGCGAGCAAATCAAACACTACGCCGCGCGCTTTCTGCACGCGCGCGGGTGGATCGAAGCGCGTTCGGGCGCGGGCGATATCGTGCGCGCCGAAATGCCGTCCACGACGCCGTATCACCTCGCTACGGCGTACGCATCGCTCAAAGACTAAGCGATCTGAAACACCGAAACCGCCGCCTTCAACTGCCGCGTCTGATCGTGCAACGATGACGCGGCGGCTGCGGCCTGCTCGACCAGCGCCGCGTTCTGCTGCGTCATCTCGTCCATCTGCGTGACGGCCTGATTCACCTGTTCGATGCCCACGCTCTGCTCCATCGACGACGCGCTGATTTCCGCCATCATCTGCGTGACGCGTGAAATCGATGCGGACACTTCGCGCATCGCGGTTCCGGCGCGCTCGACGAGCACCGAACCGTCGCTGACCTGCGCAACCGACTCGCCGATCAGTTCCTTGATTTCCTTCGCCGATTGCGCCGAGCGCTGCGCCAGCCCGCGCACTTCGCCCGCCACGACCGCAAAACCACGCCCTTGCTCGCCCGCGCGCGCCGCTTCGACGGCCGCGTTCAGCGCAAGAATATTGGTCTGGAACGCGATGCCATCGATCACCGAAATGATTTCGGCGATCTTGTCCGAGCTCTGCGCGATCACGCGCATCTTTTCGACGACTTCATCGACCACGCCCGAACCGCGCGAGGTGACGTTCAGCGCTTCGCCCGCCAGCGTATTCGCGGCGCGCGCGTGCTCGGCGTTCTGGCGCACGGTCGCCGTCAGCTCTTCCATGCTCGATGCCGTCTCTTCCAGCGATGCCGCCTGATTCTCCGTCCGTGCCGACAAATCCGCGTTGCCGCTGGCGATTTCATCCGCGCCGTAGTTGATCGAATCCGACGTTTCGCGCACGGTCTTCACGGTGCTGGCGACGCTCGCCTGCATCATCGCGAGACCCGCAAACAGACGGCCGATTTCATTGCTGCCACGCTCAGCGATCCGCTCATCCAGCCGCCCCTGCGCGATACGCTCGAAGTGACGCCCCGCTTCTTCCAACGGCGCGATCACGCCACGGCGCAACGCGACATGCACCAGCACGACGCCCGCAATCAGCGCCGCGCCAATCGCGATACCCACGGCGCGGAACCACGCGTAGCGCGTATCGATCGAGGACAGATAGGCGCGACCGGCTTCATCGCCGAACTTGACGAAGTTCTGCTGCTCGGCGAGATAGCGGTCCTGAAAACCTTGCGTCGGTTGATCGAGGAAGGCCTGAATGTTGCCGGCGTCGAGATACTGGACCAGTTCGGACAGCGCCCGCGCATATTCGGCGTATTTCGCCTGCAACGCCGATGTGCGCGCGATGTTTTCATCGCCGGTCTTGGGCGCGCTGACAAACGAATTGAACGATTTCTCCGCCGCCGCGATCTGCTCGCGCGCGTGCTGGACGATTTCCGTCGGCTCGGTGCCGCCGCGCACCATGCGCGTGCCGGCGCGCGAAAGGTTGATACGCGCATCCATCAGATGCTGCGTAGTCTCGTTGACTGCGTTGACCTGTTTCAGCGCGATGTCGGAGAGCTTATCGACATCGTCATGAGTTTGAGAGAGTGACCAGAAGCCCAAACCTTCGGTCACCAGTTGGAACACGCAAAACACCACCAATACCGCGAGCAAACCCGTCGAAACCTTGATCTTTCCGAACATCACTGACACCCGCACTTTCCGTAGTTGAGCCGCCTTCATTTGTTTTCGGGGCGGCGATAGTGCGGGTTTACGGCAATGCGTGCCGGAAGTTGAGTTACAACGGCGCGTTCGATTCGCGCAGAACCAATATCGGCGCGCCCGAAACGCACCATTGCACATTTTTTGCTGACTTTCCTTGCGGACCGGACGAAGCCTTCCTATTGTCTTTGCAGGACGGCACCGAACCCACCAAGGAGTGTCCGAATGGCCGAAATAGTCGATATCGCGCGCGGTGCGCTGAATGCGCAACCGTTCAGCGCTTTGCTCGGAACCAAGCTGATGCAGGTCGATTCAGCGAGTCTTACGCTGTGTCTGCCGATCAGGGACGAGCTGAGGCAACAACACGGCTTCGTGCACGGCGGGGTGGTGAGTTATCTCGTGGACAATGCGCTCACCTTCGCGGGCGCGCTGCGGCTCGGGCCGAAGGTGGTCACGGGCGAGTACAAGATCAACTATCTGCGTCCTGCGGTTTCCGGCACGTTGATGGCGCGGGCGCGCGTGGTGCACTCCGGCATGACGCAGGCGACCTGCCAGTGCGATGTCTTCGTCACCGATGGCGGCGCGGAAAGGCTCGTCGCGGTCGCGCAGGGCACGATCAATCGCATCAGCGAAAGCGCCGTCGAACCGGCTTTGCACGCTTAAACTTCTCCCTTCAAAACCGCTCGTCCTACGAAAAACGCCTCGCTTTTCAGCGAGGCGTTTTTTATGTCGTTACGCTTATTGTGCCGCGACGGTCTTCTGCGTCTGCTCGCCAAGACCCTGGATGCCGAGCTTCATCGTCTGACCTGCCTTCAGATACACCGCGTTCGGCTTCACGCCCATGCCGACGCCCGGCGGCGTGCCGGTGGAAATGACATCGCCCGGTTGCAGGCTCATCACCTTCGACAGATACGCGACCAGTTGCGCGACCGTGAAGACCATCGTC
The DNA here is from genome assembly GCF_029439455.1 of Caballeronia sp. BR00000012568055. Lineage (GTDB taxonomy): Bacteria > Pseudomonadota > Gammaproteobacteria > Burkholderiales > Burkholderiaceae > Caballeronia. The sequence continues at coordinate 77,340 of NZ_JAQFVG010000242.1, read as the reverse complement.
TTCGTGTTGCCGTTCTGATAGCGCTTGCCATCGACTTCGAGCCACAGGTCGAGCTTTTGCGGATCCGCGACTTCGTCCTTCGTCACCATCCACGGACCAATCGGGCCGAAGGTGTCGAAGCCCTTGCCCTTGTCCCACTGCGTGCCGTGTTCGAGCTGCCACTCGCGCTCGGAGACATCGTTGATGACGCAGTAACCGGCGACGTAATCGAGCGCGTTGGCTTCATCGACATACTTGGCTTCCTTGCCGATCACCACGCCCAGTTCCACTTCCCAGTCGGTCTTGACAGAGTTGCGCGGAATTTCGACGTCGTCGTTCGGACCGCAGATCGCGCTGGTCCACTTGTTGAAAATGACCGGCTCGGTCGGCACCGGCAGGTTCGACTCGGCAGCGTGATCCGCATAGTTCAGGCCGATACACACGAACTTGCCGATACGCCCCACACACGGCCCGATGCGCGGCGTGCCATCGACTTCCGGCAGCGTGGCCGGATCGAGTGCGCGCAGTTTGGCCAGGCCGGCGTCGGTGAGCGTCGCGCCAGCGATATCGTCCACGACCTTCGACAGATCGCGAATCTTGCCCGCGGCATCCAGCAGACCCGGTTTTTCCTGACCCTTGGGGCCGTAACGAAGCAGCTTCATCTGGTGTGTTCCTCTCAGTTGCGCAAGGTTGAAAGAGCAGCCGGTCAGTTGGACCAGCCGCCATCGATGATATGAATCTGTCCGGTCGTAAACGACGATTCGTTCGAGCCGAGGTACAGCGCGAGATTGGCGATTTCCTCCGCGCGGCCCACGCGTCCCATGGGCTGGCGCGCGACGAACGCCGCCTGAATCTGATCGACGCTCGCGCCCTGCGCCTGCGCCTACTCCGCGATCCGCTCCTTCAGCGACGGCGACTCCACCGTGCCCGGACAAATCGCGTTGCAGCGGATGCCGCGCGTAACAAAATCTGCTGCAACCGCCTTGGTCAACCCGATCACCGCCGCCTTCGACGCGCCATACACAAAGCGATTCGGCACGCCCTTCACGCTCGACGCCGCCGACGACATATTGATGATCGAGCCGCCGCCCTGCTCAAGCATCTTCGGCAGAAACGCGCGAATGGTCCGATACATCGCCTTGGCGTTCAGATCGAACGCGAAGTCCCAGTCTTCCTCGCTGGCTTCGAGAATCGAGCCGGCGTGCACGAAGCCCGCGCAGTTGAACAACACGTCGATGGAACCGATTTCTTGCGCGAGCGCATTGATTGCCTGCGTGTCGCGCACATCGAGCGTGCGCGCTTCGAACGGCTTGTCCTTCAGCGAGTCGATACGGATATCCGTCGCGATCACGCGCGCGCCTTCCGCCGCGAACAACTCTGCCGTCGCCAGGCCGATGCCCTGTCCTGCCGCGGTGATCAATGCCGTCTTGCCTGCCAGTCTTTGTACCATCCATCACTCCGTTGGAAGTTGTTTTTGAGGCATGCTCGGTATATCGCGGGCGATTTTGATTTGCTGTTTTGATTTGCTTTTAGACAGCTTATAAACGGTAGAACGCACGGGCGTTCGCGCCGAAAATCGCTTCCTGTTCGGTTTTTTCGAGATGTGCGGTGAGTCTCTTGGCGGTCGCGTGCCAGTCAGTGTAACTGCCGTTCAGATTGAGCACCGGCCAGTCGCTGCCCCACATCAATCGTTGCGATCCGAATTGTTCGATGAGATGCGTAACGTAGGGTTTCAGGATTTCATCGCTTGGATTGGGCGCGGCTTCGGTGACGAGGCCGGAGATTTTGCAGTGGATATTTTGCGAAAGCTCCGCGAGTTGCGCGATGCCATCGGCCCACGGCTTCCAAACGCCATCGCGGATCGCCGGTTTGCCGCCATGATCGATGACGATCCTCAGCTTCGGATAACGCTTCGCGAACTTGATCAGCGATGGCACGTGGCGCGCGAAGATGAGCGCATCGAGAGCGAGATCGAGGTCGATCAGGCGTTCGATCGCTTGCTCGCGCGGCGCGTGTTCGATCCACGTGTCGTCGGTCAGGTCCTGAAGCATCGGACGCACGCCTTTGAACTTCGGCTCGTGCACGAATTCATCGATGATCGCGGGCGCGTCGGGCGAATCGAGCGGCACCCAGCCGACGACACCCGCGATCGAATCTTCGCTGCGGGCGAGATCGAGCAGATAACGCGTTTCATCGACCGTCGGCGCGGCTTGAACGACGACAGTGCGTCTCACGTCGGTCACTTGCCGCAAGGGCGCGAGATCCTCGGGATCGAACACGCGATACAGCGTCTTCAACTCGGGCTTCAGCCAACCGTAGTCGCCGCGCGCCGGATCCCAGTAATGCTGATGGGCGTCGATGCTCATCTTCGCTTTGATCATTGCGGCACCGGCGCATCGGCGTGGAGCAGACCTTCATCGCGCAAGCTAGTCCACAGCGCGGGTGGAATCGGCGTGGCAAATGAGGCTGCGTTCTGGCGCACTTCGTCCGGCGTTCGCGCGCCCATCAGCACCGTGGCCACGACTTTATGCGCATAAGGAAACTGGATGGCCGCCGCCGACAACGCGACCCCGTATTCGCGACATACGCGTTCTAACTTTTCTACGCGTTCGATGATTTCTTTGGGCGCATCGCCGTAATTGAATTTGAGGTCGCCGTGCGCGCTTGTGTCGAGACCTCGCGCGAGGATGCCGGAGTTGAACGCGCCGCCGAGCAAGATGCTTACGTCGCGCTTTTCGCATTCGGGCAGGAGATCGTCGAGCGTGGTTTGTTCTAGCAAGGTGTATCGGCCGGCAAGCAACGCACAGTCGATGTCGTACTCGGCCATCATTTCCATGACGACCGCGCCTTCGTTCACGCCCAGCCCGACCGCTTTTACGCCGCGCGATTGCTTGAGTTCGTCGAGCGCGCGAAAGCCGCCTTCGTCGATCAGTTGCCGCCAATAATGCACGTGCTTGTCGCCGTGCGTGAGTCGGCCAATATCGTGAATCAGCACGATATCGATATCGACGATACCGAGCCGCTGCTGACTATCTTCGAAAGAACGGATGATGCCGTCGTAGGTGTAGTCGTAAATTGCCTGAAAGGGCAAAGGCGCGGCCCAACCTTCCGAGCCATCGTACGGCGTCGTGCGCGGAACGAAGCGGCGACCGACTTTCGTCGACAACGCAAATTCGTTGCGCGGATAGCGACGCAGCGCATCGCCCAAACGATGTTCCGCTTTCGTGTGGCCGTAGTGCGGCGCGGTATCGAAAAAGCGCAGGCCGGATTGCCACGCGGCATCGATGGTCGCGCGCGCTTCGTCTTCCGTCAGTTCGTGATACAGCCCGCCGAGCGGCGCGGTGCCAAGCGACAAGGCCGTTACGTCAAGCGACGTGCGTCCGATCTTGCGTCGGCGCGCGGCTGTCGCGGTATTGCTCGATGTGTCTCCGGTCATGTGCAACCCTCAGTCGATACGCTTATGGTGAAACGCTCTGCACGGTGCGAGACGAAACAGTAACGCTTCGTGCGCGGATGGGCAAACGCGCGCGCTGCCGTTCAACTGCTGGGGCGGGATGAACACGCGTTAGAATGGCGGCCCTCTCAAAATGGCTGGCCTGGCGTTCACGCCTCGCCGCCCTCTTCATCCGACGTTTCTTGATGGCCAAATTACTTTCCGATACCGAATTCCTGCGTTTTTCCGACCTTCAGCAAAAGCAGGCGAACTTTACGATTACATCCGAAGAAGCCGACGAGTTGCGCGAGATCGTCGCCCGTGCACAAAAGAAGCGTGACGATCGAGCGAGCGCCATGCAGGCAATCGAGGCCTACATCGCTCAATTCGATATCAGCCCGGACGAACTGTTTTCGGCCGAGCAGATCGGCGACGCCGCACGCACTTTTGGGCTGATTCCGGCCGCCAAGAAGGAGCGTGTTTTGCCGCCTCAGTTGATTCATAACGGGAAGCCGTATCAATGGACATCGCGCGCATTGCCCGATGAAATTCGCTTGCCGCTGTTCGAAGCGTTCAAGGCGGGGCAATCGGTGAAGCCGTTTATCGCCACGCCGAAGGATGCGAGCCGCTGCGCGTTGACCATCGCCCGACTCGAAAAGGAAACGGGAAGTTCGTATGCCGAAGTATTGCTCGATGAGCTTTCGGTTTCGCGCGCGTTGGTGGATGAGGCTTTGGGTCGGCTGGGGGCGTAACCTGACTTTATGCGCATAAAGTGTCCGGTGGATCACAAGCGCATGCGAAAGCCGACGACGCCGGGGTCGTCGGTCTTCGTCAATTCGAAACCGGACCGGCGCGCCAGCGCGATCATTCCTGTGTTCTCGCGCAACGCCTCACCGATCAGCCAACGCGTTCCTCGCTTCTTTTCATAGTCGATAATTCGCGTCAGCAACAGGGACCCGAAACCGAGTCCTTTCATATCCGATCGCGCAGCAACCGCGAATTCAGCGGTTTCGTTGTCCGGGTCGGCGATAGCGCGGGCAACGCCGAGAGTCTCGCCCGTGCCATCCTCCAGGTTTCGCGTGATGATCAACGCCATCTCCCGGTCGTAATCGATCTGCGTCATCCGGGCCAGTTGCGAATGGTCGAAGCTGCGCACAGCGCCGAAGAATCGCAATCGCAAATCTTCGGCCGTGTTTGCCGCGACGAATGCACGATGCGCGTTCTCGTCTTCAGGACGAATCGGCCGCACCGTGATCTGCATGCCACGCCAATCGAGCGTCTCTTCCATGCAGCGAGGATACGGCACGATCGCCAGCGGCTTCCGATGCGCGCCGAGCGTGAGCTGCGGCTCATAGACGACAACCGAATTTCGCGTCACGCGCAACGTCATCCGCAACGCGACAATTTCTTCGATATAGCAGACCAACTGCGAAAGCGCGGTCAGTCTATTGAGCAATAATTCTGTGGGCAATTCACGGGAACGCGGCGAACGCATCACAAGGTCGCGCGCGAGTACCGGGTTCAGCGGCGGCAAAGCGAAGTCGTGCAGGGCATCGGGCAGACCAAGCGCGCCCTCGGCTTTGAATTCGAATGCCGGACCAAAAACGCGATGGTTCAACAAACGTAACTGAATTTCGACTGCATCATTTGCCAGCACATCGGGCGGTCCTGGCTTGACCGCCATATCGAAGCGTTGGAGTATGCGCGCCGCGCGCTCGCCGTTTAATTCGCCGATGCCATTTTCGAGCGCGGCGCGAACTTCCGATTGAGTTGCGTCGATACCTTCGGGTATATCGGCTGGCAGCCCGTCGGGCGTTTGCATCAGTAACTCGCGTCCCTTGCGGAAATCGACCAAACGCGCAAAAGCGCGCGCGAGCCGCTGCGGCGTCGTGTGGACCGGAATGCCGTGCGCATGAAGCTCGTCGCGCGTGGCGGAATCGACGCAACCGAAGAAGCACGCCAGCAAGCCGCGATACGCATGGCGTCGCGCGTCGGTCAAGGTACGGGCAACTTGAGCGACGGGTGCGCTGTGCGTCGGCGCATGCACGATAAACGCGGTGCCCGTTTCCCGATGCGACGCGAGCGCTTCCAAGGCTTTGCCGAAATCGACGGGTGAGGCGTCATCGCCGAGCAATAGCGGATTGCCTGCTTCGGCTCGGGGTAATGCGGCGGTCACTGCATCGCGCGCGGCGTTGGGCCAGGTCGCCAGGTCATCGCCAGCGGCACCGAACGCGTCTTTCGCCAACGCCGCGACGCCACGATCGCTGGTGATGACCGTGGCAACATCGCTCGCCGCGACGCGCCCGATTCCCAGTGTCTCGATCTCGTCGAGCAAATCGTCGATCGAATCGACACGCACGAGCCCCGCGCGACGAAAGGCAGCGGCGTACAGCCGATCGAAGGGATCATCGCGTCCGGTTCGAAGGACGAGCACGGGCTTGTTACGCGCTGCGGCACGGGCAGCCGACATGAACTTGCGCGCGGCCTGAATCGTTTCGATCGCCAGCAGAATCGCGCGGGTCGAGGCATCGCTTGCGAGGAAATCGAGGATATCGCCTGAATCGACGTCGGCTTCATCGCCCAGTGCGACGATGCGTGAGAAACCGAGTCCACGTGCGCGCGCCCATCCGAGCACGCCGTTGGTCAGTGCATTCGAGCTTGATACCCAGGCGACTCCGCCGGATTTGATATCGCAAGCGGGCGCGCCCAGACAGGCGCCAATCGCTGGCGTCACGATACCCAAGCTGGCTGGGCCAATGATCCGCAATAGATGAGGACGCGCCGCCGCGAGCGCACGGCTTGTCCATGCGTCCACTTGTGCCGGATTACGATCGGTAGCAGCGTCGCAGCGTCGCGCATCACCGATGATGACTACCGCCTTCGTGCCCTTCCGACCGAGCTTTTCGATCAACCTCGGCCACGTCTCCGGACGCGTACACAGAATGGCGACGGTGGGCGCGTCCGGCAAGCTGTCGATATCGGCGAAGAGGGCGTGGTCGCCCAGCATGCCGCGCTTCGGATTCACCGCCCACACCGGTCCGGTGAAACCAGCCGTCGAGGCACGCACCCAGACCATCTCGCCGATACTCCCCGCGCGCGACGAAGCGCCTACAACGGCGATCGACTTGGGGGAGAAAAGCAGGTCGAGATTGCGGACTGTCATGGCGGCTCCGGCGCGGCGACGGTTGGATCAGCGGCTAGGATAGGCGATTTTTTTGCAAGCACGCGGGTGGTTGGGGGCCTTTATGCGCATAAAGCCTATGCCCTATGGCATCGGCCAAACGGCCAAAAACCCAGTAATTTCGTAATTTCACTGGAAAAACTTCTACTGCAATGTAGAATTTCAGCAGCTTTTAATTTCGGAGTAAAACGTGGCGGCGGAAATCATAGCGATCACGCAGCAGAAGGGCGGGGTAGGCAAAAGCACGATTGCGATGCATCTCGGCGCAGCCTTCCATGAAAAGAAGAAGCGCGTCCTGGTCGTCGATGCAGACGGACAGAACACGCTCATTCACTGGTCAAGCGCAGCGTCGGACGAAGAAAGTGGCATTCCGTTTCCCGTCGTCAACCTATCGGAGGCTGGCGGGCAGATTCACCGAGAGATCAAGAAGTTCATCAACGATTACGACATCATCGTCGTCGATTGCCCGCCGTCCATCACGGAGAAGGTATCGGGCGTGGTCTTGCTCGCCGCCAGTGTTGCGGTGATTCCGACGTCTTCTTCGCCAGCCGATTATTGGTCGAGCGTCGGACTGGTCAAACTCGTTCAACAGGCTCAAGTCATGAATGAAGACCTACGTGCCGTCTTTCTTCTCAACAAGACGGAAGAGAAGCGCATGCTCACCCGCGAACTCAAATCGGCGCTCGAGGAACTTGGTTTCCCACTGCTCAGAACTCAAATCCCCACCCGCGAGTGCTACAAGCAAGCCATGGCGCTCGGGCAAACCGTCCTCCAGATGTCAGACCGCGGTTCTCGCCTGGCTGCAGCAGAAATCCGCGCCTGTGCCGATGAAATCCTCGGCATGCTCCCCTGACTTTATGCGCATAAAGGACCCTGAATGAAACCGTCCCAATTTGCAAAGGGCTTCAAGGCTCGCCCCGATACCACCAGCAGCGAGAAGCGAACCGCCCTCGATCGGCTGAACGCGATTGACGGTATCGTCGATATTCAGCATGTCGGGCAGGTCGCGGCGAACGGCCGTTCCAGCGCGTTTATCGCTGAAGAACAGGACGAAGTCACGGGTGCTTCGGAGTCGGAGGCCTATCGTGCGTGGCGCCGGTCGAATCGCTATACGGCGGGACAGGTTATCGACTTGCCGCTGAAAGCGATCAAGCCTAGCCCGTTCAATCCGCGTCACTTTTATCTCAAGACATCGATTGCCGAGTTGGCGGTCAATCTGGCCAAGCAAGGACAGCAGCAGGCGATCCACGTCATCCCCGACTACGAGAACGCCGGGACGTTCTTCGTCAGCGACGGCGGACGTCGCGTGCGCGCGCTGAAAGAAGCGAATAAAGAGACGGTGAAGGCGATCGTCGTCGATTTGCCGATCGGCATCGAAAGCTACAAGCTCGGGTACGACCTCAACGTTCAGCGTGATTCGCAAACGGTGTTCGACAACGCGGTGGTGTGGAAGCGCTTCCTCGACGAACGGCATTTTCAGAGCCAACGAGAATTAGCGGATCACCTCGGGCTTGATGAATCCACCATTGCGGTTGCCATGTCCATCGCGAAGCTGCCTGAGAATGTGATGCACGAGATGGTCGCGCGGCCCGATCGATTTGGTTCGAACATGGCCTATCAGATCACGCGATATCACACTGCGCGCGGCAGTGATGCCACGCTTCGTCTCATCAATAAAATTACGTCCGACGATTTGAGCACGCGCCAAGTGGCCGATATCGTCAAGGGACGCGCGAGCGTTCAGGAATCGCCGAAACCGCCGGGCCGTCAGCGCTATGCCCAGCGGATGGAAATCAAACTGGATGGCGTCGCGGTCGGTGATCTGAAGTCTTACGGTGAGGATCGGCTCGAATTGCGTCTGCGCGGATTGTCGCGCGAGAAGCGCGATGAACTGCTGCATCAGATCGAAACGATGCTGGCGCAATCAGTCGCGGAGAAGTGATTAAGCGAATCAAGCGAAGCGTGCGCGCGTTTCTTGATCGAACGCGCGCCGCTAGCCGACGCGAGATTGATTCAGCGTGAAGGCCAGCAAGTCTCCGTCGGTCGGCTCGCCCCAAGTCTTGCGCGCGAGCCAGTCGAAGAACGAAGTCTCCGCCAGTTTGGAATCCAGCCCACGCTTGCGCCAGTCGTCGCGCATATGCGTTCCGAGTTCCGGCAAAACGTCCGATTCGAACGTCTGACGCGCCAGGTCCCGTTCTTCCTCACCTTGTTCATCGTAAAGCGCTCGCGCTTCCTTACGCCGATAAGCGGAAAACTCGCTGAGCAGGCGGGCTTTCAAATCGTCCGCAGCATTCGCGGCAGCCACCGTGCCGCGCGATGCGGGGCCGCTGACCGGCGTCGACGCAAGCACCTGGATGGGTGGCGCGTAACCCTTCTTCAACGCATCTTTGAACAGGGCTGCGGCACTGCGCACCGGCGGCAACGACGTGCTTCGCATACGCTGTTCGGTCATTTGCAATGCGGCGCGAATGCGATTTTCCTCGCTGTCCGCATAGAGCGTTTGCGCTTCCTTCAGCGGGATCCCGATCTTCACCATACGATCGACAAGCGTGCTGTCGAATACATTCGGATGCTCGTCGAGCGCCAGCATCGGCTGCTTTTGCTCGGTGACGCGGAACTGGATCTCCGCCACGCGCCGCCCCTCGCGATGCTCGACCAACTCGACGAAAATATTGGTCACCGCGTTGACTTCGGCAATAGCGGGCCGAAGATAGTCGCGCTTGAAGTATTTGTATTCTCGCTTGGCCTCGTCGCCAGCCTCGGTATCGGGCGTGCCGGACAAAATCGGCCGCCACCATTCCCATGTTTCCCGCATCGTCAGGTGGCTGGGATTCGTCAGATATCGAACGCAGATCTCGTACAGCGCCAATCCCGCGCTGCTGCGCAGCTGGCTTTGGAACTGCAGGCTCAGACGCGCGTATTGAACCGGATCGAGCAGTTTCTTTTTGATCTTCGGAGCGAACGAAAACTCTACCCAAACGCGCCGCGTATTGGGATCTTCGAGAATTTCGGCGTCGGCGATCAGGGTCGAAATACCCCATTTGCGGCCCGGCTTCTGACTCGATGTGCCGGTGCTCCACTCGACCTGCACCGACACCATCCGGCGCAAATGCTCCTTGACCAACGCGGTATCGTTCGAATCGAAGGCTGAATTGGCCACGATATCGGACAGCAGCGCGCGATACGTATCGCCCGATTCATCCGCCTGCTGCGCAACAGCCAACAGAACGTTGAAAAGTTTGCGAGTCAGCAGCGTGATTTTCCCGCTCTTCGGCTGAATCGCAATGGCCTCCACGGCCTTGCGCAATTCCGCCGAGCTTGGGCTGACTACATCGGTTTTTTTGGCGCGCTTGGTGACCATGCGTACAGTGCGATCAGGAATGCGTGCAGCATACCGACCGGGGTGAAGCACGTCTACCGGTAAACCTTCACCTCCATCGGTGAACCGTCTTGATAAGCGCGAACTCACTGCGGTGCGCTCCCGTAAACTCTCACCACTCACCGATGCGGTCTGTCCGGCACATCCCGAAGCCGCGCGGGTAAACGAATTTCAGGCCATTAAGCACTGCGCGAGACGTTGTTCTGAAGGTCCCGAAAAGTCTCACCTGAAAAAATTTTTCGCGTTTGCGCTGGTGCAGTGGTGCCGATCGCACAAGTTTTCCGCAGCACTTTACTTTCGATCAGCGATCTCCCGGCCTAGTTCATGCCGTAGTCGTCGTAGTGCTCCTGAAAAACCTCACCTCAAAATTCTTTAAAGCGGCTAACGCCGCTATCAGCGTCCGGTCCGGGTGAAATCCACGCAACAGACAGCCCCCGAAAAGCCTCACCTTTCGTCGGCTGATCACCCAAGACCTGATGAAAACTCCCATATTAAGCATGTGTCTTATCGCATTCTTATGCTTGCCCGCTATTGGCATCCCGCAAACGCTCACCTCTCGCGGAGTCAGGCCCGTTTGCGCTGAAAGGCTCTGCTCCCGAAAATACTCACCATTACTCGACGACCACCACGCCAGAGGGATACAAGTATGTGATTTTAATAAGGTTTTTCATTGCGCTTGTGTCGGGACCTGCGCGCGCCTGAATATAGCTCCCGAAAACGCTCACCTATCTATACAGACGCAAAATCTGCGATGGATGGTGGCGCAAGGGCCTATGCGCTCCCGAAAACCCTCACCTTAATTGCACCGAATGGTACGCCTGAGCGACGAAGTCAGCGAGAACACGTAAATTCAGTCCCGAAAAAGCTCACCTTTCGCGGTAAGAGAGTCGAAAATGACGGCGTTGTCCCGTAAAATCTCACCGCTTACCTTGTCTGGCTCCCGCAAACGCTCACTTTCCGGTAAAAACGCCCTGTTGCACAGCGATTTTCGCGCGATTCTCAAACTCCCGATAACTCTCACCTTTCGCGTGATGCGCGGTGATTGATCCATCCCCCCAGTCGCGGCAAGCAGGCGATTCCTCACCCGAATCGCCTCACCCTCGTAAACTCGCTCGTTCCTGAATCCGCTCACGATCTATCCCGATGGTCCTCACGCTCGACCCTGAACCCCGTCACCGATCCTTCCCGCAAAGCTTCACCATATATCCCGCAGATGCTCACCTATCCTTCCTGAAACCCTTATCCAGTAAGGCTTTGCGGTGGCGTTAACAGTATTAATAAGGTTTCAAAGGTGTTTACTTTTATGTCTCTCAAGAAGATCTTTTTGAGTCTCTTGGCAAACCATATTCACCCCCTCCCGTGAAACAACGACAAATCTTCGTAAATTCCTAATATTTGCATTAGAATCATGAGGTTAAGCTGTGAATCTAAAGGTGTTTCACGGTAGACATCTTCTATGAGCCTTCAAATGCGGTTTTGCACATAACAGCACGCAACATTGCCGACGTAAACGAACATCACATCGAAAACGTATTGCATGACACGTAAAGCGTTATGATCGTTATCTCGATTACTAGGTAGCACTGTTATGGACGCACAATTCCGCGACGCCCTCCGCCAGGAAATCGATGAAATGCGCGCATCGGGCGCGCGTCGGCAGGACCTCTCGCAGCATGCTTGCAAGCGCTTGTTCTTCGATCTCGGCGTCCGTCCCTCGGTCACGCTGGTACGCGAATTCACGCAAACCGGAAGTGCAAGCGATATCCCGCGTGATATCGAAGCGTTTTGGACAAACTTGCGATCAACGCTCCGAGTACGGATCGATGCCGGCGCGTTGCCCGAGTCGCTGCAAACCCGCGCCAGCGAGCTGCTCGCCACGCTGTTCGCGGAAGCGCATCAGCACGCGCGCACCGAGCTGGATGCAGAACGCAAGCGGCTCGATGCCATGACAGAAGCGGCGCAGACCGAAGCGCGTGATGCCGGCATTCGTTGCGAAACCATCGAATTGGCAAGACAACGGGCGGAAGCGCGGGCGGAGGCAAGCGTGGCGCGCACGGCGTCGCTCGAGGCGCAATTGAAAGCGCAGGAATATCACGATAGCGACGCACACGCTGCTTTGCGCGATGTCGTCACGAGGCTCGAAGCGGAAAACGCCGCGTTGAATGAGCGCCTGCAGCGTGAGCAGGCCGACGCAAGCCGCCTACGCGACCGGATCGATTCGCTACAGGACGATCTGCGCCACAACACCGAGCATTACGCCCAGCAAATCAAGGACGCCGTGAAGGATGCCGAGCGGCGTGTCAAACCCATGCTCGTCGAACTCGATTCGTTGCGCGGGATGGCATCGACTTACCAGGCTGGCGCGCGCGAAGCGGGACAGAAAGAATTCGATTTTATTCAACAACTTAGTGCTGCACGCGGTCGCGCTGACCGGCTTGAATCGCAAGTCCGCACACAGTCCGACGAAATCGACGCCCTCGTGCGCGAACGCGATGCACATCGCGTGCGGGCGAGCGTCAGCGCCGAAATTGGCGGATTGCTGGCGATGCTGGCGGCGGATGGACGTCTGAGCACGGAGGAAATCGGCGCGCTCGGCACGCAGATCGATGCCTATGTCACCGCGCCGGGCGCCTGTCCCGCGTGCGAGTCCGGTGAGCCCGAACTCCAGCGCCACAAAGACGAGTTCGAGCTTTTGTGCCCGAATTGCGAGCGCACCTCGGGCGCGGTGTCGTCGAAGCTCGCCGCCGTCCAGAACTTCCTCGCTGTCAGCAGCACGTGAGCCGACGCTGCATCAAAGGTGAGAGTTTTCGGGATCGTCGATGATATCGGTCGCATCTGTCGCGCGAGCCAGATCGCGCTCCCGTATTTGCTCACCCATCCACTCTTGCCACGCACGGTGCAGCCGATGAACCGAGATCATCTGCTGAAAGCCGAGCCATTGGCCGACGCGTTCGGGGTCTGTGCCGTCCTCGAACAACTCCGCCGCGTAGGTGTTGCGCAAAGTTTGCGGACTCGCGCGCGCCACGCGTGACGCGGCCATCCCTGACGCAGCGACAACAGCGTCGATCGCGCGCAGCATGGTTGCCTTGTGCATCGACCGTCCGGACGGGGCTGCGGGAAACAGAAGGTCGCCCGCCAGACCGACAGTCCGGCGCTCGCTGATCCAGTTATCCAGCAATTCGACGGCAAACGGCGCGAGTCGCGCTTGCCTGACCAGCAACGGATTATTTGCATCGACCGTCACGTAGGGCGCGCCCGCCGCGTAGCAGTCGATGGTCAACTCCGCCGCCTCGCCCGTCTTCACGCCCGCGCCGAGAAAGGTGGCGACCAGTGCGCGGTCGCGTCGCTCGCGCCAGCGTTGTCCGGTCGGCAAAGTGCCGATCGGCGCATACAGATGCCCGACCAGCAGCGCGCGCTCATCGTGCGTCAGGAAGCCGGTCGGCTCGTTATCACGCGCGTGGCGCCACGCCGAATCGCCGTCCTGGGCGATGAAACGCGCCGGATTCGTCGGCGCGGTTTCAATCTCCCGCACATGGTCGAGCACGCGCTCGATCAATCGCAGATAGCGCATGCGTTGCGGGCGGCGAATATCGAGTTGCGAGACGAATTGTTCGATGACCGGCCGCTGCACGGTTTGCAGCGTCGTACGCTTTGCGCGCAACCACTCGAGGAAATTGCCCCATTGCGCGCGATACACATCCGCCGACGATGCCCTGAACTGCTGTTGCGCGAGCCACGCATCGAAGGCGGCTTGCGGATCGGCTTGCCAGTCGGCGCGTTGTTGATCGAAGAGATCGGAAGTGTTCGGCATAGTGTTCGATAAGGCCTGACAGATTGACATTGCTGTCCAAGAGAGTCGGACTTCAGACGCGCTACGTCAAGAGCACAGCGACGCTCAAGTGTCATGGAGTGTCGATTCACTGTCTTGCTGCTTGCGCCGATCGTCGCCTACTGTCTTCTCATGGCGTCTTTCCGATCCACAACAAAATCCAGAACGATGGCAAGGAGCGAACGATGGCCCAACTGCACACTTTGCCGTCCTGGCAAGCGCGTCGCGCCAACGGACGAGCCGCGCGCGAACGCACACCGCGCGGTTCGCACGAAACGATTGGTGACGTTGATCGTGATCCCACCGCGCTGTTGCAGTCGAGCAGCGAAGGCCGCGTGCCGGCGTTGATCCGGCTTCGTTACGGCCGCATGCTCGTTTCGCCTTTCACGTTCTACCGAGGCAGCGCGCTGATACAAGCACACGACCTCGCGACGACACCGAACAGTGGCCTGTGGCTTCAGATTTGCGGTGACTGTCATCTGTCGAATTTCGGCGGCTTCGCAACGCCCGAGCGCGCGCTCATCTTCGATCTCAATGATTTCGATGAAACCGCGTACGGTCCGTGGGAGTGGGATCTCAAGCGCCTCGTTGCGAGTTTCACGATTGCCGGCCAGCAACTCGGTCATGGCGATCTCGCCGCCGACGAGTTTGCCTTTCTGACCGCGCAGAGCTACCAGACGCACATGCGCGAGTACGCCGAAATGGGCGTGCTCGATCTTTGGTACGAGCGCATCACCTTCGAGCGGATGACCGGCGTGGTACAGAGCGACGACGCGCGGCGTCGCCTCAAACGCGGATTCGAGCGCGCATCGCGACGTACGCATGATTCGATGCTGCCGAAACTCGTCGATCAGTCTGCTGACACATGGCGCATCCGCGATTCGCCTCCCGCCGTCTTCCATATTCGCGGTGACAGCACGTTGATCGACAAAGCCGATGAATGGATGACGTTGCCAGACGATCGCGACGTGATATTCGCCAATCTGATGCGTAGCTATGTCGAGACGCTGACGCCCGAGCGGGCCGCTTTGCTATCGCAATTTACGTTTCAGGACCTCGCGTTCAAGGTGGTTGGCGTGGGCAGCGTCGGCACGCGTTGTCTCGTCATGTTGCTAACTGACTCGCACCGCAAACCGCTCTTTCTGCAACTCAAAGAGGCATCGACCTCCGTGGTTTTGCGATACGCGCGCGCCGGGAAAAGTAGCGTCATCGACGCTCACAACGGACAGCGCGTCGTGCACGGCCAGCGTCTGTTGCAGGCCGCAACAGACCCGTTTCTCGGCTGGGCAACCGGCCCAGTCGGCCGCCATCTTTATATTCGCCAACTACGCGACATGAAAATTTCCGCCGAACTCGAAACATTCGGCGACGATGCGTTCCGCGAGTACGCCAGGCTATGCGGGTGGGCGCTGGCTCGGGCGCACGCCAAGGCTGGAGGCTGCGCGCCGGAGATTTCCGGCTATATCGGCAGCGGCGACCGCATGTCCGAAACACTGGTGCGATACGGCCGCGCCTACGCCGAACAAGTCGAAAAAGACTACGCGCTGTTTCGCGCCGCGTGCCGGGACGGACGACTCGAAGCCCGCAGCGACGCCGACATGGCCGCAGACTTCGCGCTCTAATCGGGCATCAAGTTCAACCATGCGCGATGGCGAGCTGCGGTCGGCCATGCCGCGCGGCCTGTTCATAGGCATCGACGGCGAAAGCGAAAACGGCGGGCAATGCGTCCGACGTCGCGACATCGACGACATCGTCGGTTTCGGGGAAATGAAAGTCGTCCGGACGCGCGAACAACTCGCGCAAAGTGGCCTCGTGTCGTCCTGCGAAGCCGAGATCCGCGACGGCCTCCGCTTCGATCGCGTGCAACAAACGCCACGTCAGCGGCACGCCCAATTCGATATATCGCCCTGCAATCTCGCGCGTGATCCGCTCGAGGTCTCGCACTGCACGAGCAAATTGCTTCTTGCTCAGATGTTCGCCATTCGACTCCATGTCTCACCCCTTGCAACTGGTCTTACTACTGTACAAACATACAGTATTCGATGCAATGAAAATAGCGTCTCGCTAGTCGGCTCGGGTGTATGTGCGATTCCGCCTACGCGCGAATCAGACGTGCGCCGCTATGCGCGGTCGGTCACGCAAGGCATCTTGATGGAGACGTGTGACGGCATCGGGTCGGCTCATGCGCAAGTACTTTCAGACAAGGGAGAGGCGTGATGAACAAGGATCAGATCGAAGGCATCGGCAAACAAGTGAAGGGCAAGATCAACGAAGTGGTCGGCAAGGCAACCGATAACAAGTCGCAGGAAGCCAAGGGCGATTTGCAGCAGGCGGCAGGAAAGATCCAGAAAGGCGTGGGCGATGCACGCGGTGCGGTCAAGGACGCGTTCAAGAAGTAGGCATGCGCCTGGCGCGAACTTTATGCGCGTAAAGTTCGCGCGCCGTCACCCGTGGATGACGACCAGCAGCGCTTTCGCCTCCGAACGCCCGACGTTACGGATGGCATGTCCATCGTCGGCGGCGTAGCGCGCGGTCTCTCCCGTCTTCAATCGTCGCGTCGTACCCGACGCATCGATCTCGATATTCCCGTTCAGCACCGTCAAGTGCTCGCGCGTCCCCGGCTCGTGCGCGTTCGATGTCAGCGCCGCGCCCGGCCGCAACGTGAGTTCGTACCACTCGAACTTCCCCGCCAACTCGATCGGCCCCCACACCCGCAACTGATATCCGCCGTTGTCACCGCTCAAAGTCGGAATCTCGTGCGGTGCCGCAACGCGAATCGCTTCTGCCGGCTTCTGCTGCGCAAACAACTGATCGAGGCTGATGCCGAGCGCGTTGGTCAATCGCCAGGCCACCGCGATCGTCGGATTGGCCTTGTCCCGTTCGATTTCCGACAGCATCGACTTCGATACACCCGCCGCGCGCGATAAATCGTCGAGCGTCAACTTTCTTTCATTGCGCAGACGCTGAATCTGTTCGCCAACGCGCGGTGGTGTCGATGTGCCGCTTGTCGAAGCGAATTCGCCGGCCTTGTTGTCCGAACCCGAACTTGCCATGTGTCTCACAATCCCTTAGAGTTTCCGGTATATTGGAAATTCGTTCGAAATATCGAACGTGTCCAATGTGCTGGATGCACTATAACAGTCGAAAGGGCACGCAGCACCAAACCATCGCTCGTCAAAAAAGGAAGCCGATGAAAGACTCATACCTGTCTCACCTTCGCACGACGCTCGACGAGATCCGCGCGGCGGGCTTTTATAAGTCCGAACGCGTGATTGCGAGTCCGCAATCGTCGGATATTCGCCTGGCCGATGGGCGCGGCGTGCTCAATTTCTGCGCAAACAACTACCTCGGCCTGGCCGACGATGCGCGTCTGATCGAAGCCGCCAAAGCAGGACTCGATGCAGACGGCTTCGGCATGGCGTCGGTGCGCTTTATCTGCGGCACGCAGACCGTCCACAAATCGCTGGAACAGGCGATCGCGCATTTCCTTCACACCGAGGACGCGATTCTCTATTCGAGTTGTTTCGATGCCAACGGCGGTTTGTTCGAAACTTTGCTGACGGAAGAGGACGCGATCATCAGCGACGAGCTGAATCACGCGAGCATCATCGACGGTGTGCGGCTCTCGAAAGCACGCCGCTTGCGCTACAAGAACAACGATCTGGCCGATCTCGAAGCGCGCCTGAAAGAAGCCGATGAAGCCGGCGCACGATTCAAGCTGATCGCCACCGATGGCGTGTTTTCGATGGACGGCATCATCGCCAATCTCGCCGGCATCTGCGATCTCGCGGATCGCTATCACGCGCTCGTCATGGTCGATGACTCGCACGCGGTCGGTTTTATCGGCGAGTACGGGCGCGGCACGCCCGAATACTGCGGTGTGTTGGATCGCGTTGACATCATCACGGGCACGCTCGGGAAAGCGCTTGGCGGCGCGTCGGGCGGTTATGTGGCGGCGCATCGGGAAATCATCGAATTGTTGCGACAACGCAGTCGTCCTTATCTTTTTTCGAACACGCTTGCACCGAGTATCGCGTCGGCGTCGTTGAAAGTGCTTGAATTGCTCGATAGCGACGAAGGCGCGACGCTGCGCCAACGCGTCCGCGAGAACGGCGCGCACTTCCGTCAGTCGATGTCGGCGCTCGGTTTCGATCTCGTTCCCGGCGAGCATCCGATCATCCCCGTCATGCTCGGCGATGCGCAACTCGCGTCTCGAATGGCCGATGCATTGCTGGCCGAAGGCGTCTATGTGATCGGCTTCTCGTATCCCGTCGTGCCGAAGGGCCGCGCGCGCATTCGCACGCAGATGAGCGCCGCGCACACGCCCGAACAGATCGATCGCGCGGTGGATGCCTTCGCTCGTGTGGGCCGTTCGCTCGGCGTGATCCGCTGACTTTATGCGCATAAAGCACCCCGGCTGAAGGCCGCGGGAAAAAACCAAGGTACAACCTCAATGAAAGCCCTTGCCAAACTCGAACGCGCGCCCGGCCTCACGCTCACGCGCGTGAAGCGCCCGGAAGTCGGCCATAACGATGTCCTGATCCGCATCCGCAAAACCGCCATTTGTGGTACCGACATTCATATCTGGAAGTGGGACGAGTGGGCGCAAAAAACCATTCCTGTTCCGATGCACGTCGGTCACGAATATGTCGGCGAGATCGTCGAGATGGGGCAGGAAGTGCGCGGATTTGCAATCGGCGATCGCGTGTCGGGCGAAGGTCATATCACGTGTGGCTTTTGCCGGAATTGCCGCGCGGGACGTCGCCATTTGTGTCGCAATACAGTTGGCGTGGGCGTGAATCGTGAAGGCGCGTTCGCGGAATACCTCGTGATTCCCGCGTTCAACGCGTTCAAGATTCCCGCCGATATCTCCGACGACCTCGCCGCGATCTTCGATCCCTTCGGCAACGCGACGCACACAGCGCTCTCGTTCAATCTCGTCGGCGAAGATGTGTTGATTACCGGAGCGGGACCCATCGGCGTGATGGCGGTTGCGGTCGCGCGGCACGTCGGCGCACGCAATGTCGTGGTCACCGATGTGAACGAATATCGGCTGGAGTTGGCGCGCAAAATGGGCGCGACGCGTGCCGTGAACGTCGCCAACGAAAAGCTCCGCGACGTGATGGAAGAACTCGGCATGACTGAAGGCTTCGACGTCGGACTGGAAATGTCGGGCATGCCGAGCGCATTCACGGCCTTGCTCGAGTCGATGAACCACGGCGGCAAGGTCGCGCTGCTCGGCATTCCGCCCGCGCAAACCGCGATCGACTGGAATCAGGTGATTTTCAAGGGTCTCGAGATCAAGGGCATTTACGGGCGCGAGATGTTCGAGACCTGGTACAAGATGGTCGCGATGCTGCAAAGCGGTCTCGATCTCTCGCCGATTCTCACGCACACCTTTCCCGTCGATGACTATCAGCGCGCCTTCGAAACCATGCTCTCCGGCAATAGCGGCAAGGTCGTTCTCGACTGGACTGCCGCGTAATAAAAAAACGCGTTACTGAGCGGAAGTAGAAGCCGAAGCAGGCGGCGTTTTGGAAAACTCCGCCTGAATCGCAACGTGCACGTCGTCACCGACGGCCGGATACCACGTCGTCAATCCAAACTGCGAGCGGCTGAAATGGCCATCGGCGGAAAAGCCGAGCGTTTCCTGTTTGGTGAGCGGATTGATCGCGTGGCCGTTGAAGCTCACGTTCAGCGTGACCGGTTTCGTGACGCCGCGAATGGTCAGATCGCCGGTCAGCGTGCCTTTGTCGTCGCCTTTCGGTTCGAACGATGTACTCGCGAACGTGATGGTCGGAGAACGCGCGACATCGAACATGTCCGCGCCTTTGACCATGCGATCCAGCAGCGGCACGTTGGTATTCACGCTCGCGGCATCGATCACGATGCGCGCCGTACTCTTCGCCAATCCGCCCGCATTCCAATCGAGTTGTCCCGTTACCTTGTCGAATCGCATCACGAAACGCGAGTAATGAAAATGATCGACATCGAAACTCACATTCCAGTGATGCGGATCGAGTTCGTAATGGCCAACGGGCACGCTCGATTCATTCGCCGATACATGATGCGTGACCACTTGCAACGGCGTGCATGCGCCGAGCGCCAGCAGTAAGCCAAACGTGAACGCCTTGAAAATCGAACTGTCACGACAATCCATCAATATCCACTCCGAAAAATAACGCCTTTCGCTTCGTCACACGAAAATCAAGCGTTCAGGTAGAGTTCGCCTCGACCATCATCTCAGAAAAGGCGTCGTCACCTTGTCGTGATGGCGGAGAACTTATGCGTTCAAGGGTGTCCCGTTTTCGAAGCATTCGCGCTGGTTTGCTCGGGCTTGCCGCGTCGGCCGCGTGTTTGTGGACGCCGCTCGCTCACGCCGCGTTGTGTTCGGACGGACTCTGGGCGGACGCGATGATCGGCTCGCACCACTTTCATCCAGACAAGGATTTCGAGCAATTTAATCCCGGCATTGGCGTGGAGTGCTGGATCGCGCCGAGTTGGGCGCTGACAGGCGGCTACTTTCGAAACTCGCTGTCGAAGCCGTCGTTTTATGGCGGCGGTGTGTGGGGACCGGAATTCCTGCATTGGAATCACATCCGGCTCGCCGCGATGGCCGGCATCATCTCGGGCTACAACTACGGCAGTTATGGTTTCGGCCACGATCACACCATCGGTCCGGTCGCCGCGCCGCTCATCATGCTGGACTACAAGCGCGTGGGCGCGAACATCATCCTGATTCCGCCGATTCCTTCGAGCGATCTTCCCTTTACGCTCGGTTTTATGCTGAAACTGAAGTTCTAGGGATTCCGAATTAATTCGATTACTGCGACATCGCGGCGTGCCGAAGGCAATCGAGCAGTAACGTAGCCGCAGGCGTAAGCGGACTGTCCCGGCGTGTGACCACGCGCACGGAGACTGCGGGCAAGGTATCGACGATCGGGAATACGGCGAGACCGTCGCCGACCCAGTGATGCTTCAGCAGCGACTCCGGCAGCGCAGCGATCGCATCGGAGCCGCGCAGCAAGCCGTGCGCGATCACGAAACTCGGGCATTCGATTACGCGTCCCGGAATGGCGAGGCCGCGTCGGGCGTAGTCATCGAGCAAAGCCTGTGTCGAGCTTTCCGGCGATGGATTGAGCAGCCATTCGGCATCGCTCAATTCGGCCAGACGCGTGCACTCCTTCAGCGGATGATCAGCACGCCCAACGATCACCGAACGGCTTTCATATAACTCGATGTGATCGAACTCCGGCGCGAGATGCTCGGGCACGACCACGGCCACCACGAAATCGAGCGATCCATCACGCAGACGCGGCATGGCCACGCCCGGAAATCCTTCGATAAAACTCACGCGCGCATTCGGCATCTGCCGCCTGAACGCGCGATACGCCTGCGGCAAAATCGACAAGGCCGCCGTCGGCGTAACGGCCACGCTGGCGCTGCCCGCACCCGCGCCTTTCATCTGCGCAATATCTTCTTCCGCACGCCGCATTTCGCTTACGATCAGATGCGAGCGCACGCGCAATTGCTGTCCGAACGCGGTCAATTGAACGCCGCGCGCCGTGCGCAAAATCAGCGGCACGCCCAAATCCAATTCGAGTTCCTTGATCGCCTTCGTCAGCGCGGCCTGCGAAAGATGCAGCGTGCGCGACGCCGCGCGAATGCTGCCTTGCTCGGCGGTCGTCAGAAACGCGCGCAGCTGATGGAGTTTCATGCTCATAACAAAGATAACCTAGGGTTTTTGCCGACAACCAAAAGCGTTCACACATTTAATTTACTGTCGTTTGGTTCGCTTTTCGACTTTATATGCTGAAGGCTTGTTGATCCGTATCGAAGAAGGAGCCTTCATGCTGTCAGTCGAACCCGTCATTCCCGGCATCGCGGCGATTGCGCCGGAACTCGTCGCCGTGCGCCAGCGCATTCATGCGCATCCCGAATTGGCGTTCGAAGAAAAAGCGACCAGCGATCTCGTCGCCGGATTGCTCGCGCAATGGGGCTACGAGGTGCATCGCGGGCTCGGCAAGACGGGCGTAGTGGGCGTGCTGAAACAGGGCGATGGCGGCAAGCGCATCGGCTTGCGGGCGGATATGGATGCCTTGCCGATCGAAGAAGCCACCGGCTTGCCGTACGCCAGCAAAACGCCGCGCACGATGCACGCCTGCGGCCACGACGGCCATACCGCGATGCTCCTTTGCGCCGCGCGCTATCTTTCCGAAAGCCGTCAGATTTCCGGCACGCTCACCGTGATCTTCCAGCCCGCCGAAGAAGGCGAGGCCGGCGCGCGCGCGATGATCGAAGACGGTCTCTTCGACAAATTCCCGTGCGATGCCATCTTCGGGCTGCACAATATGCCGGGCCTGCCCGCAGGCGATATGTTCTTCTGCCCCGGTCCGGGCATGGCGTCGTCGGATCGCGTGAATATCGTGGTGCGTGGCGTTGGCGGACATGGCGCGATGCCGCATCGCGCGCGCGATCCGATGCCGGCGGTTGCATCGATCATGTTGGGTTTGAACAGCATCGTCGCGCGCGAAGTGGATGCGCAGAAGCCCGCGGTGGTTTCCGTCGGTAGCGTGCAGGCGGGCGAAGCGAACAACGTGATTCCTGAGACCGCGCTGCTCAAACTCTCCGTGCGCGCGCTCGATCCGACCGTTCGCATGCTGCTGAAGGAGCGCATCACCGCACTGGTCCACGCGCAAGCGCTCGCATACGGCTGCACCGCCGAAATCGATTACGAACTCGGTTATCCCGTGCTCGTCAATCATGCGGAACCGACCGCCTTCGCCACGGATGTCGCCACCAAAATGCTCGGCGCGCAACGTGTCGATCCCGCCGCCGCGCCGCTGATGGGCAGCGAAGACTTCGCCTTCATGCTCGAAGCGCGTCCGGGCACGTATGCGTGGATCGGCAACGGCACGGGATCGAAGGGCGGCTGCATGGTGCATAACCCCGGCTACGATTTCAACGACGATATCCTCGCGATCGGCGCGAGTTATTGGGTGCGTCTGGCCGAAGCCTATCTCGCGGATTAGACCAACATGAACACACCCACTTTCGCAGACTCATCCGTCGATACCCCGTCGCGCTCTGGCAAACGCGCACGCGCGCGGCTTATCGCGGCGGCGGCGGTCGGCAATGCGCTGGAGTTCTACGACTTCACGGTCTACGCGTTCTTCGCGCTGATCATCGGCAAGCTGTTTTTCCCGGTGAACGATCCGATCGGCCAGTTGTTGCTGGCGGTGGCGAGCTTCGGCGTCGGCTTCTTTACGCGGCCGATCGGCGGACTGGTGGTCGGCATGTACGCGGATCGCGCGGGCCGCAAGAAAGCGATGCTGCTCACGCTTGGCCTGATGGCGCTCGGCACCGCGATGATCGCCGTTGCGCCGACGTATGCGCAGGTCGGCGTGCTCGCGCCCGTGATTCTCGTGCTCGCGCGCCTGATTCAAGGCTTTTCGGCGGGCGGCGAAGTGGGCGCATCGACCACGTTATTGCTTGAACAAGCGCCTGCCAATCGACGTGGCTTTTATGCTTCGTGGCAGTTCGCGAGTCAGGGCTTGTCCGCGCTCGCGGGCGCGTTGACGGGCGTGGCGCTGAGTGCATCGCTGAGTGCGACGCAGCTCGAAAGCTGGGGATGGCGCGTGCCGTTCGTGATCGGCACGGCGATCGTTCCGGTCGGCTGGTGGCTGCGCCGCACGATGGAAGAGACACCGCAACCGCATGCGCACGCATCGGCATTGGTGAAAGCGCCGAAAGTGCCTTTATTTACGGTACTTCGTGAACATATGCGCGCGGTGTTGACGGGACTCGGCGTGACCATCGGCGGGACGTCGGCGCATTTCATCATCGTGTTCTATCTGTCGATTTACGGCGTGAAAACGCTCGGGCTTCCCGGCTGGACGGCGATGTTGTCAGGCTGTGTTTCCGGCGGCATTCTGTTCTTTCTCGCGCCGCTCGGCGGTTATTTGTCGGATCGAATCGGACGCAACAAGCTTGCGCAGACCACGCGCGTGCTGTTGATGCTCGGCATTTATCCCGCGTTCGTGCTGCTCAATAAATCGCCGACCGCGACGACCTTGCTTGCCGTCGTCACGGCGTTGTCGATCGTGCATTCGCTGAACGTCGGCACCGTCGGCGCGATGCTCGGTGAGCTGTTCCCGCGTTCGGTGCGTGCCACGGGCGCGGCGATCGTTTATAGCCTGGGCGTGGCGATTTTCGGCGGCTTCGCGCAGTTCTTCGTGACCTTGATGATCGAGATCACGAAGAGCGTGTATGCGCCCGCGTGGTACGTGCTGGCGTGCGGATCGTTGTCGCTGATCGCGGTGGCGTTCATGCGCGAGCGTTCGCAGGATGCGCTGGATTAAAGCTTACGAACCACGACGCGTAAACCGCTGCTCAACAACCTTCGTGCCCCACTGATCTCCTTCGGCTTCGTCCGCCAGTTCGAAGCCGAAGGACTCGTACAAATGGCGCGCCGCATCGAGACTCTTGAAGGTCCAGAGATACGTCTCATCGTAGTGTTCATCGACGAAAGCCATTGCGCGTGACATCAGTTCGCGGCCCATGCCGGAGCCGCGCAAACTATCGTCGATGATGAACCATCGCAGATGCGCGACGCGCTTCTTCATATCGCCATCGATCGCCAGCGAGCCGAGCACGCGCTCGCCTTCCATCACGAGCCACATTGCTTTGCCCGGCGCGGGAATCGACTCCGCAAACGCGGCGAGTTCGGTGGCAACCTTGCGCTCGAAATACACGCCGAATCCCGCGTGATGCGCATAGAAACGCGCATGCAAACCCGCAATATCACCGATACATCCCGGCCGATATCCCTCCACCACGCGCGCGCTTTCCGCATGCGCCGCACGCGTGACAGGATGCGCGTGACCATGCGCGAGGGCATCGGCATATAAGCCGAGCGAGCGCACCAACGCGCGCTGATCCTCGGGCACCAGACGCCGCAACGCATCCGACACCTGATCGGTCGCGAACTTGTCGATTCGTCTGCGCAGCTTCTGTCCCGCAGCGGTGAGATAAAGCTCGGACGAACGGCCGTCGTCGCTCGATGTCTGTCGCGACACATATCCCGCGGATTCGAGCCGCGCGAGTTGCCTGCTCGCATTGGATTTATCGAGCCGCAAAGTATCCGCGAGATCGCGCGCCTGAATGCCCGGCGTCGCGCCGATCTCGATGATCGCGTGCACGGCGGAAGGCGCGAGTCCGCTATCCGCCAGCGTATTGCGCATAAAACCAAGCTCACGCACCAGCCGGCGGGAGAACTCGCGCAGTTCGAGAATGGTTTGATCGCGTGATTGCGGCGGGGCGTCGATAAAGTCCATGTGCGTCTCCTTGCGGCCATGCAGGCAATATTAGTTGCGATCCGCAACTTTCGCAAGACGTCATGGGTTAGTGTTTGATACCGCAAAGACTCACCATTCGCGCGCTCCCGAATTCGCTCACCTTTAGGCGTGATCGATCCGCGCGTGCAAACAGAAAACCCCCTAAATAAAGCACTCAAAACACAAACGGAGCGTGCCAAAAACCTCGCTCCCGAAAACCCTCACCTGAAAATCGAACGAGCAAAAAAATCCCGGCACGAGGCCGGGCAAAGGGGATCGGGCGAAGTCCGAGATCACGCCCGATCGCGTGGCACTCTGCAAGCCGCCGCCGCATGTGAACACGCGTGCGCGACGCTCCGCCGCGAAGCGGAGGGATGCAATTCGACATGAAGCTGAACGAGCCAATCGTCCGAAGAAGGACGGGCGATCACGAGCCGATGCGCCGCGTCCTGCGCCCACGCGATACGACGCGAGGCGCGGGCGGCATCGAACGAAAGCTTTGCGATGCGCCGCACCGCGATCACGATAAACGCAGCGCTCAACAGCGTCGCCAGGCGCGTCAACGGCGCTTGAATGGCATTCGGATGACCCGCGCATCCGCAGATGGCAAGCCACGCCGCATCGGATGCGGCCACGCACAACGCGATCAGGACCGCATTGGCGCGCAATGAAACGAGTGTGGACGCCTGCATCGGCACCTCCGACGCGCGGCCAGTGGTGGCGCGCTTGTCGTATAGTGCGGCGGTGAACCTTATCCGATGCTTAACGCCGCGAGCGAATTCGCTAAGCATCGGCGTCTATGACGCTTAAGTGGGACTTAAGCAATTGGAAAGGAAAATCGGAGGCGAATGATTTCGATTCTGGAGAATCCGCATGCGCCTGCTCTTGGTTGAGGACGACGAGATGATCGCCGAGACGGTGCTCGCCGCGTTGCGCCGTGCGGGCTATACGGTCGATTGGGCGCAGGACGGCCGCGCGGCCGAATTGTCGCTGGGCAACGGCGTGTACGACCTCGTGCTGCTCGATCTGAACCTGCCGCGACGCGATGGCTTCGACGTGCTCGCGGCGTATCGGCAAAAGGGCGGCGACGCGCCCGTGATGATCCTCACCGCGCGCGATGCCGTGGACGACCGCATCCGCGGCCTCGACGCAGGCGCGGACGATTATCTGATGAAACCCTTCGATCTCGACGAACTCGCGGCACGCGTGCGCGCGCTGCTGCGTCGCCGCACGGGGCATAAGCATCCGGTGTATTCGCATGGCGAATTGACGCTCGATCCCGCCGCGCACGAAGCGAGCAAGGCGGGCGTCGCGCTCAATTTGGTGCCGCGTGAATTTGCCTTGCTGCAGGCGTTGATCGAAGAACCCGCGCGCGTGTTCCGCCGCTCCGAACTCGAAGAAAAATTGTACGGATGGGGCGAGGAAATCGGCAGCAACGCGATCGAAGTACACGTGCATAGCCTGCGGCGCAAAATCGGCGCGGAAGAGATCGTGACGGTGCGCGGCGTGGGGTATCGGCTGAAGAGGATTGGATGACGTCGATTCGCCGCTGGCTGCTCGGATGGCTCATCTTCGGACTCGCGGCGGCGTGTCTTGCGGCGGGCTACGGCATCTTCAGCACCGCGCGCGCGGAAGCGGGCGAATTGTTCGATTACGAACTCACCACGGTCGCGCATGTGCTGCCGCACAACATCGGCGCAAACGATATTGCCGAAGGACGCGACCACAATCTGCAAGGCATTGCCGATGACCGTTTGGTAATCGACATCTGGGATTTGTCGGGCAAGCTGATTTATCACACGCCGCACGAACCGGAGTTGCCGCGCTTCGGCGAAGGCTTTCGTTCCGTGCAGCGCGAAGGCGACCGCTGGCGCGCGTTCGGCGTGAATCAGCCGGATCGCTTCGTGCAGGTCGCGCAGCCGTTCTCCGTGCGCGAAGATCTGGCGATGACGCTGGCCTTGCGCATCATCTGGCCGCTGGCCTTGCTGATACCGGTGATCGTGGTGTTCGTGCTGGTGGTGGTGGCGCGCGGCCTCGCGCCGGTGCGATGGTTATCGAACGCGCTGAAGGAGCGCTCGCCCGAATCGCTCGATCCGATCACGCTCGCGCCCATGCCGATCGAACTGCGTCCGCTCGTCGATGCGCTCAACGAATTGCTGACGCGGCTGAACGAGGCATCGCAGGCACAACGCACCTTTGTTGCCGATGCCGCGCACGAACTGCGCACGCCGCTCGCCGCGCTCAAATTGCAGATACAAGGCGCAATCGGCGATGGTTCCTTGCGCGTGGACGGCACGACGCTGTCGAAGATCGACGGGCGCTTGAATCGGCTGATTCATCTTGCACAGCAGTTGTTGAGCATGGCGCGTGAAGATGCCGCGCGCGAAGCCGCCATCGCGCCGATGAGTCTGCGCAGCGTGTGCGAGGCGCGCGTCAGCGACTTTTCCTTGATCGCGGAAGCGAAGTCCATCGATCTCGGGCTGGAACTGGACGCCGCATGCGACAGCCACGATCCGTTCACCATTCTCGGCGATACGCATGCGTTCGCTGTGCTAATCAATAATCTGCTCGATAACGCGATACGGCATACGCCTTCGGGCGGACGTGTCGATGTGAACTTGCAGCGCGATCAAAACGGAATTGCGCTGACGGTTTTGGATACGGGCAGCGGAATCGACGAAAACGAAATCGACCGCGTCTGCGACCGGTTTTACCGATGCGCAGGCACGCCGGGGCAGGGCAGCGGTTTGGGTCTTGCCATCGCGTTGCGCGTGGCGCAGCGGCATCATGCGATGCTTGAGGTGAAAAATCGCGGTGATGTAAGCGGGCTGTCGGTTTCGGTGCGCGGCTTGCGGGCGGTGGTGCAGAAGGAGTTGGCAAAAGTGTGATACCTTCAGATTAACCAGTCTGTTAATCGAAAGGAGACACCGTGTCCACGCTTCAGACTTCATCGCCCCTGCGCCTGGGCATTCTCGGCGGCGCGAACATCGCCAAACAATTCACGCGCGATGTCAGACCCAGCGAACGCGTACGCGTCACAGCCGTCGCCAGCCGCAGCGAAGACAACGCCCGAGCCTACGCCGAAGCCAATCAGATCGACACCTGGTTCGGCAGCTACGAAGCGATGCTCGCGAGCGCCGAAATCGACGCCATCTATCTCCCGCTGCCCAATAGCCTGCACGCCGAATGGGCGATCAAGGCCGCCGAGCACGGCAAGCACATCCTCTGCGAAAAGCCGCTCGCATTGAATCGCGATGAAGCCGAGCGCATGTTCGATGCCGCCGAGCGTCATAACGTGCTTTTGCTCGAAGCCTTTCCGTTCTACTTCCAGCCGCAGACCACCGACATGATGACGCTGATCGGCGAAGGCGCGATCGGCTCGGTGCGCAGCATGCAGGCGAATTTCGGCTTTACCGTGCGCGATCCCGGCACGAATATCCGCATGAAGCCGGAACTCGGCGGCGGCGCATTGCTCGATGCAGGCAGCTATCCGCTGAGTCTGATTCGTCTGGTGATGGGCGGCGCGCCGCACAGCGTGCAGGCCGTCGCGACTTGGGCTGACAGCAATGTCGATATCAGCCTCATGGCCACGCTGCTTTATGCCGATGGCCGCCGTGCGCAGCTTTCCTGCGCGATGGATGGCGCGAATCATCGCCTGGCGACGATCGTCGGCACGCAAGGCACGATCGATACCGAATACCTCAATCACACCAGCGATGAAATCGCGGGCAACGCATACGGCTATCTGCCGAGTCAGATGCGCGTGCGTCGCGGCATCCCCAATTCCGTGCCATTCGAAGCGGTCACGTCGCAAACGGGCAGCGGCTTTTTATTTGCCGCCGAGCGGTTTGCGCAGATGATCGCATCGCACGATGAGGCGGCGAGCGCGTATTACATGCAGGCGAGTCTGGATAACGCGGCCACGCTCGCGGCCATTATCGAAAGCGCGCGCACCGGTCGTATCGTCGAGTTGTAAAGCGCAGAATCATCCGTCCGTCAAAGCGACGACGAGATCGAGAAAAGCCCTTGTTTTAGCGGGCGGATGATGCCGCGACGGGTAATACGCATAGAGCGGAAAGCGTTCGTCGGGCCAGTCGGGAAAGAGGTCGATCAGCTTGCCTTCTTCGATCAGATGTTCGTGCCCGAGCATGAGTATCTGCGAGATGCCATAGCCTGAAAGACACGCGCTCAGCATTGTGCCGGGATCGTTGAGCGTGAGCTTGCCGCGCGTCTCGACGATGATTCGCTTCTTCTTGCGATGAAACTCCCAGGCATAAGGACGCCCCGTTTCCGGATCGCGAAACTCGATGCACGTATGCGCGTCCGTGGCGAGCGCCTGCGGCGTTGCGGGCTTGCCGTGCTGCTGCAAATACGATGGCGCGGCAACCGTGCGCACGGGTGTATCGAGTAACTTACGTGCGACGAGACTCGAATTGCGCGGCTCGCCGAAGCGCACGGCAAGATCGAAACCATCGGCGATCATGTCGCCAAGGCGATCACGCGTGAGGAGTTCGAGTTCGAGCTCGGGATGCGCGCTCAGAAACGCTTCCAGTCGCGGGCCTAACAACAGGCGCGAAAAAATCGGATCGACATTCACGCGCAAGCGGCCACGCACCGCCGTTGCGCCACCGGATGCGGTGGCCGCGGCTTCTTCAAGTCCCGCGAGATGCGGCATCACGTGTTCGAAGAAACGTCTTCCGTCGTCGGTGAGCGAAACGGTGCGCGTGGTGCGATCGAACAAGCGGATATTCAAACGCGCTTCCAAACGCGCGATGGCGCGGCTCACGCCCGGCTGCGACATGCCGAGCCGATCGCCCGCCGCCGCGAACGTGCCTGCATCGACAATCGCGGCAAACACGCTGATGCCGTTCAGAATGCGTTCGTTGAAGCCCGCCATTTATGTCTCCGTGTTCGCGTTTTTCGGGAGTCGCGTTTCCGCGATAACGGTTTAGCATAGAAAAACGCGGCAGCACGCAAAACAAGGTCTAATATCTGAAGATTCGCAGACGGCAGTAATCGGCAATATCGCATCCACCCGAAATTTGACATGTAATCATTCGACATGCAGACAATGGAGGCCTGGAGATGAAAAGGAGTTCCGCAGCCGTCTGGATTCTCGTCGCAATGGTGATCGGCATTGGTGTCGGTTACATGATCTTCACGAACTTCCCCGACAAGAAAAGCGCCGCCGAGGTTGCTGGTTATATCTCGCTGATGTCGGATATTTTCCTGCGACTGATCAAGATGCTGATCGGGCCGCTGGTGTTCTCCACGCTGGTGGTCGGCATCGCGCATATGGGCGATGCAGCCTCGGTCGGGCGCGTGTTCGCGAAGGCGCTGGCGTGGTTCGTCACTGCATCGCTGATCTCGCTGCTGCTCGGGCTCCTGATGTCCAATCTGCTCAGACCGGGCGATAACCTTGGTTTGCCGCTGCCGGATATCGGCGCATCGGCGAATCTGGCGACGGCGAAATTTACGCTGAAGGACTTCGTCAGTCACATGGTCCCGCGCTCCTTCGCGGAGTCGATGGCGAACAACGAAATCCTGCAAATCGTGGTGTTTTCGATGTTCTTCGGCGTCGCCTTGGCCGCGCTCGGCGAGAAGGGCAAGATCCTGCTCGATGCAATCGATCAGCTTTCTCACGTCATGCTGAAGATCACCGGCTACGTGATGAAACTCGCGCCGCTCGCCGTATTCGCTGCAATGGCCGCGACCGTCGCGGTCAACGGTTTGACCATCCTCTTGAAGTTCGCCGTCTTTATGGCCGACTTCTATTTCAGCCTGTTTTTGCTGTGGGGATTGCTTACGCTCGCGGGCTTTATCTTTCTCGGACGACGCGTGTTCAAGCTGCTGTCGCTTATCAAGGAAGCGTTCATGCTCTCCTTTGCAACGGCCAGTTCCGAAGCCGCGTATCCGAAGATTCTCGACGCTCTCGACCGATTCGGCGTAAAGCGCAAGATATCCAGCTTCGTCATGCCGATGGGCTATTCCTTCAATCTCGATGGCTCGATGATGTACTGCACGTTCGCATCGTTGTTCATTGCGCAGGCGTACAACATTCATTTGTCGCTCGGTACGCAGATCACCATGCTGTTGATTCTGATGCTCACATCGAAGGGTATGGCGGGCGTGCCGCGCGCATCGCTGGTGGTGATCGCGGCGACGCTCAATCAGTTCAACATTCCTGAAGCGGGTTTGTTGCTGATTCTCGGTGTCGATACCTTCCTCGATATGGGCCGTTCCGCGACCAACGCCGTCGGCAATTCGATTGCAAGCGCCGTGGTCGCGAAGTGGGAAGGCGAACTCATGTCGGAGTCCGAAGCAGCGGCGAACGAAGCGCGCATCGAGTCCGAGCAGGAAGCGACGCTGGCCCATCCGGCGCAAGTCTGACGGAGACCGAGCCATGAAAATGCAGCGCATACGCGTGGCATGCGTGGCGTTGATGCTGTTCGCCGCGTTCAGCGCGAAGGCGGCGGACGACGATCAGGCCAATCAGCAACCCGCCGCCGATACCTTCGCGCCCGCCACGCTCAGCGGCACGCTCGCCAAAGTGCGCGATACGGGCAGCATTGCGCTGGGATATCGCGAATCGTCGGTGCCGTTTTCGTATCTGAACGCGCGCAAGGAACCGATCGGTTATTCGATCGAGCTATGCAAGTCGCTCGTCGCGGCGATAGAAACGTCGATCAACAAGCATCTCACTGTGCAATGGGTGCCTGTGACTGCGGAGAATCGTATCGACTCGGTTGAGAGCGGCCGCGTCGATCTCGAATGCGGTTCGACCACGAGCAACGTCGAGCGGCAAAAGCGCGTGGCGTTTTCGCCGATCATGTTCGTCGCCGGAACCAAGGTGATGGTCAAGCGCGGCTCGCCGATCAAATCGTTCCGCGATCTCGCGGGGAAAAAGGTCGCGGTGACATCGGGCACGACGAATGAAAAAGCCCTGCGCGATATCGATAAAAAATTCTCGCTCGGCATGCAGCTCGTCGTGGTGCCCGATCATGCGCAAGGTTTCGCGCAAGTCGCCAGCGGCCAGGCCGATGCCTTCGCCACCGACGACGTGCTGCTCTACGGCCTGATCGCGGAGAACGCGGCGAAGGGCGGCAAATATCAGGTGATCGGCGATTATCTGTCGTACGACCCGTACGGCATCATGTATCGCAAGAACGATCCGCAGTTGGCGCAAGTGGTGAAGAACGCGTTCCAGCAACTCGCGGCGGATGGCGAGATCGATCGGCAATATACGCGCTGGTTCCTGCAACGTTTGCCGTCCGGAACCAGCCTTGATATGCCGATGAGCGCGCAACTCGGCACCATCATCGAAACCATGGCGGGCGGCGAAGCGCAGTGAATATTGTCGGCCTACAATCGGAGCATCTGATTCAAGGCCTTTTTATTCGATGTTCGCCCCCGCTTCGCAATTCGCTTTGCGCGCCAAGGAACGAGAGATTGCGTCGTTGCGGCTGCTGGCCGAACGTATCGAACTCGTCGATCTGATTGGCCGCACGATTCACGTTTTGCAGCGTGAACGCGGCGTCACGAGCATTTTTCTCGCCTCCGATGGCAAGCGCTTCAGCGATGAACGCGCGGCCGTCCGCAACGAACTTGCGCCGCTGATCGCGCAACTGAACGCGCATCTCGATCTCCAGCTTTCGCCGGAGCGCGATGCCTCGTCGCGCATGCTTGCGATGATTGCGTGGGTGCTGCTCGATCTCGAATCGCTGGATGCGATGCGCGGGCGGATCGATCGTCGCGGCATGACGGCGCCCGAGTCGGTGCTGGCGTTCAGCAAGGTTATCGGCGGATTGATGGAACTCATCTTCCAGCTTGCCGATGGCGCGCCCGAGCCCTCCATTTCGCGCACGCTCGTCGCGCTCGTGCACGTGGTTCAGGGCAAGGAAGAAGCGGGCCAGGAACGCGCGGTCGGCGCGCATATGTTCGCGTCGGGCGGCTTTCCGGCGGATCAGCAGCAACGATTCGTACATCTGATCAACGCGCAGCAACACAGCCTCGAAGTCTTCGACAATTTCGCCGATGCCGCGCAAACCGACTGGTGGAAAAGTCGCGCGATCACCGCGCATGTCGGCACGTTTCTGAGCTTGCGGCAAATCCTGTGCAACGCGCGCGCAGGCGATGCGATCGATTCATCGCTCACCGAATCATGGTTCGATGCCAGCAGCGCGCGCATCACGGATATGTGGCATCTGCAACTCGCGCTTGCGGCGCGCGGCCGCGAAGCATGCGATGCGTCGATCGCTATTGCGCAACAAGCGCTGCGCGATTCCGAAGCGCTGATGAAGGCATTACGCGATACACCGCCGACGCATACGCAGGCGCTCGATCATTTCTTCGGCGGCGACAGCGCGCCGGTTTCATCGGATATGCTGATTGGCAAAGACCGCGCGACGGTCAGCAGTCTGAAGTCGGTATTGGAAGCGCAATCGGCGCGGCTCGCGCGCATGGAAGTCGAACTCGACGAAGCGCGCCGCGCACTGCATGAACGCAAGCTCGTGCAGCGCGCCAAGAACGCCTTGATGGCGCGATACGGTTTGAGCGAAGACGTCGCGTTCAGGCTGTTGCAGAAGACTTCGATGGACAGCGGCCGCTCGCTTGCCGAACTCGCCGAAGCGTTTCTAATTGCGCCGGAGACGGTGAGCTTTACACCGCGCGCACGCAAGAATTAAAACATCATAAGTATTCCGATATATTCGCCAAGGCGCGCGATACGTACGCGTCTTTCTCTCCCACCGGCGCGACGTAATGAATCGCGCTGGACGCTGCTTCGATTCCCTTCAGTCGCGCGATCATCCACGCAGCCAGATATTGCGACGACAAACATCCGCCCGCCGTCGCCACATTTTGCTTCGCGAAGAACGGCTGTTCGAGCACATCGACGCCCGCTTCCTGTACCCACGGTTTGGTGGTCGTATCGGTGCAGGCGGGTACATCGTCGAGTAAGCCGAGGCGCGCGAGAATCAGCGTGCCGGAGCATTGCGCGCCTAAAAGCTGTCGCGACGGATCGAGCTTGAGTTGCGACATCAGCGAAGCATCCGCGACGACCTCGCGCGTTTTGATGCCGCTGCCGACCAGCACGGCGTCCGCATCGCACGCGTCTTGCAGCGACGCCTGCGCGTCCATCACGATGCCGTTCATCGAACGCACACGCGGCGTGGGACTCGCAATCGACACGCGCCAGTCCTTTTGTCCCGCGCGATTGAGAATGCCGAGCGCGATCAGCGAATCGAGTTCATTGAAGCCGTCGAAAGTGAGAATGGCGATATGCATGATGATTCGATGCAAGGGTTGAGTCGCGCCATAGTAAGACCGACAATCGATACAATCAAATAATTGTCATGGATACATCCGCATGCCTGAAGCGCGCTATAAACAACTCGTCGATCGCTTAGCCAGCGATATCCGCGCGGGCCGTCTGCGTCCCGGTACGCGTTTGCCGACGCATCGCGATCTGGCGGCGCGCGAAGGTCTCGCGCTCGTCACGGCCACGCGCGTCTATGCCGAATTGCGCGCGATGGGCCTCGTCAGCGGGGAGACCGGGCGCGGCACCTTTGTGAAGGAAGCGCTGCCGCGTGGAGAAGGCATCGACCTTCAGGCGTGGGGCGCGGAAATCGTCGATCTGAGTTTTAACTATCCGTCGTCGCCGGGGCAGACGGAGTTGTTGCGCGCGGCTTTGCGTCAACTCGCGGCATCCGGCGATCTCGATGCCTTGCTGCGTTATCAGCCGCACGGCGGACGCGGTCACGAACGCGAAACCGTGGCGCGGCATCTCGCGGGCCTCGGCGTGCCTGCATCGATGGAAACGACGTTGTTGGTGAGCGGCGCGCAGCACGGGCTGACCACGACCGCGATGGCGCTGTTCGAACCCGGCGACGTGATCGCCGTCGATGCACTGACTTATCCCGGCTTCAAGCTCGCCGCCGAAGCGGCGCGGCTGGAACTCGCGCCGGTTGCATCGGCGGGAAATGGACCTGATTTGGATGCGTTGAGCGCATTGTGCAAACGCAGACGCGTGCGCGCGCTTTACGCCATGCCGACGTTGCACAATCCGCTTGGCTGGGTGATGAGCGCGACTCGACGGCGGCAACTCGTCGCGATGACGCGCAAGCATGGCGTGACGATCATCGAAGACGGCGCGTATGCCTTTCTCGCCGACGATGCGCCGCCGCCGCTTGCATCGCTTGCGCCGGAATCGACGGTGTATGTGTCGAGCGTATCGAAGAGTATTGCGACGGGATTGCGCGTCGGCTTTATCCACGCGCCGCGCGAACACATTGCGAAGCTCGAACGCACGATTCGCGCCACGACATGGAACACGCCTGCAGCTTTGACATCGATTGCGTGCGGATGGATTGAAGACGGCACGCTAGCCACGCTCGAAGCAGAAAAGCGCCGCGATGCAGCCGCGCGGCAATCACTTGCCGCGCGCGTGCTTAGCGGCGTGAAGCGCACGGGGCATCGCAATTCGTACTTTCTTTGGTTGCCGCTGGATCAGGAAGTACGCGCCGATGCAATCGCCGCA
The DNA here is from genome assembly GCF_029439455.1 of Caballeronia sp. BR00000012568055. Taxonomy (GTDB): domain Bacteria; phylum Pseudomonadota; class Gammaproteobacteria; order Burkholderiales; family Burkholderiaceae; genus Caballeronia. The sequence continues at coordinate 41,666 of NZ_JAQFVG010000242.1, read as the reverse complement.
GCGCTGATGCGTACGCGAATTGCAGTATCGACCGCACAGCCGTTCGCCACGTCCGCACACGTGCCGCATGCAATACGGCTCGCGCTCGGCTCGGTCGATATGCTTACGCTCGAACGTGCGTTAGAAAAAGTCGCGGAGGTGATTGCCGAACAGACGTACTAAAACAAGGTATCAAAACGAGCGTGCAAGCGAGCCATTCGCCTTGCGCCGCAACTTGATGCCGACCTTTACGGCCAGCGCCACGGGCCGCGCGAGATGCGGACGCAGAATGGCATGTTTGCGCACATAGCGCGGCACATACCATTCGGAACGCGTACCCGCATAAAACAAAGCTGCATGTCCGGCGCGCAAGGAGCGCGGTTCCTGACCTTCGGCTGTGATGATGACTTCGCCTTCGATCACGTAGATGGTTTCGTCGGCATCGAAGTACCAGTTGAAACGACCGGCCGTGCAATCCCACACCCATGACGACGTAGTCTTGTCCGGACTCAGCGACCACAGTCCGCTGCGCGCGACGGGGTCGCCTTCGAGTATCCACGACGGATCGATCGGGTCAGGCTTGAGCATGATGTCGTCCAGGCGGACAGACTCGAATACTGGCGATGCCATTGAATAGATTCCTCTGCCGGGGTGAATCGATTATAGAGGCTTTCGATGTGCTTACGTCACCTTTCCATCATAGAAATTTGGTGGGCTGGCAAACATTGGGAAGGACTTCCGAAGCGCATCGACAAGCATTCCGCATTCCTGATCAATTCATGATGCAAGCTCATATTGTTCAGAAGAATAACGGTGAACGTGCCGACTTATAGGAGTCGGCAAACGATTTACCGTTCAATCTAATTTCAATTGTTTTGACGATTCAGCGCAGCGCCGCAGTAAATGGCGCACACATGAGTGGCGCATACTGACAAGTCGCGCGCTTATTCCAGTTGAAGTGATTTATGGCCACACCCCAGATCAAGCCCGCATCCGCCGACGATTGTTTTGTCGTGGGCATCGGTGCATCGGCGGGCGGTATCGAGGCTTTGCACAGTCTGCTTCAGGCGATGCCGCCGCAGCCAGCGCTGGCTATCGTCATCGTCCAGCATTCCATGCCGGGACAGCGCGATCAGCTCGTCAGACTGCTGGACAAATGGACGCCGCTGCCCGTCTGTATGGCGATGCACGGCGAGCGTCCCGCGCCGAATCGCATCTACGTCGCCAGTTCCGACGATGTACTCACGCTTGAACACGGCATCTTCCGCACGCGGCCGGCCGAAGGCGGATCGCGCCGGCCCGGCATCGATACGATCGACGCGCTGTTCGAAAGTCTCGCGGGCGATCGCGGCCCGAAAGCCATCGCCGCCGTGCTGTCCGGCACCGGCACCGATGGCGCGGCGGGCGCGATCTGCGTGAAGCAGGCGGGCGGCGTGGTCATCGTGCAAGACCCGGTCACGACGATGAACGACGACATGCCGCGCGCGGTCATCGCGCGGGGCGCGGCGGATTACGTGCTGCCGGTCGGCGAGATCGCGCGGCAACTGGCGTTGTGCGCCTCGCCCGCGTATGTGCGGCCCGAAAGCCAGGTCGCGTGGACCGGCGAGATTGCGCGCACGCTCGATGAAATCGTCGGCATGATCCGCAAGCAGGCCGGTTTCGATCTGAGCGGCTACAAGGCGACGCCTCTGCTCTGGCGCATCCAGCAGCGCATGGACGCGCGCCGCGTGCGCTCGTTCGCCAACTATCAATCCCTGCTGCACGACGATCCCGCCGAACTCGAAGCGCTGATTCGCGGCATCCCCATTCACGTCACCGAGTTTTTCCGCGATCCACCCGCGTGGGACGCGCTGAAGCACGACGTGATCGAGCCATTGCTGAAGGAGCGCGCGGGCGAAACCATCCGCGCGTGGACCACGGCCTGCGCGACCGGCGAAGAGGCCTATTCCGTAGCGATGCTGCTGAGCGAAAGCGGTGCATCGGCGGACTTTCAGGTGTTCGCCACCGACGCCTCGCCCGATATCGTAACGCGCGCGAGCCGGGGCGTGTTCGCAGCCAATGCGCTCGAAAAAGTCTCCGCCGAGCGTCAGGCGCGCTTCTTCTATTCGGTCGATGGCAACTGCCGTATCGAACGCGCGCTGCGCGAAAAAATGGTGTTCGCGCCGCAAGACCTGCTGGTCGATCCGCCATTTCATGGACTCGATCTCGTCACCTGCCGCAACCTGCTGATCTATCTCGATCCCGAAGCGACCGAACGCGTGCTGTTTCTGCTGCACAGCGCGCTGCGGCTCGGCGGTTATCTGTTCCTCGGCAAGGGCGAGCCGTTATCGGCACGTCAAAAAGGCTTCGAACCCGTTTCGGGCCGCTGGCATATCTATCGCAAAACCGGTCCGGCGGCGGATGTGCGCATCCGCTTTCCGTATCGCATGGCGCGATTCCGGCACGCGGCGGCGGTGCCGTCGGTCGCGCATCGCGCGGCGGTTGAGCATTTCGATTTGCCATCCGTTTTGATCGATGACGAATTCCGCATTCTTCAGGTCTACGGCGACACCGACAAGTTCCTCAATTTTCCCGCCGGCCAGCCGACCGACAATCTGCTCAAGCTCACGCAGCGCGAACTCGCGTCGAGCCTGAGGTCGGCGGCGCTGCGCGCATTCGCGGATGGCCAGCCCGCCGCCGTTCACGGCCTGCACGAAGAAGACGACGGCCCGCATGCGCTTCAAATCAGAATCACGCCGATCCAGACCGCTGAAAACGGCGCATCGCCGCGCGTGCTGGTGTCGTTTCTGGCGGGCGAACGGCGCGGCGGATTGGACAAGCGCGAGGCATCGAATGAAGACTGGACCGAAGCCATTCGCGTCTCGCGTGAAGAACTCGAAGCCTCGCGCGAGGAACTGCACGCGCTGAACGAGGAACTGAGGGCATCGAATGAGCAATTGAATATCGCCAACGACGATTTGAACCAGGTGAACGCGACGCTCGAAAACAAGATCGCCGAACTGGAAATGCAGAGTCGCGTGCTGAGCGCGGGCGCGGTCATGACGCTGTTTCTCGATGAAGAGTTGCGCGTGCGATGGTTCACGCCATCGATCCATGAACTCTTTCCGCTCAGAGCAGGCGACGTGGGCCGCCCGATCACCGACTTCTTCCCGCGCTTCGACGATCCGGAATTCATTCGCGATGTGCGCGCCGTCATGCAGACCGACGAACCGCGCGAAGCCGAGGTGCGCAATCAGGAAGACAAGTGCTTTTTGCGGCGCATCCGGCCGTTTATGTCGCGCACGGAAAAGAACGCGGGCGTCGCGGTGAATTTCACGGATATCTCGGAGCTGAAGCGCGCGGAACAGGCGCTGCGTGAAAGCGCATCGCACAGTTTCATGGTGCGTTTTGCCGATGCGATGCGCTGTCCCGCCGGGCATCGCGATACGCGCAGCACCGCGATCCGCATGCTGCGCGAGCAACTCGGCGCGCTGCGCATCAACTACATGGAACCGGCCGGCGCGCATGAACTCGAAATCGTCGCCACCGATGCGGCCGATGGCTGCGTGAATATGCTCGGACGCCGCTATGCCATCGATATGATCGGCCGCGCCGGTCAAAGCAACGACGTCATGATCGATCCGGCGATGAGCGCGGCGCAACGCGATATCTGTCGCGCGTTCGGCGTCGGCGCGTGGGCCAACGCGCCGTTCGTGGATTCAGGTCAATCGGGCCGCGTGCTCGGCGCGCTGGTGGTGCATCTCGCTTCACCGCATACGTGGTCGCGCGAAGAACTGATGTTTCTCGAACTGATGGCGGAGCGCATCTGGGCCGCGGTCGAACGGGCGCGCGCCGAAGAAGAATTGCGCGCGCGCAACGAGGAACTCGACGAATACGCCAACTGGACGCGCGGCCAGCGTGAAGCGCTCGAAGCCGCGATCAATGAAGCGCCGCTGGAACAATCGCTGGGCATGCTGGTGCGCATCGCGCAGGAAACGCTCGGGCCGGGCACGCGTGCGGCCGTGTATCTGGCCAATGGCGATGGGACGACACTGCATCGAATAGTTGGGATGACTGATGAATATGCGGAAGCGGTCGATGGCTTTCGCATTGGTCCCGAATCGCTTGCGTGCGGACTGGTGACGCATACCGGCGAAGCGGTCCTCACCGCGGACGTGCACGAAGATCCGCGCTGGGAACCGTGGCGATGGCTTGCCGATCGATTCGGATATCGCGGTTGCTGGAGCTTTCCGCTGATCAGCCCCGCGCAACAACTGGTGGGTACGCTGGCGATTTATTCATCGCAGGCGCGGGCGGCGTCGCGCCGCGATTTGCGGCTGACGGCGCTGTTGACCAACACGGCGTCCATCATTCTGTCGCGCTACATGGAGGGCGAAGTGCGCAAGCGCGCGGAAGCTGCGCGCCATAAAAGCGAGGAACAGTTGCACGCATATCTGGCCGCGAGTTTCGACGTGGTGTATCGCATGAGTCCGGACTGGAGCGTGATGAGTTCTCTGCAAGGAAAAGCCTTTATTTCCGATACTTCCTCGCCCAGCGGCGATTGGCTCAATACCTACATTCACCCCGAAGACCAGGCGCGCGTGATGCAGGCGATTCGTCACGCAATCGACACGCGCACGGTATTCGAACTCGAGCATCGCGTGTTGCGTGTGGATGGCGCGCTGGGCTGGACTTTGTCGCGCGCGGTGCCTTTGCTCGATGGCGAAGGGAATATCGTCGAGTGGCTGGGCACGGCAGCGGATATCACGGAGCGTAAGCAGCAGGGCGCGTGAGCGAGTCATGCCACGCTTCGGTGGCATCGTCGAGCGGAAACATACATTCCAGCCGAAGCTCCTGTGCGGCGATGGTCTGCGGCGTGCCTACGCTCGTGACCATCGAGAAATAACGTAGCACTTGTCCATCGATTCGGAATCCATATGGAATGACCGGCGCAGTTGCTTGTGTATGATGCGTGCTCCAGTCGCGCGGTACGTCGGGAAACGCGAGCAACTCATCGAGCAGATGCTGCGTTTCGCCATCGATCACATGTCCCACGGATTCTCTATATACACGCTGTAAAAGACTGCGCGCGACATTATCCCAATCGTCGATAAAAGGGCGCATGCCGTGCGGATCGAACAGCAAATGCAGCATGTTGCGCGGCCCTTTGCGCGCGGACATATCGATAAAGCGGTTGAAAAAGCGCGGCGCGGCTTCGTTGGTCATCAGCACGTTCCAATGGCGATCCATGACCAGCGCGGGAAATGGTTCGTGCTGACGCACTACACGCGCAAGCGCGCGCGTCACGCTTTGCATTTCCTGCGCGTTCCACGGCGCGTCGGAATAAACGGGCGCGTAACCGGCGGCGAGCAGCAGCGCATTGCGTTCGCGCAGTGGCACATCGAGCGTTTGCGCGAGCGTGATGACCGTATCGCGGCCCGGCACGCTGCGCCCGCTTTCGATAAAACTGATCTGCCGCTGCGAAATGCCCGCATCCAACGACAGATCGAGTTGGCTCACGCCGCGCACATCGCGCCAATAACGCAGCAGCGAGCCGAATTCCTGCCTGTCAAGATTCATTCGATATCCTTAGAAGACCACGCGAACTCCGCGAACGCGTCTTCGAGTGGCGGCTTCGTGACGCTTGCCGTGTAGTTCGTAATCGTCGATGCGGCTACGACTGCGATCACTTCGAGGATTTGTTCTGACGTGAAGCCGGCTTCGAGAAAGCGCGCTTCGTCCGACACATTCAAAAGGCCGCGTTTTTCGATCAGCGTGCGTGCGAGCATCGACAGCGCGGCGAGTCGATTATCGCCGGGAAGATGGCCTGCGCGCATGGCATCGACATCGGCGCGTGATACGCCTTGATTCAACGCGAGCGCCGAGTGGAACGCGACGGGCCAGGCGCTCGCATTGGTGACGGCGTTGGTGAGCAAAAGCGTCTGAATCTGCGGCTCGGTGAGACTGCTCGCGTGCACACGCTCGAACAAGCCGATAAAACCGTTGATTAGCACCGGCGAATTCGCCATCGCCGCGGCGATGTTCGGGATCGTGCCGAAGGTATCGTGCAATTTGTGCAGCACGGGTTGCGATTGCGCGGGCGCGGTGTCGATCGTGTGAAGCGTGAAGTGCGACATGGTGTGCTCCTTGGCTGTGAAAAGGTACAGGCAAAGAGTAGGCGCATGGGGGAATCGCGCCAATTACATGGGATGTAATCACCCATAAAAAAACGGGCCTTGATTGCCTCAAGGCCCGTCCAAACACTCCAACACTCGCGATCAAACTTTCATTCAGGCGTGCGCCTTGGCGACCTTCTCCACCGCCATCGAATCCGCGCGGAGTCGTTCGTATTCCTGCTCGTTCATCGGCACTGCATCCTTCTTGCCGAGATCGTTCAGTCGTACTCGATACGTCTCCCGCGCCGAGAATGCCGCAATCGAAGCGATGATCGTCACGCTGAAAGCCAGTGCGCCGATGGTGAACGGAATGTTCGTTGATCCCGGCGGCGCGACCGCAGCGAACAGCGCCGGCAGCAGCGCCGTGATGGTTGTGCCGATGTTCTGCGCAATCGCCATCGCCGAAACGCGTGAGCGCGTCGGGAACAGTTCCGGGAAGAAGCTCGGGAAAATCGCGTTATAGCCTTGATACACGATGCCCCACATCAACAGCGATGCGACGATCGCCAGCGGCACGTTCTTGATGCTGATCGCATACAGATAAGCGAAGGACAAGAGACCCGCGAGCAGCGAACCGACAATCATCGGAATACGGCGGCCGATCTTGTCGGATAGATTGCCGACGAACGGAATCACAATCACCGCGAGGATATTGCCCGCCACCGGAATCCACAGATACACGCTCTTGTGGAAGCCGATGCCGTACGACGCCTGCACCGCATACGCCGCACCGAAAATCGTGGCGACGACCGGAATCACGTTCATCAGCGCCATGCAGACCACGCGAACCATGTCGGGCGTGCTGTTGGCGAAGGCTTCCTTGATCGGCGACTTCGGCAAATCGCCGTGTGCGCCTTCGGACGTGAAAGCCGGCGTTTCATGCACTTCCTTCCGGATGATGTAACCCGCGACCAGCACCAGCGCCGACAGCAGGAACGGAATGCGCCATCCCCACGAATTGAACATGTCTTCCGGCATGAAGTAGGCGAGCGGCAGGAATACGGCAGCGGCGAGAATCTGGCCCGCCTGCACGCCTTGCAGCGTGAAGCTCGCGTAATAACCGCGTCGGCCGAACGGGGCGTGTTCGAGAATCATCGAACTCGCGCCGGAGATTTCACCGGCCACCGCGAAGCCCTGAACCAGACGCAGGATCACCAGCAGTGCCGGTGCGAGCATGCCGACGCTGTGATACGTCGGCAACAGGCCGACCGCCATCGTCGAGAAACCCATCAGGAACATGCAGATCAGCAGAACGTTCTTGCGGCCGTGAGTATCGCCCAGATGGCCGAGCACGAATGCGCCGATCGGACGCGCGACATAACCCACGCCGTAGGTCGCCAGCGAGGCGACGATCGCCACCTTCGGATTGCCCGACGGAAAGAAAAGCTGCGGGAAAATCAGCGCTGCTGCCTGGGCGTAGATGAAGAAGTCGTAATACTCGAGCGCCGAGCCGATCCAGCCGCTCGCCGTCGCTTTCTTCGCCTGGCGGCCGCCGTGCGCTTCGTCCTGAAGGCTAGCCATAGAGTTGTCTCCGAACAATGGGTTTTCAGTGGGTTCTGGTCGAGCGGCGGTTATCGAATGTGCAAAATTTCGTGTCGCTCTGGAGTGACTGAAGATTAAAAGCGCAACCCTTTTGAATCAATGTTTTATGATAAATTTTGCGCGATTATCGCGCGCATGTGTTCGATGATCGCTCGTTTCAGGGGTTAGCACTAGCAAATGGCTTTAGCCCGGCACGAAAACACACGTCTATCCATAACTAAACAAGCATATCGCCATGACTAAACCGGAACTGGATAAACGCGACTGGATCGCCGGTCTCGAAAAGGGTCTGGCGATCCTCGAAGCCTTCGACGATCAGCACGCGCGCATGACGCCCACGCAGGCCGCCGTGCGCACCGGCCTCACGCGTACGGCCGCGCGCCGCTATTTGCTGACGCTGGCGCATCTCGGTTACGTCCAGACCGATGGCAAGCTGTTCAATCTGACGCCGCGCGTGCTGCGCGTGGGATGGTCGTATTTCGAGTCGGCGCGGCTGCCGCGAATCGTGCAGCCGTATTTGCAGCAGCTCAGCGCGCAGATTCACGAGTCGGTGTATGTGAGTGTGCTGGACGAATGGGATCTCGTGATCATCGCGCGTAACGGGTCCACGCGCGTGATGACCACCGGCTTCGTGCTCGGCGCACGTGTGCCGGCCGCGCTGATGTCGGGCGGGATCGTGATGCTGGCGTATCGGCCAGATGAGGCGTCCGTGCGGCGCTGGCTCGATGCCACCGAGTTCAAGCCCTTCACGCCGCTGACGATCACGAATCGGGACACGCTGTACGAGCGCATTCGCAAGGCGCGCGCGGATGGTTACGTCGAAATGGAGCAGCAGTTGCAGATGGGCGTGCGAGGCATCGCGGTGCCGATCAAGAACCGGCATGGCGAAGTGGTGGCGGCGTTGTCGGTGAATATGCCGATCGGAAAGGAAACGAGCGAGGCAGCGCTCGCTCGTCTTTTGCAGCCGCTTCAGGAAACGGCTTTGTCGATGCTCAACGTGATTTAGTCGAACATGTCCGGCTGCGTGGCGACCAGATCGTTCCAGATGGTCTGGAAGTGCAGCCAGCCGATGTAGTCGCTGCCCACGTGCTCCCGGCTGTATCGCGCGCGGTCTTCGGTGACGAATTTCGGCGTGATGCCGGTCTGTTCGATCATCAATTGCTGCTGGCAGCAGCGCTCCAGCGCGATAAACCAGAACGCGGCGGAATCGATACTGTGGCGGCTCGCGGTCAGCAGACCGTGGTTTTGGTGGATCGCCGCCTTCACGCCCTTGAACGCCGCCGAAACCTTGTTCCCGCCTTTCACTTCGACTGCAACCTTGCCCGCTTCATCGCCGATAACGACGTGATCTTCAAAGAACGCGCAGGCATCCTGCGAAATTGGCAGCAGCGGCTTGCCGAGCGAGGCAAACGCGGTGCCATAGACCGTGTGCGCATGGCACATCGCGACGATGTCCTGATGTTCCTCATGCACGGCGGCGTGCAGCACAAAACCCGCACGGTTGATTGCGTGATTGCCTTCCACAACCGTACCGTTGTGATCCGCGCAGATCAGATTGGAAACCTTCACCTGATTGAAGTGGATGGCCATCGGATTGGTCCAGTACAGACCGGGATTTTCCGGATCGCGCACGGTCAGGTGGCCCGCGAAACCATAGTCGAAGCCTTGCAGCGCAAAGGCGCGGCACGCGGCGACCAGATGCTCCTTCAAATATTGCCGATGCTCGGCGCTGCTTTTGAATTGCGGCAGCTCCGGGAAAATCAGGCCTTCCTGCGTCGGCTGATAAATCGAAACCTTGCCGTCCTGGACGATAGACGTCGATTCAGCGGGTTTGTCGAGTACGTCGCTCATGGTTTGTCTCCGTGTGGGGTCCGGCGTGTTGTGCCGCGGTGTTCTTATGGTCGCGCTGTCGCCCGTCCGTTGCAAACGATCGATGTTCATGGCGGGGATGAATCTGATTCATGCATGAAGGTAACGCATGAGAGGTATTCCGACAGAGGTGAGGGGATACGGGAGCCGCCTCGCCTTAACTCTTCCCTAATTCCCCCTCTCTAGACTTCGTTTCCAAGGTCAAACGAAGCACAACCAATCGAGAGGGAACCGAAATGACCAAGCTCAAAATCCGCAGCGCCGCCTATATGCTGCTTGCCGCCGTGGCCGCATCTTCGTTCGCATTCGGCACGGCGCCGGTCTACGCAGGCACATTGCCGAATATCGACAGCGACACCGCCGTTCACGTTCAGCCGATCGATATGCGCACGCTTCACGATCAACTGAATCTCACGGCCGATCAGGACGCGCAATGGCAGGCCGCACTCTTCGCCATGCGCGAAAGCCACGCCGAAGCGCAGACGCACGCGGCCGAACTGCTGCAAAACACGCAGTCGCTGCTCACGCAGCCGATCCTGAATCTCTCGGCCATCCACGCTCAACATGTGAAAGCCGAACAGGAAGATGCTCAGTTTCCCGAACGATCGGCGAAAGCATGGCTGACGTTCTACAACACGCTGAACGATCAGCAAAAGAAGACCTTTAGCGATGCGCTGCGTCCGCAACTGGAAAACGTTCCGCATCATGCGGCGCGCCCGTACGAACCACGCACGGGTCTTTAAAAGCGCATAAAAAAACGGACCGATGCGCGAGGCAGTCGGTCCGATCGCACCGGACAGTGGCAGGCAGCCGGCTCGACGCATCACTCTATGCACATGACGTGCCAATCATGGCAAACGATGGCAACTCAATGGCGACATCGGCGCAGCAAGGACGACGCGGCCATTCATCGCTTCATGTGTTGCATGCCAGCCAACGTATCGGCCGATACTGTTCGGTCGAACCATGCATCGGAGAAGAGATCATGATCAAGCATATTCTGGTTGCCATCGGCGCGGGCAATGACTGCACCGCGCTGAATACCGCCATCGAACGCGCACGCGAAACGAACGCGAAACTGACCGCGCTGCATGTGGTCGATCGCGTGCCGTGGTGGGCGACGGCATCGATAGAAAGCGATTGCGGGCGCACCTTCGCGCTGATCGAAGCGCACGCGAGCAAAGTCGCCGATCACGCGATGAACGCCATACGCGAAGCGGGAATAGAAGGCTCGTGCGTCACCATCGATCTGCCCGGCAATATGACGCTCTCCTGCGTAATCGCGCGGGCGGCGCGCGAACTCGATGCCGATCTGATCGTGGTCGGCCGCTCGAAGACCGCACACTGGCGCTGCTGGGAAGAACGCGTGTCGGATGCGGTGACGCGTTACAGCAATCGCCGCGTGCTGATCGTATCGAACGATGCCGCGCCCGTCGAAGCGGAAGCTGAAACAAAAGCGACACCGTTGAGCTTTAACATCGTCGGTTCGACGCAGCGCACGTTCGTCCCCATTCCATAAAAAGGATGCTCATATGCTGGATCGCCGCACATTGCTCAAAGGTCTTCTCACCGGCGCGGGCGTCGCGCTGACGGGTTCACGCATCGGCGATGTGCTGGCGCAAGGCGTCGCGCCGGCGGTCGTCACGTCCGATAAGCTGCGCCCGCGAGTGCCCGGCGGCGTGATGAGCGGCGATGTGACATCGACCAGCGGCATCGTGTGGAGCCGTGCGGATCGGCCTTCGCGCATGATCGTCGAGTATTCGACGGACGAGGCGTTCAGAACGTTTCAGCGGCGTATCGGGCCGGCTGTGCTGGAGGGCAGCGATTTCACGGGACGTATCGACGTGAAGGGGCTGTCGCCCGGCGCGGATGTGTTCTATCGCGTGCGCTTTCAGGATCTCGTCGATGGAAAAGCGTTTAGCGAGCCTGTGAAAGGGCGTTTGCGCACGGCATCGATCGATGCGAGCAAGCCGATCACCTTCGTCTTTTCCGGCGATGAAGCGGGTCAAGGCTGGGGCATCAACGAGCGCTTCGGCGGATATCGCATCTATGAAGCGATGCGCCGCGAATCGCCCGATTTCTTTATTCACTCGGGCGATCAGATTTATGCGGACAGCGTGATCGAATCCCAAGTGAAATTGCCCGACGGAACGATGTGGACCAACATCGTCACCAAAGGCAAGTCGCATGTCGCGCAGACGCTCGACGATTATCGCGCCGCGTTCGCCTATAACCAGCTCGATGCGAGCAAGCGCCGCTTCACCGCCGAAGTCCTGTTCCTCGTGCAGTGGGACGATCACGAAGTGCGCAACAACTGGTATCCGGGCCAGCAGATCGGTGCGGCGGAGAAGCGTTATCAGACGCGCGCGATCAATCTGCTCGAAGCGCGTGCGAAACAAGCGATGTTCGAATACAACCCGTTTCGCATCAATCAACTCGATCCGGAGCAGGTGTATCGCGCGTTTCAGTTCGGGCCGCTGCTCGATGTTTTCATGCTCGACGAGCGTTCGTATCGCGGGCCGAATTCGCCGAACAAGCAGTCGCGTCTGGATGCGGATGCCGCGTTTCTCGGCTCGCAGCAGACGGAATGGCTGAAGGCATCGCTCAAGCAATCGCGCGCGACGTGGAAGGTGATTGCCAGCGATATGCCGATTTCCCTCGTCGTACCCGACGCAAATCCCGATGTGCCGAAGGGCACGTTCGAAGCGTGGGCGAATGCGGACAATGGCGCGCCGCTCGGCCGCGAGCTTGAATGAAGGAGATTCTCGGCTTTATCAAGCGCGAGAATATTCAGAACGTGGTGTGGGTCACGGCCGATGTGCATTACGCGCAGGCCACGCACTACGATCCTTCACGCGCGCAATTCAGCGACTTCAAGCCGTTTTGGGAATTCGTCGGTGGTCCTATCAATGCAGGCACGTTCGGCCCGAACGATCTCGATACGACCTTCGGCCCCGAGCTGCGTTATGTGAGCATTCCCGCGAACAATCCGCAGAATCAATCGCCCGCCGCGATGCAGCAGTTCTACGGCCGCGCGAAGATCGATCCGGTGAGCCGCGCGATGACGGTCTCGCTGCACGATCTCAACGGCAAGTCGTTATGGGAAGTGAAGCTGGACGTTGAATCGGCTTAAGTCTTAGGCATCGAGACATTTCAAACCGATGAGCGTCGCTTCGATCGCCTGATCGAGCGGCGTGTGTGGCTCGCGCCCGAGCGTCTGCACGAGCCGCGCGTTGTTCATCTGCACGCGTTCGCGCCATAGATAACGCATCTCGCCCATCTCGCGGAACGTCTCGTTGAATGGCGATGCAACCGTGATGAGCCACCACGGAAACGTGCCGATCGATGGCTTCTGACCGCTGCATTTTGCGACCACGCGTTGAATGGCGGCAGTGAATTGCGTGCCGTCATCGTCCCAATGACCCGCCATATGAAAGCGCGCAAACGCATCGAGCGATTCGCGACGCGCGAGCAATTCGACCGTCGTGCGCGCCACGTCCGGCAGATAAGCCCATGAATGTCCGATACCGCGCGTGCTCGGATTGCTGATCTTCTTCACCGACTGACCGGGCTTCACGAGTCCCTGCGAAAACCAGTTATTCGCCGCATTCGGCCCGAAAAAATCGCCTGCCCGCACGATCAACACGCGCGCGCCTTCTTCACTCGCACGCTTCAATCGCGCTTCCATTTCGACGCGGATCGCGCCCTTCTTCGTGACCGGACGTTGCGGCGAATTTTCATCGAGCAGCGGAAACGCATCCGGCCCGAAGTTATAGACCGTGCCCGGCAACACGATGGTCGCGCCCTGTGCCTTCGCCGCCGCGATGGTGTTATCGAGCATGGGCAGCACGAGTTCGGACCAGCGCTTGTAGCCGGGCGGATTCACCGCATGCACGATCACGTCCGCGCCTTGTGCGGCGCGCATGACGTCGTCGCGATTCATCGCATCACCATGAACCCATTCGATGCCTTCGCTACGCTCGGAACCCGCACGACGCCGCAGCGCGCGCACGTTCCAGCCCGCATCGCGTAACTGCGCCGCCACTTCCCCGCCGATACCGCCCGTCGCGCCCAACACGAGAACCTTGGCCATACGATGCTCCATCTATTCAGCTCGAATGGAACCCATTGTCCGCGTATTCGGCGCACAATAAAATTGTTGAACTCCGTAGACTCGATATACAAATTTGTATGGCTGAAACGATTGGTTGGGAACTCTATCGCACGCTGCTTGCGGTGCTTCAGGAAGGCTCGCTGTCGGGCGCGGCGCGTGCGCTCGGCATCACGCAGCCGACGGCAGGACGGCATATCGAAACGCTGGAGAGCGCGTTGAACGTATCGCTGTTTACGCGCTCGCAGCTTGGATTGATGCCCACAGATGTCGCGCTGGCGCTGCAACCGCACGCCGAAGCGATTCAGAGCACGGCGGCATCGCTTGAGCGCGCGGCGAGCGGTCATGCGGACGGCGAGCGCGTGCAGGGCACGGTGCGCGTATCGGCGAGTGAAGTGGTGGGCGTGGAATGGCTGCCGCCGATTATCGCGGCCTTGCGCGAGCAGTATCCACGGTTGGTGATCGAACTGGTGTTGTCGAACCGTGTGCACGATTTGCTGCGCCGCGAAGCGGATATCGCCGTGCGCATGGTGCGGCCACGGCAGACGCAACTGGTCGCGCGGCGTATCGGCAATATCGAACTCGGGCTGCACGCGCGCCGCGATTATCTGCAAAAGCACGGCACGCCGCGCAATCTGGCCGCGCTCGCGGAGCATTCGATCATCGGTTACGACCAGCCGACCGCGTTCGTGCGCGAGGCGAGCAAGTCGTTTCCCGGCTGGACCCGCGCGCTCTTTTCGATTCGCGCCGACAGCGACCTCGCGCATCTCGCGCTGATTCGCGCGGGCGCGGGCATCGGCATATGTCAGGTGCCGCTCGCCAAACGCGATTCGCTCGTGCGCATTCTGCCCAAAGCCTGCGCGCTGTCGCTCGAAACCTGGGTGACGATGCACGAAGACCTGCGCGCCAGCCCACGTTGCCGCGCCGTCTTCGATGCCCTCGCCGATGGCCTGCAAACTGTGCTGTCGTCGCGCGCGCCAAGCGTCTCTGTACGCGAGTCTTCGTTCTGAAGGAAGATAACGCACTCGATCGGACGCCAAAACATGACCACACCTGCCTTCCTCAGCGCGAATCTTCTGCTTGCCTATTCGGCCTATTTCGTCGGCACGGCCAGTCCCGGCCCGAGCAATCTGGCGATCATGTCGATCGCGAGCACATCGGGGCGGCGCGCGGCCTTCGCGTTCGCGGCGGGCGTGATGTCCGGCTCCTTTTTCTGGGCGATGCTCGCCGCGCTCGGCCTTTCCGCCGTGTTGACCGCGTATTCCGGCTTTCTCGTCGCGGTGAAGATTTTCGGCGGCGTGTATTTGTTGTGGCTCGCGTTCAAATCGGGCCGCGCGGCGTTGCGCCCGCCGAAGCGCGCCGTATCGTCGAATTCGAGTGACCAGCGCGCCGGTCGCCTCTACGCGCGCGGCGCGCTCCTGCATCTGACCAATCCGAAGGCGATTCTCGTGTGGATGTCGGTGGCGGCGCTGGGCTCGTCGGCAGGGCAGGGTACGGCGCATATGCTGGCGGTGGTGGCGGGCTGCCTGTGTATCGGCGTATGCGTGTTTGGCGGCTACGCCGCGCTTTTTTCGATGCCCTCGGCCCGGCGCATCTACACGCGCATCCAGCGTTATCTCGATGCCTGCCTCGCGCTCGTGTTCGCGGCGGCGGGCATTCGCCTGCTGACGTCGCGCGTATGAGCGTTCCATTGCGCGCGTCGCTCACGCGCCTGCCCGCGATCGCGCCGTTGACGGAAACGCTGGTGTTCCAGTGGGCGATCATCGGCGGATTGCGGCGCTTTACGCGATGCCGCGCGAACTGGGCGATCGGTGTATCGGCGATATGTTTCGGGCTGGTGCACGTGAGCTACAGCCCCGAATACGCGCTGCGTGGGGCGGCCAGCGGACTGGTGCTCGGCGCGGTCTTCGTGATCGAACAGGACAGACGCGGCGCGCCGTTCTGGGTCGTAACCGCGATTCACGCGCTTCACAATCTCGTCGCGACATTTGCACTTTCGCAACTGGTTTAGCGATGTTTTTTGGCTTCTGCTTGTCGTTGCGGGTCATACGCGTCTAGTCTCAACCCTACGCGCACAAGAACCCGAACGATGCACACCGACCAATCCCGTTCCACGCTTACCCCGTCGCGCGCGCCGGCGGCGGCTTTCGGCACGCTCACACAGATCGTGCGCGACACGTTCCTCGCGATCGGCCGCGAACTCATCGCCATCAAACCGAGCGCGACGCGCGCCCGCTTCGCCACGCAAGCGATGCTCTCCGTCGCGCTGGCCGTCTCGCTCGCCTACGCTTTCCATCTGACCAACATCTGGTGGGCCGCCATCAGCGGTTTCGCGGTGATGCAGAGCAAATTCGCCGCGTGCGCGCAACGCGGCGTGCATCGTGTGCTGGGGACGGTGGCGGGCGCGTTGCTCGGGGCGCTCGCGGGACCGCTGATCGGCGATGTGCCGTGGCTGTTCGTGCCGCTGCTCGGGCTGATCGCAGGCGTGTCGGTGTATCGCGCGCTGGTGTCGGATGCGGGCTACGCGTGGGTGCTGGGTGCCGTGACCTCGCTGATGGTCACGTTCGAGGCGCATCTGCTCGGCTCCGCGACGGCGACGGCGTCGTTCGCGCTGTTGCGCGTGGCCGAGGTGATCGTCGGCACCTTCGCGACGGTGGCCGTGTCGGCGCTGTTTCACGCGGGCGTGCAGCAGTATCGGAAAAAGAAAGGCGTAGTGCCCGTGTCGCAGGCGCTGGCCTCGGCGACGGCGGATCGCGTAGATGGCCGCAACGCCGCCGCGCAGAAAATCACCATCATCCCATCCGATGCCGCGCAATCCGTGCAAGCGCTCGAAGCCACGCACGCGGCGCGCGCCGAACACGCCGCGCTGGCGATGCGCCGCCGCTTAGCCTGGCAAAGCGCGTGGTCGGTGATGATCCTCGCCGCGTTCGCCTACACGTTCGACCTGCCCGGTTTCGCCCAGGCGATGGTCACGGCCATCGCGGTGCTGATTCTGCCCGCGTCGTCACTCGGCAAGCCGACGCGCAAGCCGATCGTCACGCGTATGGTCCAGCGATTCGTCGGCTGCTTATTAGCGGGCGCGATCAGCCTCGCGCTGCTGCCCTTGCTCGGCGACGATGCGCTCGCCTGCATGCTGGTGCTGTGCGCGGGCGTGTGGATCGGCTGTCACGTGCAGACGGGCACGCAGGGCGCGAGTTACGTGGGAAGGCAATTCACCATCGCGTTTCTGATGGTGTTCGTGCAGGACCACCACTGGTCGTCCGATCCGATGCCCGCGCTGATGCGCGTGCTGGGGATCCTGGGCGGGATTCTGGTGCTGGCGAGCGTGATGAGCGCCGGTCACTGGATGGCGCGGAGAAGGGCGATGCGGTGATTCACCGCATCGCATAGAAAGAGAGCGGGATTTAAGCCTCTTCCGCCCAGGCCAAATTCTCCCTTGCCATCAACGCCGACGAAGCCGCCGGCCCGAATGTGCCCGCCGTGTAACCGCGCGGCCGATCGCCCAGTTCCTTCCAGCCGTTCAAAATAGGCTCGACCCACGTCCACGCCGCTTCCAACTCGTCGCGACGCATGAAGTGCGTGAGCCTGCCGCGAATCACATCGATCAAAAGACGCTCGTACGCTTCCGCGCGACGCTGCTGCATGGCCTGCTGCAAGTCCAGATTCAGCGTGACCGGCTGCATATGCATGCCGCTGCCGGGTTCCTTCGCCATCATCTGCAACTGGATGGATTCTTCCGGCTGCAAGGTGATGGTCAGGCGATTGCCGTAATGACGCGGCCCATCCGGAATGATGGAAAACGGCAGATCGGCAAAGTCGATCACGATTTCCGAGCGGCGATTCTGCATGCGCTTGCCCGTGCGCAGGAAGAACGGCACATTGGCCCAGCGCCAGTTGTTGATATGCGCGCGGATCGCCACGAAGGTTTCCGCGCGGCTGTCCGCCGGCACGTTCGCTTCTTCCAGATAACCCTTCACGCCTTCGCCGCCCACCGCGCCCGCCGTGTACTGGCCGCGCACCGTATCGCGCGCGACATCGGCGACGGTCATGGGGCGCAGCGACTTGAGCACCTTGAGCTTTTCATCGCGCACGGCGTCCGGATCGAGCGAAACGGGCGGTTCCATCGCGACGATACACAGCAGTTGCAGCAAATGGTTCTGCACCATATCGCGCAGCGCGCCGGTGTGATCGTAGAAACCCGCGCGGCTGCCCACGCCCACGGTTTCCGACACCGTGATCTGCACGCTCTTGATATACGGCGCCTGCCACAGCGGCCCGAAAATGGCATTGCCGAAGCGCAGCACCATCAGGTTCTGGACCGTTTCCTTGCCCAGATAATGGTCGATGCGATAAATCTGCTCTTCCTTGAAGTGCTTGCCCACTGCATCGTTGATGGCGACGGCGGAGGCGAGATCATGGCCGAGCGGTTTCTCCAGCACCACGCGCGAAGTCGAATCGAGAATGCCGGCGGAGTCGAGGTTATCGCAGATGGTCGTGAACAGTTCCGGCGATGTGGACAGGTAAAACACGCGCTGCGAATCCGGGCGCACGGCTTGTGCGAGACGCTGAAAGTCCGACGGATTTTCCACGTCGATCCGCACGTAATCGAACAGCGCGAGGAATTTGTCCCACGACTGGGCATCGAACGCGGATTTATCGATAAACGCGCGCGACTGCTCTTCCATGAAGTTCTTCAGATAATCTTCGCGCGACCAGTCTTTGCGGCCGATGGCGAGAATGCGCGTATCGGCGGGAAGGTTGCAGTGCGTGTGCGCCATGTAAAGCGCGGGCAGCAGCTTGCGTGCGGCGAGGTCACCGCCGCCGCCGAAAATGATCATGTCGAGCGCGCGCTCGTGGTTTGCAGAAGTAGGGTTGGTCATGGTGCGTGAGCCGTTGAAGGTTCGACAGAGGCTGAAACGCGCCGATCGTTCGATCGGTCGAGACAGCTATGTTGCATGGTTTGCGGCCATTTTGCACGGGTGATGCGCTAACGCCCGTTCGATTCATTCGCGCTTTCGTCACAATTGCGCAAAGCGAATCTGTTTAGCGCGATGTGCGCAACGTCAGTTCAAAGATGGATCGGCGCGTAAGGTGGCGACTGCCATATCGAGAAACGCGCGTACTTTTTGCGTGACATGACGCCCTTCGCGATGCACGAGATGAACGGGCACGGGCGTCGCGGTGAACTCTTCCAGCACGATCACGAGCCGTCCATCGCGCACATATTCCGCGATCTGATACGACAGCAGCCGCGCGATGCCGAAATCGCTCAGCGCGGCGGCGATAGCCGAATCGTTCGTGGTGGTGGTCAAACGCGGCTGCGTACGCACGACGATATCGCGTTCGCCTTCGCGCATGCGCCATTCGGTCGGCGCGGAAGAGCCGGTGGAGGTGATGATCGTATGTTCCGCGAGATCATCAGGATGCGCGGGCGTGCCGTGCGCCGCCAGATACGCGGGCGACGCGCAGAGCACGCGCCGGACGTGACCGACGGAGATCGCCTGCAATGACGAATCCGGCAGCGGCGCGATCCGCACGGCTATATCGATACCTTCTTCGACCAGATTCACCACGCGATCGACGAACCAGCAGTTGGCATCGGCATCGGGATAACGGCGCAGATAATCGAGCACGATCGGCGTGACATGCAAGCGCCCGAACATGGTCGGCGCGGTGATCGACAGCACGCCGCGCGGCGATGCGTGCATGCCGGTGGCGGCGTTTTCCGCATGATCGATTTCACCGAGAATGCGCCGGCAGTCCTCGAAATAGCCGCTGCCTGCTTCGGTAAGACGCACGACGCGCGTAGTGCGCGTGAGCAGCCGCACGCCGAGCCATTCTTCCAACTCGGTCACGACGCGGCTGACCACGGACGGCGAGACATCGAGCTTGCGCGCGGCGGATGCGAAGCCGCCCGTTTCGACCACGGTGACGAAGGTCGTCATTGCCTGGAAGCGGTCCATGTGGAGATGCGCGAGTTGCACGGTGGATGCGATGCCGTGCATTCTCGCATGCATCGATCAAAGCGCCAGCTTCAATGCCTGCGATCCATCCTCCGATGCTGCCGGCACCGCACAACAAATCAACGCCTCATCCTCGCCCACACGAAACGCCGGCTCACTCGCATACGACACTTTCCCCTGCACGATCCGCGTTCGACACGTTCCACACGTCCCGCCCCGGCAATTGAATTCCGCATCGATACCATTCGCTTCGGCAAGCTCGAGCAAGGTGCCGTTTTTTGGCTTCCACTGCACATCTTTCTTCGACTTAACAAAGCTCACCACAGCCTCAGTCGCAGCAGGAACCAAAGGCTTCGCTTCCACGCCGCGATCAAGTGTACGCACCAAAGAAGCAGGCCCAAACGCTTCCGCATGCACCCGCGCATCTGCGATATTCAACGCGCGCAAGCCATCGTAAATCGACTGCATGAACGCGCCCGGACCGCACAGATAAAAGTCGTAATCGTTGAACGGCAGAAAGCTCGTCAACAAATCCATATCGATGCGACCAGATACTTCGTAATCCTGCTTGAATACCGCGCCGTATGGATCGCTGAGCACGCGAATCACATGCACGGCGCCGCCCGCACGCGCGACGATTTCATCGATCTCCTGCGTGAACGCGCGATTCGAAAGCGTCCGGGCCGATACGATCAACCACGTCTGCCGCACGCGCCGCTTGCGCAAGCCTTCGAACACGATATGCCGCAGCATCGCCAACATAGGCGTGATGCCGACGCCTGCGGCGAGCAGCACCGCAGGACGGCGTTCCAACGCATCGATCGTAAAGTCGCCTGCGGGGGCGCGTGCTTCGATCACATCGCCGACATGCACGCTATCGTGCAGATACGACGACACGCGTCCCTCACGCTTCACGCTGATGCGATACGCGCCATCCGAAGGCGCGACGGATATCGTGTACGTGCGCACCAGCGGCTTTTCTGAGCCCGGCAGCGTGACGCGTATCGGCAAATGCTGGCCTGCCGCGTGCGGCACGATGCCCGCGTCGTCCATCGGTTCGAGATGGAAAGAGCGGATCACATCGCTTTCATCGACGATCTTGCTCACGCGGAATTCGCGCCACGCGTTCGCCAGCGCGGCCGCTTTCAGACGCTCCGCGACCTGTTGCCAATCGCCCGTCATCAGCGAATTGGGCGACCAGCCTTCGCGCCGGAAAGTCCATCGCAAAGGCAGCGTGTTTTCTCTCAACACGATACGCCGCGCCTTGAAGCGCCACAAACGTTCCGCACCTTGAAATGCAGGGGTTTCCGGTGAATCGGTCAGTACTTCGGCAACGCCCGTAAGCTGAAGCATATCGCCCGTTTCGAAGTCGGGAAACAGCAAGCCCGCGCGCCCGTTGACGAGAATATTGCCGAGCGTATTAAAGAACAAATTGCCCGCGAAATCGGGAATGGTGAACGTGCCATCATCAGCTATCCGAACAAATCCGGAACGCCCGCCGCGATGCGATACATCCACTTGCCGATGCCCGTCTTCACGATCGAAATACGTCGCAACGAAGAACGTGTCCGCGCGTTGAATCATTTCTTTCGCGCGCGGCGAAAGCGTGTCCATCGTCAAAGGCGTCGCTAAAGAAGCCTCCGAAGGTTCGCGCACGAATTCGAAATCGCGCAACTGAATGTATTGCGGGCAATTGCCGTAACTCTGCTCGACAGCCACGCTCAAGCCGCGCGCATCGTCACGATGAATCACGCCGTTCATGCGATTGCGCCGCCGCGTATGCAGCTCGATCCCCAGCAGTCCGACCGATGCGCCGTCGTGCAGACCGGCGTCGGCGGGATCGAGCGGATCGTGGGCGTGCCGAATGTCCAGCGTGGTCGCGTCGGGCGTGTGCATAAAGCCGGGAGGGCCCGCGAGCAGCGTGGCCCACGGATCGCCGTTTTTATCGACGGAACCCGCGACCATGAACGGCAGTTGCGCGAAAAATTGCCGATGCTGATCCGGCATATGATCGCGCACCACGCGCTTGCCCATTTCGCTCATGCGCTCGGCTGCGCCCGCCGTCTTCTGCATGGCGATCTCGCCGCGATGCCACGGCGAACGCACGATTTCAGACACGCTGGACATGCTCGACGTCCTTCAGGCGGCGAGGCCTATTTTGGTCTTCGTGAACGCGACGAAACGCGGCAACGCTTCCACGCGACGCAGCCACGCATTCACATGACGATAACCGGACATATCGACATTGCCTTCCGGCGCGCTCGAAATGTAGCTGTACAAAGCGATATCCGCGATGGTCGGATGCTTCGCGCCGATATCCGCGATCCACTCGCGATGCTGCAATTCCGCATCGATGACGCCGAGCACGGCGTGCGCGCGGGCGATCACTTCGTTTGCATCGAACTTGTTGCCGAACACGGTGACCAGACGCGCGGCCGCCGGACCAAAAGCGATTTGTCCTGCCGCGACCGAAAGCCAGCGCTGCACGGCAGCGGCTTCGAGCGCGCCTTCGGGCAGCCAGTCGGTCGAACCGGTCTTTTTGGAAAGATAGACGAGAATCGCGTTGGAATCGGAAATGACGTGATCGCCATCGACGAGCACGGGAATCTGCCCGAAGCAATTCATCTTCAGAAATTCCGGCGACTTGTGCGCAGCGGCGGCCAGATCGACTTCGATCGCTTCATGCTCGACGCCGAGCAGATTCAGGAACAGCCGCGCGCGATGCGCATGACCGGACAGCGGATGGTGATAAAGCTTCATGGCGTGATCCCGTTGACGTGAGCCGGGAGACGTCCCGGCTTCTGTCGATCAGTATGGGATCATGCGTTGCGAAGCAGAATAGCTGCGAAATTCAAATCACTGTTCTCGTTGCGAGAACGGTGGCTAATTCTGCGGCTGCGGCACGTTCGACTTATTGCCCGCTAGCGGCGAGCCGTAGCCGCCACTGTTCGCGTTGTTCGGCAAACCGTTGACGAGTTGCGCGCGCGGATCGCTCGGATTCAGATTGAGTTCGCCCGCCTGCGCGTTGCCGTGCGTCGGGTACTGACTGCCGAGCGGCGCGTTCGGCTGAAGCTGCGTGTTGTTTTGCGGCGCGTACATATCGGTTTCCGGGCTGGGGTGCAACTGCGCGAAAGCCGCCGGAGACACCACTACGCATGAAGCAAAGATCAACGCTGATTTGTTCACCACAACCTCCCATTTCAGGCCGACTTACCAATTCAGTCTAGACCTGCGCGACACGGAGCGAGCCATATCCCTACCGCCGACCAGTCCAGCATTTGTCTCGCTACTTATGCTTTTTAAGCTGCGCTTTCCGCTTCGGCCGCTCGTCGATAATGCGCAGACGCTGCTTGTCCTTCAGCTTTTTCCACTGCTTGCATTCGTCTTTCGTACGCAGACAGGCGATGCACAAGCCGGTCTTCTTATCGAACTCGCACACTTTGATACAGGGTGAATCGACTCCCATAATGGTCTCGTCTTATCTCTTGTTGGTTCGATGACGAAGAAATTCGCATGCGCCATGCCTGCGCATCCAACTGATTGTTTCGATCAGCGCGATAGACGAGAAAACAACGGCACATGATTTGCTTGGAAGACAAAAGCTAGCCAGGCGCGCCGTGGGATCATCGAACCTACACGCGTGTTTCCCGCGCTTTCCCTCAAGCGTTTCAAGCGAGCCGATTCCATGCCGCAAGCCCCCGTGCCACGCCGTCCTCCCGCGAAGATTTTGCCGCCCGAAGCGCCGGGAACGCGCGCGCTGGCATCGCTCGTTACGGGCGTGATCGTGATTTGCTCGCTGTATTTCGGGCGCGCAGTGATGATTCCGATCATCCTCGCTATTTTGCTGAGCTTTCTGCTCGCGCCTTTCGTCGATTTATTGCGGCGCTTCAAGCTCGGCCAAGTGCCGTCGGTGATCGTGGCGGTGGTGGTGGCGCTGTCCGTGCTGACCGCCGTGGGCGCGTTGATCGGCGCTCAGGTCGCGCAGCTTGCGGGCGATCTGCCGAAGTATCAGGTGGCGATCGAACGAAAAATCGATACCGTGCAGCGCATGACCGTGGGCCGCGCCGATGAATACATGGGCCGCGCATCGACCGCGCTCAAGCGGCTGTCGCCCGCGCGCGAGCAGGAACCGCGCAAGGACGAGAACAATCCGGCCGCGTCGCCCATCGATCAGCCGATGCCCGTGGAAGTGCATGAGCCGTCGCCGTCGCCGCTGGAACTGGCGCAGCGGTTTTTATCGCCCGTCATTAGTCCGCTGGAAACGACGGGCATCGTGCTCGTGGTCGCGGTTTTCATCCTGCTGCAACGCGAAGATTTACGCGATCGGCTGATCCGCCTGTTCGGCTCGCGCGATCTGCATCGCGCCACCACGGCGATGGACGAGGCCGCGCGCCGTCTGTCGCGCTATTTTCTGGCGCAGCTCGGCATCAATATGGGCGTGGGTATCGTCATTTCGATCGGGCTGGCGATTATCGGCGTGCCGGGCGCGTTGCTGTTTGGCGTGATGACCGCGCTACTGCGTTTCGTGCCTTACGTCGGGACGTGGATCGCTGCGCTCGTGGCGGTCGTGTTCGCAGCGGCGGTCGGTCCGGGCTGGAGCATGTTCATCTGGACCATCGTGCTGTTTGCTGCGACGGATATCATCGCCGGGCAGGTGGTCGAGCCGCTGTTGTACGGGCATAGCACGGGGTTGTCGCCGTTCGCGGTGATCGTCGCGGCGATTTTCTGGAGCTGGATCTGGGGGCCGATTGGTCTCGTCTTATCGACGCCGCTCACGCTTTGCCTCGTGATTCTCGGGCGACACGTCGATCGACTCGAATTTCTCGATGTGCTGTTCGGCGATCGACCTGCGCTGACACCCGCCGAGAATTTCTATCAGCGCCTGCTCGCCAACGATCCCGACGAAGCGCTGGTGCAAGCCGAATCGTTGCTGAAGGAACGCTCGCTGATCGCCTATTACGATGAAGTCGCGCTCGAAGGCTTGCGCCTCGCGCACAACGACGTGTTGCGCGGCGTGGTGACGGCGGACCAGATGAAGCGCATCAATGAGTCGGCGCTGGACATCATCGAAGGGCTGGAAGACACGGACGATGTCGACGTGCCCGTCATGCGCAAGGAGGACTTGCCCGCGAGTTTCGAGTCGCCGGAAGAGGCGAGCCGCCTGCTGCCCGAATCGCCACCCGCCCGTTTCGATGCCGCGACGGAAGGGCACACGGCTTCGGTCCTGTGCATCGCGGGCCGCAGCGAACTGGACGATCTTGCCGCGACCATCGCCGTGCAGTTGTTCCGCAAACACGGCCTGTTCGCGGATCTGGCGCATTACGAGCGCTTTTCGCGCGGCCGCTTCGGCGAAGTGGATCTGACCGGCGTGACGATCATCTGCGTCGTCTCATTCGATGCCGCCGAGTCGCCGCCGTATCTGCGTAATCTGCTGCGCCGTTTGCATCAACGTGCGCCGGGCGCGGAACTGATCGTCGGTCTCGTGCTGGCCGAAAGCGAGTTGCAGGGCGAAGTGCTGGTGCGCACGAGTTCGGCGGCGATATCGTTCAAGGAACTGATCGATGCGGGCGTCGCGGCGGCGCGTCGCCAGACGAACGATGGCGTGCGCTGGTCGGGGCTGAATCAGCCGGAAGGAGACGCGGCGCTGATCGGGCCGCCGCCGGCGACCGAAGCTGCGATGGAGTTGAAGAACGCTTAACGATTCCCGTCGAAGAGATCGTTGAGCATGGTGTCGAATGCGGCTTGTGCGTCTTCGAGTTCCTGAAGCGCGGCATCGAAAGTTTCCAGCGCGATTTGCGACGGACGGCCATCGCCTTCCGGCGCGAACTGCTTTTGCAGCGACAAGAACGCGGCCTGCACGTGCCGCGTTGCATTGACAATGCGTTCCATTGCGCGCGCTTCTTCGGCGCGGTTATTTTCAGCGGTCATGGGTTATTTGCTCCGGGTTTTCTGACAAGAGATCTGTCGATACTACCAAGCCGCGCGCCATTCCGCGCGCGGCTCGAACACGCTTACTGAGCGCTCCATCCACCGTCGATCTTCAGCTCCGCGCCACGCATTTCGCTGGCTGCATCGGAACAGAGGAACACGGCGAGATCACCGATCTGTTGCGTGGTCACGAACTGCGCCGACGGCTGCTTTTCGCCGAGCAATTTGGCGCGCGCGTCGTCGTCGCTGAGTGAATCACGTTCGGCGATGGCGTCGATCTGTTTCTGCACCAGCGGCGTATGCACGAAGCCAGGACAGATTGCGTTGACGGTTACGCCGGTGCGCGCGTTTTCGAGTGCGGCCACCTTGGTCAGGCCCAGAATGCCGTGCTTCGCCGCCACATAAGCCGACTTGCCCGCCGACCCGACCAGCCCGTGCACCGACGCGATATTGATGATGCGTCCCCAGCCGCGCTCGCGCATGCCGGGCAGCGCCACGCGCATGGTGTGGAACGCCGAACTCAGATTGATTGCGATGATGGCATCCCACTTATCGACGGGGAATTCGTCGATGGTCGCCACATGCTGAATGCCCGCGTTGTTGACGAGAATATCGAGCGAGCCGAAGGTCTGTTTCGCGAAGCCGATCATCGCTTCGATTTCGGCAGGCTTGGTCATGTCCGCATTGTGGTGCACGGCCTTCACGCCGATCGCTTCGATCTGCGCGATTGCGCCGTTCACATCGCCGAAGCCGTTCAGCACGAGATTCGCGCCTGCCTGCGCCAGCGCCGTGGCAATGCCGAGTCCGATGCCGCTGGTCGAACCGGTAACGAGAGCCGTCTTGCCGGCGAGCGATTTCGATGCGCTTTGAGTCATGGACAGGTTCCTTGAGTGGTGTGATCGATGTGCTGTGCGGATATTGTATTGCGTGATGGCGCATGACCGTGCAAACGGTTCTTGCAAAGGGAAAAACGGCGCACAAAAAGAAAAGGCGCCGCACGAGAGGAGATCCGTGCGACGCCGTAAGAGCGCTCATCCTTGGGGGCGGAGAGCGTTCGAGGAGATGGGTTCATCATAGCCGGCGCGCGCCGAATCGAAACAGCGGAAAAAGGCCTGTTTACCGCCGATTTCAACGGATTGAATGCGCACGCGCGTGCGGTTTCATCGGCGTGTGTCGAGCGCGTGACGAATGGTGCGCGCGAGGTCGTCGAAGCTGTACGGTTTCTTCAGGAGTACGACACCTTCGTCGAGCCTCCCCTCATGAAAGATGATGTCGCTCGTATAGCCCGATGCGAACACCACGCTCGCGCGATATGGCGGCGTGCTCGCAATCCGCGCCAGTTCGTTCGCGCGAATGGTGCCGGGCATGACCACATCGGTGAACAGCAAGTCGATGTGCGGATGCTTGCGCAGCACATCGAGCGCGGCGTCCGCGTCCTGCGCAGACAGCACTTTGTAGCCGAGCTGCGCGATCATATCGATGGCCGCGAGCCGCACATCGGCATCGTCTTCGACGACGAGCACGACTTCGCCACCTTTCGATGCACGTGGCGGCGCGCTTTGCACCCCGGCAGTTTCACACTGCAAACAGCGCGGGAAATACAGCGCCACGGTAGTGCCTTTGCCTATCGCCGTCGTCACATCGACGCAGCCCGCGCTTTGCGTGACGAAGCCATAGACCATGCTCAGGCCCAGACCCGTGCCCGCGCCCTCGGCCTTGGTCGAATAGAACGGTTCGAACATGCGCGCCTTCACGCTTTCCGGCATGCCCGCGCCATCGTCGGTGACGGCGAGCTTCACATATTCGCCAGCGGGCAGCGCGAGCGCGCCCGCCACTTGATCGCCGATCACGGCATTGCTCACATCGAGCCTGATATGGCCGCCGCCTTCGATCGCATCGCGCGAATTGATGACGAGATTCAGCAGCGCGTTTTCCAGTTGATTGCGATCGACGAACAGGTTCCAGACATCGCTGGATACGGTAGTTTTCAACTCGACCGATTCAGGCAGCGCGCGTTGCAGAAACTCGCACATATCCGTGACGAGCTTCGCCGGACGCACGACCGCAGGACTGAGCGGCTGGCGTCGCGCGAACGCGAGCATTTGCGAGGCAAGCTTGCCGCCGCGCGTCACCGCTTCACCGACTGCGCGCAGACGTCGCAATTGTTCCGGATCGTCCTTGGTTTTTAGTTCGATGAGCTGAAGATTGGCGGAAATGATTTGCAGAACGTTGTTGAAGTCATGCGCAACGCCGCCCGTCAGATTGCCGATAGCTTCGAGCTTTTGCACTTGTCTGAAGCGCTCTTCCGCTTCGACACGCGCCGTGACCGCAATGGCCACACGTTCTTCGAGCGTTTGCGTGAGCTTGTGCAGCTTCTCTTCCGCCAGCACCTTGGCCGTCGTCTCGAACACGACCGCGATCACACCCGCAGGCCGTCCGTCATCTTCCGCGACCGGACTGTAATGCAGGTCCATCCAGACATCTTCGGGCTGTCCGCTGCGGTGAAGCGTGAGGCGCAAATCCGAATACGACAGCGTGCCGCCGGCCAGACATGTATCGACCACATTGCGATTGAAATCCGCGATCTCCGGCCAGCCGTCTTCGACCGGCTTGCCGAGCAGAAACGGATGCCGTCCGCCCGCGAACAGCGAGTACGCGTCGTTGTAGATCATCGTGCCGGGGCGGCCCCATAACATGACGATAGGAACGGGCGAAGCGAGCAGCAATTGCACGGCGGCGCGCAGGCTTTTCGACCACTGCGGCATGGGACCCAGCGAGGTATCCGTCCAGTCGAAGCGCGCAATGCGCTCGGCCATTTCTCCGGCCCAGCCGTTGCAGCCGTAAGAGTCTTCGAGCCAGATCGTTTCGGGTTTCATCGTGTGGCGACGTGCGTCCTGAATGATGGCAATGACATGGTAAAGCAGCATCATGCCGATTGCATCATCACGACATCAAAGGTATGCAACGTGTCCTTTTCGAATGCTGAAGTGAACGGCTCCGATAAAATCGGCGCTTTCGCGTTGGTACATTGAACAAAAGAACGACGGACGGTTACACGATGAGATTCCTGCACACGGCGGACTGGCAGATTGGCACGCAGTTCGGCCAGTTCACGGCGGAAGAGGCCGCGCATCTCACGGAAGCGCGTTATGAAACGGTAAGACGTATTGCATTGCTGGCCACGGAACGTCAAGTCGATGCCGTGCTCGTCGCGGGCGATGTGTTCGATCAGCAGACCGTTTCGGACACGGTCATTCGCAAGCTGTTCGCGGCGCTCAACGGCTTCGCGGGGCCGTGGTTCATGCTGCCCGGCAATCACGATGCCGCGCTCGCAGAAAGCGTCTGGACGCGCGCCATGCGTCTTGGCTGCGTGCCCGATAACGTGCGTCTGTTGCTGACGCCGGGCGTCGGCACGCTCGATGAGCTTTCGCTTTCGCTGCTGCACGCGCCGCTCACGCAACGCAATACCTACGACGACACCACCACCTTCTTCGACCATATCGAAACGCCTGCGGGACACTTTCGCATTGGCGTGGCGCATGGGAGCGTGAGCGGCATTCTTCAGGAAGGCATCGACTCCGCGAATCCGATTGCGCCGACGCGTGCCGAGACCGCGCGCCTCGACTATCTCGCGCTCGGCGACTGGCATGGCGTGTATGAAGTGAATCCGCGTATCTGGTATTCGGGCACGCCTGAGCAAGACCGTTTTCGCGCGAACGAGCCGGGTTATGTGCTCGATGTGCGTATCGATACACCGGGTGCGTTGCCTTCGGTCGAGCGCGTTCGTATCGGCAAATATCAGTGGCGCGACCTGCAGCACGAGATCCGCTTTTCGAGCGATATCGACGTGCTGCGCCAGCAGCTTCTGCAACTCGATGAAACCGACGTGCTGCGCGTGCGCATCACCGGCAGCGCCGCACTCGCCGATGCGCAAGCCATTCACGTGGCGATAGAAGAAGCGCGCGCGCGTGTGCGTGCGCTGCGTTCATCGACGACGGAACTCAAGGTATTGCCGACCGAAGAAGACCTCGCCGCGCTGGGCGCACGCAGCGGTTATCTCGCCAATGTCGTTGCGCGCTTGCGTGCTTTGCAGGCGGACGAAACGCAAGCGGCGGCGGCATCGAATGCGCTTTTATTGCTGGCGGGTTTTCAGCGCGATCAACATGACAAGGGGGCGGCATGATCCTCGAAAGCATCACCATTCAGGACTTTCGCAAGCTCGCGGACCGATTGACGATCGATGGCTTCGAGCCGGGGCTGAATATCATCGCGGGGCCGAACGAGGCGGGCAAGAGCACGATTGCCGAAGCCATTCGCACCGTGTTTCTCGAACGCTACAAGGTTTCGACGCTGAGCGCGATCGTGCCGACGCATCGGCCGGACGGACAGCCAACGGTCGAAGTGAAGTTCAATGTGGGCGGCGTGGCGTATGCGCTGAAGAAGTCATTCGTGCGCAAGAGCCGTTGCGAGTTGCGTATCGGCCAGCACGTGTTTGCGGAAGACGAAGCCGAAGAAAAACTCGCTGAATTGCTGGGCTTTTCGCGCAGCGAGCGTGGCGCGAGCAAGCCGGAACATGCGGGCATTCCGGGCTTGCTGTGGGTGCGTCAGGGTCAGACGGACAAGGTGCGCGATTCCGGCGCGCATGCGCTCGGCTATATCCGCGATGCCCTCACGCAACTGTCGGGCGGCGAGGCATCCGGCGGTGAAGATGCGCTGATCCGCAGCGTGCAGGGCGAGCGCAACAAGCTGCTGACGAAGACATCGCGGAGCACGGGCGCGCTGGCGCAAGCGGAAACCGAACTTGCGGCGTTGCGTGAACAACGCAACGAACTGAGCCATCAAAAAGATCAGTTCGATGAAAGCATCAATCAGCTTGCCACGCTGCAAGCCGAATATGACGATGCGAAGCGCAAAAAGCCGTGGGAAGAGCTCGAAGTCAAGGCAGAGAAATATAAAAAGGAAGCCGAAGCATTTGTCGCGTTGGAACGCGTGCGTGAATCGATCAGGCAGAAGATCGATTTTGCCAACGCGGAGCAGGCTTTGCTCGTGCAGCAGGAAAAGGCGGCGTCGGATATTGAAAACGCTGTGGCGGATGATCGTAAGCTACTTGTGACGACGCAAGCGGCTTTGGGCGAAGTATCGGATGTGCATCAGCGCGCGATTGGCGCTGCCGCCGAAGCGCAGAAACATCATGACGATGCGCACGCGGCGCTCGATCTTGCGAACGTTGCTGTCAGTGCTCGCGATCTTGCGGATCAGGCCAATCTCTCGCGTGCGGACATTGCGCGTCTCGAAGACACGCTCGCCAAAGCCGAAGCGTCAGGCGCTGAAATGCACGCGTTGACCGCTCAGGCCGCGCAAGCCGAAATCGATGTGAACAAGCTCAAGCGTCTGCGTGTCGTCGTCGAAAAAATCATGCCTATGCAGGCGCGAAAAGATGCGGCGCTGACGCGAATCGAATATCGACTGACCAGCGCGATTTCTGTCGATGGCGCCACGCTCGAAGGCAATGGCGAACTGCGCCTCGAAAGCGAGAAAACGCTGATTTTGCCGGGTCTGGGCGAACTCATCATCAAGCCGGGCGAGACGAGTCTGTCCGCGTTGCTCGATGAATTGCGTACGCTCGACGCGGAGCGTGCGCGTCTGCTGATCGAACTGAATGTGGCGAGTTTGAATGAAGGGAATGCGCGCTTTGAGCGTTGGCAATCGTTGAGCGCCGATAAAGCGAATCACGCGCGCACGCTGGAGCTTCATGCGCCCAAGGGCATCGACGCGTTGCGCGATGAACTCGTTGCTGCGAAGGAGCGTTTTGCATCGACTGAAGCGCGCCTGGCGAAGTTGCCCGATACAACCGGCGCGTTGCCTTTGACCGAAGCCAAAAGCGCATCCGATGCCACCCGCGTACAACTCGAAAGCGCACGTGCCGCGCAAGTCATTGCATCAGAAAAGAAGGCTAAAGCGCAGGCCGATGAGCAAGTCATTCGCGACCGTCTCGCGATGAATGAAGCACGCCTGAATGATCCTCGCTTCGTGGACGATCGCCAGGCGCGACAGTCGAAGCTGGTGGAGAAAGATGCGCTGCTGAAGGGCTACGTGCACGAACTCGAAGCATGCAGCCGCAAGATCGAGGCCGCACAACTCGACGATCCGGCTGCGGAAGCGAAGCGCTACGCGAAATCAGCCGAGATCCAGCGTCACGAACAATCCGAGCGATGGAACCGTCTCACGCAATTGCGCAGCAGGCTCGAAGCGCTCGGCGCGTCGGGCATCGGTGAAAAGCTGGCGCTGGCGGATGCAGCTATCGAGCAACTGGACAATCGGCATCGGCAATTGCGGTTGAGAGCGGACGCGTTGCAATTGCTCGAAACGGTGATGATCGAGGAGCGCGATACCGCTGTCGCGACCTTGCGCGCGCCGCTGACGCAACGCATCGACCATTATTTGAAGCGGGTGTTTCCGTCAGGCGAATTGTCCGTGGACGATGGCCTCACGCCCGCCGCTTTGGTGCGCGCCGATCAGCCCGAAACGCTCGACATGCTCAGCTTCGGCACGCAGGAACAACTCGGCATACTCGCACGTTTGGCGTATGCGGATTTGCTTCAGGCTGCCGGCCGTCCCACGCTGCTGCTGTTCGATGACGCCGTCGTTCATACCGATGACGCGCGCCGCGAAGGCATCAAACGCGCTTTGCTGGAAGCGGCGAAACGTCATCAGATACTGGTGCTGACGTGTCATCCATCGCATTGGGATGATCTCGGCGTGAAGCAGCGTCATCTCGCGGAATTGAAAGCCACTTCCAACGCGTCTCAAGGCTGAAAATTCCACTTGCGGATCACACGCGCCTCGCGATCGAAGCCGAGCACGCTGACGGAAGCGGTATCGAGCGCGAGATGCTCGCCCATTGCGGGCGCGCCGGTGGCCCATTGCGCGGCGAAGGTTCGGAGGAAATGCGCGTGCGAAAACAGCGCGATCTGCGTGGCATCGGCAGCGAGCAGTTTGTCGATCAGACGTTGCGCGCGCTGGCCGACATCGGCGGCGACTTCGCCTTCCGGCATCGGCGATGACCACACGGACCAATCCGGCGTTTCCTTGCGGATATCGGCGGTTTTAAGGCCTTCGTAGATGCCGTAGTTCCATTCGTGCAGATCGGGTTCGATGGTCGCCTTATCGCCGAGTCCGGCCAGCTTGCAGGTCTCTTGCGCGCGCAACAACGGACTCGTCAACACGAGATCGAAATGCTCCTTCGCGAGCAGCGGTTCGAGCGCGGACGCTTGCTCGCGGCCCGCTTCGGTCAGTGCGATATCCGTCGTGCCGGTATGCTGGCCCGACTTGCTCCATTCGGTTTCGCCGTGGCGGATCAGCCAGATATGCAGCGCGTGATTCGGAGTCGGTGAGTTCATGACGAGAAATGAGTGGACGTGAACGCGGGTATTGTGCGCCCGTTCCATTCGCTTCGCTCATTCTCTGCCTTTCAATGATTCGCTTTCGCAGGCCGCTGCTTGAACACGATCATGCACGCGCCGATAAACGCCACCAGCGCCAGCGACGCGCCGTATCGGCTGAGATTCAGGCCGCCATTTGCAACCGGCTTGTCGAGAAAGTCACCGACGACCGCGCCCAACGGACGCGTCAGAATGAACGCGCTCCAGAACAGCACGGTACGCGAGACGCTCGTCCAGTAATACAAAACGGTCAGCAGTAACAGCAAGCCGCCGAAGATCAGCGCCGCGCCCGTATAACCGAAGCCCGCGCTGTCGGCGGTCCAGTCGCCGAGTGCGGTGCCGAGCGTTTGCGAGAACATGATCGTCACCCAGTAGAACAGCTCCGCTTTCGGCGATGACACCGTCGTGACCGATACCGATCCCATCGTGAAGTACCACACGGCAAGCGATATCAAGAGCAGCGCGAGCAGCATCGAACTGCCGCCCGCATAGCCGATGCCGAGCGAGCGGTCTGCAAAGTCAGCAAGCGTGGTGCCGACCGTGGTGGTCGCGATGATGGTGATCCAGTAGAGCGCGGGATGAAAATGCTTTGCGCGAATCTGCGCCGTCACCGCGATAAAGAAGATGATCGCGAAGATGAAGGTGCTCACGAGATAGCCGAGCTTCATCGACATGGAGAGGGCATCGCCGCCGGTTTCGCCAAGCGTGGTGGCCGCGATCTTGATGACCCAGAACGCGAGGGTGACTTCTGGCACCTTCGCAAGCGTTGCGTTTCGCTGCTCCATTCGACCTCCTTCACAATGAACCGTGAATGTAGTCGATGCTTGCTTAGGAGATGCTTAGCTGGCGCGCTCGTGTTTCGAGTAAGCCATGACTTCGCCTTCGACCGTCAACGATATTTTCTCGTCGATGCGCGGTGCGCGATGACCCTGCACGCACGCGCTGATGATCCGGTCCTTCATACGCAATTTAATCGATGCGTCTTTGCCGTTGAATATGACATCGATCACGCGTGCTTCACATCCCTGCGCATTTTGCGCATTGAGGCGGATTTGCTCGGGGCGAATCATGACATCGGCGGGGCCATTTTCTATCGGCATGAGCAAGGGCAAATTGCCGAGCGCGCACGTCGCATGACGTCCTTCCACGACAGCGGGTAACAGTACCGCATCGCCGACGAATTCAGCGAGCGCACGCGTGGCAGGCTGTCGATAAATCTCGCGTGCGGGCGCGTTTTGTACGAGCTTTCCTTTCCATAGCACGGCGACTTGCTGGCCCAGCGAAAGCGCTTCGGCCTGATCGTGCGTGACGAGGATCGCGGTCGTGCCGGTTTCGGCAAGCGCTTGTGCAACGGCGTGACGGGTTTCTATGCGCAAGGCGGCATCGAGCGAAGAGAAAGGTTCGTCCAGCAGAACAAGTCCGGGTGAGGGCGCAAGCGCCCGTGCCAGTGCCACGCGTTGTTGCTGACCACCGGAAAGCTGCTGCGGCGCGCGCTTCGCGTAATCGCTTGGCAATCCTACGAGTTCAAGCAACTCCGCCACACGATGCTGCGCGCGGCGCTGCGCACGCGGCAAACCGAACACGATATTCTCCGCCACCGATAAATGCGGAAACAACGCGCCTTCCTGCGGCACATACCCGATCCGCCGATGCTCCGAAGGCACATGCAATCCCGGACCTTCGACACGCTTTCCGTCGATATCGATCGTTCCCGCGTCCGCACGTTCGAAGCCGCACAGCATGCGCAAAAGCGTGGTTTTTCCGCTACCCGATGGCCCAAGCAACGCAAACAACATCCCGCGCGATACCGCGAGATCGACGCCATGCAGCACCGCATGTTCATCGAAAGATTTGCGCAGACCTTGTACGCGGAGATCGCTCATGATGCGGTGGTGTCGTGTAAAGCGGAGCGGCCGAGCAGCACGAACAGCAAGCCGGATGCGCAGAAGGAAATCGCCGTGAGCAGGGCCGCGTAGGGCGCGGCGGCGGCGAAGGCGAGCGTCGAAGTATCGGACCAGACTTGCGTGGCGAGCGTGTGCGTGTCGAGCGGCGCGAGCAGCAAGGTGGCGTTGAGTTCGGTGACGACGGAGATAAACACGAGCGCTGCCGCCGCGCCGAAGCCTGGGCCGGCGAGCGGAAGCATGACGCGGAAAAAGGTGCGCGTGGCGTCGAGTCCGAGTGAACGTGCGGTGTCTTCGAGACGGGGTTGCGCCTGCATCAACGCAGCTCGGACACTGACGAGTGCGAGCGGTAAAAACAGAATCGCGTAGGCGACGATCAGCAGCGTCAGCCCTTGATACAGCGGCTGCAATGCACGCACTGCAAGCGAGACGATCGCCAGCGCAATCACGAGTCCCGGCACGCCCTGCGCGAGAAACACGCTGCGTTCCATCATCGTGGCGATGCGGCCCGGATAGCGCACGAGCAGCAACGCCAGTGGAAACGCGAGCAATACGGTGACGATCGCAGCAAGCAGACCGAAGCCGACCGACGACAGGGTCGCATCGAATAAAAGTTGTGGCGATACTTCAGCGGGCGTAACCGCAGCCGCGCCTTCCTGCGTGAGCCAGAAGCCGATCATGCCGATGGGCACGCCGAGCGTAACGATCGCCAGCGCCACATAACCCGCGACAACAGGCCATTTCCACGCGCCCAACGCGTAACGCAGCGCCGCCCGACGCGCACCGCGATCGACACGTTCATAGCGTGCGCGTCCACGCAAACGAAACTCCAGCGCCAGCACGACGAGACACATCAGCAACAACACGCACGCCACCAGCGACGCCCCGCCGTTATCGAAACTCGTACGATATTCCGCGTAAATCTCGGTCGTGAAGGTGCGATAACGCAGCATTTGAAACGCGCCGAATTCCGACATCACGCCGAGCGCAACGAGCAGCATGCCGCCGTACAACGCAGGCTTCAATTGCGGCAGCACGACGCGCGTGAACACGGCACGCCGTCCGCATCCGAGCGAACGCGCGCTTTCCTCGAGCGCCGGGTCCATGCCACGCAACGCTGCTGCAACAGGAAGATAAACCAGAGGAAAGTAGGACAACGTAATAACCAGCAGCGCGCCTGCGAAGTCCTGCAAATCCAGACTGATCGATACCCACGCGTAACTCGAAACGAACGCGGGCATCGCAAGCGGCGCAGCGCAGAGCATGGCGAAGCAGCGCCGTCCCGGCAAATGCGTGCGTTCGATAAACCACGCCGCCGCCGTGCCGATGATCGCGGACGCAATCGTGGCGCTGACGGTAATCAGCAGCGTATTGACGAGCAACTCACCGACGAGCGGCCGATACAGCAACTCGATCGCGTCGTCGATACCCGACGCGCCCGCGCGATACAGCGTGAACAACAGCGGCGCAAGCACGAGCAGCGCGCTCACGGCCGCGCCCGCCGTCAACGCACGCGGCGCGCGCTTCTTCACACGCACCACGTTCGCATCGGCCACAGCAGGCGCTTCGCCTTGTTCGATCACTTCGCTCATCGGATCAGATAAGGCCCGCCTGACGCAGCAGCTTGCCCGCCTGACTATCGTCGCCGAGTTGTTCGAGGCTCAGCGTGGGCGGCTGCAATTCGTTGAAGGGCTTGAGCAAGGGATCGGCTTCCACGCCTGCATGCAGCGGATATTCGTAGCTGATGCGGCTCTTGGCCATCAACGCCTGCGCGCGTTCGCTCACGAGATACTTGAGGAACTGTTGCGCGCCATCGGTGTTGTGCGCGCTCTTCAGAATCGCCGCGCCCGATACGTTGACGAGACCGCCGACATCGCCCTTGCCGTAGTGATAAATCGCGCTGCGGGTAGCTTTATCGCCGAGTTCCGCGTGCAGGCGCGCCCAGTAATAGTTGTTGATGATGCCCGTCACCACGCCACCGCGATTCACGGCTGCAACCACGCCTTCGTCGTCATCGAAAATTTGCGCGTTGGTTTTGAGGCCCTTGAGCCATTGCAGCGTTTGCTCTTGTCCCTTCAATGCGAGCACGGCGCTGACGAGCGGCAGAAAATCCGCATCGCTCGGCGCGATACCGACTCGGCCTTTCCACTCGGGTTTGGCGAGATCGAACAGGGAGGGCGGCAATTGCGAAGGCTGAATCTTGCTCGTGTTGTAGGCGAGCACGCTTTCACGTGCGGTCACGCCGACCCATTGTCCCGACGGCGAATTGAATCGAGCGGGGATGATCTGAAGCGTGGCGGTATCGACTTTATTCAGGAGACCTTTCTCTTCGAGCAGCATCAGCTCGGGCGAGTTCTCGGTGAAGTACACGTCGGCAGGCGAGTTCGCGCCTTCCGCGACGAGTTGAGCCGCAAGCGCCGGACCTTCACCGTTGCGAATGCGCACGGAAACGCCCGTCTGCGACTCGAAGTCTTTCGCGAGCAGGTTCATCACCTGCTCGTGCTGCGCGTTATACACCGTGATCGATGCAGCATGCGCGCTCACTGCAACCGACAGCGACAACATCACCACTTGCGAAATCTGCCGCAATGCGGCGAAGCGTGAATAGGCCATGAAGCGTTTCCTCTTGAAGTTTTCTTTTAGGCTTCGAACAACTCAGCGCCGATATACGAACCTTCCTTCGCACCCGGCGGCACCGCAAAAATAGCGCTGCCGACGTGCGTGGTGAACTGGTTCATCATGTCGAACTTGGCGAGCTTCACGTTGATCGGAATAAAGCCCGTGCGCGGGTCCGACTGGTGCGCGATAAAGATCAGCCCCGCGTCGTACTCAGTTTCTTGGCGCCACGGCGGCCAGCGTTCGATATAGAAGTTCGTGCCATCGTTATAGGAGTACGAGCGGCGCAGAATCTGCATACCGTTGTTGCTCATATGATTCGACAGCCGCACGTGCGAGTTCTCGGCGATGGTCGGATTGCCGTCCTTGTCCGCTGCGTCGAGATCGACGGCATCGAATTCGTTTTTCTTGCCGATCGGCGCGCCGCTGTATTTGTGCCGTCCGAACACTTGTTCCTGAAAGCCCAGCTCCATCGTGTCCCAGTGTTCGAGCGTGATGCGGATGCGGCGTACCACCGTATAGGTGCCGCCTTTCATCCACGGTGCATCGGCGCCGTTGGACCAAACGAACTGGTTCATCAAAGGCTGCTGTGCGGTCGCGGGATTGTTGGTGCCGTCCTTGAAGCCCATCAGATTGCGTGGCGTCTGTCCCTTCGGTCCGGAGAGAAAGCCCGCTTGTCCCCAACGGATCGTCGTGACGTTCGCGTTGGTGCCCATGCGTGCAAGCTGGCGGACCGCGTGAAACGCGACTTGCGCATCGTTGGCGCAGGCCTGAATCATGATGTCGCCGCCGGTTTTTTCAGGGATCAACTGATCGCCATTGAAGCGAGGCAGATCGACCAGCGCAGCAGGACGTTTCGATGCGATTCCGAAGCGGTCCTTACCATCGCTCGTTTTGAACAGACCCGGACCGAAGCCGAAGGTGATCGTCAACGCCGACGCACCGATGCCGAGGATATCGGCGGAATCGGCAGCGGCTTTGTCATCGGGCGTGTTCAGTGCAGCGGCCGTATCGCCGCGCGCCATGCGTGCGGCAGCTTGCGTCCACGCACGTAACAGCGCGATGAGTTCATCGCGCTTGTCGGTCTTCACGTCGAACGCGGCCATATACGTATGGCTCTGCTGCGGCGTAACGATGCCCGCCTGATGCGCGCCGTAGAACGGCTCCGTTTGCCGCGCGAGATCGTCCGTATGCGTGCGCGTCAGCGCGGCGTGCGCCACGCCTGCCGTTGATGCAATGCCTGCCGCCGCGCCCGCTTTCAGAAAGCCGCGTCGGCCAGGGCGGCGGGGATGGGTTTTATCGTCATTCATGATGCTGTCCTTCGCTTGCTTACCTTGCTGCCCGGCTCGCTTATTTGGCGATCACGAGTGTGTTCACATCGTCTTGCACGTAGTAGAAGCCGTCGCCTTCGGGCGTCATGACAATGCCGAAGAGATCGCCGTTACCCGGCGGCGACTGCGCCTTGTCGGTATCGATCCAGCGTGCATAGAGTTGCTTGCCGGACTCGGGAATTATTTCGATCACCTGACCATTCAGCGCATTGGTCACGAGCAAGTGACCGTTGGGCGCGGTGACCATCGCGAGCGGCCGATGCAGCAGGCCATCCGCCGTCAGTTGGCGACCCACGCCCGCGCTCGTATCGCGCGTGAGCGGGTCTTCGATCACGTTGATGCGGTTGCCGATGGCATCGGAAATATAGAGCAGCTTTTGATCGCCCGACAGCGCGAGACCGGTCGGACCGACCAGGAACACGCCCTTGTCGGCCTGTGCGCCGAAGCCGCTGGCAACCACGGTTTCTTTCTTCACGACCGGCGCTTGTCCCGACGGAATATCGAGGTCCATGCGCAGCACCGTGGCCTGCTTGAATACGGGCGGATTGCCGTCCGCGCTGCCCACGCCGAAGCCCGCCATGCTGATGAACAAGGTCGCGTTGTCGCCGTTATCGAGCACGGCCATATTGCCCCACGGATCGTTGATATTCGGGCTCGACAGCACCTTCGCGATCTTGCCGTTCGAGTCCAGCACGACCAGACAGCCCGCGCCCTTGGTGCCCGTGGTGCCGTCATTGCTCGGCGTGCTGCCGACGATCACCCAGCCGGTCTTGAGCATGGTCATCGCCGTGGACAGTCCCACGCCGCCCGGACATTCCTTCAGATCACGCGGAATCTGCGCGAACAGCGTCAGTTCCTTCGTATCCGGGTGATAGTTGACGATGGTGCTGCCCGTGCCCTGCAAATTCGCCGCGTTATTGAAGTTGTCGATCAGCACATCGCCCTTCTTGATCGTGCCGGATGTCACCGGCGCGACCACCAGCGCGTACGGGTTTTGATCGCCGTTATCCGGCACGGTATTGACGAGCGTGATATTGCGCTTGAGCGTTTCGAGAAAGCCCTGCGGTTCGGCATGCGCCACCGCGCATGTTGCGATGCCCGCAATCAGCGCGACCGACAATTGCCGCATGGAGCGATGAAAGTTCGTGATGATCTGCATGCTGTTCTATATCGTAAGGATTGCTCAGAACGTCAGATTGGCGCGCACGCCGATCACGAACGTGTTGCGCAGGGGCTGCGTGGGATCGTTGGGATTCTGGCCCGCGCCTGCGTTGAAGGTGTATTGCGCATCGGCCTGCATGGTCCACCACGGCGTGACCTGATAGACATACGTGGCTTCGAGCGTGGTTTCCTGCGTGCGCACGCCGTAAGGACTCGCAAGAATCGCGCGATTGTCGAGATCGAGATCGTGCACATGGCTGCCGACCTTGATATACGTCACCGCAATACCCGCGCTGTCGTTATCGCGTCCCTTGAACGGGGCCTTCATCACCACGCCGAAGTTCGCCGCGAAGCTCACGAGATTGCGGTCGCCCGGTGCGCCCATCAAACGCGTGAATACGCCTATGCTGCGCGCTTCGTCCGGATTGGGACGCCAGATCATCTGATCGGCGACGGCGTAGAAGCTGTAGTTGCCGTGATGCGATTGCGCGGTGCCCGTGGTGTTTTGATCGGCCTGCGAGAGACCGCTGTTGTCGAAGCGCTGATCGTCGAATCGATTGGTGTTGTACCAGACGCCCAGTTTGTAGGTGCCGGGCAGCTTGTTGCTGTTCATGCCGACCATTTCGCCATCGGATGGCTGATTGATCGCGTATTGCAGTTCGCCGATCCACAACGTGCCGTTATGGGTGTTGAAGTTCGTGCCGTGCAGATTGTCGGGATTATTGCCGAGCGGATCGCCGTCGAACACACCGGCCAATGCCGTGAGATTCGGCGTGATCTGTCCGCGCACGCGCGCACCGAGCGCCGACAGCGGATACGCCGGACCGCCCGATGGCATGTCGTACGATGGCAGCGCGGGCCAGCCGAACATCGTATTGATAAAGGTGGCCGCGTACGTGCTCGTGATGAATTCCTGATCGATACTTTGTTGTCCGATCTTTACATCCACACGCTTGTTCAGAAACGACTGCTGATACCACAACTCCCACAAGCGCGTGGTGCCTTCCGCTTCGATCCCGCTCGCCGTGTTCAGCGTGCCGAGATAACGCGTGCTCAGATTGGTGCCGTGAATCTGCAAGGCGCTGACATTGAACGTACCGCCCGGCAAACCGAATGCCTTTTGTGTATCGACATTGACGGTTGCCGTGGTGAGGCCGTCATACGCGCCGCCGCGACCCAATCCGCCGCGCACGTTGGCGAGATATTCACTCGTCTCCGTCAATAAGAACGATACGCCGTATTTACCGAGCCACGGACGCACGCCACCCATATCGCCGAGCATGTTCTGTCGGGTCCAGAAACCGGTCCAGAAATTACCCGGCTGCGCCTGAATATTCAAATCGGCTTCGGGCGCTTCGGGCGTGGCATCGGGACTGGCGGCTGCATAGGCGGAACCGGCAAAAGAACTCCATGCCAGCATCGACATTAAAGTCAGACGCACGGCGGAAGTCGAAAGCGCGAATCGTCGCGACCGGCTCGCTTTGGGTCGGTACGTTTTCATTGAACTCCTAATTGTTTTTATGTAATGCGCGGCGAGTTTGATCCACTCGGTGCGCGCATGAGATGGCGATCCGCGGTCAGGCATTTGTTGCGTGAAACGGATCGTACGATGGACATTGAATCGCGTCAATACAAATGAGAATGATTCTCAAATAACTTACGTACGAC